>JBIKMU010000078.1:0-8704 GCA_044359075.1 Cyanobium sp. | reverse complement strand
TGTTCAGCCAGGCCTAGTCAGAGAAAACTTTTGCTTGTAATAAGGAGTGCTGCCCAGGGCCCTGTCCGCCCTTGGCAGTTGCCTATGCTAACTTCATGAAATCTGCCGCGCAGCGGCTTGGTCCAACGCTGGCCTTGAGTGGCAGGCAAGAGGTTTAGAACGTAAGCATAGTCTTATTGAAGACCTGTCCACTCAAAGGGCTTGTTCGAAGCGTCCCGCCCTCCTGATACCCCTGAGCTGCTCATTGGCGAGGGAAAGATTCGGTAGTTAGATTATGCTGGTCAGCTGGCATTCTTATGAACCCAATCACTCTAATCAGCGCGGTTTAGGCGCAGGGCACCGAAACCGATGTGTTGCCTGATGCATGTAAGGGCCCGCAGATGGTGCTAGAATGGCCAAAAGATGGATGACTTCAAACAAGATGGATCGTGCGGTGCGCAATCATCAGAAGCGGCACAAACGTCTCGCGATCTTCATCAAGCGTGCTGGAATAGTGGCAACTGCATCGGTGAGCATGCTCCTCGCCTGGGGCAACATGGTGGGGGCCCAGTAGCAGCCAGCGAAAGACTTGGCGATCACCCCAAAGTTTGTTGGAGCCAAATGGCTTGCTGAAGATCGTGCTGGCGCTCCGGCAGCCCCCATTTTCAGTCACAAAGGTGATATTAAGTCTTTCGACGGCACGTCATCCGCTCTTACCATCGGAGTGGCTCCTGACGACTCTGGGCGCAGTAGCGAACCTTTGCCGTGTCACCAAAAAATCGTGGTTTTGGCTGCCTTTAGCAGCGATGGCAGCCGGATCGTGAGGGTCCGTGATGATGGAACGGTGCGACAGTGGGAGGCAACGAGCGGCCGTGCAATCGGTGAACCGCTGCAGGGCCACCAAGGCCGGGTGAACTCGGCGGCCTACAGCGCCTATGGCAGCCGGATCGTGAGCGCCGGGATGGATGGAACGGTGCGGCAATGGGATGCGAAGAGCGGCCGTGCAATCGGCGAGCCGCTGCAGGGCCACCAAGACCCCAGGGCCTAATAGAAGTCATCCTGAGGGCGTGCCGGCGGCTGGTTCCCGCCACCCCATCAGCCTGAGCAGTCCCTTGATGTCGTGAGCCAGTGAAGCGATGCCCTCGGTGATCGACCAAATCCCTATGAGCCGCAGGGCATTGATCGCCAGGCTCCTGAGAGTGGCCAGGATCTGGACGCCGTTGTTCTCTCGGTAGCGATGGGCGTCTTCCCGTAGCGGCACGTCCTGCACCCAGTGCCAGCTGTTCTCAATCGACCAGCGGTCCCGGATGTGCTGCAACAAGGCTGTGGCACCGGTGCGAAAACTCGTGACATAGAAGCGGGTCTCATCGGTCGGCTTGCCATCGCGGCTGCCTTGACTGCGCACCGCGATGATCGTGGCGCTACCAGGCCACTGCTCCATCACCCACTCCGGCGCTGGCATCGCTCGCAAGGCCCAGGTGATGTCACGACCCCGTTTCACCTCCCGTCTGCTGGTGCGCCAGCGGATTCGGCGGCCGTAGGTCAGCCGGTCTCTGATCAGTCGAAACCCCCTGCGGCGACTGTGTGTTTGGCGACGATTAGATAGGCGACCGCCTATGTAGATGACACCGGGCAGACTGTGTTTGACGGCGATCAGGAAGTCGGCGCCGCGCTGGGCGAGGTAGAGGAAAAAGGGCGGTTGGCATGCAGCGCGTCGGCCTGCACCAGCACTCCCCCGAGATCGACAGCCTCCAGTAGGTGGCGCAGCGCCTGGATCTCGCCACCGGCATCGGTGGCGTACGTTGTCTGGGCGATGGCCACACCAAGGCTCTGGGAGTAGAGGCTCACCTGGGCGATGAATGTCGCTGCGCCAGAGGCGTTCTCAGCGATGGAGCCCCGCAGCGTTTTGCCGTCACACACCAGGGTGTCGAGCTCCTCAGCCACACCTGGCTGGGCCACCATCCAGTCGCGGAGCAGGGACTCAAAGCCCGGCACGTCCAGTTGCGCCAACAGCAGACGGAACGTCGAGTCCGATGGTGACGTGCCGAAATCTGTACCGAGCAGCTCGTTGAGCGTCTGGCGGTGGCGTTTGGCGAAATGCTCCATCCCCACCAGCGAACCCTGCCCGCTGAGGATGGAGAGGATCGCCACCAACAGCATCCACCACTGGGGGAAGCGGATGCCCCGACGCATCCGGCAATCCGGCAGTGCCTTGAGGAACGTAACGATTCTTGGCCCGATCGACTAATTGGCATGGGATTCATCGTTCATGAAGTTATTGTGCAAGAAGGAGTATTTGCTCCTATTCGTTGGCAGTGCCAATTGCTGCTACCTGTTTATCCTCAAACCCGAGGCACAGGGCTTGCGAATTGAAACCTGTCAGTGGGTAGCTACCTATGAACTTTCTCTCCAGATTATTGCAGCCGAGCCGCTTGCCGAAAAAACGGCAGTGGAGTCGCCTTCTCAATAGATGGACGGCTCTGCTGCTCTGTCTGCTGATTCTGGTCGGCGCGGAAATGGTGCTTCCGGCCTTCTCCGGGGGCGCTGCCGGCACTTCTCAGTTTGATTGCACAGAGCTTCGACGACAAGTTAATTCTAACCCCTCTCTGGATCTGCCGATATTGAGGCAACGGCTTAAGACGACGCCTAGCCAAGTCGCTACGAATGGAGACGTTACTAAAGTAAGTGAGGAGAAGATCGAGTATGTTCCCGTTCAGACCACTGATCTCTTCGCAGTTCCACCCGGCTCACCGCTTATCGTAGCCAACCCGCCCTATCCGTATCAGTACAAGCAAGCATGCTGGGGAAATCAGAACCGGAAAGATGAGAGTCTGAATATTAAGTCGGGCCCGGGCATCGGGCGGACCACGATCTTGATGCCACAACCCCCGGTCGGGAAGCAATCAAACATCTGGGATCGCATATTCTGGAGCAGAACTCGGGATCTCGTCGTAATGGCAGAGTCCCCAACTCCTGAGATTGTGGGGAGTGCAACTTCCTTCAATCCTGGGCAACCTGTTACGATCAAGCTCAAGATTCAATCTACCTCACCCTCCACGGCAGATAACAATCAAGGTGGCAGTAATTCACCGGCTCCTGTTTTCAATTGGAACCTCGATCCTGGTCTCGAGGGCCTTGCGACGCTGACTCCTGCTGAAGGTGGGAAATCCCACACATTGATATTGCCAGCTGCTGACAAAAAGACGGATAAAGTAGGTATAACCATCGATTACAACGGCGATAAAGTTGGTAGTGTTTCGTTTGATAAAGGACTAGATGGTAAGTGGACATCAAAACCACAACAGTCCGAATCTCTCTACTTTCTTCGCGAGAGTCTGCCGGTCAGCAGCCGACGGATCTCGCTTTTCTCGGCCACCATTGTCGGGCTTTTGGGCTATCTGGGAATTTCAGGCAGCGTTTATTTATATAATATAAGAACTGGTCAGGGTAAGGTGAGGGGTTTGAATGACTGGAGGCATATTTTGACATACTTGAACCCTGTGGTGGTGACGGCAGGCCCGTATGGAAAAGCGAGCCTATCCAGGCTGCAACTCCTGTGGTTCACGATCCTGGTCCTGTCCGTATTGGTTTACCTCTTCAACCTCACCGGAGACCTCTCCGATCTCCCCGAGAGCGTGCTGGTCCTACTGGGAATCAGCGCGTCGGGTACGGTAGGAACCTTTGCGGTAGATGGCGCCAAGAATAGGCTTAGCTTCGTGAACTGGCAGTGGCTTAACGACCAAGGCTGGCTTAGTGAAGCTGATAAATACGGCGACGATATCGCCAAGAGCAAGCAGGCCGAAAACTACGGCAAGCAAAGCCGTTGGCAAGATCTCCTGCTTGATGAGGGGGGTGTTTTTAATGTCTACAAGTTCCAATTGTTCTTCACAAGCGTTTTGGTGGGTGTATTTCTGGTTCTTGCTGGGGGAAGTAATCTTCGTGGGTTCAAGCTTCCTGAAAACTTTCCTCAGCTGCTCGGAATCAGTAATCTATTCTACGTGTTTGGGCGATCTGTTCAACCCACTGGATTCGGTGACCTAGGTAGTCAGATCACTTCACTGATTGGCAAGGAGAAGCTGCTTAAGGCGTCCCTCTCCCCTCCTAATGACCCCAGTCAACGCCCAGCGCTTTTGGACGATTATCTTCTAGAAGCCAGGTCCGCTGCCGGCATGACGAAGGTACTCTTCAGCGATCTGGCCGATACGAAATTTGACCATAAGCCTCCGATCAAAGACAAGGAGCTCCTGCCTCCATGGGCTCAGAAGTATGAGAACCAATGGCTGTCTCTACCAACGCCAGCTCCTCCGACGCCGACGCCAACACCAACGCCAGCTCCACCACCGCCAGTCGATCCCGCCTGAGGTCGTCGGGGCTTTCTGGCCCGGGGCCATCGTGCACCTCTGAGGCAAGCACCAGCAGCGAATCGTGCAGGGCTTGGAGGCTATCGCTATTGAAGCAGACTCAATGGCGGCCAGTCCACTCGAGGGGTTTGTTCGATGAGCAAGTTGCACCGCTCCCCGCCCATCCCAATCTATGGCAGCCCATGGCAATCATCTATGGATTCTTCATTGATGGCTGCTGACAATGCCCGGTCAACGAGAGAAAAGATAAGGATTCCGCTGTTGGCTTGTGGTTCTACTTTATTTGCTCTGGCCCAGCGGCAAGCCGATCTGCTGGTCGAGAGTTAACGTAATATTCTGCGGATCGAACTGCTTTAAGGCTTTATCACCTTCTGTTCCGTATTTTCGGCATCCAAGATTCCCAGAAGTGGAACCTCCATCTTTCTTTGGGCAAAGTAAAGCCTTTAGATCAGCATCAACTGTATCCACCTCCCAGACTAAACGCTGCCCCGAAAACAAAGTTGCTTGCGGCTGTTTGGACAGGAGGGGCATGATCACTTGAAGTTCAACCGCGTTGGTTCCTGTGGGGATGTTCACAAGGATTGAGCGATTCTTTGTATTGCCCGGATTGATGAAGTCATCGCCGAACAGACGCCCAATCGCGATCAGTTTTTCCGCGGAGCGCGTAACACCAAGCTCCGTATGCTGCACGCCATCACCTTTCAGTTCTTCATTCGATTTTTGGATGAATTTTAATTCTCCGTCCTCCCTGGATCCTGTTCGCGGGGCTATGTTAATAGCTCGTAATGTCCATATGTTCGCCAGCAGGTACACCCGGCGGCTGCTGGAATTGGTGGCCTTGATCTCCAGCAGCATCTCCAGATCGCCCGCTGTCGTTGGGCGATCCGGCACTGGATTGAGGGAGGCCTCCAGGTTGAGATGGGCCGGCTGCTGGGAGGGCACGTAGATGTCTTTATAGATAAAGGTATACATTCCCCACGTCGAAGCAATCAGGATGCCGCCGCGGCGGATCCATGTATGCAGCAGCTGGGAGATGCTCCAGGAGGGTGGGCGCCACCAGGCCCCATCGGAGCGGTTTCCTGGCATCCCCTGCTTACGCTCCGTTTCGTCAGCTTGTGTGCCGGGTTCCCGATCTCTCGGCATCAATCAGCTACTGATTACGGGGGCAGGGCCGCTTGGGCAGCAGGGGCCTGCACTGACTGTTGATCGCGCCGAGCAAGCTGCCGTAGGCCCGTTCCGGTGGTGGCAGCTGCTCGATCTTGGCTAGCAGGGCTTGATCCGGCACCGCTCCCTTCACCAGGGCGGCCATCTCGGCGGCATCGCAGGAGGATGTGCCCGTGGCTCCCAGTCCGGTGAGGAGGGCATAGCCGCGCTGGCTGGCCGAACCCACCGCCGTCGCATAGCGGTCGCCATAGGCCGAGCGGGCCGCCATCAGCAGAGGGGTGGCATCCGGGAAGGCCTGACGGGCAGGACTGGCCCCCAGCAGAACCCCTCCCCGGCAGGTGGCCTGCAGGATTCGCAACACATCGGATCCTGCACCATCCGTTGGTGCGGGCAGCAGCCGCTCTGCCAGCGCGGTGGCGATCCAGTAGGTGACCAAGGCGCGCCCCTGGGGCGGCTTGGCTTTGCCGTAGGCGTCAGCGAGCAGATCCTGATCCAGCAGCACCTCACCGCTGCTGGCGCAATAGGCGGCCGTGGGCGCGGGGACACGGGCCGAAGCCTTGGGGTTGCAGGTGCCCTGCACCAAAGCGTCTCGTGCCAACAGACGCACGGTGGGGAAGGGCAGGGCGGCGGTGGTGGGGTCTGCGGACCAGCCCTGGCGCAGCTCGGCTTCGGCGGCGGTGACGGCGGCGCTCAGATCGGCAGCGGAGGCGCCACTGGCCGGCGCCAGCAGCACGGCCAGCAAGGCCCCCTGCAAGGGAAGCGCTGCAGTGCGGGTTCGGAAGGACAAGCCGGCCATCGGGGGAGGATACAACGGAAACAATCTGGGCTGTCAATGCGGCCCCGTCAGCGGGCCTTGGGGCAACTCACCACCTGGGCAGGGCCCGCCAGTCGCCGCTGAGCTGGAAAGCACCCCAGACCCGGATGTCGTTGTAGGTGGAGTTTTTGTGATTGCGGAACTCGGCCTGGGTGTCGCGCAGGGCATCGGCGCGGCCTTGACCGGCCTTGAGCTTGTTGTAATAGCGCTCCATGAAGGTGGCGGTCATGCCGTCGTCCACCTTCCAGAGGCTGAGCAGGGTGGAGCGGGCACCGGCCACCGCCAGCGAACGCTGCAGCCCATACACCCCCTCACCGCTCTGCACGCCGCCCAGGCCGGTTTCACAGGCCGAAAGGGTCACCAGTTCGGTGCCCTCCAGATCCATCGCGGTGGCTTCCGCGGCCGTGAGATAGCCGTCGTCGCTGGGGTTGGCATCGGGCCGGTTGGCTCCGGCAAACACAAGGCCGCTGCGCTGCAGCGGGTCTTCCCGGCTGGGGGTGGTGGCAGCGGAACCATCTCCGGCGCCGCCACCGGCAGCTGGCCGGTCCCGGGCGCCCGGGGCTGCCGGGCCGCCGCCCGCGTTGGCTCCCGCAAAGGGTTGATCCGCCAGGAAGAAGCCATGGGTGGCGATGTGCAGAATCCGTGGCGCCGGCTGGGCCAGCACCACCGCGGCGGTGGCGGCCGGGCCGCTGATCACCGCGCCGCCGCCCAGCAGGGGTGCCAGCTGGCGGGCTTCTTGCTCGGTGCCCGCCAGCGGTTGCCAGGCAGTGAGGCCCCGTACGCCGGGGGAGCGCTGCTGGCCGCCGCGGAGCACACTTGGGCCCATAGCCGTGGCGGCGGCTGAGTCGCTCGCGCCGCCTGTGGCTGAGCGGGAGGCGGCATTGAAATCCGGGTTGGCGATCAGCACCGGTGCAGCGCCGGCCTTGGCAGGTTGCTGGAGCCGCAGCAGGTCGCGGCCGGTGGTGAGCAGCCGCAACGCCACTGCATCGCCCAGGGTGCGGCCATCGGCCGTGATGGGTCCATCGCTCAGCCCGCCGCCCTTGGGGCCCGCCACCGGCAATCCCGCAAACGGCAGGCGGTTGAGTTCACCATCCGGCGACACAAACAGCTCCCGCACCCCCGCCAGCTCCCGTTGCAGCGGCGCCAGCACCAGCCGGCTCACCTCCGCCAACTTCTGGGGCGCTTGTGCCTGGCGGTTGGGATCGGCGCTGGTGGCCACCGCCTCAGCCACCGCCGCATCGATCGGCGCCGCCTCCCCAAGTCCGATGGCGCGAATCGTGCCGTCGGGCCGCAGCAGCAGGGCCAGGTAGCGGGGAGGGCCAAAACGGGTGTCCCAGTTCTGGCTGGCGTCGTGGGAGCGGTAGCGCTGGAACTCCACCAGCGCCCCACCAGCCGGCAATAGCGCCGCAACCTGAGCCGCCTCCACCAGCCGCGGCTGGACCTGCGGCAGCTGGCGGTAGAGCTCCTGCTCCAGCTGCTCCTTGCGGACCAGCAACGGTGCCTGCTGCTCGGGGGTGAGGGTGGTGCTGGCCAGCTGGGTCGTCACGTCAGTGAGCTGCTCGAATAAGGGCCGCTGCGGCCCGCTGCGCGCCAGCAGCGACTGGCTGCGCTGGATGTCCTGCAGCAGGCCCTGGCGATTCAGGCGGGTGAACAGCGCCAGGGCTGCGCCTGCCTCACCCTGCTGCGCCTGCGAGAAGGGGATCTGCCAGCGATCACCGAACACCTCCACCAGCGCCAACCGCCGCCCCTCCGGCAGCAACGGCAGCTGAGCCTGCAGGTAGGTGACCTCCATGCTCACCGTTTCTCGCAGCAGCGGCAGGGCGGCGCTGGGGTTGGCCAGTCGCAACTGCAGGACCGCCAGGCCCGAGGTACTGTGGGCCAGCTCGCCCAGGAAAGCCGGGTTGGTCTTCGCCAGCTCGCGGAAGATCTTCACCGCTTCTTCTGTGGGGGCCAGCGCCTCCTGGCGGCGGCCCAGGTCGCTGTAGTGGACGCCCAGGTTGGTCAGGGAACTGGCCAGATCGTTCTGGAAGGCCGGGTTGGTCTTCGCCTGCTCGCGGAAGATCTTCACCGCTTCTTCTGTGGGGGCCAGCGCCTCCTGGCGGAGGCCCAGGTCGCTGTAGCTGCTGCCCAGGTTGGCCAGGGAACTGGCCAGATCATCCAGGAAGGCCGGGTTGGTCTTCGCCTGCTCGCGGAAGATCTTCACCGCTTCTTCTGTGGGGGCCAGCGCCTCCTGGCGGCGGCCCAGGTCGCTGTAGCTGCTGCCCAGGTTGGCCAGGGAACTGGCCAGATCATCCAGGAAGGCCGAGTTGGTCTTCGCCTGCTCGCGGAAGATCTTCACCGCTTCTTCTGTGGGGGCCAGCGCCTCCTGGCGGCGGCCCAGGTCGCT
>JBIKMU010000077.1:0-8722 GCA_044359075.1 Cyanobium sp. | reverse complement strand
GCGATTGCAACAATCAATAACTTCAAGCGACTTCCGATTCAAGATCGACTCAGCATCGCAGGACTTCTCTATGCCATGCTGGACCTCTATCGCAGCGAAAAGATTTTCCAGAAATACGACAATCTTAGTGCACAATCACTGTTTATAAAGCTTGGCATCAGCGATCGACTCATTAATGAATTCTTGCGACCGATCTTGCTGGTTGGCTTGTTCAAGCCTCCCGAAGAAGTTTCGGCCGCTGTCACCATGGAGCTCCTCTATTACTATGCCCTGGCACATCAAGACTCGTTTGATGTTCGTTGGATTAATTCAAAAAGTATTGCCGAACACCTATTTGAGCCTCTCGCTCGAAGGCTGATGTCTCGCCATCATCTGCGCGTCCTTGGGGGAACCTTCGTGACACGGTTGAATGTTTCATCTGAGACGCAACGCCTGAGCTCGGTTGAGATTCAGAGTGTACAAACAAAAGAAGTCAAGGTCATTGATGACGTCGATGCTGTGGTTTTAGCGGTGGGCGCTAAAGGACTTAAATCCCTGATGTCTCAATCTCCAGAATGCAGCAAAGCAGCGCCAGAGCTTGTTGCCGCTGCTTCTCTCGGTTCGATCGATGTCGTTTCAACACGTTTGTGGCTGGATCGCTATGTTCCAATCGCTTATCCAGCCAATGTTTTATCTCGCTTCGAATCGCTAAAGGGCGCTGGCGGCACCTTTTTCATGCTTGACCAACTGCAAAAAGAATCGGAGCGGGCGCTATGGGGTCATGACCAGCCGCAGGGTTCCGTGATTGCAAGCGACTTTTACAACGCATCTGTCATCGCAGAGATGAATGATCAAGAGATTATTGATCGACTTATGCATGACTTACTTCCAATCGCTCACCCTGAATTCAGAAATGCAAAGGTAGTGGATTACGAGGTAAGGCGTTATCCCGGTTCTGTTTCTCACTTCTCTCCCGGCAGTTTTAGCAAGCGCCCACCCTTGGAAACCTCAGTAGAGACGATCGTCTGCGCTGGTGACTGGGTGCGGATGGGTGACAAAGAGCATGGTGCCAAAGGTCTTTGTCAGGAAAGAGCCTATGTTTGTGGACTGGAAGCAGGAAACTCCCTGATCAGGCGCAAAATCGTCAAGGGGTCGAATCAATCGAAGACCAGCCAACATTCGGTCGTCCCAATTCGTGCTGATGAACCACAGGTCGTTCTAGGCCGTGTTCTCAACAAAATCGTGATGGATCAAATCGATGCCTTTGGCCTGACACTACCTTGGTTTGACTCATAGGCCTGTGATTCCATGTTCTCAAGTGTCCCCCTCTGCCAGGCCGGGTGATTGGCTCAGTGCTGAAACCCCCGCTGCTGCCTCTATGTGACCTGAAGTCTTTAGCAGTGATCAGATTGGTTCTGGGATTAGGGCTTGTGAAGGAACACAATCTATAGAGTTGGTTTTTCCGGAGCGTGAGCGTTCTGCCTCATCCCACCAGCACCGGCTCCACCCATTCCAGCGGAGCGGCCACCGGACCCGCCAGCGGTGACAGGGCGCGCCAGTGGCCCCGCTGCCAACTGCCTTTTGTGTCACTTGATGCTCCAGCCAGCTGGCGTTGCAGCTGGTAGTCCTTGCCCAGCCACACCGGCGCTCTCACCCCATCCGCTGGGACAGCGCTTTGCTTGCCTGCACCACCAAAGCCCTTGGCGCCCGGTGCCGGGGGTATCTCTCCTTCCGCCACCAGGTGCTTGGCGTAGAGCTGCACCAGCAGGGCATGGACGCAGAGCTGCTCCATCCGCGCCGCCGTGCCTTTGACGCCATCGGCATCCCAGTCCCAGAGCGTGGGGCTGAAGTCGGTATGGTCTGGTTGCTGGGCCCTGGCGACGGGATCAAGCAGGTTGCTGGCCAGGTAGGTGGAGCCGTCCTCCCCCAGGCCGACGCAGGAGAGGCCGCCACCGGCGGTCTGAAAGTTGTCCGGCAGCCAGCCCGCCATCGCCCGCACCTCGGCTACCACCACCGAGCGGATCTCCGGGCCCTCCTCGCTGAAGAGCGTGCCTTTGGGCAGTAGCAGCCGGAAGCAGCTGATGTCGCGGGGCAGATCAAGGGTGAGTGTGGGTTGTTCGGTTTGCAGAAACGCCAGGGCCAGGGCGGGCGAGAGGAAGCGGGGCTCGGCGCCGGTTTCCCGCGCCCACTGGCAGACCTTGGCGCCCCAGATGCCCACGTGGTCAGCGATCGATTCGGACTGCTCCAGGGCCAGCTCCACCGCCACCGCCTTGGCCCAATGGGCGCTCCAGCTCGTGAAGCCCGCCGGCGAGCGGTAGAGGCCCTCGCCCACCATCAGATCGGGCCGGTGCTGGCGCAACAGGGCTGGAAGCTGGCGGACCAGCTGCTCGTCGCCGCGGGAACTGTCGGAGAAGGAGCGCCGGGGCATGGGGAAGGGCGGAAGGTGGCGGGTCGTTCCAGATTGGCAAGAACTCCAGCCACTCGCAGTCTTGCCCTCGCTTCATGGGGGAGATTGCCAAGGGGTAGAGCAAGAGGATGTCATTGCCGGGGTGATGCCTGTTCAGGACACGACTTGGATAGGGCTACCCCAACCCCCCTGGCTACCGTGGCCCTGCCTGCAGCGGGATCCGGAGCCACCGATGCCAGAGCCCGCCGGACGGGGCAGTCGCGAATTCCTTCCCTCCGCCAACCAAGCCCTCTCTGAACTGGAGCAGGCCACCGGTAACCCGGTGCTGATTGTGGAAGCGCCGGAGCTCAAGGTGCTCGCCACGATTCGCCGGGCCGACCCCGAGGACTCCAGCCATGTGTTGCGCATCAAGGGTGGCGAGAACCGGTCGGCCGATTACTTGATCGTCTTTGAGTGCCGGATGGCGCTGTGGGACGGCCAAGGCCATCGCGTATTGCTGCGCTCCAACCCGGAGGTGCGCGGGCAGGTGATCAGCGAGTGCCAGGTGCTGCACAGCCATCTGCCCCTGGCCCAGGCCCTGGCTCAGGCCCAAGAGTTGGGCAGCTTCATCTACGACGGCTTGATCCTGCAGCTGCGCTCCATGGGCCCAGGCCTTCTGGTCGACCGCTGGATCCGCGAGCACTGCCCCGGTCTGCACGAGGCCCAGGAGCGGGCGATCACCTCGGCAATCACCAACAACCTGGGGGCGCTCAAGCCCAGCACCCGTGCCAACTATCCAGTCACCATTTACGAGGCCAGCATCGCCATGAATGCGGCCTATGCCCGCTTTGGTGATGATCTGCTGGGCAAGCCCTATCTCGCCGTCCCTTACCTCTCCCAGGGCTATGGCGAGATGGCCCGCCGACTAATTGCCCTGGCCCTTGGTGATGGGGATCCAGCCCAGGGGCCGGCGGACCGCCAGATAATAGACAGCTGGGCGGGGGTGCTGGGCATTTCCAGCTGGTGTGGCTGGAGCGAGCCGGTAGAGGCCAACGCCCTCACCGCCGCGATCAAGCGGCTCAAGGAGGGCGGGCAGGTCGATCAGCTTGGTGAACGCCGCGGCGCTCGCTATCTGCTCAGTGAGCAGGGGCGGGCCGCAGTCGCGAGTCAGGCAATGGAGGACGACTGATGGCAGCGCAAGGCCGATCGAGGGGAGCTGATGACATCGACAACGCCCAGTGGCTCGCCCCCCCGCTGCCCACGGCCGAGACCCCCACGGTGGAGTTCAAGGCTGACCGCAAGGAACCGCTGAAAGATCGGGATCTCGCCCTGGCGGCCATCTGTCTGGCCAACGCCCAGGGAGGAACCCTCTACCTCGGCATCGAAGAAGACGGCAGCGTCACGCGCTTGCATCCAGGTCGTGATCGGCGCAAAAACCTGGCCGCCGTTATCGCTGAATTCACTACCCCACCGCTCGGCGTCTCGGTGGAATACCTGCAGCTCACCGAGCACACCGTTCTCCAGATCGATCAAAGGGGATCCCACCCTGCTGGAGCTCAGTGACGACGAGCTCGATGGGGCCCTGGCCCTGGTGGGCGCCGATGCCCAGGGAATCCAACGGCCCACAGCGGCCGCCTGTTGCTGCTGGGCCACGAACCTGCCATCAGGCGCTGCCTCCCCGGCCATGAATGCGGCTTCCAGGTGTTGCAGGGAACAGAGGTGCGGATCAATCACTTCTGGCGATCGCCGCTTCTGGCTCTGGTGGAGCAGATAGAACAGCGGATTGATCCTCTCCTGACAGAGCAAGAGCTTGATGTGGGCCTGTTTCGTGTGCCGGTGCCGAATCTCAGCAAACGCGCCTTCCGCGAAGCCTTCCTCAATGCCCTTGCCCATCGCGATTACACCCGTCTTGCCGCCGTGCATATCACCTGGCAACTCGGGGAGCAGCTTGTAATCAGCAACCCCGGCGGTTTTGTGCGCGGCGTCAGCATCGACACCCTGCTCACGACTCCTCCCCGTTCTCGCAACCTCGCGCTTGCCGATGCCCTCAAGCGAATCGGCCTGGCAGAGCGAACCGGACGGGGGGTCGATCGCATCTACCAGGAGCTCCTGGAAGCGGGGCGAGCAGCTCCCAATTACGGACAATCCAGCCCCTTCGACGCCTCCCCCTGCCCCAACGCCTCTCTGGCCGATCTTGACGACAACCGCATCGCCTGGTTCATCGAGCGGGCCCGCCAGGTGCGCGGCTTCCCCCTGCCGCCCAACGCTTCCGCCAGCGAGCTGCTCACCCACCTCAATCTGCTTGCCCATGGCCAGCCCGTGCACGCCGCCGTGTTGCTGTTCGGCCGCCAGCCCCAGCGCTTCCTGCTCAGCAGCGAGCTCAAGGCCGCCCACTTCCATGGCACCGCCATCGCCAAGCCAATCCCTTCGTATCAGGTGTTCAAGGGCACGGTGTTCGAACTGGTGGATCAGGCCGTGGATTTCGTGCTCGCCCGCCTCAGTTTCTCGGTGGGCACCCGCGCCGCTTCCACCCAGGCTCCCGCCGCCTACGAAATCCCCCCCCGAGGTGATCCGCGAAGCGATCGTCAACGCCGTGGCCCACCGCGATTACACCAGCAATGGCAGCGTGCAGGTGATGGCGTTCGCCGATCGTGTCGAGATCTGGAACCCCGGCAGCCTGCCGGCCTCCCTCAGCCTCGCCCAGCTGCGCCAGCCCCACGGTTCCATCCCCGCCAATCCGCTGCTGGCCGAACCCCTCTACCTGGCGCAGTACATCGAGCGCCTCGGCACCGGGACGGCCGACATGATCCGCCGCTGCCGCGAGGCCGGGCTGCCGGAACCCGTGTTCAGCCTCGATGACGGCTTCCGAATTGCCCTGGGGCGGCCCCTGCCCGTGTATGCCACCCAAGAAACCACCGAAGAAACTACCCAAGAAACTACGGTTGAAACCACCCAAGACACGCAGCACGCCGGCCGGGAGCCTCGCAGGCCCCGCGAGCGGATCCTGGCGCTGATGCAACAGCAACCCACGATCACCGCCCGCGAGCTGGCGGAAGCGCTGGCGCTCAGCTTCGATGGGATCAGCTACCACATCAAGAAGTTGCGTGCCGAGGGCCGCGTCCGCCATGAAGGCCCCACCAAAGCCGGGCGCTGGGTCGTGATCCCTTCAACCCAACAGGAGACGCCATGAGCGGCCTCGGCTTCGAGCGCGCCACCCAGGAGCGGGTGCTGCGCCTGTTTCAGGACAAGCTGGGCTACCGCTACCTGGGCGACTGGAAGGAGCGAGCTGGCAACAGCAACATCGAACCTCAATGGACACAAGGAGCGCCGGCCGGACCTCGTGCTCTATGTGAACGGCATCGCCATCGGCGTGATCGAGCTCAAGCGCAGTCGTGTGAGCATCGGCGATGGCATCCGTCAAAACCTCTCCAACCAGCAGCCAGAGTTCAATGCCTGGTTCTTTGCCACGAACCAATTGGTGCTCGCCGGTAACGACTCCGAAGGCTTGCGCTACGGCGCCATCCAGACACCAGAAAAATACTTCCTGAGCTGGAAGGAAAATGAAACTGACAACAGCCACCTGAAGCTGGACAAATACCTGCTAAAGATCTGCCGAAAGGACAGGCTGATTGAATTGCTGCGCGACTTCGTGCTGTTCGATGGTGGCATCAAGAAGCTGCCGCGAGTTCACCAGTACTTCGGTATCAAGGCTGCTCAGAAGTATGTACAGGAGCGCCGCGGCGGGATTATCTGGCACACCCGGGGCAGCGGCAAGAGCATCGTGATGGTGCTACTGGCCCGCTGGATTCTGGCCAACAACCCCAACGCCCGCGTGGTGATCATCACCGACCGCGATGAGCTTGACAAACAGATTGAAAGCGCCAGGTGATCCGCTTAGCAGCAGGGGAAAATCTGGACATCAAGGCCTACGAGGCCGATATGCGCTTCCTGATTGATGCCTACATTGAAGCGGATCAACCACGCAAGATCTCTGCCTTCGAGGAAATCGGCCTGCTGGAGCTGATCATTAAGACGGGTGTTGCTCAGGCCATCAACCAGAGCTTTGGCAAGTCGGGCAGCAACAAAAAAGCGGTCCAGGAGACCATCGAAAACAACATGCGCCGCACGATCATCAGCGAGCAGGCCCATGATCCCGCTTTCTATGACCGGATGTCGCAGGTGCTCAATGAGATCATCCGATTCCGCAAGCAACATGCTGACGCCTTCGAGGAATATCTGCGGAAAATCGCCGAACTGGCCCGCCAACTACATCGCCAAACCGCCGATAGGACTCCTGACCAGCTGGATACCCCTGGCAAAAGGGCCATGTGGAACAACCTGAATGGCGACCTTGATCTGGCGCTTCGGGTTGACAAGACGGTGCGCCAGATCAGACCCGATGGTTGGCGAGGCATCCAGGCCAAGGAGCAGGTGATCAAAGCTGCCCTGTACGGCCTGCTACAGGACGCGGCCGAGGTGGAACGGTTGTTTGCGGTGCTGGTGGCACAGCCCGAATACTGATGACTCAGGCCTTCCCCAGCCATCAGTTGTTGATCGGCGCCATGCCCGTGGACGTCACCATCAAGCCGATCAAGCACCTGCATCTATCAGTAGTACCTCCCGATGGGGCTGTGCGCATGTCAGCGCCGCAAGGGATGAGCCACGAACATGTGCGGGCCTACGCTATCGGCAAGCTGGGCTGGATCCGCAGGCAGCAAGCCCGATTTTCAGGTCAGCAACGCGAAAGCCCCCGGCTGGTAGTCGAGCGTGAGTCCCATGCACTTTGGGGGCGCAGGCTGTTGCTGCATATCGAGGAAGTGAATGCCGCGCCCAAAATTGAGGTTCACCCCAGGCATCTAATCCTTTTCCTACGGCCTGCATCCACCCTGGAGAAACGTCAGAGCATCTTGGCGGCCTGGTACCGCAACCAGCTTAGGCAAGAAGCAGCAGATCTGATCGATCACTGGCAGCAACGGCTGGATGTACAGATCAACAAGCTTTTCGTTCAAGCAATGAGCCGCCAGTGGGGCAGCTGCAATCCATCCACGAAGAACATCCGCCTGAATACGCAGCTGGCCCAGAAGCCACGCTCCTGTCTCGACTACATCGTCCTTCATGAACTGGCCCACCTGAGGGTTCCCACCCACGGAGAGGAGTTCGTTGCGTTACTCAATTCCCTGCAGCCCGATTGGGGAAACTCTGATCAAGCCGTCCCTGTTAGGGGACATCTGTCACGTTCTCGCCAATGAGACGACAATGTGTCGTTTTTGACCTTGGCCTTCAGCGCTGAGTTCGCAATCAGCTTGTTTTTACATGTTTCCAGGGAATAAGTGGTTGTTATTGCGAGTTGCTGACCCCGGCAAGACACACTTATCCTGTAATTCACGCTATACAAGGACAACGCTTTCGTACGAACCAGAGATTGGCCAGTGCAAATAGCATCTTGAGCTTCAGGTCGTTTTTGATGATGCCTCGGTAATAAACCTTCCGGAATCCAAACTGGCATTTGATGATCCGAAAAGGATGCTCCACCTTGGCGCGGAAGTGGGCTTTCGCCGTTTCAATCAAATCGAGGAGCCGTCCTTCTGGGGTATCCGGTAGCACTCGGCGCTGGCCGGGCTTCATGGCTATGCGCATTTCAGCTTCGCAGTCTTTGAACGCATCGCGCTTCTCAATACCGATGTGACCAGCATCGCCGTAAATCACGCGTTCCTCGCCATGGACTCGATCAGCCGCAGTGTTCAGCTCATGCACGTTCGCTGCTGTGCTCACCACGGAATGGACTAAACCCGAGGCTGCGTCAACACCGATATGGCAGCGCATCCCAAAGAACCACTGGTTGCCCTTGGCCACCGAGTGCATCTCAGGATCACGCTCGCCCTTCTTGTTCTTGGTTGAACTGGGCGCGTTGATGATCGTCGCATCCAAGATCGTCCCCTCCTTCAGCATCACACCCTTCTCGGTCAGGCTCTGGTTCACACTCTCAAAGATCTGCTCGGCAATTTGATGCTCTTCCAGTAAGTGCCTGAAGTTGAGGATCGTTGTCTCATCAGGGATCCGGCCTTCGATCATGTCGATCCTCGCAAAGCGGCGAAAGCAGGGAGTGTCGATCAGCATCTCCTCCATCAATGGATCGGAGAGCGTGAACCACTGCTGTAGAAGGTGAATGCGCAGCATCACCTCCAAAGAGAAGGGAGGTCGCCCACCCTTGGCCGTGGGCTTGTAGTACACAGGCTGTATGAGTGCTAGGAAGGAATCCCAAGGGAGCGTTGCTTCCATTTCATCGAGGAAGATCTGCCGACGCGTCTTCTTCTTGGCGTAGGTCTGTTCGTAATCCGTAAAACCCAGCTGGAGGGA
>JBIKMU010000047.1:0-28832 GCA_044359075.1 Cyanobium sp. | reverse complement strand
CCTCCCCCGCCCCCAGCTGTCCTTGCCATCGTTGAAGACCCTGCGCGGCGGCTTTCCAGCCGCCGCTCCCCTGGGGCTCGCCCTGACCGCCGCCTTGGTGGGCCATGGCCTGCTACTGACCCACAACTCCTGGCGCCGCGGTCCCGCCAAGCCCCAGGTCCTCGCAGCCGAGGACAACACCCCGGAACTGTTGCGCTTCAGTCGCCGCATGCCCCAGGAGGTGGCGGCCACAACAATTCCACTGCCACCGGCCACGGCCCTTCCTCCACCACCGCCCGACTTGCTGGGGCCCCTGCCAACCAAGAACGCCGCCAAGGCCGACCCCGCCAAGTCCCTGGCCGCCGCCACGGCAAAACCAGGCGCTCGTAACCCCGAAGTAAAGAGCGCCAAAATCCAGCCAACCCTGCTGCTCAAGCCCTCCAAAACATCCTCCCAGGGGGTCCAAGGGGTGGGTACAACCCCATCGGTTGCCATGGCCAAGGCGGCCGGAGCCAAATTCCACCCCATGGCTGGGCCGACCGCCAAGGAACCAGGGGCCCAAAGGAACACCAAGGGACCAAAGGGTGCGCCTGCCTCCGATGCCATGGCAGGGGCTGCTGAAACCACGCCCCTTGCCCTGGCCCCAAACCCCCAGCGGCTTTCCCCTTCGCCGCCTGCTGAAGCCCTGCAACGCTGGCGAGAGCTGCGCAGCATCGGCGAGGCGACGCCACCAACCCCCGGTTCTGGGGGTCCTGGCCGCGAGCCTGCCAAGGCCAGCGACGCCGCGGCCTATCTGCGGCTCTGGGAGCAGGCTGCTCCGGCTCCGTTCGCGGCCGGCACCGATAACGCCCTCAGCGAGGGTGTGCAGGCACGCCGTCTGCCCTTGATCGCGGCGCGGGCCCTTGGCTTTGATCCCGGCCAGCAGCAGTGGCTCAAAGCTGCCGATCAGGCCCTGCTGGTATGGATCGATGGACCCAACATCTGGTTATTCAAAGGCCCCATCCCTCCTCAAAAGCCAGGCAATTGAACAACCGCAGCAAGTGAACAACCGCGACAAGGCCTAGACCCGAGTGCTCAATCCAGGGGTCCTCGGGGTTGGCTTCAGCGGGCGACGGGCAGGAGCAGTTCAATCAAGGCCCCTCCCTGGGGATGGTTGTTCGCCTGGACCCGCCCGCCATGGGTCAGGGCGATCTGCTGAACGATGGAAAGCCCCAGGCCACTGCCCGTGCGCAGACTGCGCACGCGGGAGGGATCTCCCCGGTAGAAACGCTCGAACATGTGCTCCAAATCGGCCTCACTGAACCCCGGACCCTGATCTAGAACCTCTATCCGGCACCAGTGGCGGCCCTGGGCAAGGCGGACTTCGACCTTGCCGCCATCGGGGCTGAAACGAAGGGCATTGTCCAGCAAATTGAGCAGGGCCCGGTGCAGGCGGGATTCATCACCGACGACGACTGCGGCTGGAGCATCCAGCATCGGCTTAAGCAGGTTGATGTCGATGCACCTTGCTTCGGCTAGGGGGCGCAGACCCGCCCAGACGCGCTCCACCAAAGGCGCCAAATCCACCGGTTGTAGGTCCATGCCCTGGCCCGGGAGGCTGTTCTGCAACCGCGACAACTCGAGCAGATCAACCACAAGCGCCTGGAGCCGCCGCAGCTCCCGCTGCAGACGCTCCACCAGAACCGCATTGCCACTGGTCACCTGGGCGGAAAGGCTGTCGCCCACCAGCAGCAGGGCCGTCAAGGGGGTTCGCAGCTCATGGGCCACATCACTGACCCAACGCTCCTGTTGGTCGAGTTGGGCTTCAATCGATCGGCGACTCTGCAGTTGCACCCCCACCCAGCCCCCATCGCCAGGCAGGGCAATGGCCTCCAGCTCTTCACCGCCCAGCTCCCATTCGAGTCGCTGGGGGCGCTGATGGCGACGGGCGGCGTGGATGACTTCGCGCAGTTGGGCATCGGCACAGATCTGCTCCAGGAAAACCGGACTGGGTATGGCGGTACCCAGCTGCAGCAACCGTTCGGCCCTGGGATTGAGTAGGCGAACCCGATCGTCGGCGGCCACAATCAACCAGCCGCTTGGGGCGGCCTCAAGCCAGCGCAGCCACTGGCGACTGCCCTTTTGATCTCGGCCCGCCGGACGTTGGCGGGATTGGGCGAAGCTCCAGCCCAGCAGCAAGCCCAGGGCAAGGGCCAACGGCAACAGCATGTCACGCACCACTCAACCGAAGCGATAGCCAAAGCCGCGCACGGTCAAAAGATGCTCTGGATTGGAAGGATTGGTTTCCAGTTTTTCGCGCAGCCAACGAATATGTACATCAACAGTTTTGCTATCACCGAAATAATCAAAGCCCCAGATATGCTCCAAAAGCTTATCGCGACTCCAGACCCGTCTCGGGTTCTGCATAAAAAGTTCCAGCAATCGGTATTCCTTGGGTGAGAGGTTCACCTCCTGGCCGTCACGGGTAACGCGGCATTCTTCGGTGAACAGGCGCAGATTGGCATGCTCCAGGACCCGTCCTTGGCTGAAACCACCGTTGCTGCGCCGCAACAGGGCGCGGCAACGGGCCACCAGTTCGCGCATGCCAAAGGGTTTGACCAAGTAGTCATCGGCACCCACCTCCAGGCCCAGGACCCGATCGCGCTCGCTGTCACGGGCACTTACCACCAGGATCGGAATGCTGTTTTCGCTCTGACGGATTTGACGGCAGAGATCAAGCCCATCAAGCCCCGGCAGCATCAGATCGAGGACCACCAGGGAGAAGGGGGCCCGCTCGGCGGCATCCTGCACCAGGGAGAGGGCTTCGCGGCCATTGCCGCTGGCAGTCACCTCGTATCCCTCCAGGATCAGGGCTTCGCGAATCGTGTCGCGAATCGTGTCGTCATCCTCGACGACCAGCAGGGAGGCGGGCATGCCGCCATTCTGCTCTAGGGAGACGGGGGGACTGAAGGGCACGGAGTTCAGGAACGGGGCAGGTGGCTCAACACAAGCCTGCGTTGGCCATCCAGCTGCAGCCAACCTTCTTCCCGCAGAGCACCGATGACGCGGGTTACGGTGACGCGGGTGGTGCCGAGGGCACTGGCCAGTTCCTGGTGGGTAAGGCGCACATTGAGTCGCAGACCTTCGGCACAGGGTTGGCCGTATTCGGAAGCCAACATTTCCAGAAAGCCCCTCAGCCTTTCTTCGACCCGCCTCAGTCCCATCAGACCGAGCAGGGTTTGGCTCTGGCGATAACGCTGACTGACGGCCTGCAGCATCGCCACCGCCAAGGCGGGATCAGCATGGATCTCCCGCACGGGCAAACAGAGGAGGTCGCTATCGGCAAGGGCCAAGGCGCTGTACGCCTCAACGCCGGCAAGGGGATCACCAAAGGGCTCGTTGGCACCCGCCAAGCCAAGCACCATTTCATCGCCGTGAATGGTCAGGGCCGTGAGCTTCACCATGCCCCGCACTACCAACCAGACGTGGTCGCGCAACAGGGGTACGCCACTGCCAGCACTTACATGGACAAGGCTACGTTTCTGATAGCTCGTTTCCAGTAATTCCCTGAATCCATCACTGCTTCCGGTGGCGCGTGGCGAAGTGAAAACCATGGCCGGCATTGTTGGTGAACGGAGCCAGCGTATGGGGCGATACTGCTTGGATTGATGAAGACGTGGTAGTGGAAAGGTTAAGGTTGGACTAAAGCGTTCCCAATTACGGAGCCTAGGTTTTCCTGGCAAAATCTTGCCTGGCAAGATAATTCTTTAAGCCCACACCCAACAAAAAAGGCGGCCTTCCCAGGCCGCCTTGGATGTGGAATGGATTTTGCCTCTTTTATTGAGGCCCTATTCGTGAATGACTCAGGGACCGATGCGGCGCACAGCGCTCTTGGCCTTGCTGAGGATGTCGCCCCGCAGGGGAACATAACCGAGATCATCGGCTTTGGACTGACCGGGGCCCAGGAGGTACTCCAAAGACTTGCGAATCGAGGCGGCCTTGGCGCCATTGCCCCTCTCGTAGGCCAGCACCCAAGTGAGGGTGGAAATCGGGTAGCTGCCAGCGCCGGCGGGATTGGGATCTTCACCAGCCAGGCGGGAATCGAGGCGGATGTTGCTGAGGGCATCAGTACCGCCCTTGAGACCCGGCTTGACGAAGGCACCAGCACGGTTTTGCAGTGCGGCCGAACGCAGTTTGCCCTTGACGAAGGCCTGGTTGACGTAGCCGATGGAGCCAGGGGTGTTGGTGAGGATGCCGGCGACGCCTTCATTGCCCTTGCCGCCCACGCCCACGGGCCAATTGACGCTCTTGCCCTCGCCCACCCGGCTCTTCCAGGTGGGGGAGAAAGCCGAAAGGGAGCTTGTGAAGGCGAAGGTGGTGCCGGAGCCATCAGAGCGGTGGGCCACCGTGATTGGGCCCTTGCCGCAATTCAATCCTTCCCAGGTCTTGATCTCGCCTAGAAACACTTTGACTAGCTGGCCCTGGGTGAGGCGCAGGGCGGGGCAGTCGGCCTTGTTGTATGCCACGGCAATCGTGCCGCCGACGGTGGGGAATTGCACCACGCCGCGACCGACTTTGGCGGCTTCGGACGCCTTGATCGGTTCATCGGTGGCACCGAAATCGACGGTGCCGGCCACGAATTGGCGCACCCCGGCCCCGGAGCCCACTGACTGATAGTTAACCTTGGGGCCACCGGCGGCTGCCAGCCCGGCAAAGGCACTTTGGTAGAAGGGCGCCGGGAACGTCGCCCCTGCGCCATTGAGTGCACTCTGTGCCGTGGCGCTGGTGCCGGCCACAATTGCCGCGACCGTACCGAAGATCAGGGCCTTCTGGGCGAAGGACATCGAAAAGCCTAGAAACGGGTGCATGCATTGAATAGCAACTGCCAGGCACCGCAGTCGTTATGTCGCGGTTAAGGAAAGCGGGCGACCAGACCGGCCAGGGTGGCCTGGCTGTTCACTTCAGAGCGGTCCAGTCCTGGAACCAACCCCGGCGCTGCAGCCAGAGGCACTGCACCAGGGCAATCAAGCCCATCAACGCCAACGCCAACAGATAGCCGAAGCGCCAGTGCAACTCGGGCATTACCTCAAAGTTCATGCCATAGATGCCGGCGATCAGGGTGAGCGGGGCAAAGATGCTGGTGAGGATGGTCAGGGTCTTCATCACCTGGTTCATGCGATTGCCCACGCTGGCGCTGTAGGCCTGGGTAATGGCATCGCATTGACTGCGAAGCAATTCACAGTTTTCGAACAACATTTCCACCATCTCCGCCATCTCCTGGAAGCCCAACAACGCCTCCTTTCCCAACAGATTTTGATTCTGGCGCAGCAGCATCTTGATCTGATGGCGCAATGGCCACACCTGGCTGCGGATGATGCGCAAATTGCTGCGAAACTTGAAAACTACATTCAATAGTTTGGGTTTGGGCCTGCGCAGTACCGCCTCCTCAAGCTCATCGAGTTCATGGGCAATGCCCTCCAGCAGTGGGAAGAGGCCGTCCAAAATTTCGTCAATTAAAAAATGAAGAATGTCATCCAGATCCCTGTCGCTGGGGGCGGCCCGGTTGGAGAGCAACCATTGGGTGAGGCCGGGAAACGAATCGCCAGGGGCACCTTCTTCAATGGTGACCAGCAAGCCATTGATCAGCAACAAACCCACCTGCTCGCTCACCAGGAAACCAGGCACGCGGGTGCTGCCCAGGCGGTGCAGAACCACCATGATCACCGCATCCAGACAATCAACCTGGGGCCGCTGGGGAACTTCGATCAAGGGAGCGATCAGCGGGGGCGGGATGCCGAGTTGACCGAGCAGGGAGGTGATTCCAGGGCGGTCGGCCAATCCCCGAATCCGCAACCACAGGGGATGGTTCTGTTGGCAGAGGGCCAGGATCGCCCGGGGGTCATGGGGTACATGGCGCTGAACCCCCTCGGGCTCAAAAACAAGTAGTTCGATGGCGGTGGGGGCCAGGCCGCCATGGATGTAAAGGTGGCTGGGCCAGGACCCCGGACGCTGAACCAGCCGTTGGGAACTCAGCGCACCTGGAGTGAGTCGCAGCACGGCGTGGGAGGGGCAAGCCAGCGATTCATCATGATGCTGCCCCCGGCTATGGCCCCCTGAAGCAGCAAGCAGGTGCTCACCGGTGGTAACCAGGTACGCAGCAGGCGAGTCATGGCCATTCAGCTAGCGATGCCCATTCCAAGGGACACAAACGCTGGGGGTATGTCTCCCAGACGACACCCTTGTTGGTTCTTTCTACTGAGGGCAGCGGGCAAGGCAAGGCGACTAAAGTTTCACTAATTACATGGGTAGCCTTGAACGACGACACCTCCGGCAGGCTTGCTGGTAACGGCGGGCCATCGCCAGCGTCTAGCCAGGGTGTGCGCTCACCGATGGAAGCCCACGGCAGTTATCGAGGGGCTGATTGGAGCCCCGGCCGGTTGATGTTTCATCAAAATCTGGAAACTTTCGCTGAGCGGGTGGGCCTGATCGTCGGACTTCAGGCGAACGGCAAACTCAGCCAGGACCAGGCCTACGACGAGATCAAGCAGATATGGAAACAGCTCAAACTGAGTCGGGACGAGCTGCTCAAGCGGGATTGACGCTTCAAGATACTGCTCGGCCCCCTTGCCGCTGAAGGACCAATCAGGTCAGTGACTAAGGCGTGCAGACTCCCCCTCGAAACAGATGCTTGTGGCTGGCGGAATACAGCTTGGAGCGCGCCCCTGGTGGCGGCCTCAGGGCAGGACTAACCACGTAGAGCGTCGTGCGGATCAGTTGCTGCTTGCGGCTGGTGGCGGCCATCTGGTGTAGAGGCACGATGGTTAACCACTGGTCTGGCCAACTGACGCGATAACCAATGGCCACAGGCGTCTGCGGGTCGTAGTGAAGCAGCAGTTCGGCTTCGACTTCCTCCACATGTCTTGCACTCAGGTACAGGCACAGGGAGGCGCCCAGGGCGGCCAGATGGGAGAGAGATTCCCGTTCGGGCACGCCCGTGCGGCCCCCGACCCGGCTCAGCACGATCGTTTGCACCAGACCAGGGATGGTGAGTTCAGAGCCCAAGGAAGCTGCTGTGGCCTGGTAGGCACTGAGCCCCGGCACCACCTCCACCTCCAATTGGCAGTCGGCAAGCCGGCAGACCTGTTCGGCCAAGGCGCCATAAAGGCAGGGATCGCCGTCATGCAGACGGACCACCCTCAGGCCCGCCTGGGCCCGTTGCACCACTAGCTCCAGCACTTCCTCCAGGGTGAGGTTGCTGGTACGGATCCGTTCGCAGGCAGGCGAAGCGAGGGCGGCGATTGCCGGGTTGACCAGCGAATCCGTCCAAACCAACACCTCCGCCTGCTCAATCGCCCTCAGGGCCCTCAAGGTAAGTAGGTCTGGTGCGCCAGGACCGGCGCCGACAATCTGCACCAGGGACGCTTTCATGGGGTCACACCGGTGGGATCCGGTAAGGGCTGATGCTTGCCATAGAGCCGCCAGAGCCCGAGGCCCCCCAAGGCAATCAAAATCAAGCTGACCAACTGGGCCATGCGTAGACCACCGGTACAAAACGGTGGCTCAGCCCCCAGGCATAGGGGGTCCATCCGCAACCCCTCAATCCAGATCCGGCCCGAGCTGTAGGCCATTAGGTAAATGCAGCTGAGGGCTCCGGCCGGCAAGAAAAGCTTTCCCCTGACTCCCTGGAAAAAGAGGAAGAGCAGCAGGGCACAAACACCAAGATTCCAGAGGGATTCGTATAGAAACGTTGGATGAAATGTACTATAGGTGATGAAACCAGCCGGGCGATTTTCCAAAGGAATCATCAACTTCCATGGCAGGTTGGTGGGCAAGCCGAAGGCTTCTGAATTAAAGAAATTCCCCCAGCGGCCAATGGCCTGTCCCAGGGCCAACGCCGGCACCAGCACATCCAGGAGAGGCCAAAGCGGTTGGCGACGCCAGCGGCAAAACAGGATTGTGCCGATCAACCCGCCCAACAGGGCGCCGTGGATGGCGATACCCCCGTGCCATACCGCCAGCGCTTCCTGCCAGTTTTGGCGGTAATGGCGCCATTCCAGCAACACGTAATAAAGCCTGGCCCCCAGCACTGACGAAACCACCATCACCGGCAGCAGGTCACTTATGAAGGGGGCGGGAATCTGGCGTTCGCGACCCAAACGGGTGGCCAGGGCCAGACCAATCAGAACCGCTGCCGCAATCAGCAGTCCATACCAGCGCAAAACAAGCGGGCCCAGCTCAAAGACAATGGGCCCGGGGGAGGTGAAAACAGCCAGGGGAAGCAAGGGCAGAATCAGAGCACGCCCCCTGTGGCCGCCTGGACCTTCTCGACCTGCTTCTTCTTAAGCACCAGCAGGATTTGAGTCAGGGCCGTGCCGGCCAGGAAAGCCAGGAGGCCATAGATACGGGCAGGGTTCTGGAGCACTACCTCCGCATCCACCTGGCCGAAACCACCCACATTGGGGTCGTTGGTTAGGGGCGTGCCAACCTCAAGACGATCACCCACCTTGACCAACAGCTTGGGACCGGCGGGAATAGTTTCCTTGACGGTTTTGCCGTCGGCAGTGGTGATCACCACATCGAGGGCACCCTTTTCGGCCTCATCAATCGATGCAATGCTGCCTGCCACGCTGGCGTTGAAAACGCCATTGTTGGTTTTTTCTCCGGTGGGGTTCACCTGGCCGCGGCCGCGGTTGCCACCCACATGAATTTGATATTTACCGAAGTGAATGTTGCCATCGGTGGCGGGATCAGGTGACAGCACCGGGAAGACGATCTTCTGGTGCTGGTCGCCAGGGATGGGACCCACCAGCAAGATGTTGGGCTGGGTGTCGCTGTACTGGGTGTAGAAGATGCCCTTGGTTTCTTCCTTGAGTTCGTCGCTCAGGCGTTCGGGGGGCGCCAGACGGAAACCGTCGGGCAGCACCACAACAGCACCCACATTCAGGCCTGTGGCTGAGCCGTCGCCAGCGACCTGCTGCACCGAGGTGTCGTAAGGGACCTCCACTTCAGCCTTGAAGACCGTGTCCGGGAAGACGGCCTGGGGCACTTCCACCCGGGTTACCTTCTTGGCCAGGTGGCAGTTGGCGCAAACAATCTTGCCGGTGGCCTCCCGCGGGTTGGCGTAGTTCTGTTGGGCCCAGAACGGATAGGCCCAACTCGGGCTAGCACCGCAAAGCAACAAGCCCAGGCAAAGACCGAAGCCCAGCAACCGGTTGGCAAAACCCGGCCCCTTGAATAGGGGAGTTTGCAGGCGGGATGGGGAGAGAAGGCGACGCATGGAGGGACGGATCGGGGGCGGGAAAACGGGGGAGGGCGGGCAGGACCCGGATCAGGACCACCAGGGCTTGTCGCCAGTGCGGAAATCGGTTTCTGTCCACTGACTAACAAACACGTTGTCGTTCTCGACCGTGACGTGGGCTAGGGCCAGGGAGAGGGGCGCCGGACCGCGCACCACCTTGCCCGTGGCGTCGTATTGGCTGCCATGGCAGGGACACATGAACTTGCCGGCCCCGTTGTTCCAAGGCACAACACAACCCAGGTGGGTGCAAATTGCATTGATGCCGTAGTTGCCGATCGCCTCAGGGCCCTCCACCACAAGGTAGGTGGGGTCTCCCTTAAGGCCCTGCACAAGGCTGCGGTCGCCTTCTTTGTGGGATCCCAGCCAGCCGCTGAGGGTGACGGGGTTGCCGGCCGCGTCCTTGGCGGTGGTGCCACCGCCGCTGCCGGCCGCCTTGGGGGGGATGAAGTAGTTGACAACCGGATACAACGCCCCCAGGGCCACCCCGGCGACGGAACCGAAGGTGAGCAGATTCATGAACTGCCGACGACCCATGTCGGGGACATCACCAGAAGAGGAGGGCGCTGGGATCTGGGTCATTGGCGTCGCTTTAAAGAAGCGCTGCAACGTGGCGCCATTATGAACCTTGCCCCTATCGTCCTGCTCCGCAGCCCCCCGCCGTCCCCCGGGCCTGAAACAAGCCTTAGTGCTTGGCTAGGCAGCAGGCAGCTCTTGGCACCAGGCAGGCTGGAGTGATCCATGCGCCCCCCACCGGTGACCTTGGCTGATTCCTCTGGTGCCGCCGCCGACCCCGGTGCTCCCCTCAGTGGTGCCGAAGTGAGGGCTCTGCTGGTGGCGCGCTGGCAGGCCAGCCACGACCTGCGCCTCGTGCAGATCCGCGGGCGCCTCTACCTCCAGGTGATGTGGAACCACTTGGAGCAACAGTCCTTTCCCCTCAGCGTTGAGGACTACGTCGACCACATCGAGCGCATCGCCGCTGCCCTCAACGACCTGGGACTGGCGGCAACGGTGCGGCAGTGGCTGGGCAGCACCCGGGACCGGCCCCGCCTGGGCAAGGCCCTTTCCTTGCCCCTCGAACCGGTGTCCGGTCGTGCCAGCGAATTCCTGCTTTAGCCAACGCCGCAACCCGGGGGTCGGGGGCCCGCAGAACGACCCTGGCCCACCGATAGTGGGGGCAGGTTGTTTCTGGCACGTTCTGCGGCATGGTTTTTTTTCGCACCGCCCTTTTGCCCCTGGCCATCGTGCTGCTCTTTGGCATCGCCCTTTTTGCAGTCAGCGCGCGAATCTGGTTGCCCGGGGACATGGCCGCCCCGGCTCCCCTCGGCTGAATGCATCGATGGCCCCGGGCCTGAACCTGGGCCGGCCGGCCGACCGGCCGGCTCATAGCATCCGCCAACGAGGATCGCTTGATGCCGGTCGACGCCCAGCCCTTCCCTGATCCGTTCCCGGACAGTCCCACCGAGCTCGCCCTCGACCCCGAGGTGCTCGCCCGTGAACTGGCCCAGGAGCTGCTTGGCGATCCCCTCGACGAGATCGATCCCGAGGAACCCGATCCCCATGCTGTCGCCGCAGAATGCGACCTGGGGCTGACCCTGCTGCGAGGAGATCAGGAGCAGCTCATGCAGGGGCTGCGGATTTTTTGTGAGCACCGGGATCCCCGGGCGTTGCCCCTGCTGCTTCCCCTGCTTAGCGCCTCCTGTCCGATGCTGCGGATGAGCGCCGTCTACGCCCTCGGACGCAATCCCACCCCGCAGGCCGTAGAGCCCCTGCTGGGCCTGCTCAGCGCCGACGACAACGGTTACGTGCGCAAGGCGGTGGCCTGGAGTCTCAGCAATTACCCCGAGGCGCCGGTGCTCAACCCCCTGATCCGCGCCCTGCAGATGGACATCGCTGCCGTCCGCCTCTGGGCCGCCAGCTCCCTGGCCGACGCCGGCGGGACCAATGCCGCCAAGGCCGATCCGGCGGCCGCCCAGCTGCTGCAAACCCTGCGAATCGACAGTGAAGGAGCCGTTCGCAGCAACAGTGCCTGGTCCCTGGGCCGCCTCTATCCCGACCTGGTGGAACCCCGCCAGCAGCAGGTTGTGGAGTCCCTGCTGGCCACCTTGCTCCAGGACGGTGATCCGGGGGTGCGCGATGAGGCACGCCTGGCCCTCGAACAACTTGAGCAACCTGAGGTGCTGGACCAGCTGCAGACGTTGGTTGACGAAGGGCTGATCACCTGAGGTTCACGGGGACCCGCCGGCATTGACCAACCCGGTTAGCATTCTCCAACTTCATTCCCCTGCGGGATGGCCCAGCGCACCATCCGCTTTCGCATCCGACCTGACGGCCGCGTCGACGAAGTCGTGGAGGGCGTCGCCGGTGACGGCTGCCAAGCCCTCACCGCCCGGCTTGAGTCCCGTCTTGGCAGCGTCCAGCAACGGCGAGCCACGGCTGAGGCGTTCTTGCCTGCCGTCCAAACGCAGGCCCTGAACCAGCAGAGCCAGCCGATCCAGGGGTTGGCGCTGGACCCCCTCACCTGAATCCCCCACCGCTTCAATTCGATGTCCCACTTCAGCACCGTCAAGACCGAATTGCGTGATCGTCAGGCCCTCGTTGAGGCCCTGAATGATCTCGGTTTTCCTCCCCTGGAGGGGGCCCAACCGGTGCGCGGCTATCGCGGCCAAACCGTTACCGCTGACTTGGCCATCCCCCAAGCCGAAGGCGGCGACATTGGTTTCCGTTTCAATGCTGAGGCCGGCTGCTACGAACTGGTGGCCGATCTCGATCTCTGGCGACAGCCCGTGCCGATTGAACGCTTCCTGGCTAACCTCACCCAGCGTTATGCCCTGCACACGATTCTGGCCGCCAGCTCCGCAGAAGGATTTCAGGTCAGCCAACAGACGAATCATCAAGACGGCAGCATTGAAGTGGTGGTGACCCGCTGGGACGGCTGAGGCTTGGTGCCCGCCCGCCAATGAGCGATCCTTCCCTCGCCTTCAGCACACCGCTGAGCCCCGTTGCCAATACCACCGGAATGGAGCCCCTGCTAGGGGGCGCCTTGCGTCAGAAAGCCGTATGGGTCGACGAAGCCGTCTGTATCGGCTGCCGGTACTGTGCCCATGTGGCCGCCCACACTTTTGTGGTTGAGTCCAATTGGGGGCGGTCCCGGGCCATTCGCCAGGATGGCGACAGCACCGAACGCATCCAAGAAGCGATTGACACCTGCCCAGTCGATTGCATCCACTGGGTGGCCTACGAAGAACTGCCAGCCCTCGAACGCCGCCTGGAGGAGCAGGAAATCATGCCCCTGGGGGTGCCGACACCGGCCCGACCCAGGCGCACCCTGCCGCGGCCAGCGACTTCAAAACCATGAAGGTGCCGACCCGTCGGTTCGGACGCACCAACCTGGCCATGCCCTTGCTTTCCCTGGGAGGCATGCGCTTTCAGCAAAGTTGGTCCGATGTGGGCGCCGCTGAGGTCGATCCAAAAAGCCAGGCCAATCTGAGGGCCATTTTGGAGGCGGCCACGGCCGCCGGTCTGCACCACATCGAAACCGCCCGGGGCTACGGCAGCTCCGAACGCCAGCTGGGTGAACTGCTGCCCCAGGTGCTTGATGATCAACGGATCCTGCAAACCAAGATTGCCCCCCAGGCCGATGCCGCAGCCTTTGAGGCCGAGCTGCGGATCAGTTTTGAGCGGTTGGCCGTCTCCCGGGTGGACCTGCTCAGCCTGCATGGCATCAACACCGCCGAGCTGCTGGAGCAAACCCTGCGGCCCGGAGGCTGTCTGGAGGTGGCCCGTCGCTGGCAGGCCGCAGGCCGAGTCGGCCACGTGGGTTTCTCGACCCATGCACCCCTTGATTTGATCCTGGCAGCGATCGCAAGCGATGGTTTCGACTACATCAACCTGCATTGGTATTGGCTCCGTCAGGACAATGGCGCCGCCATTGCCGCCGCAACCGCCCATGACATGGGGGTGTTTCTGATCAGTCCCACCGACAAAGGTGGCCATCTGCATAGCCCTTCCCAGCGCCTGCTCGATCTCTGCGCCCCCCTGCATCCGATCGTCTTCAACGATCTTTTCTGCCTCAGTGCCCCGGGCGTACACACCATGAGCCTGGGGGCCGCCCGACCCGGGGATCTGGATCTCCACTTAGAGGCTGTGGCCCTGCTGCCCCAGGCCCACGAGCTGGTGCCACCCGTGCTGGCCAGGCTGGAAGCGGCCCGGCAGCGGGCCCTGGGGGCGGCCTGGCTGGAGACCTGGGACCACGGCCTGCCCCCTTGGCAACAGACCCCCGGAGGCCTCAATCTGCCGGTGTTGCTTTGGCTTCACAACCTGCTGGAAGCTTGGGAGCTGGAGGGGTTCTGCCGGGCCCGCTACGGGCTGTTAGGTCAAGGTGACCACTGGTTTCCTGGCGCCAATGCGGCGGCCCTGGACCAGGAGGTCGGGGAAGCGGATCTGCTGGAGGTGCTTGGGGCCAGCCCCTGGGCCAGGGAGATTCCCCCCCTGCTGCGCCGCCTGCACCAGCGGCTCGGTGGCCAAAAGCTGCAGCGGTTGGTGAGCCCCTGAACCGGGACCGGCGGGCTTGAGGCACTGATCCAATCATGTCTCGGTGAGCCCGCCAATCAGCTCAGCCCGCCAATCAGCTGTCGCTGGCATCCGCGCCGATCGGCGCTTTGAGTGGCACACCAACGGCCCTCGGATAGGCATCCGGGCAGGGAGCCAAAGGCCGCAGCCAAAGGGCATGGCGCACCCCCCGCTCTGCGGGCAACTCGCGGCCCTGCACCGCCTCGACTTCCGCCCGCAAAAGGGGGAGGGCACGGTCGAGATCGGCCCGGTCACCGGGCTGCCAACGGCCGCGGTAGAGCAGGGCCCGGCCCTGGGGCGCCAGCAAGGGCACCAGATATTCGGCAACGACAGGCGCTGCCGCAACGGCCCGGGCCATGGCCCAGTCGAAGCGGCCACGGCAATCACGGCTGCGACCGGTGCGCTCAACCCGCTCGCAGCGCAGCGTCACCCGGTCGCCCAAGCCAAGGGACGCCGCCATTGATCGCACCGCCTCCACCTTGCGTCCCACCGAATCCACCAAGGTGAGCTGGGCCTCGGGCAGGGCGATGGCGATGGCCAACCCCGGGAACCCACCGCCGGTGCCCACATCAATGAGGCGCAACGGCACCGCCCGGGCGGGCCGCTGGGTCAGCAGGGGCACCAAGGGCCAAAGGCTGTCAAAGATCTGGCCGATCCAGAAGTCTTCGCCTTCCACCAAACGCGACAGGTTGAGGCGACTGTTCCAGTGCCTCAACTGACCTTGGAGCTCCACCAGGCACTGCAACTGGCTGGCCTGGGGCATCCAGCCCAGCTGGGCCCAAAACTCCGCTGGGGGCAGGCCCTGGCGATCGAACGCTGGGGATGGATCCCGCAACGGGTTGCCCTGGGGGGCGTCGGTCACGATCGGCTCGGAGTCCGAGGGTCGGTCCGACGGTTGGACAGGGTCAGGACGGTTGACCATCCACGGGGGCCTGGAAGCTTCTTTCTAGGATCCCGCCGACCGCGTCCAGCCGCCGCCGTTTTCGGGCCATGGCCCCTTCGCCCAATCCAGCTCCGTCATTCCCCGACTCTGCAAGCGGCTTGTGCCATTACGCGGAGCTGAAACTCTCACGGACAGCCACGTCCCAGGAGCTGCATCAAGCCTTCCGTCAGCTCAGCAAGCTCTACCACCCAGATACCACCCAACTACCGCCTCAGCAAGCGGCATCCGCCTTTGCGCGGCTGCAGCTGGCCTACGCCACCCTCAGCGATCCGACCCGCCGCCGGGCCTACGACCGGCAGTTGGACTTGGGGGCCGCCCCATCCTTGCCGTCTGTTGTGAGACGAGAGGCACAGGCGGCACCAGGCCGCAGGGTTTCGGTGCACCGCGCCCTCTCGGGCGGCGAATGGTTGGCCCTTTTGCTGCTGGGAGTGGCTTTGGTACTGAGCCTGGTGCTGGGTCTTGGCGTGGCCTGGGCCCGGGGTCTGGCCCTGGTAACCCCACCCAGTTGGTCGGTGGCTGGGGTTGATGGGGTGACAGAGCCACCGTTACGGCCCGTGCTTGCCCAGACTGCCAAAGCTGAGCCACCTACCAATGCTGATGCTCCCCCCTGAGCAGATGCCCCTGTACAACCATCCGCTGCCTTCCTTGGAAGAGTGGCTGCGCCAGATCGGCGCCCAGCAGCACAGCGGGCGGCCTTCCAGCTGGGATCTGCATCGTCCCCAATGGAGTGCCCGCATTGAGCTGGAGATGGAAGATCTCCGCGTCAGCTGGCAGCAGGACGGCCAAAGCAGGGTGCGCCACTTCCCCTATGGCCTCTCCCGCGCCGATGTCGAAGCGGCGATCTTGGCCGGGCCTTGAGCTGAATGGCGCTTAGTGGACGTCAGAGTTGATCCAGGGCCCAGGCGATCGCCTTGAAGCACTGGTCCAGTTGCTCGTCCGTGGTGGCCAGGGGTGGAAAGAGATAGACCACCGATCCGAGGGGGCGTAAAAAGACTCCCTGCTGCTGCACCAACTGCTGCAGGCGTTGGCCGGCCCCATTGAGATAGCCGGGCTCTTCGACCGCCAGGTCAAAGGCGGCGGCGCAGCCGAGCAGGCGGGGACAACGCACCTTGGGATGGCCGGCAAGGGCGACGAGGCCGGGTTTCAATCGTGCCTCCATGCCCTGGTAGCACTGCGGTCTGGCTTCCAGCAGGTCCAGGCTGGCCAGGGCTGAGGCACAGCCCAGGGGGTTGGCGGTGAAGCTATGGCCATGGAAGAGGGTGAGGCTGGGATCGGTGCCGATGAACCCTTCGTAGAGCGCTTCCCTGGCCAAGGTCACACCCATCGGCAGGAAGCCCCCCGTGAGCCCCTTGGAGAGGGCCATGAGATCGGGCCTAAGGCCGGCCCGCTGGCTTGCGAACAGGGAGCCACTGCGGCCGAAGCCCGTGAGCACTTCATCGGCAATCAAAAGGGCCCCCGCCTGGCGCACCAACCGCTGCACCGCTTGCAGAAAGGCGGGGCGCACCATGGCCATGCCGCCCGCTCCCTGCAGCAGGGGTTCCAGGATCACTGCAGCGGTTGGGGTTTGCAATAGGTGTTCAAGAAGCACCAGGGCCTGGCCTTCCCTCTCTTGCACCGAGTCATCCCCCCACCAGGTGGCGGGCCAGGGTGCGCGGGCCACATCAAAAAGCAGGGGTTCGAAGGGGGCACTGAACAACGAGCGCTCGCCGACGGCCATCGCCCCAAAGGTGTCGCCGTGGTAAGCCCCCGTAAAGGCGACCAGCTGGGAGCGGGGTTCGCCGCGGTTATGCCACCACTGCCAGGCGATCTTGAGGGCCACCTCAACGGCGGTGGAGCCATTGTCTGAGAAAAAGAGCCGATCAAGACCAGTGTGACTACAGAGACGTTCGGCGAGACGCTCCGCACCGACATGGCGAAAGTTCGCAAAAATCACCTGCTCCAAAACCACGGCTTGGGCTGCAATTGCGGCCGCAATCGCAGGCTCGGCGTGACCATGCAGCGTCACCCACCAGCTACTGATGGCGTCGATCAAGGTGGAACCATCCTCCAAGAAGAGCAGGGATCCCTGGGCAGACACCACCCGCGGGGGTGGTTCGGCCGTCGCCACCTGGGTGAAGGGGTGCCAAAGGTGGGAATGCCAAAGAGAAGTTGAAAATTCAGCCATGGCGAGTCAAGAAAAAACCAAAACGGAAAACCCTCGCCATGATTAAGCTACAGACAGGCGGATCGAGCTTTTTCTTACCCCCAGTTAAGTTCGCCATCCCCGCCCGTCTAGCTAGCTTCATGAAATCTTCACGATCTGCTTACACTTCGCAACGATTCACCTCAGTTGCTGCGACTTCTACCAGCCAAAACAACCACACTTCCCGTGGTAGAGATATGTTTGCCGAAGGCCAATGGCAAATGATCAAGGCCATGCTTGAGCGCCAGGGATGGAGCCAATCTCAACTAGAACTCATGCGACAACAGCTCAGTCAAGGCTGGCCGCTTTCGATCGCCAAACAAAACGTCTCTGCCCTGATCGGCTATTGCCCGATCCGTTCACGGGCCATGGCCTGAGGTCCAGCTGCCTTAACGGCAACGACCGTGCTTTGCAGGACCGAAGTGGCCGCAGAGGAACCATCCCCGCAAGCTGCCTTCGAGATCGGTGAACACCACCAGGATGCCACTGCAGACCAAGGCCACAGCCAGGCTCACCAGCAGGTGTCTTTTGCTCATGGCCGCAGGGTTTTTGGCAGGTCACTCCGCAGCCATTGCTCTTGCAATGCCGCCGCGGTTAGCGGTTCCAGCCGGGGAAGCTGGGCCAGTACGGGCACGCCCCCCAGCTCTGCGAGGGTGCGGGGATTGTCAGGATGGAGCGGTCCGTTCAGCACCAGTCCCAGCACGGGGATGGAGCGGTGCCTCAGGGCTTCAAGGGTTAACAATGTGTGGTTGAGGGTGCCTAGGCCACTGCGGGCCACCAAAACGAGGGGCAGACCCCAGTGGCGGATCTGCTCAATCTGCAGCCAGTCCCGGCGCAGGGGGGTCATCACCCCGCCGGCCGTTTCCAGCACCAGGGGCTCGTCACCAGCGGGCAAGGACAACCGCTGGGGGTCAATCAGCAGCTGTTCCTGTTCCGCCGCCCAATGGGGGGAGACGGGGGCCTGCAGCCGGTAGCTCTCTTTGAGGATTCGCCCTGGCGGCAGGCTGAGCCTCTCCTGCACCCATTGGCTGTCACTGCCATCGGCGAGCCCGCTTTGAACCGGTTTCCAGTAAAGGGCTGCCAGTCCCTGGACCAGCAGCGCACTGACCACGGTCTTGCCCACATCGGTATCGGTGCCAGCGACGATCAGACGCATGGATGCCTCTGGGCCAACAAGAGCAAGATTTCCCAATTTAGGCAGGCTGGGGAGGGCCATTGGCTGCGCAAACGACGCCACTGACCAGGCGAAAGGGGGGCCTGACGACTGGTTCCAGCGCCGATGGCCTTGAGCTGGCGCAGGCAGGCCAGGGCGTCAGGTGTTGCCTGGCTGAAGCGCAGCAGGGCCTGGCGCTGGGGGCGCAGGCCCCGAGCGCCGCTGGCGGCGAGCAAGGCGGCGGCATCGGGCAGGGCCAGGGCGGTGCAGGGCACGGCCGCCGCCGCCGCCGCCTGGCGCCACTGGCTGAAGCTGCCGGCGGTGGGTACGGCCAGCAGCAGCCAGCCCCCCGGAGCCAGCCGGTCGCACCAACCCTCCAGCTGGCCCAACGGATCGTCGAGCCAATGCAAAGCGAAGCTGGAGGCCAGCAATGCGGCCTGCGCCAGCTCGTGCGGCAGCCCGTCGTTGAGATCCCAGAGCCGCTGGGGCAGGGGAGTGGCGCTGAGCAGCAAGGGGTTGAGGGCCAGTAGCGAGGGGCAATGGTCGATTTGCATCGGCGGCTGGTCCGCCAGGGCCAACCAGTGCCGCAGCAGGGCGCGACTGAGCAAGCCGCTGCCGGCCCCCAGATCGGCCACCGGACCGGCGGGCAGTGGTAGATCCCGGCACCAGCGGGCCAGTCTCCAGGCCACGGCCTGCTGCAGCCTGGCCTGACGGTCGTAATGGCCAGCCCGGCGGCTGAAACCGGCCCGCACCCTCTGGCTGAAATCGCTCGTCAGGACCGCTGCCGTCTTCAGGTCAACCCATCCTGCAACCAGTCCAACACCAACGGGATCAGGGCCGGGTCCGCCATGGCGTGGCCAGACCCTGCCAGCAGTTTCACCCGGGCCTGGGGCAGCTCCTGGCGCAGCCGATCACGGGCGGCGGGATGGACGATGGGATCATCAGCCGCTTCCAGCAACAAGACGGGCACCTGGCGCGGAAAGCTGGCGGGCAGGGCCGTGAGCCTGCCGAGCAGCTCCAGGTCGCAGCGCAGGCGATCGCGGCCCGCGGCCCCAATCGGCTGGTCGGCGGGCCCGGAGGGGGCCGCGACGCCGGCGGCCAAAGCGCCCTGGCCCTGGACCTTGCGGAGAAAACGCTGCAGGAGCTGCTGGGCCCTGAGACTGTCCGTGAGCTCATCGCCGCTTTCCTGCAGTTCGGCGGCCATGCCGGCCAGGGCGATGCGCAGGGGGCGCCCCGCTGCACCCGGCGGCACGAAGCGGCCAAAGCTGGCCAGCAACACCACGGCCTCACTGGCGGCCAGGACCTCAGGGGGCACCAGGTGCACCCCCAGGGAATGGCAAATCAGCCCCTTGCGTCCGTGCAGTGGCCAAGGGGGCAGGAGCGCCGGCCGCCGGCCGTAGCCCCTTTCCCCCAGCTGGAGACCCCAGCCGCGGCTGGTGACGGCCGGCTGCCAGGCCTGCCAGTGGCCGCCATCACCCGCCCAGCCGTGCATGGCAATCAGTTGGACGGGGGGTTCTGGGGCTGGGCTGGGGCCGCTGGCGCCCACAACGACCCTGGTGACTGGGGGGGCTGGCAAGGGCCCGGGTCCAAGGGCCGCCAGCAGCTGGTCGAGGGTATGGGGGGGCAGGCCCAGGCGTACCACCAATCGCAGCCGGCTGCTGCCTGCGGGCACGGTGGGCGGGCGGATCGCCACCCCCAGCAAGCCGGCGCTTTGCAGCCGCTGTTGCAGCTCCAGGGCGGCCCGATCGCCGCCTACCAGCAGCGGCAGGATCGGCCCGTAGCCAGGGGGGCGGGGCCAACCGCTGGCCGCCAGGCCAGCGCGCCAGCGCCCAGCCAAAGCCAGCAGTTCGGCCGGCAGCTGGGGCTGATCGATCAATAGTTCGAGTGCCGCCAAAGCACCCGCTGCCAGGGCCGGCGCCAGGGCGGTGGTGTAGCGGAAAGCGCCGCAATGTTGCAGCAGCCATTCAGCCAGGACGCCATCGGCGGCCAGGAAGGCACCACCGCTGCCAAAAGCCTTGCCCAAGGTGCCGCTGATCAGGGTGACTCCCGCCAGATCCCGGGCCAGCCCCCGGCCACCGGGCCCGAGCACCCCGAGGGCATGGGCCTCATCGAGCAGCAGCAGGGCATCGAAGCGGCGGCACAGGGCCGCCAACGCAGCCACATCCGGGCTGGTGCCATCCATGCTGAACAGGCTTTCGCTCACCACCAGCAGGCGGCGCGGTGGACCGGCCGGGTCCTGGTGGGCGCGCCGCAGACGCCGTTCCAGGTCGGCCAGGTCGTTGGCGGCAAAGCGCTGCAAGCGGGCACCGCTGGCCCGCACCCCCAGCAACAGCGAATGGTGGCAGTGGCGATCGGCCAGCACCAGGGTGTGGCGATCGGCGAGGGCCACCAGGGCGGCCAGGTTGGCCTGGAAGCCACTGGGGAACAACAGCACCTGGTCGCGGCCCAGCCACTGGGCCAATTGCTGCTCTAGTTGGCCGTGAATCGGCCGGCTGCCACAAACCAGGCGCGAGGCGCCGGCCCCCAGACCACTGGCGGCCAATTCGGCGGCGGCGGCAGCCAGCACGGCGGGATGGCGGCTGAAGCCGAGATAGTCATTACTGGCCAAATCCAGCAGCGGGCGCCCCAGGGGGGCGGGCAAGGGGAACTCCAGCGGAGCCGGGGGGGACTCCAGGAGCGCCTCTGGCGACGGCGACCCCTGGAGCCGCATTTCGGCGTTGCCGGCAGGCAGGTAGGTGCGCAGCAGCCGGCGCCGCTCGTCCGGCAGGGCGGCCAGCTCTGCCTCAAGTTGCCGCAACCAGAGGCTCAGGGACCCGAAGGCGGTGGGTTCCAGTTTGCTTGAGGGCGAGCGGCTGGCGGCCCAAACCGCCGCAGTGGTGCCAAAACAAACCCCCTCATGGCGCCAACAGCAACACCTGCTGGTGGCAGCGGCTCAGGGCTATCTGGGACTCGATCGCGGCGGGGCTGGGGGGCTGATCCAGGGCGGCCTGCCATTGCTGCAGCAGCTGATCGCTTTGCAGGGGCTGGGCCAGGTCCTGGTCGGGGCAACCGATGGCCGCCGCCGCCGCCGACACCTTGGGGTCGTAGCTGAGGGCGGCGCAGGGGCTACCGGCCAGGGCCGCCAGGATCAGGCCGTGCAGCCGCATCGCCAGCACCAGACCGGCACTGGCAAACAGGTCCAAGGCGCCCTGGGGGTCGGCCACCTGCACCTGCGAGCTGCGCTGGCGCAGGGATTCGGGCACCAGAGCCTGCTGTTCGAGCCCCTGCAACAGGCCCCGATCCTGCTCGTGGTGAAAGGGCAGCCAAAGCACGGGGCGATCCGGGGCCAGCTGGGCCAGGGCCTGCAAAAGGGTGGCCCAACCCGCCGCCGAGAGGTGGGCGACCGGCCGCCAGCAGAGCACAAGCGGCCCGCCGGCCCCATGCCAAGGCCCGCGCCGCGCCATAGACCAGACCGGATCACTGCCCACAAGAGCCTCCACCCCCCAACTGCGGGCCAGGGCGGCCGAGGCGCCATCGCGCCAGCTGATGGCGGTCGCCTGGGGCAGCAGGGCCCGCACCAGGGCGCGACTGCGCCGCCGCCGCAGCGGTCCCAGCCCCTGGGCCCACAGCAGCACCGGTTTGCCCTGCAGCCGGGCTGCCGCCATCAACACCACGTAATAAATGAGGCTGCGCAGGCTGGTGGCGTCCTGCAGCAAACTGCCTCCCCCCAGCACCAGGGCATCACAGCCCGCCAAAGCCTGCAGCACCGCCGCCAGGCGGCTGCGATCGGTGGTCTGAACGCCAAAAAGCCGACGCACCTGCTGCTGGTCGCGGGCGGTGACCACGGGCCGGCAACCCTGGGGCAGCTGGTCGAGCAGCACGGCCAGCAGGGCGTCATCGCCGAGGTTGTGTTCGCCGTAGTAGCCGCAGATCAGTACATCCATCGCCAATCGCGGTGAAGCCATGCAGGCACCCCAGCATTGCTGCCGAAGCTAGGCACCGACAGGCCGATGTCCCTGGGGGTGGCCAGGGGATCGAAGGCGATGGCAGCCCTGCAGTCCGACGGCATGATGACGATATTTATACTCAGGCTTACAACAGCTAAAACCTGATGACCTTGATAGCGATCAACGTACTGCTGCTTCCAGATGCTGCCACGGCAGAAAAGGCGGTGAGTACGAATGCACGCCTACTAAAGAACTATCCGGCCGGGTTTGCGCTTGATGCCAACCACGCGCCCCATATCACCCTGGTGCAACAGTTTGTGCAAAGGGCGGATTTGGCTGCGGTTGCCAATGCAGTGGCCGCCGTGCTGAGCAACGAGCAGCCGGCGGAATGGCAAAGCATGGCGACTGGTTTTTATGATATGGCCTATAAGAATCTGGGGCTGGTGGGCATCGTCATCGAACCAACCGCAGGACTGCAGCGACTGCAGCAAACGATCATCGCTGCCGTCGCCCCCTTCGCTGCGGCTAAAGGAACGGCCGAGGCGTTTGCGCCCCGGGCCGACGGTGAGTCGATTAACCAGGCGACCGTGGACTACGTGAACAACTTCGTCAGATCCAGCAGCGGCATCAATTACCACCCCCATGTGACCTGCGGCATCGGCAACCGCGATTTTGTTGATGCCCTTAAAGCCGAGCCATTCGAGCGCATCGACTTCGAACCCATCGGCGTCAGTATCTACCAAATAGGCGAATATGGTACTGCCCAAACCAAACTTTACGACTTTTCCAATGCTGGCTGATCCCCTGCCCTCCTGGAATGATGGCGCCGCCAAACAGGCGATTCTGGCCTTCATCGCCAAGGTGACGAATGCTGAATCAGCTGACTTTGTGCCATTGGCAGAGCGCATCGCCGTATTCGATAACGACGGCTGTCTGTGGCCGGAAAATCCGCTGCCATTTCAAGTTGCCTTTGCCATCGACGAACTGAAAAGACGCCTCGTCAGCGAGCCCAAACTGGCTGAAGAGCCCATGGTGCAAGCCGCCATAGCCGGTGATTTTGGCAAGCTGCTGGCCGGCGACCATTTCGATGGCCTGATGCAGATCTTGGCGCTGACCCATGCAGGCATGACGGCCAAAGAATTTAGCGATGCCGTGCAGGCCTGGCTGCAAACGGCCCGCCATCCACGATTTGAGCGGCCCTATGACGAACTCACCTACCAACCGATGCAGGAACTGCTGCAGCTGCTGCGGGCCAATGGCTTCAAGAATTTCATTGTTTCCGGTGGTGGTGCGGATTTCATGCGGGTCTGGGTGGAGCGGGTCTATGGCATCCCGCCTGAGCAAGTAGTGGGCTCGACAGCGCGGACGAAGTATGAGCTGCGCGAGGGCGGTCCGGTGCTGATCAAAACACTCGAATACCTGTTCGTTAATGACAAACAGGGCAAGCCCGTTGGCATTCATCAGTTCATCGGTCGCCGGCCGGTGTTGTGTTGTGGCAACAGTGATGGCGACCAGGCGATGTTGCAATACACCACGATCAACAACCCGCTGCCGAGTTTTGGCCTCATCGTCCACCACACCGACGCCGAACGCGAATATGCCTATGACGCCGAAACAAAGAGCACGGGCAAGCTAGTTGAAGCCCTTAAGGAGGCCCCCAGTCGCGGCTGGATCGTGGTGGACATGAAGCAGGACTGGAATGCCGTGTTTGGGGGCCCATGAATCAGCCTCTGCCAACGTAAGCAGCCGCTGCTTGACAACCACCCTGTAGAATATATATTCATATGGACTCCCGTCGATGACGCCGTGCCTGCATCGCTTCTGCATTAAGAAATTAATTTTCAGAAGAAATGAGTCATGCTAAGAAACTTTTGTTTCGCTGCTGGCGCGAGTTTTTTGGTTTTATTTAGTGGGATAAAGGCTAGTTCAGCGCCTAATCTCCCGATAAGATTAACTTTTAATTACCAAGTTGCACAAGGTAATATAAGTAATGCTGACATGGAAGCATCGGTATTCCAAAAAATCAACCGGTATCGGGTTTCGCAAAACTTACCAGCACTTACCCGTAATTTTGCCATAGATAATCAAGCAAGAATTCACAGTCAAAATATGGCTAGTGGTAAAATTGCTTTTGGACACAATGGATTTTCAGGACGAGTAGCTGCAACAGGCATTGCTTCCAGTGGATACGCGGAAAATGTTACTTATAATCAAAGACATCAAGATCCCTCAAGTCAAGCCGTTCAAAGCTGGCTAAGAAGTTCAGGACACTTGGAAAATATTAGGGGGAATTATGATCTGACTGGGGTTGGTGTAGCCAGTAATAACCAAGGAAAGATTTATTTTACACAAATTTTTCTGCGGTCTAGATAAATAATTCCTGATGCCAAGATGTTGACACCAACCGGTTCACTACGCTGCAGGTCTCAGCGCTGAGCAGATTTTGGTGGAACTGCCGGAGCACAAGCCTGAGTTGATTGCCGCCCTGGATAGGGTGCGCAGAGCACAGGCAAGCGGGTGCCTAGGTTTGAGGAACCCTTCCTGCCGCCGCCGCCCAAGTACCCATGAACCCGACCTTAAAAGGAGTTGCCTACGTGAGCGTCTGGGTGGTGCTATGGGGCACGGCGTCCTCCCTGGCCGATTTCGTGCTGCTGCAACGCGACGTCTACGAAGCCGGCACCAGCGGCCAGGCGGTCACCTTCGCTGCCTACGGCATCGCAGCAGCGGTGCTGGCCGTGCGCTTGGCGGGGCGGTTTCTCAAACCTGAGGCATGAGGCATGAGCCCTGAGGCGGTGAACAGGCCTGCCCTTCGAACCATGACGACAACCACCGCCACCATTGCCGCCTTGCGCTCCGGTGAGCTGCAGGGGATCACGCGGCTGGATCTTGCCTGTGACCTAGAGGAATTCCCGCGGGAAATCTTTGAGTTGGCCGACAGCCTGGAGATTCTGAATCTCTCGGGCAACTCGTTAACCGCGCTGCCAGATGATTTATCACGGCTGGGCAAGTTGCGGGTGTTGTTCTGCTCAGAAAATCGCTTTAGCGAGCTGCCTGAAGTGTTGTCCTCGTGCGCTCAGCTGGAGATGGTGGGCTTTAAGGCGAACCGGATTGGCGAGGTGGCGGCGGCTTCCATTGCGCCCGGGTTGCGCTGGTTGATTCTCACGGATAATCAAATCAGGGCGCTGCCCGATGCAATCGGCAGCTGTGGGCGGCTGCAAAAACTAATGCTGGCCGGCAATCAACTGACGACGTTGCCGGAGGCGATGGGCGGCTGCGTTGGGCTGGAGCTGCTGCGGATTTCGGCCAATCGGTTTGAGGTATTGCCGGAATGGCTGCTGCAATTACCGCGGTTGACCTGGTTGGCGTTTGGCGGCAATCCGGTTGCAGCGACGCCAGCGGCGCCGAATGCGGACGTGGCCCGGCTGCAATGGCGGGATATGGAGTTGACTGAAAAACTAGGCGAAGGCGCTTCGGGAGTAATCCACAAAGCCCACTGGCAGCCGTCGCCGCAGGAGGACGGCCATGCCGTGACCGGGCAGCCTGTGGCGGTGAAATTGTTCAAGGGGGCGGTCACCAGTGACGGGTTTCCTGCCGCAGAAATGGCGGCCTGTTTGGCGGCGGGCAATCACCCCAACTTGATTGGGGTGATTGGCGAACTGAGCGGCCACCCGGAGGGCAGCAGCGGCTTGGTGATGCCGTGGGTGGAGCCGGAATTTCGCAGTTTGGCCGGCCCACCCGATCTGGCGACGTGCACACGGGACATATACGAAGACGGGCAACGGTTTTCATTGGCGATGGTGCTGGAACTGGCGCAGGGCTTGGCCGCTGCCGGCGAGCATCTGCACGCCAGGGGGATTTTGCACGGCGATTTTTATGCCCATAACGTGCTGTATCGCCCAGAGGGCGGCTGCTTGTTGGGGGACTTCGGGGCGGCATCGTTTTACGCGCCGCCACCAAGTGGCGGCAGCAATTTGTTTGAGGCGCTGGAGGTGCGGGCCTTCGGTTGTTTACTGGGCGAATTATTAGAGCGCTGTGACAGCGAACAGGATGGGCGGCTGGCGGTGTTAGAAGCGCTGCAATTGCGCTGCGTGGGGCCAGTGGCGGCGAGCCGGCCTCGGTTTGCGGAGCTGGTGGCGGAGTTGGCAATGCTGCAAGCTAGGGCTAGCATCACCAAGCCGACATAGACTTTATTCGCGAATCTTGCTGGAGCCGCTGGGGCTATAGCGCTCCCGGCGTGGGGCAGGTGGGCAAAATGTTGCCAAGGCTGGAGGGCGGCTGGCAGGACAAGCTATTCTGCGCCGGTGAATACAGCAGCCCAGGCTTCTACGGTTATATGGAGGGGGGCCTGCATAGCGGTGCGGTACTGGTCCAGTTTTCGATGTCAGCTGAGCGCCGGGCGCTTGGCTCGGCTGCTTAATCTGGGGCAGTCGGGCTTAATAAGGGGTAGGTCAGGCTTGGGGAAATAGACAGTCCCTTGTGAACGGGCTTCTTGTCTTGAAGTTTTGACACTCTTTGTTGTTCATCCCTAAAATTTATATATGCAAGCGATTTTCAGAATTGGCATCGTAGGATAGGTGGGGATAGTCTGATGTTAAAACTAATCCTGCCATTGCACAACGATGAATAATTTACCGTATTTGTACCTATTTGGCCTTCTTGCGGGGTTATACGTTCGGATGCGTGCCCGAGCACCCAGCCGTCTAGGCAAGATTCCAGTACTCAGCTGGAATCAACTTGCCTTCCTATCTGGGGGTAGCAGGAGACTCACCGAAATAACGCTGTATCAGCTCGTGGCAGGCGGTGTTCTGGAGTTCAACAATGATAAAGGAACGCTGAGCGTTGTTGAATCACTGACGCAGGAGTTGTCTGAACAGGAAAATCTTGTGGTCTGCCTAGTTAGGCAAAAGCCTCGTCTTGAAGCGTGCTATACATGGCTTGAACGCAATATTAAAAACAGTCTTATTGCTCAAGACACCATAAAGTCACTTATCAGTTGCAGCCTCGTCGTTGATTCTCAGGTAATCAACTTAAAAACAAATATTGTAGTAATGTCCATTGGCTTTTTAGTCTTAATCATGCTTTTAAACCTGCTTTCTATTATTATTGGATGGCCAATGAATGCTGTTAAAAAAATCATCATGGGCATAGTCATTGAGTTTGCAATTGGGCCCGCCTTGGTATTTTCATTACCGATTCTATTGTTAGGAGAGAGAACGCGTTGGGGAGATCATGTGCTCTTTACATACAAGCAACGATTGTCAACAAATGACCAACGAATGGCCATGGCTGTGGGAGGGCTTGAAGCAATGGAAAACAAATCACTTCTTGAGTTTTGTAACTTGATTAAAAAGATTCAGTCAGACATGGAAGATTCCGGATGACTTGGAGATTCGGGAAAACAGAACAACTGTTGCCCTCAAATCTAAAGGAAGCGAGGCAGAGGTGTGCAGTGTGGTCGTTGGCTGACGCAATGTCTGTCGCCCAGACCCCATCAGGCACGGTTAAACTCTGAAAACTCCGCCAGGCTGCACACAAAAGTGCTGGGCTGAGGTCGCTGTTGTGAGCGAAGTGGTTACGGAAAACAAATTCCTAGAGCCAGTTCGTTATAATCAATGAATTCAAAGCACTAGAATAGTTTAAAGAAAGAGTAGTCTGACCAAAAGAGGGCGGTGTAAGTGCTGCCATCGCACTGACAAGCGCATCAACATTGGTGTTCGACAAAATCTTGCCGTCACCAGAGCGGAAACGCTCGATCTGCTGGAAGCTGTTTGCGTACCAGTTCTTGATGCTGAGGCCGTCGGTTGATCCGATTCTCGTCACTTCAAGATCGGACCCGGATTTCTGGAACCAAATCATGTCTGCATTAATTCCATCACCAAAAATAATAAAATCAGTATCCATATAGCCAAGATCATTGATGACGTCCTTGCCATCGCCGATCTCGAATAGGTAGGTATCACCAAACCAGACATCGGTGGATTGCAACAGATCATCGCCACTGCCGCCGGCAAATGTGCCGCGAGCGCGGATCGTGTCGTTACCTGCGCCTCCGCGCAGGGTGTTGATGCCGGTGTGGTCGATTAGCAAGTCATTGCCATCACCGCCATCGATGATGTCATTGCCGGCGGCGCCATCAAGCGTGTCGTTGCCGCCGCCACCATCGAGAGAATCGATGCCATGCCAGCCGATCAGATTATCAGCGTTGGCACTGCCGGCTGAGATGATCGGAGTGGTGAGAATAGTGTCGACATTCCAGGTAGTGCTATTGGCAAAGCGGATCTGTTCGATGTATTGGTGGCTGCTGGAGAACCAGTCTTTTACCGAGAGATGGTCATTGGCATTGACTTGAAAGCGCAGATCCTGGCCAACACGATGGAGCGGCAGCTCACTTGGATTAATATCTGCACCAAACGCAATGGTATCAGTATCCATATAGCCAAGATCATTAATGACGTCCTTGCCATCGCCGATCTCGAATAGGTAGGTATCACCAAACCAGACATCGGTGGATTGCAACAGATCATCGCCACTGCCGCCGGCAAATGTGCCGCGAGCGCGGATCGTGTCGTTACCTGCGCCTCCGCGCAGGGTGTTGATGCCGCTGTGGTCGATTAGCAAGTCATTGCCATCACCGCCATCGATGATGTCATTGCCGGCGGCGCCATTCAGCGTGTCGTTGCCACCACCACCATCGAGGGAATCGATGCCATGCCAGCCGATCAGATTATCAGCGTTGGCACTGCCGGCTGAGATGATCGGAGTGGTGAGAATAGTGTCGACATTCCAGGTAGTGCTATTGGCAA
>JBIKMU010000046.1:0-29270 GCA_044359075.1 Cyanobium sp. | reverse complement strand
AAAGACGAGCCCGGGCAATGGTTGGCGCCGACCACCGAGGGCACGCAGCGCGGTGCAGCGGCGCACGCCGGTGCGCACGTTTAACGGCTGGGGCGAGGTGAAAGAGGCCGGCTGGCTGGAGATCGATCTGGTGGCCCACTGCGGCAAGTGGATGGAAGGCCGGTTCCTCTGGACCCTGGTGGCCACCGATATTGCCACTGGCTGGAGCGAGTGCCTGCCGCTGCTCAGCCGTGACGGGGCCTCGGTTATGGCGGCCCAGCGGATGCTGGAGGAGCTGTACGGGGCCCTACGGCTATTCACCAACCTCTACCAGCCCTCGTTCAAGCTCAAGGAGACGATCCGCGAGGGCGCCAAGCTCAAGCGGCGCCACCATCCTCCCCGTACACCACAAGAACGGCTGCTGGCGCTTAGCCAGCTCAGGGATGCCCACCAGATTGCTACTGCGCTGGAGGAACTGCAGCGCAGCAGCGATCCGGTGGCCCTGCTCGAAACGGTTCGTCGTTGCCAGGCTTCCCTGGCCAGCCTCTCGGCCGGTCAAGAAAACCAAGAGCAAAGACCCAGGACAGGGACGGTGGATCCTGAGCAGGCCAGCAAGGAGCAGCGCTCGCTCAACCGGTTCCTGAGCAACCTGCAGCTGTTGCGGCAGGAGAGCCAACCGCTGCCGGAACCCAAGCAGAAGCGCCGATACTCCCCTCGCAGGCGCACCCTGTTCGCTGAGCACCAGGAGCAGATCGAGCAGTGGCTGGAGAGCGAGGCCAACACGCATGCCGCCGAGATCCTCAGGCGGCTGATGGCGCTGGCTCCAGGCAGGTACCACGAGGGTCAGTTGCGCTCAATGGAGCGGCGCGTCAAGGACAAAAGCGACCGGCCAACTTCATTGTCGCCGGACAGCCGCACCACGCGCCACGTGGGCTACGCCAAGTCGATCCATTCCTGCCGGGGGATCGAAAAGGTGTTTGGATGGATCAAGGCATTCGGCGGACTGCGCCAGTTCAAACTGCGCGGCCAGGACAAAGTCAGTGCCGTTTTTGGCCTGCACTTGATCGCCTACAACCTGATCCGCCTGGGCAACCTGTTCTTGGCGCAGCCTTCTCCGCAGGATCAGCCCGTGATGGAGGCGGCATGAACAGCTTGTTGCCCAGAGGTGTGCCCAAAAGATAACAACCAATGCCTTGCAGACAGGCCAACGATGCCGAAATCGGGCGTTTTGCGGACTTGATCGGCGTCGATTCCGCCTTTTGAGCCAGAAATCAGCTCATGGCAGTGGAAAACTGGCCCGTGGGCTGGTTTTTCTGCAAACTCTTTGGGGCCGGCCGCCTCACCCTCCGCTAGAGACCACAATCAAATGACGCACATTCCACGACCACGAGCTCCCCAGGCTCAAATTGATGTAAGCTGCATAGAGCTGCGCAGTTCAAGCACCCAGAGCGGACAACTTTCCTAATAGGTGCCGAGTTACAGTTTTTAGAACAGCCCAACTACAATTTCCACATCCAAATGAGGACATCAATGAAGTTAAGTCTACGGGAAACTAAGAGATTCATTATAGCAGCCCTGAAACCTCCCAAGCTCTTCTTAAGATTGTTAAGAAGCTTGCCGCCCCGCCTTATGGCAGAGCAGTATGTATTGAAGTATCGCGAGCAAGGTTCTCCGCATAGCGAAACAAGATTGTCTCAACAAAATCCTCTTACGGAATATTTTGAGAATCACACACAGGGTCCTGGAATAGTTAAATGGGTGCATTATTTTGACTTATACCAACGACACTTCGCAAAGTTCGTGGACCGAGAGGTCAATTTACTTGAAATAGGTGTTTACAGCGGCGGATCGCCAGAAATGTGGCGATCTTACTTTGGCTTGCAATGTCATATTTATGGTGTCGATATAGAGAAAGCATGTAAAATTTATGAAAATTCATATACAACTATAGTCATTGGTGACCAAGGTGATAGGGAATTCTGGCGTAAATTTGTAGGCAATGCTCCGCCCATAGATATTTTGATTGATGATGGTGGACACACACCCGAGCAGCAGCGAATTACACTTGAGGAGATGTTGCCCCATCTGCGCTGTGGGGGAGTTTACTTTTGTGAAGATGTTCATGGAAAGTGGAATGATTTTGCTGCGTATGCGACAAGCATTGTTGACAAGCTAAATGAAGTTGGAAATTTAAATGAAATTCAGAAATCAATTCACTCTATTCATTTTTATCCATATTGCGTAGTTATTGAGAAGCATGCTGTTCATCCAAAAAGCTTTGACCCCCGTTTTCAAGGTACAAGCTGGCAGCCGTTCTTTGATTGATGGAGGGTTCGTACAATGTCTGAGCTATGCTATTGATCACTATCATTTGGAATGTTGTTGATTAGGGGGGGGTGACCCATCCCCTAGTGGGCCTAACTGACATCCTTGGAAACGACCTAGGAAGCCGCTGTACATGAGTAGATCTACCAGCATATTAGCCCCTCCTCCAAAACCCTGGAGAGCGTGGCTAGGATCCTAAGATCCATCGGAGCAAAGGAACTGCGATACCCAACTCTCTACAACTGACGCCATTTCTGGCAACTTGAATGCCAGCTGATGTCCGCAAGAGGCAACGCTCCTGAGCAGATGGGAGTCACCCGACAAGCATGGGACCATAATCCCAAGCCCCTGCCCCCAGTGGTACCGATTTGGGTAGGGCTAATTCAAAGTTTCAGCAAGGGACTGATTCCGGTTGTCGCCGCGCCATCGCCAGCAGTGCCGTGATGTCGTGCATCACCGCCTGCAATCCGGCGCGCGAATCGACTGAAATCCAGCCAGTCGCAGCAGCTTCAAGGCGGCGGTTCGCAGCGTGGCCATCACGCCGGCCCCATTGCTCTGGTAGCGGTGAGCATCCTCTTGGAGCTGGGTGTCACACGGATCCAGGGCCAGCCCTCAATGCTCCAGCGGTCTCGCACCAGTTTCAGCAAGGCTTCTAATGTTGTGCGCAGGCTAGTGTCGTATCGAGAGGTGTGCTGTATGAAAAAAGCCAGGTGAGTCGTCTGAAATGGCTTACCGTACCGGCTCCCATTCGGCGGCCACCTCCACGATCCAGCTGGTACCGACCCAGGCCCCCTGGATGTGCACCGGCGTCTGTTTTGCTCGCAGCGTCCAGCTGATATCGCGGCCATGGTTGACTGCGTGATCGGTTGCCACGAAAGGGATCTGGCGTTTCCCCTGGAACTGACTGCCGATCTGATCGTGCAACGTCTTCTGGTTGGCTCATCGCTTCTCTTCGAGAAGGCTTCGCCTGCGCGGAAGGCTTCGCCTACAGCGTCAGGAGGAAGTCGGCCCCTTGCTCCTGCAGCTGTCGAAAAACGGTTTCTGGGTGTGGAGCGCGTCAGCCTGGATGAGAACACCCTCAAGATTCAGCTCGCCGAGCAACTGCCGGAGCACTGCCCTCTCGTGGTTTTCGCCGGTGGCGTAGCAGGCCTGGCTGTAGCCGTCAGGCTTCTGCGAAGCAGTACGCCACCCCCAGGGCAGCCGAATAAAGCGTGACCTGGGCAATGAACGCAGAACCCCCGCCGGCCGTGGGCTCATTCGAGCCCCTCAAGGTCTTACCGTCACACACCAGCTGATCGAGATCCGCTGCACCACCAGGGATCTGGGCGATCGTCCAGTCGCGAATCGCAGCGCACAGCGCCGCCACGTCCACCTGGTGGAAGAAGTAGCGGAACGAGGAATCCGATGGTGGTCGCGCCAATTCGATACCAAGTGCAACGGTCAGAACGCTGTGGTGGCGGATGTCAAAGCGCTCCAGATCCCGCAGGCTCTGGCAACCGCTCAGGATTCCCAGCACGGCTACCAGCAGCAAATACCAGGCTGGAAAGCGAACCCCGCGCCGCATCCGCGCATCAGGGATCGACCTCAGATAGCTGATCAGGTCGAGATCGGTGGCGGCTGAAGCGCTTTTGGACACAAGGAGGAGGCGATTCCGCCGATCTCAACCCATGCTGACAGCTCCGACAAGGCTCCCTGTGACTGACTTTGAATCAGCCCTGGCTAGCAGTTTCATTCAAGCTGATTTCTGCCAACGACTTTTCAAAATCCAGATCAAACGGTTGACCTGTAATTGAACAGTGCGCCTTCGCCCTGGCCGCTCACCACAGCCAAGGGCGAACCGATAAGGGGGGATCAGAATACAGGCTCGCCATCCGAAATATTGCAATGCATTCATCTCCTTTTCCGCCAGGAAACATTCATCTACCCGCTGGGAAGAAGCTCCAGTACAAGCATAGGAGGCCACTGGCAAAGGCACGTACTGGAAACGCCCTTTGGAGAACAGCTTAAGATTATAATCCCAATCGGCGTAAAGAGTGTAGCGAGTATTGTAGCTTATTCTAAGCGAGTTAATAGCATTGCGACGATAGAATGCTGATTGATGACTAATGTTGCGATCTAGTAGTCTTGGCAGATCCCAGCATTGGCCATAGCGATAGCCAGGCTCCTCTATCCAAACATCGCCATGTAACACCAAGACGTCAGGTTGAGCAGCACGTAAAATAGGGCCGAATCCCGCAAAAACATCCGCTGCCAAAAGTCGATCATCAGATCCCATGAAATAAGTCCAATCGCCTTCGGCTAAATCAACGCCGCAGTTCATCGCCTCATAGATGCTAGAGCCAGGTAGTAGTTTGATGCGATGGGAAATTGAATATGCTTGAAGTAGCTCTGCTGCAAGTGCAACAGTGCCATCATTGGAACCACCATCCACTAGTATTATTTCAAAATCATTGCATGTCTGTTCTGCTAATGATCCTAGCGAACGTTCCAGATATCTGGCAGCGTTGAGTAGGGGCATCACAACTGAAATCAAGGGTTTCCCTGAAAGCGTGGGTCTAGCAACATCGAGACGTTCAGCAAAGCTCATTGGTCAATACTTTCAGATTTCCAGAACCCATTTTGGCATCTCCACCGCTCTCAATTGCCAACCAGGATTAAAAACTATAATTTTAGTCGACATTATGCGAACAGGTTTTGCATCAAAAAGCTGGTTTCCTTTCTTGTCTTAGCGTGTCCGTATATTATCTACGTCAGTACATCAATTTCCCCCTGGTGTTAGCTAAGGTGTTAGGTAAGTGGTTCAGTTTAGGAACCTTTTATCGCGCTGAGACCATACGTGGGGAAGTTGTCAACTTCCCCCACTAACAACTTATGCCAGTTTCCGCAGAATGGAAGGTATTGTTCGGTGCTCGAGAAGACAGAGGAGGCTGAAAGTTGGATTGGCCGTACCGGCGCTTGGTAGTACCGCTGTGGAGCAGGCCCAGAGATTGGCTATCTGATGAACGGAAAGGTCCTCCTCCAGCACACCTTGGGAGGGTCTAGAACCCCTTGGGGTGGTGCCACAGGGATGGTAAACGTCGTAGGGGTTGTCAAGAGCAATTTCCCCATCTGAGAGGGAGTCGACGCAGTCCACATCGAGACTGTGTTGAAATTGCTGACGCACATCACCTAGTCGCCGCAGCACTGAACGCAAATCAATGTCCGAAAGCGACCAATGAATAGAGGGTTTTTTCTTTCCATAGGCGTCCCGCGCCTCTGAAAGCTCGATCCGACGAAGCGGCGACCGAGGTGTCTCAAAGTCGTACTGCAGGCTGGCTGTGGAGCCATTCTCAATGCACAGCACGCCATCGAGCAAGCGCTTTTTGGCAAATCTGGCTAGTCCGATTACGGAACGACCCATGGTGCTGACGTCAATATTCGGCAATTTGCGTGATTGTATGGAGTACATCATTTCACGAGCCATTGTGAAAGCGGCTCCATTCTGTTTAAATACAACATGAGCAAACGATCTTGGCAAATCTTTGCTCATCGGCACCATCCTCGTGCCCGTGATGGATCCTTCCACAAATGAGGGGGCAAGGACCTGGGCAATTTTTTGAGTACTATCTGAATTATAGTTTGCAACTGGAAACGAGATATGATCACTCAGACCGTTTCCAACTAGATCTTTCCATTGAAAATAATCATCTCCCTGCTGATCAGCAATTTCCAGGAGTGTTCTGGTGGTTTCAATCGCTCCCTGACAGATCAGTACAGCACGAGCCGTAATGGAGGTTTGATCACCACTTCGGGTTTGAATGGTGATAGATTTCACCGATTTAGATGGGACGTCGGTATGACCATCAAGGTTCAGTTTGGTTACAACCGAATCCAACATGACCTGGGCGCCGGAAACGTTGGCAAGTTCATCGAGCATCCAGGCGAAATTCTTCTTGGTAAATGGTAGATAGATGTTGCGTTGCAGTTCGATCTGGTTAATTTGATTTAGGGGATGACGACGAATCTTTTCACTTACCTCGAAAGATTGCCGTAGCAAGTCTGATCCTTCAAAGCCAAGATGCTTCAGGGTTGAGACTGCTGATAGGTCCAGGTCCTGGACAATAGATTTCCACTCACTTGAAAGAGTATCTTCTACGTCATAATCCTTCCTTGAGTAAGGTACAAGTGACGCACCCCAGGCAGACGTTGTACCCCCACGCCCAAAGAATCGGCCTTCCTGGGGAGCTCGGTAGGGAGTGTCTCCATGCTGTTCGCAACTAAAAGCCACTTCATCCATCCCTACCGGAATGCTTGGACCGGCATCGACGATCAATACTTTGAGCTGCGGTCGTTCATTGAGGAGCCGTCTGGCTAGATATGCACCTGCTGCCCCGGCACCTATGATGCAGACATCGTACTGAAAATCAGCCATGTATCAACTGACGTTAAAGTGACCTGTAGTCAATATTATACACGTTCATGGCCAGGAAGATCCATCCATGCTGCCAATCCGTCCTTGAACCCTTAGTGCTGAGGGGTCAAGGAATCGGCGGCCTTAGCAGTCCAGCTACCCAGCACAAGAAATGCTTGACCAAGCTCCGATGATGGGTTAATCAGTTCTGTTTCAGGAACGGCCAGGCATGTTGAAATTTGTTGTCTGATTCTGGCGTCCTGACCATGGACAAGTAACAGCGGCGGTTGGAGCCTTGGCGGGACTCGCTGCCAAGAATGCTTCCCGGCCCATCTCTGACCTTGCCCCAAAAGTTACCGAATGGCGCAATGCATCGGTTTCATCGTCGCAGGCCACCGGCAGGGTCAGGTGCGGGTGAAACAACAAATTCAGCAGGTACAAAGTTCATCTTAGGCAGTTCAAAGCCCACCACCTTCAGAAGCAATGATTGCTTCTTCTTCAGGTGTGTGATTAAGTACTTTGGTGGCCAGGTCATACTCGACATAACTTGTTGAATTAGATATCAATTCACCATGGGCAGTCTTTGCCCAAATCAGCTTCTTGGGTAGCAGGGCCATCTTCAAAGTGACCCATGGGATAACCACAAACCAATGCATCATGTGGACGACTCCCAAGGCCAAGTTGCCAGGGTTGGCAGGGGGGAGTACAGGGCCTTCGCTGGCACGGCGGCACCCGGCAGCCATGCCGATCAAAGTGAGGGCAACAGCGACCAGCGAGAAGGGCCAAAAGGCCGGGCGGCTCAATGTCAGCAAAGCAGTGGCACCATCAGCGATGGCCACCACCGGTAAAACGTATTGCAGTAGGAAATAAACGAACAGATCAAGTTTTTGGGTTCCATTGAGGCGATTGGAAAGCAGTTGGGGGCCATAGTCGAGATAACGCTGCAACCCTCCCTCAGCCCAGCGTTGCCGCTGCCGCCAGAGGGCCGGCAGGCTGATGACTGCCTCCTCGCAGATGGGCGGATTCCAGAGCACCCCTATCGGTAGGCCCGCCAGCAGAAAGCGGAAGCTGAGATCCAAATCGTCGGTAATGGTGGCCTCGTTGAACCCCCCTGCCGTTTGCACTGCATCGCGGCGCAGCAACTGGCCATTGCCGCGAAACTCCACCACCCCTCCCAGGGCCAGGCGGCCCTCCTGGACCACTGCGTCGAAGGCCATTTCCATTGCCTGGCCCCGGGTCAACCAGTTTTTTTCGCTATTGACCTCGGCCTTGCGCAATTGCACCGCCGCCCAGCCGCCGGCCTCGGCAAAGGGAATCAACCGCTCCAGCAGGTCTGGCCCCATGTCGGCATCGGCATCCAACACCAGCATCCAGCGACCCTGCAAGCGCTGCAGCACCTCATTGAGGGCGGCCGATTTCCCCCCACCGGCCTGCCTGGAGCGCCGCAACACCTGCAGCTGGGGATGGCGTTGTTGCAGCTCAACCAACCGTGCCGCCGTGCGGTCCTCACTGCCGTCATCGATTATCCAGATCCGCAGCAGGGACTGCGGCCAGCGCAGGGCCGTGAGGCGCTCGACCAATCGCCCGATCACCGCCTCCTCATCTCGAGCTGCCACAACCACATCGACCCCGGCCATGGGTGGCTTTTGGCTGGGCTGACCCGTCTGCTGATCCGTCTGCTGATCCGTCTGAGTCAGCGATCCAACCCCGGGCGCCATGGCAGCCACCGCCTGGGCTTCTCTGGCTCCCGAACTAACTGTACGCAATGCATAGGAGGCGATCAGCCCTGCCAGCAGCGGCAAGGCCAAGCGCCAGGTGTCCTGGGGTAGCCAATGGGGCAAGGCCCCCAAAACCAAGCAGACCAACAGATAGAGGGCGGCCTTGCCACGGCGGTGATCGTTGGGACTACCACCGTCCATCAGCACTCCCCCCCGGCTTCGATCAAGAAGCAAATTCTAAAGGGCGTTTCCCAACCCAGTCAGCGGCTGCATAACAGCGCCGGGATAGTAATGGCCAAGGATTCGCTCGACACTCCAGCCCTGGCGGCCCAAATCGATGGCGCCAGCCTGGGATAACCCAGCCCCATGGCCAAAGCCACCACCGTCCACCCGCCAGGCCCCCTGCCCCGACGGAACCAGCAGAAACAGGGTGCTGGGCAACTCCCGCAGCGTGCGGCGGATGGCATCGCGCCTCAACACCGTGGTGCCGTTGGCGCCGGTAATCTCCAAGCCCAGCACCCGGCCGCTGGGCCCCCTTTCCAGCACTTTGAGGCTGCGTACTTCGCCCACATCCACCGCCCTGGCGCCCAGGGCGGCCCGGATGCGGGCGGCACTCAAGCGGCGCTGCCAACGAAACAGGGGATGGTCGGCGCCGTAGGCCAGCGCACCGTCCCGCAGCAACTGGCCCAGGACCTGGGGTGAAACGGGCAGGGGGGTGCGGGCGACGAAGGGGGCTGGACCATCGGCGAAGGTGCGCAGGTAGGGCACCGCCTCCACATCCCAGGCCTCCTCCAGTCCGGCTGCTACTCCGCCATTACTGGCGTGATACACCGCATGTATGGGCTGACCGGCGGCAGTCACCACCTGGCCGCGGGTGCTGGCGATAGCCCGCCGCACGGCGGCGCTGGCCTGGCGCGGATCTTGATATACCTGGCATTGGGTGTCGGCACAGAGATGGTATCCATCCACCTGGTAGCGGATCCGGTTGCGCACGGCCCAGGTGCGGGCCAACACCGCTTGGACGGCTAGGGCCGCCGCTGGGGACCCGGCTCCGATCTCATGGGGCACCACCCCCTCCAGATAGCGCTCCAGGGGGACCTCCTCCACCAGGGTCCAGGTGCCATGGGCATCCGCCAGCAAGCGGAAGGGACCGGCATACACCCCCCCCTTCCAGCGCAATCCGCCCGGAGCCTCGATGCGCAGGGGCTGGCGCAGCGCCAGGACGCCCTCGCTGGCGGTCAGTTGCAGGCCCAAGCGCCGGGTGGGGCGCTGCTCGAACAAGCGCGAAGCCTGGCCCGCAGGGGGCGCCGCCTCGGCCGGCCCCCATACCTCCCAGTCCTTGTTGCGGGCGATCTCAGGCCGCACCCCGGTCGCCTGCCACCGTCGGGCCGCCGCCTCGGCACTTTCGTAGCTGGCGAAGGGCCCCAACACCCTCCGCCGCAGGTGCTCGGGCTGGGCCAGGGGCTGCCATCGCCAGGTCAGCACCAGCTCAGGCCGGCTAATCCGGCGTCCTGAACCATCCACCAAGGTGAGCTCGCCCGATGCGGCCGTCAAACGCAAGGGAGGGGCCTGGTCGGCTTCCCCAGCCGGGCCGAGATGGGCCGCCAAGGCCACCCACAGCACCGGATCCTGCGAGCGCAGGGGGGGAGGTTCGGGCACCGGCCAATGCCGCAACGCCTCGCCGCCCCGGGGCGCCAAGGCCGGCAATGGGGGCGGCGGGGACGCCAGTCCCAGGGGCTGGTCTGAGGCCCGGCACCCCCCGGGCAGTAGCAGCAGCACCAACCCCAAAAGCGGTGCCCGCAGATTGGCCTGGCGCCCCCTCCTGCCGGCGGTCGCCGGGGCGCTAGCCCCTGGGGCCACGTTCGGGGATGGGCGCAGCTGGCGAAGGGGCATGGGCCTGGGAGTTGGAGAAGGGTTAACTCACGTCGTACTCTGCTTGTTTGTGCCCGCGCCCAGGAAAGCCATGCCGAAGCTCAAGACCCGCCGCGCGGCCGCCAAGCGGTTCAAGGTCACCGGCAGTGGCAAGTTCATGCGCCGGCGCGCCTTCCTCAACCACCTGCTCGACCACAAGAGCCCGAAGCGCAAACGCCATCTCGGCACCATGGCCAGCGTCGACGAACGGGACGCGGGCAACGTGGCCCTGATGCTGCCCCACGCCTGATGTCATGGCGCCAGTCGCCTTGTTGCCACCTACTCCACTCTTCCTTTAGTTCCCTACTTCCATGACCCGCGTCAAGAGGGGCAATGTCGCCCGCAAACGCCGCAACAAAATCCTGCGCCTGGCCCGGGGCTTCCAGGGCAGCAACGGCAGCCTGTTCCGCACAGCCAACCAGCGGGTGATGAAGGCCCTCTGCAATTCCTACCGCGACCGTCGCCGCCGCAAGCGCGATTTTCGCCGTCTGTGGATCGCCCGCATCAACGCGGCGGCCCGCCTCAATGGGCTCAGTTACAGCCGCCTGATCGGTGGCCTCAAAAAAGCCGACGTGCGCATCAACCGCAAGATGCTGGCCCAGCTGGCCCTTGCCGATCCCACCAGCTTCTCCACCGTGGTGAGCGCGGCCAGCCACTGACTTCCCCCAAGGCTGGCAACCCATGAGCGACCTGCTCCCCCAGGCCTACCTGCTAGGTCTGATTGCCCTGCTGGCCGGTGCCGCCTTCGTGGTGGGCCGCCAGATTCTGCGGGTGCGGCGTGATGAGATGTCCCTCGCCCGGCTTGGTGGCGAGGGGGGACCCAAGCCCAGCGATGCGGCGGGGCTCTATGAACTCGCCTCGGTCCAGCTGCGCAAGCGTCTCTACAGCCAGGCCGCCGACACCCTTAAACAGGCCATCAAGCTGGCTGATTCTGAAAAGGCGCCGCCAGAAGCGAGGGCCGTGATTGAAAATGCCCTTGGTTTTGCCTTGGCGGCCCAGAACAAGTACCCCGCCGCCATCAAGCACTACCAAACGGCAATCCGTTGCAAGGCGGATTACCCCGTAGCTCTCAATAATCTCGCCTTTGCCCTGGGCAAACTGCAACGGCCTGACGAGGCCCGCTCCACCTACGAACAGGTGCTCAATCTCGAACCTGACAACAAAACCGCCAGTAAAGGTCTCAAAACCCTCAAGCGCCGCAGTGGCATTGACAGCAAGTCGGCCTGAATAAGAATTTCAAACCGACCAGAAGCACCTCGCCATCACCACAAGCCCCGAATGGGCTCTGGGCCAGTCGGCGCCGGCCCGGGGTTCAGCAGCAGGCGCCCTCCAGGACTAACCAATCTTGGGGCTCGCCAACTGCTCAGGGACATCGACTGCAGGCCCTGGATCTGGCCACCGGGTTCCATGCCTACCGAGCCCATGTCCCCCAGCAGCAGCAGGTCGAGCTGGTCGGACTTGGCATTGAGGGTTCCCTGCACTGGCGTCACTGCAGCGCCGATCCGCAAATTGCCGCGTAGGTCGACCATCTGGCCCATGGCCCGCACCGATCCAAGATCAAGCGTTGCAGGTAGGGCCACGCCACCCACGAAAGATTGGAAGCTGCCGCGCCATTGGCGGGGAATCACCCTGGCAATCAGGGCGGCACGACCCTCCGGGTCAAAGGGTTCGACCGAAATCAGCGCATCCATGCTGACCCCAGGATTCAGGAACCCGGGATTCAGGGAGCCAGGGGCCGGTTCGGCCGCAGGCAGCGGCCGGGCGAGGGGCGATGGCAGGGGCACCTGGCTGCCGCCCGAGAACGCTCCGGCAGGGGCGCTGAAGGTGGGGGCCGTAAAAGCACTGGGCGGGGCCGTGAAGGGGCGGGCGGGCACCGCAACAGGGGTGGCGGCGACCAAAAAGGGCAACAGCAGGGGCATGGGGGCCGCCACCAAAGCAGCGATCGCGGGTCCAGAGCGCAGACTACGTCGGAACGACCGCCTGCTTGGGCTGTGACCCAGACCGCCCCCACCGACCTCGTCATCGCCGGGCGTCGCTTCGCTAGCCGGCTGATGACCGGCACCGGCAAGTACCCCTCCCTGGCGGCCATGCAGGCCAGCCTGGCTGCCAGCCGCTGCGAGATCGTCACCGTGGCCGTACGGCGCGTCCAGAGCAGGGCCCAGGGTCACGAGGGGCTGTTGGAGGCAATCGACTGGAAACGGATCTGGATGCTGCCCAACACCGCCGGCTGCGCCACCGCCGAGGAGGCGATCCGGGTGGCGCGCCTGGGTCGGGAGCTGGCCCGCCTCGCCGGCCAGGAGGAAAACAATTTTGTCAAGTTGGAAGTCATTCCCGACCCCCGGCACCTGCTGCCCGACCCCTTCGGCACCTTGGAAGCAGCCGAGCAACTGGTCAAAGAAGGCTTTGTGGTGCTGCCCTACATCAACGCCGATCCCTTGCTGGCCCGGCGGCTTGAAGCGGTGGGCTGTGCCACGGTGATGCCCTTGGCCTCGCCGATCGGCTCCGGACAGGGCCTGCGCAACGCCGCCAACATCGCCCTGATCATCGAGAACGCCCGCGTCCCCGTCGTGGTGGACGCCGGCATCGGCGTACCGAGTGAGGCGGCCGAGGCCATGGAAATGGGCGCTGACGCCCTTCTAATCAACAGCGCCATCGCCCTGGCGGGCGATCCCCCGGCCATGGCCAGGGCCATGGCGCTGGCCACCGAAGCGGGCCGCACCGCCTTTCTGGCCGGACGACTGCCGCTACGGCCGCAGGCCAGTCCCAGTTCCCCAACCAGCGGCGTGGTCGGCGCCTGAAGCCCGCCCCGGCAGCCCGCTGGGGTTCAAAACTGTGACGTTCCGCTCCCCGGCGGCCTTGCCGCCGGGGAGTGTCCATAGGGTTGAGCAACTGATGTCCTTCCCTTCCATGCAGGTCACCAAAGAAGACGGCGGCAGGCTCAATGCCTTCGCCACCGAGCCCCGCATGGTGGTGATGGAGGCCGGCGAGGCTCGGGGAGGGGCCAACAACAAGGTTCTGCTGATCGGCGGTTTGGCCTTGGTGGCGGTTTTGCTGGCCGTAGCGGCCCTGATCAGTCGTACCCACGCCTGAACCAGTCAGGACCAGGGCAATGGGACTGGGGATGAAGGCCTGTAGTAGTTTGCCCGTCTGAGCATCCGCTCGTTCAGGAGTCTGAGGTGAAGGTTCTCGTTCTCGGCGGTGACGGCTTTTGTGGTTGGCCCTGTGCGGTGAACCTGGCGGATGCTGGCCACGACGTGATGATCGTGGACAACCTGAGTCGCCGCAAAATCGACATCGATCTGGGGGTCGAGTCCCTCACCCCCATCGCCACCATCGGCGACCGCCTCAAGGCGTGGGAGCAGGTGGGCGGCAAGCGGATTGAGTTCGTGCTGCTGGACATCGCCAAGGAATACGACCGGCTGCTGGGCCTCCTGCGCAGCGAGAAGCCTGATGCGGTGGTCCACTTCGCTGAGCAACGGGCCGCGCCCTACTCCATGAAGTCGAGCGCCACCAAGCGCTACACCGTCGACAACAACGTCAATGGCACCCACAACCTGCTGGCCGCCATTGTCGAGAGTGATCTGGACATCCATATCGTCCACCTGGGCACCATGGGGGTCTATGGCTATGGCTCCCATCGGGGGGCCACCATCCCTGAGGGTTACCTGACCGTCGAGGTGCCCCAAGCCGACGGCAGTCGCTTCACCGAGAGAATCCTGCACCCCACGGATCCCGGCAGCGTCTATCACATGACCAAGACGCTCGACCAGTTGCTGTTTTTTTATTACAACAAGAACGACAGCATCCGCATCACCGATCTGCACCAGGGCATTGTCTGGGGAACCAACACCACCCTGACCGAAAAGGATCCCCGTCTTACCAACCGTTTTGACTACGACGGCGACTACGGCACCGTGCTGAATCGCTTCTTGATGCAGGCAGCCATCGGCTATCCGCTTACCGTCCACGGCACCGGCGGCCAGACCCGGGCCTTCATCCACATCCGCGACTCGGTGCGCTGCGTGCAGTTGGCCTTGGACCATCCCCCCAGCAGCGGCGAAAAGGTAAAGATCTTCAACCAGATGACCGAAAGCCACCGGGTCGCCGATTTGGCCGAGAAAGTCGCCGCCCTCACCGGTGCCCAAACCAACTACCAGGCGAATCCCCGCAAGGAAGCGATCGAAAACGACCTGATCGTTGACAACAGTTGCTTCCTGGAGTTGGGACTCCAACCCACCACCCTCGACGTTGGCTTGCTGGCCGAGGTGGTCGATGTGGCTCGCCGCTGGGCAGACCGCTGCGACCGCTCCCGCATTCCCTGCCTTTCCGCCTGGACGACGCGGCAGGCTGAGGCCATCGCCGCCCGCCCATAAGCGAGGGCGGCCAGTGCGGATCGCCTTCTTTACTGAAACCTTCCTGCCCAAGGTGGACGGCATCGTCACCCGGCTGACCAAGACCCTGCAGCACTTGGTCGCGGCGGGGGATGAGGTGCTGATCTTCTGTCCCGAGGGCGCCCCCGATTCCTACCTGGGAGCAAAGGTGGTGGGGGTGCCGGCCCTGCCCCTGCCCCTCTATCCCGAATTGAAACTGGCCCTGCCCCGGCCGGCGGTCTCCGAAGCCCTGGAGCAGTTCCGCCCGGATCTGGTGCATGTGGTCAATCCGGCGGTGCTGGGTCTGGGGGGCATTTGGCTGGCAAAGAGCCGCAATCTGCCCCTGGTGGCCAGTTATCACACCCACCTGCCCAAATACCTGGAGCATTACGGCATGGGCATGCTGGAGCCCCTGCTTTGGGAGCTGCTCAAGGCCGCCCACAACCAGGCCAGTCTCAACCTTTGCACCTCCACCGCGATGGTGGCCGAACTGGCCGCCAAGGGCATCCAGCACACGGCTCTCTGGCAGCGCGGCGTGGATACCGATTTATTCCGCCCTGAATGGCGCAACGACAGCATGCGCGCCCGGCTGCACGGTCCCTACGACGACACCGGCAATTTGCTGCTTTATATCGGCCGCCTCTCGGCCGAAAAGCAGATTGAACGCATCCGCCCCGTGCTGGAGGCCATGCCCCAGAGCCGCCTTGCCCTGGTGGGCGACGGACCCCATCGGCAACAACTGGAGCGCTGCTTCGAAGGCACCCCCACCACGTTTGTGGGTTATCTGGCGGGCCAAGACCTGGCCTCGGCCTATGCCTGCGGCGATGCCTTTCTGTTTCCTTCCTCTACCGAAACCCTGGGGCTGGTATTGCTGGAGGCCATGGCTGCCGGCTGTCCCGTGGTGGGGGCCGACCGGGGCGGCATCCCCGACATCGTCAGCGATGGCGAAAACGGCTGCCTTTACGATCCCGACCAGCCCCACAGCCTCACCACCGCCGTGCAGCGACTGCTCGGCGAATCCCAGACCCGGGCCTGCCTGCGGCAGGCGGCCCGGCAGGAGGCGGAACGTTGGGGCTGGGCCGGCGCCACCGACCAACTGCGGGGCTATTACCGCAAGGTCCTCAACCAGGCAAGGGTGCCCCTGCCCACCTGACCCTTGGCTTAGGGGCGCTGCTGGGCTGTCGCCGCCGCCGCCCCCCGGAACCAGGTGGTCATCAAGGCCCGCACCATGGGGGCCGCGATGGTGCCGCCGTAGCCACCGCTGTTTTCGCCGAAGGCAACGATCACCAAGGTGGGCTGGTCGGCGGGGGCATAGCCGCCGAACCAGGCATGGTCCGGGCGGGGGGGGTCCTCAGCGGTTCCCGTTTTGCCGGCTACGGGTGGCAGGCTGGGATCGTTGAGCACCTTGCCGGTGCCCTCGGTGACCACTTGCCGCAGGCCCTGGCGCAACACCTGCAGGGTCTCGGGCTTGAGCCCCAGCCAGACCCGCTGCACTGGACGCTCCACCAGGTGGGGAGTCACCAGCCAACCTCCGTTGGCCACCGCCGCATAGAGACGGGCCATTTGCAGGGGAGTGACGGTGACGGCCCCCTGGCCGATCGATGAGGTGATGGTGTCAACCGACGACCAGGGCTCCTTGAGCACCTTGCGTTTCCAGTCGGGATCCCCCAGCAGTCCGGAGCTTTCCTCCTCCCGCAACTCGACCCCGGTGTAGGCGCCATAACCCATGCGCCGGGCGGCCTTGAACAACTCGCTCGGACCTAGAGCCAGCCCCAGCCGGTAGTAGAAGCTGTTGCTGCTGACCGCCAAGGCAAAGGGGAAGCCAATCGAGCCATGGGCAGCATGGTCGGTGTAGCACTGGCCGTCATAACAAAACGAAGCGGAGGTGGGCAGGGTGGACCTGGCCTGGAACTTGCCCGACTCCAGGCCAGCGATGGTGGTGACGATCTTGAAGGTGCTGGCCGGTGGGAACCCCTGCAGGGTGCGGTTCAGCATTGGTGCCTCCGGCCGGTTCAGTTGGTTCCACTGGGCGGTGGTGGGACCATCGGAGAAAATGTTGGGGTCGAAATGGGGACGGCTGGCCAGGGCCAGCACCGCCCCGGTTTGGGGATCCATGGCGACGATGGCCCCTTTGCTGACGGTGTCCAGGGCCCGTTCGGCGGCCTGCTGCAGGTCGAGATCGATGGTGAGTCGCAGGTCTTTGCCGGCCTGGGCCGGTTTGTCCCCCAGGACGCGCTGAACCTGGCCGGCGGCATTGACCTCCAACTGCTGGCCGCCCCATTCGCCGCGCAGATGCTTTTCGTAGACCATCTCCAGGCCCGTGCGGCCGATGCGGTCGCTGAGCCGGTACCCCTGGGGTTCGAGCCGTTTGTATTCCTCTTCGGTGATGTTGCTGGTGTATCCCATCAGGTGCGATGCCAGGGCGCCATTGGGGTAGGTGCGGCGCACCTCGATAGCCACCTCGGCGCCCGGCAGGGAATCGGCCCGTTCGCGAAAGCGCAGCACCTGCACCGGCGTCAGGGGACCGGCCAGGCGGATGCGGAAACCCTCGCTGTGGGCTCCCTGCTGGCGGCGGGTCTCCAGATCGGCGGGGCGCAGCGTCAACAACTCAGCCAGCTGGTCTCGCAGGGCGGGCCAACCGCCTTTTTTGAGCAACCGCGGCTGCAGGTAGAGGTTGTAGGTGAGGCGATTGGTGGCCAGCACACGCCCCTGGCGATCCAGCAGGCGCCCCCGCACCGGATCGCGCGGCAGCAGGCGGATGCGGTTTTCATCGGCCATCGCCTTGAATTCGGCGCCATGCAGCAATTGCAACCAGGCCAACCGACCAAAGATGGCAAGGCAGCAAAACAGCACAAAGGTCATCAGGACCCCAGGCTGGTGGCCCACCCCCGTCTGGCGGGAACTGCCCGAGGCCAGGGGCCCCATCAGCGCCGACCGGCCGCACCCCGGTCATTGAAGCCCGTGCCGCCGCCAGGGTTGCTCTCCCTGCCGTAGCTGATCGGGCCGGCAGCATGGGCCCGTGGGGCCGCCGCCAGGCGCCGCTCCAGCTCAGCCAAGCGGGAGCCGATGCGAACCAGGGCGGCCTGGAGTTCGGCCGCATCCTCCCGGGGCTGGTCTTCGGACTGGGCGGCGGAGTGGGCGCTTTGGAAGGGCACATCGCGAACTTCCACCTTGACCACGGGATTGCCAAGTCCTGGCTGGAGATTGTCCAGGCCGGCCCGCAGCTGAGTGGCGGCCGGTTCGCCTTCTTCTCGCAGGGTGCCGAGGGGATCGGGGCTGGAGCCATCGAAGGCGGCCATCACCTCCCGAGGCCCCCCCTTGCGGGCCCGTTCGACCACGGCCAGGCCCACGGGTAGCACATCCTGCATCAAGGTGAGGCGCAGGGCATCAAGGGGATCGGCGGCCATCGGCGTACGTCCAACTCCGTAATCGTCCCAGTCTGGCGCGGCAATGCCCAAAGAATTGGGGCTAAAGGCGCCGGCGCACCATCTGGCCGTGCCCTCAGTCGTATGCAAGGTCGGGTGCAGGGCCGGGATCAGGGACTCGGCTGCTGCACGGCCGGGGCCACCAGAATCTTGCGACAGAAGTTCTGGCTGCCCAGCCACCAGCCGGTGCTGCCGGCCAGCACCAGGGCCAGGGAAAGGGGCAACAGGGCCTGGCGGGTGGTGTCGAGGGCCAGCCATTCTCCCCAGCCCCGCAGGAAGCGATCGCGGTCGAAGCGGCGTCGCTCCCGCAGGCTGAGCTTCTGGCGGCGCTGCAGGGCTCGCTCGACCCAGCGCTCAAAGGGCCGTTTCTTGGTGACGGCCATCTTGCGCTCGACTTCGAGCAGCTGGCCGGGGGTGAGCTCGGGGTTGAAGGTGCTGATCAACTCCAGGCTTTTGACGAACATCTCAACGGCGCCGTCATGGATGGCCCGATCCGCCGGTTCAAGGCTGTCCCAATCGAGTTCGGGGTAGAAGCGCAGACGGTTGGCCGCGATCTGCTCTTCGGGCAACTGGCCCGGCTCCCGCAGCCAGCGGTCCGTGTTGGCATCAAAACGACGCCAATACAGGAAAGGGTTGAGGTAAATGGTCTTGCCGCCAATTAAGATTGTGTCTTGCTGAAGGCGGCGCTGCAGCTGGGGATCCGGCTCGACGGCAACGGCTTGGGTCACGGCGGCCAAGGGTCTAGATGGGGCGCCGATCGTATCGGCAGTCAGCCAGGGCGACCAGGGTTCACTCCCACTCGATCGTGCCGGGAGGCTTGCTGGTGATGTCCAGCACCACTCGATTGACGCCCTTGACCTCGTTGACGATGCGATTGGAGATCTGCTCCAGCAGGTCGTAGGGCAGGCGCGACCAATCGGCGGTCATGCCGTCTTCCGAGGAGACGCAGCGCAGCACGATCGGGAAGGCATAGGTGCGCTTGTCGCCCATCACCCCGACGCTGCGCACCGGCAGCAGCACGGCGAAGGCCTGCCAGATCTCGTCGTAGAGACCGGCGTCCCGGACTTCTTCACGCACGATCAAATCGGCATCCCGCAGGATATTGAGCTTTTCACTGGTGACCTCGCCGAGGATGCGGATCGCCAGGCCTGGCCCTGGAAAGGGATGGCGACCGACGATCTCCTGGGGCAGGCCGAGGCTGCGGCCCACTTTGCGCACCTCGTCCTTGAATAGGCGCCGCAGGGGCTCCACCAACTTGAACTGCAGATCTTTGGGCAGGCCGCCGACGTTGTGGTGACTCTTGATCTTGACGGCGACGCGCTCGCCCGTCTTGGGGTCGATGTTGGTGCCGGCGCTCTCGATCACATCTGGATAGAGGGTGCCCTGGGCGAGGTAGTCGAAGGGTCCAAGGCGTTTGCTCTCCTGTTCGAAGACGCGAATAAACTCCGCACCAATCAACTTGCGTTTCTCCTCCGGGTCGGTGACACCTTCAAGCTTGCTGATGAAGCGCTCGCGGGCATTGATGTATTCGACATTGATATGGAAGCGTTGATCGAAGAACTCCATCAAGAACTCCGGTTCCCCTTTGCGCATGAAGCCCTGGTCGATGAACATGCAGGTGAGCTGGTCGCCGATGGCGCGATGCAGCAGGAAGGCCAGGGTGGAGGAATCGACGCCACCGGAGAGGGCCAGCAGCACCCGTTTGTCGCCCACCTGGGCCCGCACATCGGCGATGGCTTCGTCAATGAAGGCTGCGGTGGTCCAATCCGCTTGGCAGCCACAAATGTGATAAACGAAGTTGCGAATCATCGCCATGCCACCGGCGGAATGCACCACTTCCGGGTGGAACTGCACCCCATACAAACGCCGACCGTGGTGGGCAACGGCGGCATCGGGAGTGTTGTCGGTGTGGGCGAGGCGCACGAAACCTTCGGGCAGGCTGCTTACCGAATCACCGTGGCTCATCCACATGGTGGACCCTTCACCCACGTTGGTGAGTAGATCGGTGGGATCATCCAGGTAGAGAGGCGCCTTGCCGTATTCGGCCCGACCGGCTGCCATCACCGAGCCCCCCAGCTGCTGCACCATCAGCTGCATGCCATAGCAAACCCCCAACACCGGGATGCCCAGGTCCCAGATGGCCGGATCGCAGCGGGGTGCCCCGTCTTCGTACACCGAACTGGGGCCGCCGCTGAGGATGATGCCCTTGGGGGCCAGCTGGGCCAGCTGCCGGGCCGTGGTGGTGTAACCAAGCACGAGGGAATACACCTCGGTTTCACGCACGCGGCGGGCAATCAGCTCGGAATATTGAGAGCCGAAATCCAGAATGACGATTGCTGGACTACGGCCCTCGCCCAGGGCTGCCGCCAGGCCCTCCTCCAGGGCCGCCTCGGGGGCCAGGCCTGCGGAGGCGGTGGGCAACATGGCGGTCATGGGGGGCGAACAACCTGGGGCGAAAGCCCTGGAGCGCAACCGCAGAGGGGCGCCAGGGGATGGCCAGCCTAGGTGGCGCCCCTGGGCAGAGGCGAAAGCGAGGGGGCAGGGGCTGATCAGCTGGCAAAACCCTTGCCGGCGCTTCCTTGCCGGCATCTCCATGTCAGCGCCTCCTCGCCAGCGCACCGTTGCCGCCATCTCCTTGCCGGCGCCTCCTTGCCAGCGCCAAAACCAACGCTACCGGTAGCGTCCCCGTGGCTGCGGGTCTGGAGACTCCAGATACACCAGTCATATGGGCGCCTGCCTCTCCGGGCGCCAACAGCAAATTCCAGTCCCATTCGCCGCCCCCCGCCCAAGCCAGCAGGGTCTCAAGCAGAGGCTTTCAGCTCCTCCAGCAGCTCCCCCCCCACCGGACCCTGCGCACACACCTGGCGGCCGCGATCGAACAGCACCGCCCCGATTGCCATGGGGCCAACCCCGTGGCGGGCCAGGTAGGCCGCTGCCCGCTGCTCGATGGTGGCGGCCAGCCGGGTCCGCAGACGCTCCGCCAAGCCTGGATCGGCGGCCTGCAGCTGGGCCAGGGCCGCCTCCACCGTGGCGGCCCCGAACAGGGCCTGCAGGGGCGGCCCGGTGAGACCCTCCAGGGCCGCCAGGGCCGTGAGCACCTCGGCGCGGCCGTCGGCCAGGTGGTGGTGGGTGTGGAAGATGCCGCCCGCCAGCTTGATCAACTTGCCCTGGTAGCCGAATAGGAGCAGGCGGCGGACGCCCCCCTGGCCGGCGGCCACCAGCAGCGGCCCCACCCAGTTGCCCGTCTTGAGCAGCAACCGGCGTGGCAACCCCAGCCGGGGCGCCAGATCGAGGCCGTTCTCCCCCAGCACCAGCACCAGATCAGCGCCGAAATCCGCTGCCGCCAACCGTGTCGCCAGCGCCGCCAACGTGCGTTGCAGCTGGTCGGGATCGGCGCTGGCCTGGGTTTCGGCCTGGGTGCCGATCAGGGCCAGGCCCTCCACCACCCCGAAGGCGGCATTGCTGGTGCGCTCCGCCAAGGCCCGGCCGGCCGGCAACACCACATGCAATCGCAAGCGCTGTCCAGGAGGCACCAGGGACCGCAGATTGGCCCGCAGCAGGGCCCGGGCATAGGCCGACAGGCAGGCCTGGCCCCTGGAGGCATCGCCCCTGGCGGCCTTGCCGCTGGCGGCATGCACCCCCACCCCCTCGCCGGCTTCCAGCTGCAGCCAGTCGCAATCCTCGTCGGCCTCGGCTGGGGCCTTGGAAGTGGCCCCGGCTGGGGCCTCTGCAGCAGCCTCGGCGGCAGCGGGCGGGGCAAGCGCCGGCTCCCAGCGGGCCAGCACCCACACCACCAGCCCCCGGGTCAGATCCAGGCCCTCCCCGGGCTCACAGACCGCTTCGCCCAGGGCCCAGCCCCCGGGCAGGGGGGCCGCTGCCCTCAGCGGCAGCGAGGTCCAGCCCAGCGGCTCTAACAGATCGAGCTGCCGTTCAGCCTGCCAGGGCTCACCCCGCAACACCGCCACGGCGGCGCGGGCCGCCAGCGCCAGCCACACCGGCAGGGTGTAGCCCCGGGCCGGGGTCGAATCAGGAGTTGTGGCGATGTGCCCCAGCGAGGACGAACTGGTGGCCATTTCAACTGGTTGCGATTTCAACTGGTTGCGATTTCCGCTGGTTGAGATTTCAAAGGGTTGCCATTTCAAGTGCTGCGGGGGGCTCGATGGCGGGGCCGCGAGGCCAGGGGGATGGTGACCGTTTTTTATGGTGGTCGATCGTGCCTTCGCCGCGCCGCCCCCCGCGCGCCCCACCGCCATGCAGGACAAGCTCACCTTGATGATCCCCGGACCCACGCCGGTGCCGGAAACCGTGCTGCAGGCCCTGGGGCGCCATCCGATCGGCCACCGCAGCGCCGATTTCCAGAAGATCGTCAAGCGCACCACCGAGCAATTGCAGTGGTTGCACCAGACCAACAATGACGTGCTGGTGATCACCGGTAGCGGCACGGCGGCCATGGAGGCCGGCATCGTCAACACCCTCAGCCGGGGCGATCGGGTGCTTTGCGGTGACAACGGCAAGTTCGGCGAGCGCTGGGTGAAGGTGGCCAAGGCCTATGGCCTCGATGTGCAGGTGATCAAGGCGGAATGGGGGCAACCTCTGGATCCCCGGGCCTTCCAACAGGCGCTGGAGGCCGACACCGACAAGGCGATCAAGGCGGTGATCCTGACCCACTCCGAAACCTCCACCGGGGTGATCAACGACCTGCGCAGCATCGCCAGCTACGTCAAGGCCCACGGCACGGCCATCAGCATTGCCGACTGCGTCACCAGCATCGGCGCCACCGACGTGCCGATGGACGACTGGGGCCTGGACGTGATCGGCTCCGGCTCCCAGAAGGGCTACATGATGCCGCCGGGCCTCAGCTTCGTGGCCATGGGCGACAGGGCCTGGCAGGCTTATGAGCGCTCCGACCTGCCCAAGTTCTATTTGGACCTGGGTAAATACCGCAAATCGGCCAAGGCCGACAGCAATCCCTTCACTCCGGCGATCAACCTCTACTTCGCCCTGGAGGCCGCCCTGGAGATGATGCAGAAGGAGGGATTGGAGGCGATTTTCGCCCGCCATGAACGCCACCGTCGCGCCACCAGCGCCGCCATGCAGGCCATCGGTCTGCCCCTCTATGCCGCGGCGGGCCACGGCAGCCCGGCGATCACCGCCGTGGCGCCGCAGGGCATCGACGCCGAGACCCTGCGCAAGGAGGTCAAAAACCGCTTCGACATCCTGCTGGCCGGCGGCCAGGACCACCTCAAGGGCCACGTCTTCCGCATCGGCCACCTCGGCTTCGTCTGCGACCGCGACATCCTCACGGCCGTGGCCGCCATTGAGGCCACCCTGCAGGACCTGGGTCTGGGCACGGTGGGCACCGGCGCCGGCGTTGCGGCCGCCGCCAAGGAGCTGGCGGCGGGCTGACGGGACGGCGGGGCCGCTTGGGGCGGGGTTGGTTCCGTCCCAGGCGGAAGTCAGGTCCTGCACTGGCGGGGGCTGGCAGTCGGGCCCCTGTCGCTCCAGGCCGGAGCCGCAGGGCTTGCTAAGGTAAATTAGTAACAGAAAATCAAGCCCAATCAGGCAATTCTGTCTACTTTGCGGGTGTAATTCAGTGGTAGAATGTCAGCTTCCCAAGCTGAACGTCGCCGGTTCGAGCCCGGTCACCCGCTTCTAGTTCTGGCTTTGCTGATACCGCGAAAAGCCAATTGGGCACAGTCTTTTCGGGTCGGTCAGTAGCTGATAAACCGTGCCAAGCCGTAGGATCTAATATACAAAAAGGCTCCGACCCGTGACCGGGAGGAGGCGATCCAGCCCCGGTCGCGGAGTTTGTGGAGCAGCGGCTGCGGCAAAGAGCGGTTGTGCTGTATCAACCCCGCCTAACCTGAATCCCAAGCCCCCACCGGGGAGATGACCCTCGCCCCCCCTGCTCCCGCCGCCCCCCAGGCTCCAGCCACCGGTCTGGAGCCCCTTGTGCTGCCGACGGGCCTGAAGCTCAGCCCGGAGCAGTTCGCCCTGGTGTGCGAGGCCAACCCCGAGGCGGTGCTGGAACTCACGGCCGCTGGCCAGGTGATTGCGATGACCCCCACCGGAGGCGAGACAAGTCGCCGCAACACCCGCCTGCTGTTCCGGTTGCAGGCCTGGGCGGAGCGTCGAGGAGGCTGGGTGGTGTTTGACAGCTCCGGTGGCTTCCGCCTCCCCGATGGCTCCGTGCTCAGCCCCGATGCGGCCGTGGTGCGGCTGGAGCGCTGGCAGGCGCTCTCGCCCGAACAACGCCGCGGCTTTCCGCCCTTGTGCCCAGACCTGGTGGTTGAGCTGGTGAGCCCCTCGGATGAAGGCCCCCGCGGCAGCGAAGCCCTGCGGCGCAAGATGGCTGCCTACCTCGCCAACGGCGCCCGACTGGGCTGGCTGCTGTTTCCAGAACAGCGGGCTGTTGAGATCTGGCAGCCGGGGGCTGATCCTGCGGCGCCGGTGGCGATGGAGCGGATCGAGGCGGCCGAGGCGCTGGAGGGGGGCGAACTGTTGCCGGGGCTGCGGCTGGAGCTGGCGGAGATCTGGGAGGGCTAGAACTTCCGTGCCAGCCTGCCTGGAACTCGGGTCTGGGTTTGCCGTTGTGGTCGCCAGCGACAAGCTTTTTTATTGGCTCTTCCAGCACCAACCCGATCGCATCCTGCCGCTGCTGCCCGATCTGCCCGCGGATGCGAGCGGGTACAGGTTTTCGGCCCCTGTGTTGAAAGAGCGGGAATATCGCCTCGATGGGCTGTTTTTGCCGCCGCCAGAGCGGCCTGAGCTGCCGGCCCTGATCCTGGAGGCCCAGATGGCCGCCGACGCTGGCTTCCTGCGGCGCCTCTACGCCGAAACCGCCCGCTTGCTGCAGCAGGAGCCGGCTATCGAGCGCTGGCGGGTGGTGGTGCTCTGCCCCTCCCGCGAGCTGCACTTCGGCGATCCAGCCCCCCTGGCGGAGTTTGTGGTGCAGCGGGTGCAGTGGATTGAGCTACTGCCCGCCGCCGCCAACCCCACCGCCCCGGCTCTGGTGCAGGCACTGGCCCTGCTGCTCCAGAGCGAGCAGGAGTTGCCGGCCACCTCCTCCGCCCTCCGGGCCCGGGTGGCCGGCAGCAGCCAGGCCGCCGAGATTGACGACGTGATCGCCGCTATTTTGGTGTCACGCTTTAACGGCCGATCAATTCAGGAGCTCTGCGCCATGGGCGGCATCACCCTCGACGACTTCACCCAGAGCGTGGCCTATCGGGAGATCTTTGGGCGGGGGGAGGCACAGGGTGAGGCCCGAGGCGTCGCCCTTGGTGAGGCCCGAGGCGTCGCCCTTGGTGAGGCTCGAGGCATCGTCCTGGGTCAAGTCCAAGGAGAAGCCAAGGTCACCCTGCGCCTGCTGAGTCGCCGCTGCGGCCCCCTGAGCGCGGAGCAGGAAAGCGTGATCCGCAGCATGCCGCTGGAGAGGCTGGAGGCCCTGGCTGAAGCCCTGCTGGATTTCGAGGGCATGGCAGATCTCCACGCCTGGATGGCGGCCAACAGCTGAACAGGCCGGCAGCTTGGGATCAGGAGACTGAAGGCCCAACCATGGCCCTGGCTCACTCCCCCTGCTGATGCAGCGGCTGATTGCATGGCGGGCACGCTCCTGGGCCTTGCGGCGCCCAGGGCGCTTTCAGGGGCAAAACATCTCAGCAAAAATCTCAGGCGGGGCCTTGATGATGATGGGGGGTTTGATGCCCGCCGCCAGCTTTTTAGTGGCGTATTGCCAGAAAGTCCTACCCTGGACGGCAGCGGCGTTTTTACACGTTGCCCTGCAGCCAGGCATAGAAATTCTCGAGTTTCCCACCACCTGAAAACTTGGTCGCATGAGTCCATCTTCCAGCCAGTTTAATCAGCTCCAAAGGGAGATCGCCAGCGGGCAGTTGGTTGTGGTGGTGGGATCGGGCGTCTCGGTTGCGGCTTGCGGCAATCAGGAGGTGGATGGGCACAAGGTGGCCACCTGGACGGGGCTGCTGGAGCATGGGGTACATCGGCTGTGCGAAATCGGCGCGGCGGATGGGGGTGAAGAGATGCTGCGAAACATGATCCGCAGCGGCAAAACCGACTTCATGATCAGCGCGGCTGGAATGATCACGGAGCGATTCAAGGCACGCAGTGAGGGAACCTACCGCAGCTGGCTAGAGACAACAATCGGTATATTAGAGCTTCAAGATGAAGCTCTTTTGCAGCAAATAGCCAACTTGCCGGGATTAGTCGCCACGCTGAATTATGACCACCTGCTCGAAGAAGCGACCGGTCGCCCCGCCATCACCTGGCAGGAGGCCAACGCAGTCCAGGAGGCCCTGCGTGCCCCAAGAGAGGCCATCCTTCATCTGCACGGTGAGTATCGAAAGCCTGAATCGGTGGTGTTGGGAGTGGAGTCTTACCAAAAAGTAAAAGACGACCCGCACGCCAAGGCGATCATGCAATGTTTAACGCTTAGCAAAACCTTGCTGTTCGTTGGCTGCGGCGATACGGTATTAGACCCTAATTTCCAACAACTAATCGCCTGGGGCAAAGAAGCCCTTAATGATGTGGTGCCGCGCCACAGGCTTCTCTGTCGCGCCTCCGAGCTGGCCACCTTGCGCAAGAAGCTTGCTGATGCCCACTGGTTGGAACCGATCGCCTATGGCGACGACTACGCCGAGCTGGGGCCGTTTCTGCGCTCGCTCGTGCCTGACGGTGCTGCCGCCGCCGGGGCCATGGCTTCAGCGCTGGGGCGCTTGCGATCAGCCCAGGCCCCCAGCCTGGATCTCTCTGGCTATCGCGAAGCGGTGGCCAAGTACTACGGGCACCTGAAGTTGGAGGAGCTCGACGCCACCAGCAGTGACATGCCGCGCGGTATCCGGGTTACGGAGGTGTTCATCCCCCCCACCGTGCGCGAATGCGAGCAGTTTCTGCCCCGGGCCATGGAGCTGCCCAAGGAGCTGCAACGGCGCCTGCGGGAGGAAGAGGCCCTGGATGGAACGGAGTTGCAGGAGGAGGAGCTCGCAAGTCTGCTCCGCACCTATTTGGATCAATCACCGCAGCCGATGTTGGAGCTGCTGGCCGATCCGTCGCAGCGGAAGCTGGTGGTGCTGGGCGATCCCGGATCGGGCAAATCGTTGCTGCTGCAGTATTTGGTCTTGGCCTGGGCGGATGCGAACGACCCGCTGATGGGCGATGCCCCGTTGCCGCTACTGATTGAGCTGCGCGATTACGCCAGCCGCCGCGCTAAGGGCGAAGTAAGTGGCTTTCTCGATTATCTGGGCCGCTCTGAAAGCCTGCGCTGGCAATTAAATCCAGAAGCCCTGGATTACTGGCTACGGCATAACCGCACCCAAGTTTTGTTAGATGGCCTCGATGAGGTGTTCGATCACAAACTGCGGCAGGAGGTGACAACAGCGATCCATCGTTTTGCGGACGATTACCCGGATGCCCAGTTCGTGGTGAGTTCGCGCCTGATCGGCTTTCAGCATGAGCGCTGGCGGCATGAGGGCTTCCGCCCGTTCATGCTGCAGGAACTGGTTCAAGAGCAAAGAGACCTTTTCCTGCAGCGCTGGCATCAGTTGGCCTACGAAGATGGCAGCAAAGGCGAACGCAAACGGGCCTCGCTGCTGCAGGCAATCCAACAATCGCCGGCGATTCTGCAGTTGGCGGGCAATCCGCTGCTGCTGACGCTGATGGCGATCTTGAATCGCAGCCAGGAGTTGCCCCGGGATCGGTCCGAGATCTACAGCCAATGCGCCCGTCTGTTGCTGCATCAGTGGAAAACTGAGCTGGCCTTTGAGGCCACTCCCGAGTTAGCCGATGCCCATCTGGATGGCAAAGACAAGCTGGGGCTGATGAAGCGAATTGCCTGGACCCTGCAAGCTGGTGCGGATGGGGCAGCCGGCAACCTGACCAATCTGATTGAGGAGAATCAGCTTGAGCGTACGCTCAGCGAGGGTCTGAAAGGTATCCCTGGTTTGCGGCCCGATCGCGCCGCCCGGGCGTTGATCGAGCAGCTGCGGGGCCGCAACTTCATGCTCTGCTTTATGGGTAGCGGCAACTATGCGTTTGTGCATCGCACTTTTCTGGAGTATTTTTGCGCGGAAGCGATCGTAGATCTCTTCCAGGTGGAACAAGAGCTGACGCTTGATGCGTTGAAGACAGAGATCTTTGGGCATTGGCCAGACGAAACATGGCATGAGGTGCTGAGGCTCGTGGCTGGCCGACTGGCACCGAAGTTTGTAAAGGAGATCCTTGATTGGTTGCTGCTGCAACCAGATCCAAAACAAACCTGTAACCACATTTTCTTTGCGGCACGCTGTGTTGGCGAAGTGCGCAATCGGGGGGAACTGGGGAGCACAGAAGGGCGTGTTCGGCAAGTCACCAAGGATTTGCTTATCGGAATTAGAAACCGGTTCTCTATCAATGTACATTTTGAAGGAAAAGTGGACGATTTTGAGTGGACAATGTTGGCCGCTAATGCTCTGTTAAAACTTAGCCCTTTGCGCCACATTACTATTTCTTTTTCTAAAGGGGGATTCCAAATCGACTTTACAGAACAAAAGGCCGTAGCGCTCATCGCTGATGTGTGGAAGGACCACAAAGACACCCTTCCATGGATCAAGGATCTCATGCAATACGATGAGAGTGAGCTTGTCCGCCTGAGTGCGTTGCAGGAACTTGCCCGTGGCTGGAAGGAGGAACCAACCACCCTTTCGTGGGTCAAAGACCTCATGCAATACGATGATAGTGAGCATGTCCGCCAGAGCGCAGTGCGGGAGCTGGCGCGTGGCTGGAAGGATGAACCAGACACGCTGGCGATAATTAAAGAGCGTGCCCAATCCGATGAGAACTGGTATGTGCGCAAGAGCGCGGTGCTGGAGCTGGCGCGTGGCTGGAGGGATGATCCAGACACGCTGGCGATACTGAAACAGCGTGCCCAATCCGATGAGAACTGGTATGTACGCCGGAGCGCGGTGCTGGAGCTGGCGCGTGGCTGGAGGGATGATCCAGACACGCTGGCGATAATTAAAGAGCGTGCCCAGTCTGATGAGAACGAAGATGTACGCCAGAGCGCGGTGCGGGAGCTGGCGCGTGGCTGGAAGGATGATCCAGACACGCTGGCGATACTGAAACAGCGTGCCCAGTCCGATGAGAACGAAGATGTACGCCAGAG
>JBIKMU010000007.1:0-101125 GCA_044359075.1 Cyanobium sp. | reverse complement strand
TCTATAGCGATGGCAGCTCTGGCGGCTCCCAGCTCAGCACCAAAGCAACCAGCACCGGCAACGCAGGCTCCATTTCCCTCAATGCCAGCACTGGCCGCGATCTGGCAATTGCCTTCTCGGGTAATTCACTGATCAACGCCGCCACTGAGCAGACCGCTGCCGGCGGTGGCCAGGGCGGCACGATCAAGCTGGGCACATCAGCTAAAACCCTCTCGATCTTTGGCCAAGGATCAATCACCGCTGAAACCAAAGGCAGCGGCAAAGGCGGCGACATCACGTTGCAAGGCCGCACCATCAACGTTGACGCGGCGCAGCTCACCGCCCAGACCTCTGGCTTTGGCAATGGTGGCTTGGTAAGCGCCACAGCCAACAGTCTTGGCTTGGATAACAAAGCCAAACTCAGCACCCAAACCTCCAGCACTGGCAAGGGCGGCGAGATCTCCCTATTTGCCAACACCATCAGCCTGAACCGAGGCGCCATTGCCACCGCCGAAACTTCTGGCACCGGCCTTGGCGGCACCATCAATGTTGATGCCGATGCCCTCAATCTCTATAGCGATGGCAGCTCTGGCGGCTCCCAGCTCAGCACCAAAGCAACCAGCACCGGCAACGCAGGCTCCATTTCCCTCAATGCCAGCACTGGCCGCGATCTGGCAATTGCCTTCTCGGGTAATTCCCTCATCAACGCTGCCACCGAGCAGACTGCCCCCGGCGGTGGCCAGGGCGGCACGATCAAGCTGGGTACATCAGCTAAAACCCTGTCGATCTTTGGCCAAGGATCAATCACCGCTGAAACCAAAGGCAGCGGCAAAGGCGGAGGTATCGACCTCAAAGGCTCCTCCATCAGCCTTGATAGAGGTGCTGTTGCCACTGCCCAGACCAGTGGATCAGGCAGGGGCGGCACCATTTCTGCTGAAGCCAACACCATTACCCTCGACAATCGCGCCAAGGTGAGCACCAGGTCCAGTTCTGGTTCGGATGCTTCCCCCCAGCCCACAGGGCCCGCAGGCTCAATCAGCATCACCGCAGCTGGCCCCAACAGCCTTCATCTGCGCAACGGCAGCCAAATCTCCTCAGACACAAGCTCCACCATTGCCTGGGCCAACGACAACGATCTGGCTAATATTATAATTAAAACTCCCAATCTCACCTTGGCGGGCGCCAGCAGCATCAGCGCCAGTACCAGCGCTGCCGCCAAGGCAGGAGCGATCAACCTGATCAGCGCCTTCACCGAGCTCGACGGTGGCAGCGCAATCGCCACGGCCTCCACGGGCTCTGGAGCCGGCGGCAACATCAACATCAACGGCACCAGGCTCCTGCTCAACGGTGCCAGTCAAATCAAGGCCGATGGCGGCAACTTCGGCCAGGCCGGTTCAATCAAGATCAGCCTGAGCGATCGGCTGCAACTCGACAACCAGAGCAGCATCAACGCCAGCACCGCCCGCTCCGCCAGCAAGGAGGGCGGCGCCAACATCTCCATCACTCTGGGTGGAGACCTGATCCTCAGCAACGGCAGCAGCATCACCGCCACCGCCATCGACAAAGCCAACGGCGGCAATATCAAACTATTGCTGCCCAATGGCTTCCTGCTCTCCTCCTTCCCGGGCGCTTTCGCCGGCAACGACATCCTCGCCAGCGCCGACGCGGGCAATGGTGGCCGGATTGAACTGCGTGCCCTTGGCATATTCGGGATGAATATCAACACCTTCTTCACCCCCATCAGCGAGGCCAGCGCCAAATCCCGCAGCGGCCGTGATGGCGTGCTGGCCTTCTACATCCCTTTCCTCACCCCAGACCGGGGCGTGGTGCCGATCGAGCAGCCCCTCGACCCCGACAACGACCTGGTGCGCGCCTGCTCACCCCGCGGGGATGGTCGTCGGGCCGAATTCACCCAAACCGGCCGCGGTGGGCAGCCCAGTCTGCCCGGCGATCGCCCCACCGCCGCGCCGCTGCTGGACGACCTGGGTCGCCCTGCCCCGCGCCGGGGCCTCCAGACCAGCGCGTCCCTTCCAAGCACCGCCCAGCCAGCCCCAGCCGCCATCATTCCGATCGCCAGCGCCATCCAGCTCCAGGGTTCCGCCCCCCGCCTGGCCCTGCCCCTGCCACCCTGCCCGGAGCCCCGCTGATGCGTCGCCCCTCCAGAGCCCTGCGGCAACTCCTCGCCCTCGCCTTGGGGTTGCTGCTGGCTCTGGCGCCGGGCCAGCTCTCCACGGCCTTCGCTGCTCTTCCTGGCTCCCCAGCCCCTGGCGCCGCGACCAGCCTCGATCAGCGGGCCCGCCAGGCCTATGAAAGCGGCAACTTCGGCCAGGCCCGTGACCTCTGGCAGCAGGCCGCCGACAGCTACCGCAGCGACGGCGACCACCTCAACCAGGCGATGGTGCTCAGCAACCTCGCGCTGGCTCTCCACCACCTGGGTCAGCCCGTTGCTGCCCGCGAGGCCATCGCCACCAGCCTGGAGCTGCTGCAGCGGCCCAACCTGCCCCCCAGCAGCGAACACAGTCGCACCCTCGCCCAGGCCCTCCATACCCAGGCCCGCCTGCGCTACGAGCAGGGTGAAACCCTTGAGGCCCTGCGGGGTTGGCAGCGGGCCAGCGAGCTATACCGGCTGGCGGGTGATCCGGCCGCCGCGCTGAACAGCACCTTGAACCAGGCCGAGGCCCTGCAGCTGCTCGGTCACGCCAATGAGGCCTCCCAGCTGCTAACACCCCTGGTGGCCAGCCTGCAGGGCCAGTCGCCATCGCCCCTGCGGGCCGCTGCCCTGCTCAGCCTCGCCGGCACCTTCTTGAGCCAGGGGAGTCCCATGGAGGCCTTGAAGCTGCAGCGCCAAAGCCTCGCCACCGCCGCAGCCATCGCCTCGCCGGCCGCCATCAGCGCCGCCCACCTGGCGATCGCCAACAGCCAGCGCGACCTTGGCCACACCCAAGCCGCCCTGCAGCACTACCAACTGGCCCATCAAGCCAGCTCCGATCGCCTCGATCGCCTCCAGGCCCAAACCGCCCAGCTCAGCCTCCTGCTCGACACCTTCCAGTTCGCCGCCGCCGCCAGGCTCTGGCCGCCCCTGCTGGCCGCCGCCACCGAGCTGCCCACCAGCCGCCGCAGCCTCGATGCCAGCCTCCATCTCGCCACCACCCTGCTGCGCCTGCAACAAGAGGGGCCAGGCCTGCCGATCGCCATGCGGCCGCAGCCGGCCGCCATCCGCTCCCTGCTGGAGCGCTGCCAGAAAAGCGCCGAAACCCTTGCCGATCGCCGTTCTCGCTCCATCGCCATCGGCAGCATCGGCCATCTGGAAGAAACCGCCGGCGCCTTTGCTGAAGCCACCCGCCACAGTCAGGAGGCCCTCCAGCTCGCCCTGCCCCTGGAGGCCCCCGAACTGACCTCCCGTTGGTGGTGGCAGCTGGGGCGCATCGCTCGCCTGCAGGGAGAGCGGCAAACCGCCCTGCAGGCCTATGGCCAGGCCATTGCCGCCCAGCGGCTGCTGCGTCAGAACATTGCTGGCGCCGGCAGCACCATCCAGGGAGCTTTCCGCACCAGCATCGAACCCCTCTACCGCCAGTACGTCGACCTGCTCACCTCGGGGCCGGGCCAGGTGGACCCCGAGGCCTTGCAGCGCTCCCGCCAGGCCATCGAAGCCCTCCAGATCGCCGAACTCAATGACTTCTTCCAGGAAGCCTGCCTCCAGCCCAGCAAGGTAGCCATAGACCAGATCGACCCCCGGGCGGCGGTGATCTATCCGATCCTGCTGCCCAATCGCTTGGAGGTGATCGTTCGCCTTCCCGGTGCCTCAGGGGCCTTGATCGCCCATTCAGAGCCCCTGGCCGAAGGCGAACTCCAACGCACCGTGGCCGAGTTGGAACGCCTGCTTTACATCAATCCAATTGAGCGCTCCAGCTTTGATGCCAGCGCCCTGCTGCCGGTCTCCCAGCGCCTCTATGACTGGATCCTGCGGCCCCTGGAGGCCCAGCTGCAGGCAAGCGGTGCCACCCATCTGGTGTTCGTGCCGGACGGCGCCCTGCGCAACGTGCCCATGGCCGTGCTGCACGACGGTCAAGGCTTCCTCAGTCAGCGCTACGGCATCGCCCTGGCACCAGGGCTGCAATTGCGGGCCAGCGCCAGCCGACCCCCCGGCCAGCGTCAGGTGCTCCTGGCCGGGGTGTCCGAGGCCAGGAACAGCTTCCCTGCCCTGGCCAACGTGACCACCGAGCTGGAGACCCTCCAGAAACGGATGCCCGGCACCCTGCTTCTCAACAGCTCCTTCACCCGCGAGGCTCTCAGGCAGGCCCTGGCCAGCGGCGATTACAGCGTGGTGCATCTGGCCACCCACGGCCAGTTCGGCTCCAGCGCCGCCGACACCTTTCTATTGACCTGGGACCAGAACATTGCCGTCACCGACCTCGATGCCATGCTCCAGCCCGGTCGCCGGCGGCAAGGGGACAGCCTCGATCTGCTGGTGCTGAGTGCCTGCCAAACCGCCGCCGGTGATCCGGCCGCCAACCTCGGCCTGGCGGCGATGGCGGTGCGATCCGGCGCCAGCAGCACCCTCGCCAGCCTCTGGCCCGTGAGCGATGACGCCACGGCCACTTTCATGGACGCCTTCTATGGGGCCTGGCAAGGTGGACGCATCAGCAAGGTGGAGGCCCTGCGCCAGGCCCAGCAACAGCTGATCGCTTCCGCCAACCACCAGCACCCCTTCTACTGGGCCGCTTTCACCCTGCTAGGCAACTGGGGTTGATGCTGCCATGACTAAAAACCACGTTTTCATCAGCTACGCCCATATCGACAACCTGCCGCTCAGCCCTGAGCATCAGGGATGGATTTCACGCTTTCACCAAACCTTTTCGGTATTCCTCAGCCAGCGAATGGGAGGCCAAGCCCAGATTTGGCGAGATCAGAAGCTGCAGGGAAATGATATTTTCAGTGATGAAATTGTCAATCAATTTAGCGAAACAGCCCTGTTCATCTCGATCATCTCACCCCGATACGTGCGCTCGGACTGGTGTAAAAAGGAAATTACTGAATTTTGCAATTACGCCAAGGGTCATGGTGGTCTGATCGTTGACAACAAATCCAGGGTGTTCAAGGTGGTCAAGACTCCTGTTAATCGGGAGGGGGGCGAAGAAGACGATTTGCCTGCGGTGGTGCGCGACAGTCTTGGCTATGAATTTTATATTCAAGATGACCAGGGTCCGATGGAACTCGACCCCGATTTCGGCGACAGCTTCAAACAAGACTACCTGCGAAAGGTTTGCATCCTCGCCAATAACGCCTCCCAACTGCTTCAGCGCTTCGCATCCGATTCGGCTCAAGAGGATCCCCAGCCACCTGGTTCAATCAACCCAACCACAGCAGCAAGGAAGACCGTGGTTTTCCTGGCATCCTGCAGCTATGACCAACGCGATCAGCGGGAGTTGATTGAAGCCGATCTGCGCAGCCATGGCTACCGGGTGCTGCCTGAAGAACGCCTGCCCGGCGATGACGAAGATGCCCACCGCCAAGCCCTTGCCCCGCTGTTGGAGCAAGCCCATCTTGCCATCCATTTGATTGGCAGCAACTACGGCGCCGTTCCCGATGGCCCCAGCCATCTTTCCGTGGTGGAGATTCAGAACAGCATCGCCGCCGAGCGCAGCAGCGGCACTGGGCTTAAGCGCCTGATCTGGCTCCCGGAAGGTCTGAGCAGCGACCAGCCTGACCAGGTGCGATTCCTCAATGCCTTGATTAATGATGCCCAGCCCCAGTTGGGCGCCGATTTACTGCGCGGATCCGTAGAAGAATTTCGCACCATATTGCATGCAACTCTCGATACAATGGAGAACCCCAAGCCCGCCATCACCAGTGATGATCCCGAGCCCCGAGATCCCCAAGACCCGCCGGCGTCAGGCGCACCCATGTTCTACCTGATCTGTGTGCAGCAGGATCGCAAGCAAACCATGCCATTGCGCAAATGGTTCAAAAGCCAGGGTTATGTCGTGAGTCTGCCGGCCTTCGATGGCGATGCCACTGCCTTGCGCGAAACAAATGAGGGTTTGCTGCATGATTGCGTCGCCGCGATGATCTTCTATGGTGCCGGTGATGAAGCTTGGTACCGCTCGGTGGGCATGGACCTGCGGCGGGCACCGGTTTACCGAGATGGTCGACCACTGCCACCGCCCCTCACCTACCTGGCGGCCCCCAGCAGTGACGACAAGGACGACATGGTGGACATGGAGGAGCCCAATCTGGTGGACGGGCGTGAGGTGTTTAGCGCCGAGCCGCTGCTCTCCTTCCTGCAGGGGATCACCGGATCCACTCCCTAGCCATGGGTTCGGCTCCCCAGCGACCGAGCAGTAACCCATACCCCGGTCTTCGCCCCTTTGAGGAGCAAGAGGAACATCTCTTCTTTGGCCGTGAACAGCAGACCGACCAGATGGTCGACACCTTGGCGGCCCAGCGGCTGCTGGCGGTGGTGGGCGGATCGGGCAGCGGCAAGTCTTCGTTAGTGATCTGCGGCCTGCAGCCTGCTCTGCACCGGGGGCTGATGGCAGCGGCCGGCAGCCATTGGCGCATAGCGCGGTTCCGCCCGGGTCTGCGGCCCATCGCCGCCCTGGCCGCTGCCCTGGCAACCGCCATCTCCGATGAAAACGCGGTGACCACCCCCGAGCTTCCCCTGGTGGATGTGGTCGACACCAACCTCCGCCTCAGTCGCCTCGGCTTGGTCGACGTCTACGGGCAGATGCTTCACCAAGACAAGCTAAACCTGCTGGTGGTGGTCGACCAGTTTGAGGAACTGTTCCGCTACCGGATGCTGCGAGAAAGCGGACCGATGGCAATCGAAACCGAAGCCATGGGCGAAGCTCGGGCCCTGATCAACCTGCTGCTCGCCGCCACCGCCCAGCGGCAGTCGCCGATTTTCGTGGTGCTCACAATGCGCTCCGATTTCCTGGGGGATTGCGCCCAGTTCCAGTCCTTGCCGGAGGCGATCTCCAAGGGGCTCTACCTGGTGCCCCGCCTCAGCCGCGAGGAGCGCCGCCAGGCGATCGCCAACCCTGCCCTGATCAGCGGCACCAAGGTCGACCCGGTGCTGCTCACCCAGTTGGTCAACGACGTGGGCGACGACCCCGACCAGCTCTCGATTCTCCAGCACGCCTTGAACCGCACCTGGAGCCATTGGCACGGGCGGGGAGGCCAGGGCCCGATCACGATGGCCGATTACCAGGCCATCGGCACCATGGCCACCGCCCTCGATTCCCATGCCGAGCAAGCCCTGGCCGACTTCCCGGGGCCGGAGGGGGTCAGCCTCAGCGGCCGCCTGTTTCGGGCCCTCACCGACAAGGCCAGCGATCCTCGCGGCATCCGCCGCCCCACCACCTTGGTGGAGCTTCGGGCCATCTGCGCCGGCAAGCCGTCAACCGTCGACCAGCTGATCGACCACTTCCGCCGCAGCGATCGGGCCTTCCTGATGCCACCGGCCGGGGAGCCCCTGCGGGAGGATTCGGTGATCGACATCAGCCACGAGAGTCTGATGCGCGTCTGGCGAAGGCTGGATCGCTGGGCCGATGCGGAGGCTGAATCAGCGCGACTTTATCTCCGGCTGGCCGATGCCGCCCGGCGCCATCGCCTGGGGCAGGCCTCGCTCTGGCGCGATCCGGAGCTGGAGCTGGCCCTCCAGTGGCGCGAGCAGGAGCAGCCCAACCCGGCCTGGGCCCGCCGCTACGACCCCGACCTGGAAGACAGCCTCGCCTTTCTGCGGCAAAGCCGAGATGTTCGCGAGCGGGACCGCCACCGGCGCCAGGTTCAACGCCGCCGCACCATGGCTGGCCTGGCCGGCCTGAGCGTGATGGCTAGCCTGGTGGCCAGCTTCTGCTGGTGGCAGTGGCAGCAAACGCGCCTCAGTCGCGCCCGAGCCTTTGCAGCCACCGCCGCCGCCTTGCTTGATACGGCCCGGCCCCGCGCCAGCCTGCTCTATGGCCTGGCCGCCATGGAGCGGCTGATCAACGACCCGGCCGAGGCCCTTGCGGTGGCCGACACCCTCGCCCAGGCCGCAAGCCTCAATTGGCAGCTAGCCAGCCTGGCAACCAACCAAAAGACGATCACCGTCCTGTTGCGGCAGCGCAACGGCGATTGGATCACAGCTGGGGCCGATGGCAGCCTGCAGCGCTGGCGCCAGGACCGGCCCTTGGGGCCTCCGATCGTCACCGGCCAAGGGGAGATCCACAGCCTGCTGGAACTGGCCGATGGGGTGCTGGTGAGCGGCGGTGACGATGGCAGTCTGCGGCGCTGGCGGGATGGCCAACCGATCGGTCCGCCGCTGACCGCCTCGCAAGGGGCCGTGTTCAGCTTGGTGCAGCTCAGCGATGGGGAGCTGGTCAGTGGCGACTCCAAGGGCGAGCTGCGCCGCTGGCGCGACTTCCGGCCGATCGGCGCACCCATCGCCACGGGTCAAGGTGGCCTCACGGCCTTGCTCGCCCTGCCCGGCGGCGATCTGCTCAGTGGCGGTAGCGCCGGCGAGGGCGAAACCGCCAGTCGCGATCTGCGCCGTTGGCGCCGTGGCAGCCCGGTTGGCGCGGCTATTCGCACCGGCCACGATGGGGTGGTGCAACTGATTGGCCGGGGAGATCAGGTGTTCAGCCTGGGCAGCGAGGGTCAAATCCAGACCTGGCGGCCTGGTCAGGGCGCGACCACACCCTGGCAAACAATGGCGAAGAATCCCGTGCGCCAGCTGGCCCTGCTGGCTGGGGGCGACCTGGTCACCAGCCATGACGATGGCAGCCTGCGGCGCTGGCATGGCGATCGGCTGGCGAGCCGGGGCTATGCCGCCAGCGCCGGCCTCCGCCAGCTGGTGGGCCTTGAGGACGGGCGCATCCTCGCCGCCGATGCTGGCAATCGCCTCAGCCTGCTGAAACCCGCAGCCCAGATCGCTGCCCCGGTGGACTCCGGCCAGTCAGGCGTCTGGAGCGTGGTGCTGCAGCGCGACGGCGTGCTGATCACTGGGGGAGAGGATGGCAGCCTGCGGCGCTGGCGGCAGGAACGGCCGCTGGGACCGCCCCTGCCCACCGGCCAGGGCAGTGTGCGGGTCCTGACGGCACTGCCTAATGGAGATTTGCTTAGCGGCGGCAGCCTGATCACCAAGGACGGGGAGGAGCGGGGCAGCCTGCGCCGTTGGCGTGGAACCAGCCCCCTGAGTGGACCCTTGCCGTTGGCCATGGGCCCACTCAGGGGGCTGCTGCCCGTTGGAGATGAAGAAGTTTTGAGCATCTCTGACGATGGATCCAGGGGCAGCGAGCTCCAGCACTGGCGGATTCGGGCCGGTGAGGCCAAGGCTCTGGGGGGCCCCGGGGCCCTGCCAGCTCCGCCGATCACCAGCCTGGTGAGGCAGCGCAACGATGAGCTGATCAGTGCCAGCAAGATCGACGGCGAGCTGCGGCGTTGGCAGCGCGACGGTGGCACCCGCCTGCGCCAGCTTGCAGTGCTCCCCACCGCCCTCGAAGGCATCGGTAGCCTTGCCCTGCTGCAGGACGACCGGTACCTGGCGATTGGCAGCACCGACAGCCGCCCCAACCAGGAGGTGGTGATCTTCGACTTGCGCACCCGTCAACCTGTTGGCCGCCCCCTGCCCCTGGGGGAAGGGAACGGCTGGGCGACGGCGCTGGCGGTGCTGCCGGATAGGGGGCTGCTGATTGCCACCAGCGGCGGCAAGTTGCGTTGGATCCAGCCCCAGCGAATCCTGGCCGCCGCCTGCGCACAACTGGACTGGGCCGGCGACCAGTCATCAAATCCGACACCCAACGGTATGGGCCCCCTGGTCAAACCGCTGGCCCAAAAAGCCTGCCAACGTTGAAGCGCGTCCCCCAAGCAACGTCTCAGCCGCCGCAGCGGGATGGTGGGGTGGAGCCGATTGGAGCGGGCGGCAGCGGCAGGGATAAAGGCATAGGCAAAGGCCACCAGTAAACTCCAATAAAAAAGTCCGCCCTGCGGTGCAGCTGCGAACTTGGTTCTCCAGGAATACCCATGCAAGCGGACCCCAAACCGATCACACCGGCTTATCGGCCCGATCAGTAACGGTGCGCACGGAAACAAGTCAGTGTTGCCAGCCACCCCCTAACGTTTGCGGACCTTTACGAGAGCTACTCCTCCCCGTGACACCTGGCCATCCCTAGCCACTGGCCAGCGACTCCGCCGAGGAACCTGGAAAGTGGCAGCACCCATCCAGTCCCTTAAGAATTTTTTGCCCAATTCCATCTTCCCGCAGCCCAAACCTGTGGGACCTCGACCATCAAGCTGATCCTGATTGCGCTGGCCAGCGGCACCATCAGGCAGCAGTGCCGCCGTTTGGCGATGCCGATGCAAGTCGGTCCAAGTAATGGCGGCAGTTCATAAAGCAGCGACACCCCAATCAGCCATTGGCAATACCCGCCTGGCCGAGCGGCTTCGTTTGGCCTTCACTCCAGCGACTGCGCCGCGTCCGCAACAAAACCTCCCCCCCTTTTCAGCCATGCAACCCACCATGACTGCCCGTAATCTGTAGCTCAGCCTGCAGGCCGGCTACCTGATCCAGGAGGGATCTGACGAACTGCTGCTTGCCGACGCCCTCGAGAAGTTGCAGCGGCAAAGCGGCGGCTGCCGGTCGGAAGCATGAGAAGGATCAGCATGCATCGGGGTCCTCCAGCGGCCTTAGGCAATCGATCGCAGCTGGCCAAGCCACTTGCAATCAAGAGAGATAATTTCTACTTATTACGGCGATGGGACTTGCTTAGGCGGCATCCCACCCACCCACCCACTGATTCCATCCCCTAAGGTCTGGCAACTCCAGCAAAGGAGTTATCGATTCAGCCAATAGCACCCCTAATTCCGGCATCTTCCTCACCCTTTATCCCCCCTTCCCTTCGGAGGCCGTTTCTCTCTTTCAGTTCTGATTCCGTTGCTCCAGGGTGCAGCCATGCTTCCCCTTCGGTGTCTTGTGGCCGCTAACCCAATCGATTGGTTCATTCATATGGTCGCCTCAATTTCTTCTCCTTTCCCTTCCCCACCCATCTCGCCATGGCCCCGCGACGTCGTTTCATGGTCCTGCTCAGCGGTGCGCTCTCCACCACGATGCTGCTGACGGGATGTCTCGGCAATCCTCCCAATAGACAAGGCGGCACGCCAACGGCTGCCATCACCAAGGTGCCAGTCGCCGTCACTAATGCCGACCTGGAGGTGAAGACCGTGAGCCTCGGTTACATCCCGATCCTGGAAGCTGCACCACTGGTGGTCGGGGTGGAGAAAGGCTTCTTCGCCAGGCATGGCCTGGAGGTGAATCTCAGCAAGCAGTCCAGCTGGGGTGCCGCCCGCGACAACCTGGTGCTGGGCGGCGCCGGCGGTGGCATTGATGGTGGCCAGTGGCAGCTGCCCATGCCCCAGATGATCAGCGAAGGCGCCATCACCAATGGCAACAAGGTGCCGATGGTGATCCTGGCGATGCTGATGAGCCAGGGCAATGGCATCGCTGCCTCGAACGCCGTCTAGGACGGCAACCTGACCGTCGACTTGAAAACCTCGTCGCCTGGCTTTTTCGATAAGTTCAGCCAGAAACAGGGCCGCAAATTCAAGGCCGCCTACACCTTTCCCAAGGCCAACCAGGAGATCTGGATTCGCTACTGGCTCGCAGCCGGTGGCGTGAACCCCGACCAGGCGGTGGAACTGCTCAAGGTGCCGGCACCGGAAACCCTGCAGGGTATGAAGAACGGCACCATGGAGGCCTTCTCCACCGGTGATCCTTGGCCGACGCGCATCGCCAAGGACGACATCGGCTTCCTGGCCGCCAGCACTGCCCAGATTTGGAAATCGCACCCGGAGGAATACCTCGCCGTGCGCAGCGAATGGGTGGACAAGCACCCCAAGGCCGCCGTGGCCCTGCTCAAGGGCCTGATCGAAGCCCAAATGTGGCTCGACAAGCCCGAGAACAAGGATGAGGCCGCCACGATCTTGAGCTCGCGCAAGTGGTTCAACGTGCCCCTGCCGGTGCTGCAGGCAGCGCTCAAGGGTCAATACAAGATCGGCGCCAGCGGTACGCCGCAAACCAATCCGGCCATGGGTCCCCTGTATTGGAACAGTGATCGCGGTGTGATCTCTTATCCCTACAAGAGCCTCACCCTCTGGTTCCTGATCGAATCGCTGCGCTGGAAGTTCTTCCCAGGCACCATCGACACCATCGAGCAGGCCCGGGCCATCAACGACAAGGTGACCCGCGAAGATCTCTGGCGCCAGGCCGCCAAGGAGGTGGGAGTTCCTGACAAGGACATTCCCAAGGGTTCCAGCCGCGGCAAGGAAACCTTCTTCGATGGCGTCGTTTACGACCCTGAAAATCCCCAGGCCTATTTGAGTGCCTTGAAGATCAAGAAGTGATCGCCAAGGGCCCGCCATGGCCATGGCTCAGGCAGCGGGCCAAACCGTTCCAGGACGGCAAAGGCGATGGCTTCATTCTCAATTCTCTCCCCTCCATCTTCAGGAGTTTCCCATGACAACCGGCATCAGCCCCAGCAGCAACCGCGCCGAGCGTACGCCGCCAAAGGGGGTGGCCCTCTGGTGGAAAACCAACCGCAAAGGCATCATCTCCCCCCTGTTTGGCATTGGCGGCTTCCTGCTTTTCTGGCAGCTCAGCGCCAGCCTCGGCCTCACCAAACTGGCCGGGCCCCTGAGCCTGTTCACCGAGGAACGCACCCGCGATCTGCTGTTCTACCCCTTTTTTGATCGCGGCGGCCTCGATAAAGGACTGTTCCTGCATGCGATGAGCAGCCTCAGCCGGGTGGCCCTCGGCTACAGCCTGGCCGCGATTGTGGGCATTGCCGTGGGCATCGCCATTGGCCTCAACAAGGCCCTCGATCGCGCCTTCGATCCCCTCTTCCAGTTCCTGCGCATGGTGGCGCCGCTGGCCTGGGTGCCGATCGCCCTGGTGCTGTTCCAGAACAACCAGCCGGCGGCGATCTTCGTGATCTTCATCACCTCGATCTGGCCGATCTTGATCAACACCGCCGAGGGCGTGCGCCAGATACCCCAGGACTACCGCAATGTGGCCCAAGTGCTGCAGATGTCGAACAAAAATTTCTTCACCAAGGTGCTGATCCCCTCGGCCCTTCCCTACATCTTCACCGGCCTGCGCATCTCGATTGGCCTGGCCTGGTTGGCAATCATCGCCGCCGAGATCGTGATGCCCGGCACCCCTGGGATTGGCTTCTTCATCTGGGATGCCTATCAGAACAGCTACGTCTCAGAAATCGTGCTTGGCGTGATCTGGATCGGCGCCATCGGTCTGATTCTCGATCGCCTGATGACCTGGCTGCAGAAGCGCATCTCCAGCACCCACTAAGCCGCTAGCAACCCTGATCTGTTGCCAACCCAGAGCCAGCAAGGCCCAATCCCTGTATCTCTGCCGATCCCACCATGCCGTTCCGCTCCCTGCCCTCCCTGCTGCAGCCCCTGAGCCGCCGTGTTGAGGCGGTCGAACAGTCGCTGAGCCGCCCCGCCAACGCCATCACCTTCCTGGTTGTGCGCTTCGTGCTGATGAGCGGCATGGTGCTGGGCTTCAGCTGGTATGCCTTTCATTCAATGCCCTGATCAATGCCCTGATCACCCCACGCAAAAACCATGACAACCCTCGTAGAAGTTCAAGATCTCGAGAAGAATTTTCCCCTCAGTGGCGGCGGTAATTACCTGGCCCTCAAGGGAATCGATCTCGATATCCGCAAAGGCGAATTCATCTCCCTGATCGGCCATTCCGGCTGCGGTAAGAGCACGCTATTGAACATGATGGCCGGCCTCGATCTGCCCACGGGCGGCACGGTGCTGGTGGCTGGCGAAACCGTCAAGCGCCCCGGCCCCGACAAGATGGTGGTGTTCCAGAACTATTCGCTGCTGCCCTGGCTCACGGTGGAGCAGAACATCGCCCTGGCCATCGATGAGGTGATGCCCGGCCTCGCTGCTGGCGAGCGCCGCGCCCTGATCGATGAGCACATCGCGATGGTGGGCCTGGGCCATGCCGGCCACAAACTGCCCCGCGAATTGTCCGGCGGCATGCGCCAGCGGGTGGCCATCGCCCGCGCCCTGGCGATCAAGCCCAAGCTGCTGCTGCTTGATGAGCCTTTCGGGGCCCTCGATGCCCTCAGCCGCGGCAATCTGCAGGAGAAGCTCATGCAGATCTGCAATGAGCACCAGCTCACCGCCGTGATGGTGACCCACGACGTTGATGAGGCGGTGCTGCTCTCCGATCGGATCGTGATGCTCACCAACGGCCCCGGTTCGAAGATCGGCGGCATCCTGGAGGTGGACATCCCCAGGCCCCGCCAGCGGATGAATGTGGTGCATCACCCCAGCTACTTCAGCCTGCGTTCCGAGATCATCTACTTTCTCAATCGCCAGAAGCGGGTGAAGCAGTGGCAGGCCAAGCCCCACAAGGTGCTGGCCAAGCATGGCCTGGAGAAGGTGAATCTCGATCTTGGTTTCGTGCCCCTGGCGGCCTGCGCGCCGCTGGCGGTGGCCGAGGCCAAGGGCCTGTTCGCCAAACACGGCCTCGATGAAGTGCAACTTGTGCGGGAAACCAGCTGGCGCGGCGTCACCGATGGCCTGCTCGACCGCACCCTCGATGCGGCCCTGATGCCTTCGGGTATGCCCGCCTGGATGACGGCGGGGGGCCATGGTGATCAGCCGACACCCGTTGTCAGTGCCCTCACCCTGAGCCGCAACGGCAACGGCATCACCCTGGCCCGTCGGCTCGCCGAGGCCGGCGTCCACAACGTGGACGACTACCGCGCCTGGCTGCAGAGCCACAACCGCGAACCCCACACCCTGGGCATCGTCCATCCGGCGTCGATGCACAATCTGCTGCTGCGCTACTGGTTGGCGGCCAATGGGATCGATCCCGACCGCGACGTGCACCTGCAGACCTTACCGCCGGCCCAGATGCTTGCCGACATCAAGGACGGCAGCATCGACGGCTTCTGCATCGGCGCTCCCTGGCTGGATCGGGCCATGGCCGAAGGGCATGGCTTCACCGTGGCCGGCGACCTGGCGATCTGGCCGGGTCACCCCGGCAAGGTGCTGGGGGTGCGGGAGGACTGGGCCCTGGCCTACCCCAACACCCACATCGCCCTGGTGAAGGCCCTGCTGGAGGCCTGCGCCTACTGCGCCCAGCCCCAGCACTGGCCGGAGCTGAGCGAGCTGCTCAGCAATCGCCGCTACCTGGGTATGAAGAAGGAGGTGATCTGGTTCAGCGAAATCACTGCCGACGGCAATGCCACCGTGCCCCATCATCTCTTTTTCGGCCCCGGGGTGAACCGCCCCAGCCGCAGTGAACACCTCTGGATCCTCACCCAGTTGGCCCGCTGGGCCGAGATTCCCTTCCCGCGCAACTACGTGGAGATCCTCGAGCGGATCTGCGCCGTGGGCGTCTTCAGTACCGCCGCCCGCGAACTGGGCTTCGAGGAGGTGTCTTATCAGCGCGGCGCCATCGACCTGTTCGATGGCCGTGCGTTCAACACAGATGATCCAATCGGCTATCTAAATGAAGTGAAGGTACACCGTGATTTCAGTGTGGCCGAGATCCCGATCGGGGTACCTCGCGCCCTGGTGGGTTGAGCTCTACATCACCAATTTCCCCCATACCATGACAACGACAACCCCCCCATCCCATCGGTTTGATCCTGCAGCTGATCTTTTAAACGAAGGATCCTATCCCTTGCTGCGCTTTGAGCAACTCGGCAAGGAATACATCACCCAGCAGGGTCCCTATGTGGTGCTAGAAGACATCAACCTTGAGGTCGCCAAGGGTGAATTTGTCTGCGTGATCGGCCACTCCGGTTGTGGCAAATCCACCCTGCTTAACATGGTGTCTGGCTTTGCCACTCCAAGCACCGGGCGAGTGCTGCTGGAAGGCAAGCCGATCACCAAGCCCGGTCCAGACCGGATGGTGGTCTTCCAGGGCTACGCCCTGCTGCCCTGGATGACCGCCTACGAAAACGTGCACCTGGCGATCGATTCGGTCAAACCCAGCCTGCCGGAATCCGAGAAGCGCGAGATCGCCCTGGAGCACCTGGCGATGGTAGGTCTCAGCGAAGCAGCCGATAAAAAAATCACCCAGATCTCCGGCGGCATGAAGCAGCGGGTGGCGATTGCCCGGGCCCTCTCGATCCGGCCGGAGGTGCTGATCCTCGATGAACCCTTTGGTGCCCTTGATGCGATCACCAAGGAGGAGTTGCAGGAAGAGCTGCTTTCAATTTGGAACACCCAGAAATGTACGGTGCTGATGATCACCCACGACATCGACGAGGCCCTGTTTCTCGCCGATCGCCTCGTGATGATGACCAATGGCCCGGCCGCCGGCATCGGCGAAGTGCTGCCGATTGATTTCCCCCGTCCCCGCAGTCGCGAGGACATCATGGAGGATCCAAAGTATTATGAGCTGCGCAATACAGCGCTTGACTTCCTCTACAATCGCTTTGCACACGATGAGGATGAGGCCTGAGCCAGCTTGCCCCGCTGCTGCGGCTGATCAGGGGCAGTCGCGCAGCAGCGGGCTGGGTGATCTAAAATTATGATGGATCACCTTCAAGATAATTTTTTTCATTTTTTCAACTGGTAAAGATTCCACAATCTATTCCCAAAACGTCTTTGCTGATTGTTGCTTCACATGCAAACCGATGATTTCAAGGAGCTTGCTGAAGTTGAGGATTCGATGTGGTATTTCCACGCCCTCAATCGGCGCATGTTGCTGCCCCTGGCGGAACTTGCCAATAAAAATGCCAGCATTCTTGATGCCGGTTGTGGCACCGGTGGATTAATCAAAGCCTTACAGGGCGTTAGTGCCCCCTGGACCATCAAGGGTCTTGATTACTCTCCCGTGGCTTGTTCCTATGCACGCGAGCGAACTTCAGTGCCAATTGAAGAGGGTTCGATCGAGGCTCTTCCCTTTGACGATGGCCAATTTGATGCGGTTTTAACCGCCGATGTGATCTGTCAAATTGATGATGCGTCTGTGGCTCTCGCTGAATTTCGGCGCGTGCTCAAATCTGGTGGAATTTTGGCGATTAATGTTGCCGCTTACAACTGGATGCGGTCCTATCATGATGAATTAATGGATACTCGGCATCGCTTTCGCCGCAGTGAACTAGCGAACCTGCTCCGCCAGGCGGGTTTTGAGGTCACGCTCAGCAGCTATGCCAATATGCTGATCTTTCCACTGATCTTTGCCCGCCGCAAGATCTTCGTGCCTCGCCATCCCAGCAGTGATGTGAAACCCTATCCGCCTCTGATCGAAGCTTTTTGCGGTTCGATGGCAACTCTGGAATATCTTTTGCTGCGCATTGGCATAAATTTGCCTGTGGGCAACTCGGTTTTTATCGTAGCGCGAAAAGTTGACGATTGATTTTTTAGGACTACTCCTTAATCCAGAGAGTATGCTATCTTTTGCTTTATATTAGGCTATATATTCGCTTGCTAGTATTGTCAATTTTCACTTAAGTTATTTGATTTAGCTTGCAGCATACCGCTTAGATTGCCGTTATTGTACTAACCATAGAGCGCTCTGCTGGTTTTTTTATGAAAAAAGAGGCCGCTTTTACTGCTGATTTAGTTAGAAATAATAGTAATTAATATTATATATCTGTTCTTTCAATTACATCCCTTGAGTTTCACTTAAAGATTATTCGTACGACTGCCAAGCTTCGTCCATAATTTAATTTTCGAAGATGGTTCACATGTTTCGATCAATAGTTAATCATGGCCTCTCTAAAGATCTTGCGACTAAGCTCAGCAGCTTCTTCAGAGGGGTGCGACTGCGAATCCCGATAAAGGATCACACCGTCAGGACCGTTGTAACTACAGATATCTCCTGGGCAGAATATTGGCAATAGATCAATGGTTTTAATGAGTTTCTGCTGCTCTAGATTATTTAGTATCTTATTCAACGGCTCCATACGTACGAGGGTTTCTTTTAGACTGATGAAGTCGCATGGGCCTTCGCCTATTTGATTGAACCATTGTTTTGCTGCAACTGCAGGATCACATTTAGCATCTCTAGCGAAAGGCAAACTTTTTGTAAAGAAGATACTAATTCCCTTGTTTTTCATTTGCTCCGAGATGTTTATTATATCTGCCTCAAGAATGCGAAGAAATTCTTTGGACTCAGAATTTTGTTGTACAGGCAATAAGTCATTTAAATCATTAATCATTAAGATTGAGTCGCCAGGTTTCAGTACGTTGACGAGTTTAGGGACTATACGTGTCCAGTAATCATTCGATAATTCATCGAATATATTTCGAAGCTTTATCCCAGGAGTTGGTCCAGCGCCATAGGATGAAGTAATGATTATGGCGTATTGATCTTTTCGTACCAAATCATCAAAGGCATGGGTGAAGGATACCGAGAAGGAATTGCCGAGAACCAGTATCCTGCGTTTAGCTGTTTTAATATCACCCAATGCGCATTGGCTTACTTGTATATTTTTTCCTAAATCTTTACCTTCTCCAAGAACACATGGTGCCCCATACCACTGTCCCGGAGTGCCTTTAATGCTGTAAGGCTCACTAAGTAATTGATTTTTACTAAGCACACCTTGGCGATTCCCACTATATATTGAAAATCCTGGAATTAGTGCCAGCAGCATGATTGCTGAACCGAGTATCATTCCACCAATACCATACAACAATGTTTGGAGATTGGTGGATGACCAGCTTGAATGCCTAAATGGGTTTTCAATGTAGTGATAAGATAGGGATGATGTGGCTAGGATCAGGCCAACTTGTATGGGTATTGTCCAGTCATGAATACCTATAGTCCAACGACTAAAAACCAAGATAATCCAATGCCAGAGATAAAGTGAATAGGATATTTTACCTAGCCATTGTAAGATATTGGTACAAAGTATTTTATAGGTAAAGTCACCAGGCTGCAATCGAATTAATAACAGGGACGTTAAAGTAACTATGCCTATACTTTCCTTGGTTTTAACAACAAGATGTAAAATAACCATGATTAGGATCACTGCTAAACTTGGCGGTACCCACTTGAGCTTTTCTCTTAGCTGTGGCCATTGAGTGATTGCTAATAAGCTAAGACAGCCAGCTGCCAATTCCCAGAATCGGCTAGGCATTAGATAGAAAGCTGCTGGTTGACTAACTCGATTTAAATAAATATTAAATAGCAGGGAAAAGATAAATAAAATTATTATAATAATTGCTAGATTGCGTCTGCCATGTTTTAAGGATCGACTAAATCCGCTTAGCCACACGAGCAAGGGAAAAACAAAGTAAAATTGCTCTTCTACGCCAAGGGACCATGTTTGAGTGAAAATGTTCAAATCAGCTGGTTTGTCAAAGTAATTTGTGCTTTGACCGTAAAGCCAAAGATTTGAAGCCCCAAAAAGACTTAAAATTCCTGTTTTGATGTCTAATTCTGGCTTTGGATTGACCAGGCAGATTAACAGAGCCGAAACTAGGCCAGAAGCCAGAAGAGCAGGCATTAATCTTTTAATGCGTCGCGCGTAAAATGATGTTATGAATTCTGATATTGACGATGAGTTTTGGGAGTTTTGGCGGCCTAAGGAGGCTGTAATTACATATCCAGAAATGACAAAAAATATATCAACTCCTAAATGTCCACCGGGTAATAGCTCGCGATTAAAATGGTTAATAATCACAGCGATTACCGCTAACGCCCTTAGCCCATCAATCTCAGGCCGATAGCCTTGATCGGTCTGGCGCATGGTAATATATAAAAATATATCTTAGTTTAAAATCAATAAAAAGTCAATAGGTCACACCCCTGCCTTGGCTTGCCTTTGGGGCAGGGCATCGCTGAGGTTGTCGGGACGAACGGCAGGCTCCCGCAGCAATTCGCGATCCAGCATGCGAATCCGACTTTCGCGCAAACAAAATTTGCAACCACCGCTGGTCTGCAGATGTTTTTCAGGAGTAATACTTATTGGTTTGACCGGGTGGGTTTTGCAGCGGATCAGAATGGGACTTTTATAGCTCCTGTAGACAATACCGCTGTAGTCGTAATGTTCACCAAAACGAGCCCTGGCCCTAGCCAAAAATGTTTCCAGGCTGATGGGGCTGCCCATGCCTTCAGTCAGTGTCTCAACACTTTAGCAAGCTTTGCCTCCCTGGCCCCGGAGCTGCGCAGCAGTAAGGATCATTTACGCCCCAGCAGACTCCCAAAGGGGCCAGGGGTTGGGTTTCAACCAGCCTTAGCGGCTTGAAAGGTCAGGGCGACACCGTTGTTGCAGTAGCGCTTGCCGGTGGGCCGGGGTCCGTCGTTGAAGACATGGCCCTGATGGCCGCCGCAACGCCGGCAATGGTATTCAGTGCGGGGAATCAGCAGCCGGAAGTCTTGGCTGGTCGCGATGGCGTTGTTCAGGGGTTGCCAAAAACTGGGCCACCCGGTGCGGCTGTCGAATTTGGTTGCGGAGGCAAACAGCGGCAGTTGGCAGCCGGCACATAGATACTGACCGCTGCGTTGCTCTTGGTAGAGGGGACTGCTGAAGGGTTTCTCAGTGCCATGTTGGCGCAACACTTGGAAAGCGGCTGGACTCAGTCGTTTTTTCCAAGCGGCTTCACTGAGTTGCCACTTGGCATCGCTGCTGGATGGAGTTGCTGCTTGGGCACTCCCGGCGCTTCGCTCTAGAAAAGCAAACGAGAATAAGGGCACCAGAGCTCTATCCCAAAGGGTTTGCAAGGCAAGCCGACGACTGGTCCCTGCCATGGCTTCAGCCCACCCAGCCAGCACTAAGGATAACCGCCAGGCCTAGGAACAAAGCCAGCAGGGTCCAGGTGACCCGGTTGAGGGTGGCCTCGGCACTACGGGCACTGGTGAACATGGAGCTGCCGGTGGAGAACAGACCGCCCATGCCATCGCCTTTAGGGCTATGCAACAGCACGCTGGTGATCAGGAGGGCGGCTGAAAGCATCCACGCAGAAGAAATGATCGTGCGAAGCATGCTTGATTTCCGGGGTGGGGTCTCAGTGGTGGGGAGGTGCAACCCCAAGGATGATGGGGCGCTGTGTCAGCTAATGACCGCAGATGACAGGCTGCGACTGCCCTGGGGACTGCCCAGGGGCTCGATCAATGAATTCCCGGTCATTCTAGCGGGCTTGGGTAGGCCCAGGATCTCCAGCAACGTCGGGGCGATGTCTGAAAGGCCACCCTGCTCGCGCAGCTGCACATCGGTGCCATGACCAGGTAATTTTCGTTTTTCTCCCTCCACCAGAATCACGGGGACCGGGTTGGTGGTGTGGGCGGTCCAGGGGCGTCCATCGGGCCCCTGCATGACTTCAGCATTGCCATGGTCGGCGGTGATCAACATCGTGCCTCCGCTGCGGTTGGTCGCCTCCAGCAGTCGGCCAATACAACTATCGACTGTGCTAATGGCTTCGGTGGTCGCCTGCATTTGGCCGGTATGGCCGACCATGTCGGGGTTGGCGTAGTTGATCACCACCAGCGAATAGATGCCTTTTTGTACGGCAGCAATGCAGCTATCAGTGAGTTTCTCGGCCGACATGGCAGGCGATTGATCGTAGGTGGCGACCCGTGGTGATGGCACCAGGTGGCGATCTTCACCGGGGAAGGCCTGTTCGATTCCCCCATTCATGAAATAGGTGACGTGGGGGTATTTTTCTGTTTCGGCCGTACGAAATTGCCTCAGTCCCTGCTCCGATACCACCTGGCCCAACAGTCCTTCGAGGGATTCGGGCGGGAAGGCGACAGCGACGGGCAGGCCCTGTTCGTATTGGGTGAAGGTGACAATGTGCAGCGGCGTCAGCAGTTGGCGGGGGAAGCCCTCAAAATCCGGCAGCACCAGGGCTCTGACCAACTGGCGCACCCGATCGGGGCGGAAATTGAAGCAAATGATCGTGTCGCCCGCCTCAATCAGCTCAGGGGATAACCGCACCGGTTCAAGGAACTCATCACTGATGCCATTGGCATAAGAAGCTTCCAGAATTTCGGCTGGAGATAGGGGTGAGGGTTGCGAAGGTTCGGTTAGCAGTCGATAGGCTTTTTCGGTTCGATCCCAACGGTTGTCCCGATCCATGGCCCAGTAGCGGCCGCATAGCGTGGCGAGGTGGCCGACGCCGGACTCCTCGATGAGCTGCTGCAGGCGCAGCAAAAAATTCGGAGCACTATTGGTGGGTGTATCCCGACCATCGGTGATGGCGTGGATGCAGACCTCCTTGAGATCCCGTGCCGCGGCCCAGCGCAGCAACCCCCCCAGATGTTCAAGGTGGCTGTGAACCCCACCATCGGAACAAAGACCGATCAGGTGCAGCCGACCGCCTTGGGCCAGCAGGTGGTCTCCGGCGGCATTCAGCACCGGATTGGCCGCCAAGCTGCCGTCCTGGACAGCCTGGCTGATCCGCACCAGTTCCTGGCGAATAATGCGACCGCAGCCGATGGTGAGATGGCCCACCTCGGAATTACCCATTTGGTTGTCAGGTAGGCCTACGGCGGCGCCACTGGCCGAAATCAGGGTATGGGGATAGGCGTGCCAAAGGGCATCCATCACCGGGGTGTCGGCACAGCGCACTGCGTTGTATTCCTCTTGTTCACGGAATCCCCAGCCATCCAGGATGGCCAGCACGACTGGAGCTACTGGACGTTGATGTTCAAGACTCGCCCTCGGTTCGGGGATGACGGCCATCGATCCAGATCCCTCAGCCCCTGCATGGCCGCTGGAAGATTGTTTGGAAGAAGGAACTGAAATCACCCGAAGGCCCGCTCCTTTAGGAATTTGCATTCGCTGCCAACCTACAGCCCGCTCTTCTGAAGCCTCCAATTTGGCTGGCTGGCGTCAGGTTTTGGTCACATGGGCCCCTTAGCATCAGTCCTCTGTAGATCCAAGCCTCTGCTCCTATGTCTGCGCCGGCTGTTTCGGAGCGAGAGCCAGGGAATCGCGTCCAGATTCTCTCCAGCGTTGAACTCTGCCGCACCCTGGATCGCTTGGCTTCGCAAATTCTCGAGAGTGTTGTCGATCCCGCAGCCCTCGTGCTGCTGGGAATTCCGACCCGTGGTGTGGCCTTGGCCCAGGTTTTGGCGGATCGATTGGCGCTGATGGTCGGCCATGCCGTGGCCCACGGTAGTCTGGACCCCACCTTCTATCGCGATGATCTGGAGCGCGTCGGTACAAGGCTCGTGGAGGCCACCCAGCTCCCCGTCAGCCTGGATGGGCGCCATGTGGTGCTGGTGGATGACGTGATCTTCACCGGGCGCACCGTGCGGGCTGCCCTTGAGGCCCTGCAGAGCTGGGGCCGTCCCCATCGGGTGCAATTGGTGGCGATGGTGGATCGGGGCCATCGCGAACTCCCCATCCAGCCCGATTTTTGCGGTCGGGTGGTACCCACAACAAGACTCGAGACTATCCAGCTCTGTCTGCAATCCGTCGATGGCGAAGAAGGGGTCTATCTGATCCGTCCGGGCAGCTGATGCCCCAGCAGGAGCCGACGCTGGGGAAAGCTCAGAGGGGCGAGAGCTCTTCGGCTCTGAAATGGGCGCGGAAGCGGCCGAAGGCCACGATTACAGGCAAGTTGGGGCTGATCGGCCTTCCTTTCCAGTCCTCAAGCACCTGGACAACTTCCCCCTGTTGGCCCTGCATGTCGTAGGCCGCACCCCGATGTTCTGGATGGGTGAACACAACCACGTTGCTGCTCACCCTGACCTGATCACCTGCCTGCATGAACTGATCTCGATCACTAATCAACAATCCTGTCATGGCACCTGCTTACCTCTGCGGGGCATGCAGTTCACTTCCGGACCCTCTTCCGCCACCTGGCCTCCCACCGCAGCACAGCCCTCCACAAAAGCCTGCCACTGGGGTTGGCCAAGCTGCAGACGCCTATTGACTTCGGCATCGAGCTGCTCGGTGTCAACTCCTGCGGGTCCAGGGCCGTGGCTGTGTTGGTGATGCTCTTGCTCCAGGGCCGCCGCCCCCCGCTCCACCCGACGGCGCAGCGCCTGGCTGTGCCGTTGCCACCAGGGGTGATCCAGGCGGTTAAGGGTATCGAGCGCCTCCCACCATTGGCCCGCTTTGGCCAGCCTTTCGGCCCGGGCGGCCTCCAGTCGGTTGCGGTTCCAGTTGCTGCGCAGCGCTTCCCCCAGTGCGGCTGCCTCGCTTGGGTTGGTTTGGCGGAGGGGAGCAAGGGCCGCCACGGCCCCCTCGGGATCTCCCCGGCTGAAGCGGCGCAGGGCCTCCTGCTGCAGGCGGGTCGTCGCCAGGGTGGCTTTTGGGCTGTGCAGGGGGCCCGGGCGGTGCTTGGGGGGCTGGGGTTGCAGGGCCATCACCAGCCCCGCTGTCGCCAGGACCAAGCCAAGCCCCATCAGTTTCCAGGGGCGCTGGGGCTCAGGGGGGGCAGTCGGTTCAGGGGGTGGACCCTTCCTGGCCATGGACGGGGGGCTCGCGAACAGGCGGCTTCCATGGTGGCTTTGCACTGGTCGCACTGGCGTCAGCGCACCGGACCCAGGCTGAGGGTTCCAAGCGGCTGGGCGCTGCTCAAATCTTGGGCCTCCAGCAGTAACTGGCCACTGGCATCGATCTGGAAGCGCAGGCGCAGGCAGTCTTCTCCCCGGCGTCCCGGGTTTGCCAGGGGCAGGGTTGGGGCGGCTGTCGGCCAGGTTTCCACCCGCGGCTGGTCGACTCGCCGTCGGTTCAGCACCGGCAAACCATCGACGAACATCACCTCCGATCGCTCCTGGGGCAGCGGCTCTCCCAGCACCAGCTCCAATTCTTGCTGGTCGTCCTGGCTGCAGGCCAGCACCACCTCCAGGGGTTGTTCGGTGGGCCACGCCTGGCCGGCCACGAAAAGCGGATGCCAGCGATGCTGAGCGGAACGTTGGTCCCAGCAGCGCAGCGACACTCCCCTGGCCAGCACATCCCGCAGGGTCACACCGGGGGTGAGGGCAAGCGCCCCCATGGCGACAGCTTCGATTGGTCTATCGCCCTGCAGCGGTACCCCGGGGAGCCGCTCCTGCAGCCAGCGGCGCAGCAGGGGCAGCTGGCTGCAGCCCCCCACTGTTAAAACCGCTGCGATGGCGGGGCCAGCCAGGGTTTCACTGCGGGCGGCCGCCAGTACGGAATCGAGCAGGGCGTCCAGCTGGGCCACCAGGCCCTGTTCCACCAGAAGCTTTTCCAGGCGGGGGCGATCGAGGCGCAGTTCCCGGGTGGTGCCGGCTGGATCCACCCACAGGCCCAGGGCCTCTTCGCTTTCACTGAGGCGACATTTGATTGCTTCGGCCACCGTGAGCAGGGCCGGATCCGGCGCGACATCGGGGCAGAGATGGGAGGCGATCCAGCGGTCCAGATCGCGGCCCCCCAGGGCCGCCCCCGCCTTGCCGATCACCCGGGCCGTCCGCAGCGCCTGGCCGCTGGCCCCCAGGTCGCGCCCAGCGAAGCGCAGCAGCTGGGCGATGGGGGCCGCCCGGCCCTCACCCCCTTCCAGCGCCACAAGCGAAAGATCGAATGTGCCGCCCCCGCCGTCGACCACCAGCACCCGGCTACCCGGGGGCAGACCGGCCCCGATCGCCGCAGCGGTCGGTTCGTCCACCAAGGCCACTTCGGCGACGGGCAGCTCCCGGCTGACCCGCTCCAGCCACTGGCGGTAACCCCGGTAGGTCTCGATGGGGGCCGTCAACACCAGGCGATCCGGGCTCAGCTCGGCCGGTAGGGCCTCCCAGACACAGCGCAGCAGCAGGGCGCCCGCCGCTTCGGGATCAAGCCAGGGCGAATCCTGCATCCCCCCCGGCTGCTCCCGCTCGGGCCAAGGGCCAGCGCTGGCGGTACTTTGGCCGATTTGCCGTTTGAAATCCCGCAGCAACCCGGGGCCTGGCTGGTCGGCCAGGCCGGCGTCGAGCACCTGGCGACCGATGAGGGGACGACGTTGCTGGGGATGGCTGAGCCAGAGCAGGCTCGGAATCGTCGTGGGGTTGGAGCCGCTGTAAGGGGGCAGTTCCAGCAGCCGGGGCGGCGCACCGGCCTCCTGCCAAGCCACCACCGTGGTGCTGCTGCCCAGATCAATGGCGAGGGTGCCCGGCATGGGGAGGGAGGTCAAGCCGCCGTGGAGTGCTGCCCTAAGTTGGCATCAAAGAAGCCTTCCGAGATGCTCACCAGCAGTGATCTGAACCCCAAGGAGCTGGCCAAACGGGCCGACAGCCTGATTCGTCATTCCAGCAATCGTTACCTCACCACTGTGCGCATCGCCTTTCGGGCCAAGCAACGACGTTTCGATGATTTCGACGGACTGCTCGACGATTCGATGATCAAACCTGTGCAACGGGCCATCATCGAGCTCAGCGACGAGCAAGACCAACCTGACCTGCTGCCCGGCTGATCGCGCCGTGCAGGTTGGGGAAGGGGAGGGGTGGCGACTGGCCTTCGACCCTCATAAGTCACCTTTTCCCCTGTTGGTGGGGGGGCGCCACTGGGCGGCGGAATTTACTTTGGTCGAGGCGCAAGTATTGCAAAGGGCTGTAGCCAAGTTGGTCCAACAACATGCTGGGTTGGTTGATCAATTGATGGCGGAGGAGTCTCTGAGCCTTGAATTGGAGACTGGCCTGGCTGGTGAGGGCCAGCTTTGGTTGAGTCTGGAGGGAGATCGGAGCCAATGGTGCCTTGGTTTCGTCTTGACCCCGGAACCCGGGGTTCGGGGCCTGGAGGGGCATTGGGAGGCCGGGGCGACGGCGGCCTTTGTAGCCGCCTTAGGTGCCCTCAGCCTTGCCCCTGTTGAGCCCAGCGGGCGGCCTAGCCCGGCGCCCCTAGCAATTCATAGAGGCGGGTAGCGCTGGCCTCAGGCACCGGCAGAATCGAAAGCCTGTTGCCGCGGCGCACCACCGCCAATTCGTCGGGGCTGAACTCGGCGCGCAGGCGGTCCAGGCATAAAAGCGCGGCGAAGCTCCCCAGATACGACAGCCGCACACAATCCCAGCGCGGAGCTTCCGGCTTTGAGGCGGGATCAAAGTATTTGGATTGGGGATCAAACTGACTGGGATCTGTGAGACCGACTTCAACTACTTCCATCAGGCCGACAATGCCGGGTGGGGTGATATTGGAGTGATAGAAAAAGGCCCGATCACCGATGGCCATCGTGCGCATGTAATTGCGGGCTTGGTAGTTGCGGATGCCATCCCAGAGCGTTGTGCCTTCGGCCTTGAGGTGATCAATGCCATAGACATCTGGTTCGCTTTTCATTAACCAGTGGGCCATGGCGCTCCCGGGGGGCTGAAGTATCAAAGTGCGGCCACAAGGGCCCGAAAATGGTCGCCGCGGGCTTCGAAATCACTGTATTGATCGAAGCTGGCGCAGGCGGGGGATAGCAATACGTTGGTTACACCAATGTCTTTCGCCAGGCCGGCCGCCAGCGGTACCGCCTGTTCCAGTCCTTCAACCCGATGCAACTGGCCTGGGTAGCAGTCTTGGCGGAGGAGGGCTTCAAATTCTGCCGCAGCGGCCCCGTAGACCACCACCGCTGCCGCTTGCTGGCGCAGTTCGGCCAACCAGCCCCTGGAGTCCCCTTGTTTCGATTGGCCTCCGGCTAGCACAACCAGGGGACCTGCCAATGCTTTGAGAGCTACTTCGGCAGCGTCGTAATTGGTGGCCTTGCTGTCGTTGTACCAGGTGACTTGCCCAATTTGCCGCAGACGTTCGAGGCGATGGGGCACACCGGCAAAGCAACGCAAGGCCGCTTCCATCTGCCCGGGGGTCAGACCGGCGTGCAGGCCGACGGCGGTGGCCAACAACATGTTCTGGCGGTTGTGGGCCCCTGGCATGGCCAGGCAGTCGGCCGCAAACAGGGGTCCTGAGCGTCCCTGCACCAGTCCATCCGCAGTCCAAAGCAGGGGGTCGATACCTGCTGGCAGATCGCTGGCGCAACCTGCTGTGACCCAGTCGACCCGGTCCCAGCTCGGCGCCTGGGAGCGCAGGTCGGGATCGTCGGCATTCAAAATGCGCCGCTGGGAACGTTCGATCAGGCTCCGTTTGATGGCCCGATAGGCCTCAATGGTGCCGTGGCGCTCCAGGTGATCGGGGGTGAGGGTCGTCCAGACGCCGATGGCGGGTGCCAGTTCCGGTGCCGCCTCGATCTGGTAGCTGCTGATTTCGACCACCAACCAGTCCGGAGCCTGGGCGCCGGGCGCTTGGCGTTGCAAGGCCAGTTCGGCGGCCGAGATGCCCACATTGCCGCAGAGTGGCGCATCCAGTCCGGCTTCGCTGAGGAGGTGATGCACCAGATGGGTCACCGTGGTCTTGCCATTGGTGCCCGTGATGCCGATCCAGGGGGTTCCGGCCGTTGCTCGCCACGAGGAGCTGAGTTCCCCTTCCACCTGGATGCCTTCACGGCGCCAGGCCAGCAGCAGGGGATGGTCCCAGCGAATGCCGGGGCTGACCACCACCCGCTCGGGCCGGGGCAGGCCCCCAAAAGTTTCAGGGATTAAGGGGGCAGCCAGCAGTACGTCGATGCCTTCGCTGGCCAGGCTTTCTGCTTGGGCCCTCAGTGCTCCGTTGTCCCGGCTTTCGACAATCAACACCCCATGCCCCTGGGATCGCAGCAGCCGGGCGGCACCGATGCCGGACCTGCCCAGACCCAGGACCATGGTCGTTGGGAGGGCCTCGGTGGCCATAAAAGAACCTGCCAAAAGAATTGAAAAAAATGGGCGATACTGGAATCGAACCAGTGACTCCTACCGTGTCAAGGTAGTGCTCTACCTCTGAGCTAATCGCCCGTTTCATCGCCTGGAAACCAGGTGGCCCTTGGGCTGCCGAAGAACCTAATTCAGTCTTTCGGCTGACTCGAAGAAATTAGCACCAGCCCAGTCGGCTCTTCTGCGGCGGCGCGACCTCAACGGCAGGACTGCGTCGCCAACGGCTCCGGCGCCAAGCAGCGCTGAACCCCGTCAGCAGCGAATCAGCCCGTCAGGAGCGAATCAGATCGATCCGCCAGCGACCCCGTTTTGTTTCACTGACGCCCTCGACCCTCAACTCGCCCCGACCCTCCAGCTGCACCCGCTCCCCCACCGCCAGTTCCCTGCTGGGGCTGGTCACCACCTTCCAGTTGATGCGGACGGACCCTTCCCGAATCAGGGTTGCCATGCGATTGCGGGAGAGGCCGAATCCCGCGGAGGCCACCGCATCCAGGCGCTGGGAGGCCTCCACCGTGCGCAGGTCGCGCAGGGGCCGCGGTGCCGGCAAGGCCAGTTCAGCCACAGGCCGCAGCTCAAAGCTCACTGCCACGGTGCGTACCAGCCCCTCGCTGCCTGCCAGCTTCTCAGCCAGCTCGGCGCTGACAATGGCCTGGGCACCCCGGTCACCGCGGGGCCAGAGATCGCCGATTTGGTCGTCCCGGGCACCGGCGTTGATCAGGGCCTGGCGGAAATCAGTTGCGGCAGCGGGGTCAAAAAGAAAGTTCCCGGCGAGCTCCAGACCCATCAGCTGCGGGGGCTGATCGTCAGCCGGCAGCAGGGCTTCGGTGCGTCGCAAAAGCAGCTGGCGGCGTTCGCTGCCGGGATAGCCACCATCGCTGACCAGGGTCAACTCACTGAGGCTACCCAGCCGGATTTCCGCTTCTTCGCGTACCGCGGCGCTCAAAAAACCTGTCCAGACGGGTTGCCAGGTCCGCAGGGCCGTTTCGGCGGCCGCCAGCACAGGCTCCAGGGCCTGCGCCCAGGGGCTCCCTTCCAACAAGGTTTCGCGTAACAGCATTCCTGGCCGTCCAAACGGTTTCTAAGTCTCCCCCAGCCGCACCACCGCCTTGGGACGGGCCCGTTGCACTGTGGTCCAAGGAACCTCTTGGCCAGCCGCTGGCTCCAACAGCAGCAGCCACTGGCCTTCCTCCAGTCGATTGCGCAGGCCCCGCACCCGATCGGCGTCCTCGGAGGCCACGCTGAAGGCGGCGGCAAAGCTGCCCATCCAGCCGGAGACCAAGCCCAACAGTCCGCCAACCACGGGTTCGCCCCAGGGGCCGAGGGCGGAGAAGGTATGCAAATCGGTGATCTGGGTGAACGTGAGTCCCGCCAGGAACCCGAAGGGCAGGAGCCAGCGGGCCATCGACCGCTGGCGGCGGCGGCGGGCCGTGGTGGGATCGAGCCTTTCGACCGTGGCCGGATCCGTTTCACCAGGGCCAATGGCGACCAATTGCTGCAGGGGAGGCTCCACTGCAGCCAGTTCCTGCCGCAGGGCGCGCAACCGCTCCCGGTTGTCCAGCACCACCACCACGTTCAAGGACACCCCAACCTCCCGCCCAGCTCGGGCGCCGACATGTTGCTCACTACACTGCACCCCCGGCATGCCCCATCGGGCTGACCCCCTCTTCACGCTCCCCAGGGGCCCACCATTTGCCCGACATGACAAAGGTTCTGGTCTCCGATCCCATCGACCAGATTGGGATTGACATTCTTTCCCAGGTTGCCCATGTGGATGTGCGCACGGGCCTGTCGCAGGACGAGCTGATTGGCCTGATCGGCGATTACGACGCTTTGATGATCCGATCCGGCACCCAGGTGACGGCGCCGGTGATTGAGGCGGCCCCCAAGTTGCGCATCATCGGCCGTGCTGGGGTCGGCGTTGACAATGTCGACGTCAAGGCAGCCACCCGCCGTGGCGTGTTGGTGGTCAATTCGCCCGAGGGCAATACCATCGCTGCGGCAGAGCAGGCCCTGGCGTTGATGTTATCCCTGTCACGCCATGTGCCCCACGCCCATGCCAGCACGATGGCCGGGGGCTGGGATCGCAAGACCTACGTCGGCAATGAGCTTTATAAGAAGACCCTGGGGGTGGTCGGCCTCGGCAAGATCGGCTCCCATGTCGCCCGGGTGGCCCGGGCCATGGGCATGGATGTGTCCGCCTACGACCCGTTTGTTTCACCGGATCGCGCCCAACAGATGCAGGTAAGACTCCTGCCCCTGCCCCAGTTGTTTGCCGAAGCCGATTACATCACCTTGCATCTACCGCGCACCCCGGAGACCGAAAACCTGGTCAATGCCGAGCTGCTGCGCACGATGAAACCCACCGCCAGGCTAGTGAACTGCGCCCGGGGCGGCATCGTTGATGAGGCGGCGCTGGCTGAGGCCGTCGAAACGGGGGTGATTGCCGGCGCGGCCCTGGACGTTTATGCCAAGGAACCCTTGGCCGCCGATTCGCCGTTGCGCCAAGTCAAAAAGAAGTTGATTCTGACTCCGCACCTGGGGGCATCCACCGAAGAAGCGCAGGAAAACGTGGCCATCGATGTGGCCGAACAGATACGTGATGTGCTCCTGGGTCTGCCCGCTCGCAGTGCCGTCAACATTCCAGGCCTGACGCCGGAAGTGATGGACCAGCTCAAGCCCCATTTGCAGCTGGCCGAAACCCTTGGCCAACTGCTCAGCCAGCTCTCGGGCGGCCAAATCGGCGCCCTGGAAGTGCGTTTGCAAGGAGACTTCGCGGCCCATCCCGCCCAGCCCCTGGTGGTGGCAGCACTCAAGGGTGTGTTGTCTTCGGCCTTGGGCGACAGCATCAATTTCGTCAACGCTGCCCTGGAGGCCCGTGATCGGGGCATCAAGGTGCTGGAGGTGAAGGATGACGCCAGCCGGGATTTTGCCGGTGGTTCCCTGCGCCTCAGTTGCGACGGAGTCAAGGGCCATCACTCCGTCACCGGGGCCGTGTTCAGTGACGACGAGCTGCGCATCATCTCCATCGATGATTTCCCGGTGAACGTGGTTCCCAGCCGCCACATGTTGTTCACCCGTCACCGCGATATGCCTGGCATCATTGGCCAGTTGGGTTCGCTGCTGGGGGAACACAACGTCAACATCGCTTCGATGCAGGTTGGTCGGCGCATCGTCCGCGGCGATGCGGTCATGGTGTTGAGCATCGATGACCCCATCCCTGGCGAACTCCTGATTTCCATTCACGCCATTGAGGGCATTCAGGAGGCCCATCCGGTGACCCTTTGATGGGCCCAACCCTGGATCCTGGCCTTCCCCCCTCGGCAGGCCCACCAGGCTTGGCTGGTGCCCAGGCAACTGGGGCCACCGCCTGGTGGCGTCTGGAGCTGGTCTGCGCTCCTGAATTGGAGGAGTCCTTGCTTTGGAAGCTGCCGACGCTTGGCATTACTCGGGTGGCCCTCAGCCATCGGCCGGAAGGGCCCCAGCGCCGGCTGCTGCTGGCGTGGCTGCCCGAAAGCGACTGGCCAGCCCCCGAACGGGCCGAACTTGCCCAGGCCTTGGCGCCCCTGGGAGTGCCTTTTGGCCTCTCCCTGCCGCCGTTGGAGTGGCATCGCCAGGATGATGAGGACTGGAGTCTTTCTTGGAAGCAGCACTGGCAAGCCGATCCCGTCGGCCAGTCGCTACTGATTTTGCCGGCCTGGCTTGAGGCTCCCGCTGATGATGCCCATCGCCGGCTGATTCGGATGGATCCGGGCAGCGCCTTTGGCACCGGCAGCCATCCCTCCACTCGCCTCTGTCTTGAAGCCCTGGAAGACCTGGCTGAGCAACGGGGCGGTCTGGGGGGGGCAGCCCCCCTGGAAGGACTGCGGGTGGCCGATTTGGGCTGCGGCAGCGGCATCCTGGCCTTGGCTGCCCTGCGGCTGGGCGCCAGCCAGGTGGCGGCCGTAGACACGGACAGTCTTGCCGTACGGGCGACCACGGCAAATGCGCTCCTCAACGACTTCACCGTGGACGATGGCTCCCAGAACCCAGCCCAGCTGGATAGGTTCCATAACCCAGTCCAGCTAAGCGTCGCCCTCGGCTCCGCCAGCACCCTGGAGACCCTGCTGGAGGGCCGCCCCGCCGATCTGTTGCTCTGCAACATCCTGGCCCCCGTGATTGAGGCCCTCAGCCCCTGCTTCGCTGGCTTACTGGCCCCGGCAGGGGTTGGTTTCCTGAGTGGCTTGCTGGTGGACCAGGCCCCTGGTCTGGAGAAGGTTTTGGCGGCCCAGGGCTGGCGGGCCCAACTTGTGGCCCGGCAGGAGAGCTGGGGGTTGATGCGCCTGGAGATACGGGCTGATGTCGCATAAGGCACGCTGATCACTTCAAGCCTTTTGATTGGCCTTCCCAGCCTGCCGGGCCAAGATGGCTGGGAATCCCCCCCAGCGGGTGTAGGAAGGGCTCGTCCTTCAGGCACGGCTTCACCGTCGCCTGTGAGCTTCACTCCCTTTCATGGCTTCCTACAAGGTCACCCTCATCAACGAGAGCGAAGGCCTCAACAAGACCATTGAGGTTCCCGACGACCAGTACATCCTTGATGCTGCTGAAGAACAGGGCATCGACCTCCCCTACTCCTGTCGCGCTGGCGCCTGCTCCACCTGCGCTGGCAAGCTCACCGCCGGCACCGTGGACCAATCCGATCAAAGCTTCCTGGATGACGACCAAATCGAGGGCGGTTTTGTGCTGACCTGCGTGGCTTACCCCACCTCGGACTGCACGATCAAGACCCACGCCGAAGAAGAGCTGTACTGAGCTCGACTTCGCGATTCTGCGTACGTCAAGTTCATTCCCCGTCGCCACCCTGCCGGGTGGCTTTTTTATGACTGTTAAGGTGCACGGCCTGCTGGAATTCAGTAGTGAACATGCCAGTCCCGGAGGCCAGTTCAGCTTTCGGGTACTTGGTCCTTGCTGCCGCCTGTTTGATCGCGAGGAGTTGCCTTGGCCCTGCTGCCGCCTTGCCTGGCGTAGTAAGGAACCGAGTTGGCGACGCATCGGCCGTCGCTTCGTGCCGGACCTGGCGGCAAGGCGCTGCCCCTCCTATTCGGTGGAATTGCTGCAACCAGGCTCCCGTCCCACAGCCACGGTGATCACCCTGTTCCCCCAGCGACTGGCGGCACCTTTGCAAGAATGGTGGTACAGCAAATTGCCTGGCTCTATGGAGCCAGACAACAATCAACCCCCAGTCCCTGATGGGTCTGGGGGTTGGGAGTGATGCCTGATTAGAGCAGTGGCAGTAAGGAAAGCTCAGATGGTTAGGTAAGAAGATCGATTAGAAGTAGATCTTGCCACCGCCCCATTGAACCCCTTGCACCTTAGGGGCAACAAGAATATAGCCTGCAATCAGACGAAGATCTTCATCGTCTAAATCACGCATCTTAACAAAGACATCGCTACTGCGCAGACTCGGATGGACATCGGAGATACTGTATTCACCGTCGAAGGAAGTGGGGTCCTTCATAAAGTCCACCAAGGCGTCCACCGTGTTACGGGGAGGGGTGGCCAGGGCCAGGGTCTCTGGATCCAGTCCCACGTTCTGGTTGGTCTTGGTAATGCCGCCAGCGTGACAGGTGCCGCAATTGCCGTTGAACAGCTTGCGACCGTCCTTGATTTCCTTCTCGCTGAACGTCACTGTTGTGCCATCGGCCGTGGCAGGCACCGTCAAGGTGGCGGAGTCCCACCTGGCGGCGGTGGCAGGGCCGGCAAAGCAGACCAGCAGCGCCAAGGGCAGAACCAGCAAGGTTTTGGCGAAGGCGCGAAGGGCTGAGTGGAGAAAGGGGGCCATGGGAGAAGCCGGGGAACTGGCGGTTAGACCGCGACTGAGACCTTGTATCACGGCCCGTGGGTGCACTGGTCGCGATCCAGGTGAACTGTTGCAGGCTCAGTCGGCGTGGGGGTCACTGTCAATATCGGCTTCACCCCCTGGGGTCAAATCAAGCCGCAGGAAGTCCCGGGCCACCCGCGTCTCGGCAAAGATCGCCCGCGCCTCGGCTTCGAGGTCCTCGGGTGTCACCGGATTTCCCTGCGCATAGCGGGGGCTGAGATGGGTCAGCACCAGTTGCTTCACACCGGCGGCCAGGGCTGTTTGGGCCGCCATGGTGCTGGTGGAGTGCTGTTTCATGATGGCCATCTCCGCCTCTCCATGGGCAAAAGTAGCTTCGTGGATCAAAAGGTCTGCCCCGCGGGACAGCTCGATCGCCGCTTCGCAGAAGACAGTGTCCGTGCAGTACACCAAACTGCAACCTGGGCGCGGCGGGCCGCAAAGCCTTTCCCCGTGGATCACCCGCCCGTCCTCCAGGGTCACCGTCCGTCCTGCTTTGAGTTCGGCGTAGATCGGACCGGGGGGAATTCCCAATTCCTTGGCCAGGTTCACGTCGAAACGTCCCGGCAGGGGCTTCTGGTCAATTCGGTAGGCGTAGGCGGGGATCCGATGGTTGAGGGGCGTGCAGCGCACGCTCAAGTCCCCATCGTCCAGCAGGACTTCACCGCTGTGGGCGGCCTGGCGGACCCGGTGGCTCCTGAGGGGATAGCCAATGCGGGTGGAGGATGTCCTCAGGACCCCTTCCAGGTAATCGCGCAAAGGATCGGGTCCGTAGAGATCGACCCCGGGGCAGCGGCCCGCCAGCCCCAGGCTGGCCAGCAGCCCAGGCAGGCCAAAGACATGGTCTCCATGCATATGGGTGATGAAGATTCGCCGCAGCTGGGAGACCCTGAGGTCACTGCGCAGAAACTGATGCTGGGTGCCCTCACCACAGTCAAATAACCAGAGCTCGCCCCGTTGTGGCAGGCGCACGGCCACCGACGAAACGTTGCGGCCCCGGGTGGGAACGCCGGAGCTGGTGCCGAGAAAGGTGACCTGCACGTCAGTGCTGCCCAAGGGGCGCATGTTGCCACGGGCCATGGCAGGCTGGGCCATTTGGCGGCACAATGGCACGCCTTGTTTGATCCAGCTATGGCTCGTCTTCTTGGCTGGCGTTGGAGTCACGCCTTGGCTCTTCCCCTGGCCCTCGTGTGGGCGGCCCCGGCACGACCTGTCGGGACAGATCCCGTCTTGAGGATTCTTGTGCGGGCAGCCCCTGCCATTGATCTGAGCGCCGCTGGCACGGTCCTCAGGCTGAGTGATGCCCAGGGACAGCTGCTGTATGTCATTGCCCCTGGCCAAAGCTTGAAACTGCGATCTGGGACCAGGGGGGTGATCCTGGAGCGGTCCAGCTCGACACCGGGGGTGCCATCCGGGCCCCTTGCCAGGGACGCCAGCCGGCCGGCCGCCCAGGCCACGGTTGCGCCCGTCTTGGCGGGCGAGCTGCCAGAGGTCTGGGTCGACAGTGCCGCCCCCGGTGGCCTGGTGCCCCTTGGAGCGGCTCAGTATCGCGGCCGTTTACGGGTCGTGCCTATGGGAGATCGCCTGCAGGCGGTTAATTACATTGGCCTCGAAAATTATCTGCCTAGTGTGGTGGGCAGTGAGATGCCGGCCCAATGGCCTCTGGCTGCGCTGAGGGCCCAAGCCATTGCCGCTCGCACCTATGCCATGGCCCAACGGCGTCCCGGTCAACTTTTTGATCTTCAGGCCACTGTGGCAAGTCAAGTGTATAAGGGGGTCGGGGCGGAAACGACTTCGACTCGCCAGGCTGTCGCCCAGACCAATGGCCAGGTGTTGCTCTATCGCGGCCGTCTGATTGATGCCGTATTCCACAGTTGTAGTGGAGGCAGTACCGAGAACAGTGGTGAAATCTGGAATCGTCAACTTCCCTATCTCACTAGCGTCCCCGATTTCGACCAGGTCAGTCCTGTGCGCAATTGGAGCAAGTCCTTTGAGCCCCAGGAATTGCGTCGCGCCTTTGTTGAAATCGACGGTGTCACCGCCATCGAGCCCTTGGTCACCTCGACCTCCGGGCGCATCCGCCAAGCCCGTGTCACGGGCCCGGGGGGCCAGCTGGTGGTGAGCGGCGCCGAATTGAGGCGTCGGCTCGGCTTGCGCAGCACCTTGGTGCGCTTCCAGCCGCTGGCTCCGGCCAAGCCCCAGACGATGGCCTTGGCGGTCGCTCCCGCCAGTGACGCCGTGGAACCGTCGACTGCTGAGCCCGCCCCGGCCCCGAGGCCGTCCCCCGGATTCCGGTTCCGGCTGCCTCCCCCCCCACCGCCCCTGCCTCCTGTCGCCGGGCTCTCTGGGTCGGTCCAGCCTGCTGCACCCACTTTGATGGCCATCGGCCATGGCTTTGGCCATGGAGTAGGAATGAGTCAATGGGGGGCCTACGGCATGGCCTTGCGGGGGAAAAGCCATGCAGAGATCCTGCGTCACTACTACCAAGGAGCCGAACTCGGCATCCGATCTCTCTGAGCCTTCTGCCCGGGTCCCAGGCCAGGCCACCCCGGGCAAGGCAATCCTGGAAGGCGGCCCCTGTTCAGTGCAGATCCGTCGTCTCGCCGACGCGGAGGCCGTGGGGGAGCAGGTGGCCCACTGGCTGTTGGCTTCGAGGTTGGCCGATCCCAGTCTGCCGGTGGGCCTGGCCACAGGACGCACGATGGAACCGGTCTATGGAGCCTTGGCCCGCCAATTCGCCCAGCGCTCCGCTGCCGAGCGCCAAAGGGTCCGTCGCCAATGGTGCAGCTTCAATCTCGATGAATATGTGGGACTCTCGCCCAAGGACCCCCGTTCCTTTGCTGCCACCATGGCAGCCCAGTTGGTGACTCCCCTGCAGCTTGATGCGGAGTCCGTGTTGCTGCCCCGTGGCGATGGGGGTGATCCGGCCGCTGAGGCCCTGCGTTATGCCTCCTTGCTGGCGAGCAAGGGAGGCCTGGGGCTCCAGATCCTCGGCATCGGAACCAATGGCCATGTTGGTTTCAACGAACCCCCCTGTGGTCCCGAGGTGGTCTGCCGTTGTGTCGCTCTCACCGCCAGCACCCGAAACGCCAATGCTTTTGCGTTTGGGGGCGATTCGGCCCAGGTGCCAGATCAGGCCATCAGCCTTGGCCTCAGTGAGATTCTCAAAGCGCGTCGCATCTTATTGGTTGCCACCGGTCCGGCCAAGGCTGCGGTGCTGCGCCGCGCCTTTGAGGAGTCCCCAACGGCCGATCTGCCCGCTAGCTGGCTTCAGGTGCACCCGGATGTGACTGTCGTGGCGGATGGGGCCGCCCTTGGGCGTTAACCACCTCGGGGCGCCCTGCCCCTGACTCAGCTAGAGGCCTCGATAATCTGCTCCAGCAGACTGTCATCCACCTCCAGGTTGCTGACGACGCTGCGCACGTCGTCCAGGTCTTCGATCGCTTCCAACATGCGCATGCAGGCCCGCACGGAATCGGTGCTCTCCAGGAGACAAGGCGTGACCGGGATCCAACGGTGCTCCCATTCCCTTACCTCAAGGCCAACTCGTCTTAAACCATCTTGGAGGGCTTCGAGGTCGGCGAATTCGCCAACGACTTCAGCCCCTTCGGTCTCAATCTGCCAGCTGAGTACGGCAGGTCCACCTGCTTCCTCCAGGGCGAGCAGGAGTTCGACAAACGCCTCCTCATCATTACTTTTGCAACTGTTCAGGTCGACACGGACCACTGATCGCTGCACAAAGAGATAGCTAACGCAGCCGGTTTCGCCGAGGTTGCCTCCCTGCTTGCCGAATGCCAGCCTCAGATCCGCGGCTGTTCTGTTGCGGTTATCGGTGAAGGCTTCGACCAAAACAGCCACTCCTCCAGACCCATAACCCTCGTAGCGCACCGCTTCAAATTGTTCAGCGTCGGCGCCACTGGAGCCCGCACCCTTGGTAATTGCCCGATCGATGTTGGCATTGGGCACACCAGCGGCTTTGGCTTTTTCGATGGCAGTGCGCAACTGGAAGTTACCGGCTGGATCGGCGCCTCCCCTCGCCGCCACCATGATTTCCCGACCCAAGCGGGTGAACACAGCGCCGCGCTTGGCATCGACAACTGCTTTTGTGCGTTTGATCTGGGACCATTTGCTATGGCCAGCCATCAGAAGCGGGGGAAACGGTGGGCGGGACAGGTGGACTTCCTGCAGCAAAAATCCTGCCAGGTTGGCATTCCCTTGGGCCAGCTCAGCTCTCCGCTTGAAACACCAGCCGGGGTTGGAGCTGGTCGCCGGCCACGGCTCGGGCAATGCCGGCGAGCCTACCCTCCTGGTTTAGAACGGCCACGGCTTCGTCCTCGAGATGGTTGGCTGCGGCCGTGAGGCGGCGCCCACAACTCCAGTCCAGCTCTTCGGCTGCCGTCAATTGGCGCCGGCCAAGGTGGGGCAGGGCCAGCAGGGGATCCAGAAGCGGAGGCCTGGGGTCCTGATTGAGGCTATCCAGGGGGACCGCCTGGGCCAGGCTGAAGCCGAGGGCTTCGCTGCGGCGGAGCTGGGCCAGGGCGCCACCGCAGCCCAGGTGTTCGCCCAAATCCCTGGCTAGGGCGCGAATGTAGGTGCCGGCGGAACAGCGGACGCGCAGGGAGATCTGACCCAGGACTGGATTCCAGTTCAGCAGGCTGAGTTCGTGCAGGGTGACGCTCCTGGCCTCAAGGTGCACCACTTCTCCCCGTCGTGCCAGGGCATAGGCCCTTTCGCCCTTGACATGAACTGCAGAGACTTGGGGAGGGCACTGCAGATGGGTTCCCCTGAAGCGGTCGAGCAGGTTTTCAAGCCGCTCAAGCGTCAGAACAGGAACGGGGGCCCGTTGCAAAACTTCGCCTTCGAGGTCATCACTGCTGGTTCGCAGCCCCAGCTGGATCGTGCCTTCGTAGGCCTTGAGTCCCGGGAGGTAGGGCAGAAGGCGGGTTGCGGCCCCCAGGGCAATGGGAAGGACCCCGCTGACGGCAGGGTCGAGGGTGCCCCCATGACCGACCTTCTTGAGCCCATAGGCCCTGCGTACCTGATTAACACAGGTATGGGAGGTGGGTCCGCAGGGCTTGTCGAGGACCAGAAATCCGCAGGGGAGAGCAGCCAGCTCAGGCGACAGCGATGTTGATACGTTTGCGGTTGCGCAGCCCCCGTTTGATCGATTCGAAGTTGACGACTCCGTCCACAAGGGCATACAGGGTATCGTCAGAACCCCGGCCGACATTGACCCCGGGCATGACGGCCGTGCCGCGTTGGCGGATCAGAATCGAACCTGCTGTTACTGTTTCGCCTCCATAGGCCTTGACTCCTAATCGCTTGGAGTTGGAGTCGCGGCCGTTGCGGGTGGAGCCTGTGCCTTTCTTATGGGCCATGGGAGGGGCAGAAAAGTGGTGGTGAAAAGGGTTTTCCCTAAAATAAGGAGAGCCGGGAGCTTTAGGCGACTGGTTTGCCCGCCACGGTTATGGACTGGACCATCACCCGGGTGAGCTCCTGGCGATGGCCGTTTTTGCGACGGGTTTTCTTTTTGGGACGCATCTTGTAAACGAGAATTTTGGGACCACGGCGGTGGGCCAAAACCTTCAGTTCCACCAGGGCTTGCTCCACATAGGGACGGCCCAGGCTGGTCCCGTTGGCATCCTTCACCAACAGGACGGTGTCAATGGTCACGGTGCTGTCTACGTCCGCATCAAGACGGTCCAGGTCGAGGTATCGGTTGGGCTGCAGCCAGAACTGCTGGCCTGAGGCCTCGACGATGGCGTAGGCGGTGCCTGGAGATGGGGCGGAATCGGTCATGGGGCAGGCGGGGCGCGGCCAGGCTGGAGGTCATCCCTGGCAGGATGCCGCCATTGGGCCTGGGCTCACGAATTTGGAAAGACAATCACTTATCCTCGCTTTTTGGGCCCCTGTTCGTCAAGATACCCATGGTTTTGGCTCCAACTCCCTGCCACGCTTGATTGATGCCCGAGCCCCTGCTCACCATTGCTTCCTTGCTGAGAGATCCCAGGCTGGTCGAGGCTTGCGCTCAGTGGCTGCAAGGTGGGCGTTACCAGTTGATCTGCCTGGATCCCGGTGAAAATCCTGTTGAGGTGCTGGATCAACGGCGGGAAGATTTCGATGCGATTCTGCTGGAACAGGGGGCGCTTGGGGCCGATGTCTTTGGCGCTTTGGCGGAGAAGGGTTTGTTCCTGCCCGCGGTGGTCATCGGTGAAGTGACTGGTCGGCAGGAGTATCACGACGCCGAAGTTCATCTGCCTGCCGATCAGTTGGCCCAGTTGAGTTATTCCTTTGATGCGGCTGTCTCCCGATTCCTGCGAAGGGGTCTTGCCAATGGCGGCAACCAGGGGGTTGGGCATGCTAACGATGCGAACGATCGTTGGAAATTGGCCAATCGGCTGAATGGTCGTCTGGGCTATTTGGGGGTCTATTACAAGCGTGATCCCTCACGCTTCCTTCGCCATCTCGGTGAAAGCGAACGTAAGGACCTACTTGATTCCCTTAAGCTCACCTACAGGGACCTGCTGATCAGTTATTTTCAGGATCCTGCCGCTGCTAACCAGGCCCTTGAAAGTTTTGTCCATACCGCTTTTTTTAGTGACCTACCGATTACCAATACTGTTGAAATTCACATGAATCTGATCGACGAGTATGATAAGCAAATTAAGCTTGAGGGTCATAAAACCGATTTTCTCCAGGATTACCGCCTTGCACTTCTTGATGTGATGGCCCATCTTTGTGAGATGTACCGTCGCTCCGTTCCGCCCGATGTCCCCCTAGGTCTTGAGGCCGTCAAGGGTGGTCCGCCTAAGTCAGCTATCTCCTTCGCCATGGATCAATCCTAACTATGTCACCTCGCAAGACCTACATCCTGAAGCTTTATGTGGCAGGAAACACTCCAAATTCGATGCGTGCCCTAAAAACATTGAGAAATATCCTTGAAACCGAGTTTCGAGGAGTTTATGCTCTCAAAGTAATTGATGTCCTGAAGAATCCCCAACTGGCTGAAGAAGATAAGATTTTGGCAACCCCCACCCTCGCCAAGATCTTGCCACCGCCGGTTCGCCGAATCATCGGAGACCTATCTGATCGCGAAAGGGTTCTGATTGGTCTCGATCTGCTTTTTGAGGAACTCAGCGACGAGTCTTACGACGCCGAGGATGGGCTTTTTGATGGCCCTGAGCCGGAAAGTTGAGTGGGTAAACGCACTTAAAATTTGTCTAATTCTGAATTAAACCTCTTTTTCTCGTTTCATGCAGGACCCCAATCTCCCCAGCAACACCCCTGGCACATCCCTGATGCAGGTCCAGAAGCTGCCGACGGGGATGGAGGGTTTCGATGACATCCTTCATGGAGGTTTACCGATTGGACGTTCGACTTTGATTAGCGGTACTTCCGGTACCGGTAAAACTGTATTCTCGTTGAATTTCTTGCATAATGGCATACGGGATTTTAATGAGCCTGGTATATTTGTTACCTTTGAAGAATCCCCTCTTGATATCCTACGAAATGCGGCCAGCTTTGGATGGAATCTGCGTGAAATGGTTGAGCAGGATAAGCTGTTTATCCTTGATGCCTCGCCCGACCCAGAGGGTCAGGACGTGGCAGGTAGCTTTGATCTTTCAGGTCTAATTGAACGTATAAATTATGCGATTCGTAAGTATAAAGCCCGCCGCGTTGCCATTGATTCTATTACGGCTGTTTTTCAGCAATACGATGCTGTCTCTGTCGTGCGGCGGGAGATATTTCGGCTTATTGCCCGTCTCAAGGAAATTGGTGTAACCACCTTGATGACGACGGAACGCATTGACGAATATGGTCCGATTGCCCGTTATGGAGTCGAAGAATTTGTTAGCGATAACGTCGTAATTCTTCGTAATGTTTTAGAGGGAGAACGTCGTCGTCGTACGGTTGAAATTCTTAAGCTCCGAGGCACGACCCATATGAAAGGGGAATTTCCTTTCACGATGGGAGCCCATGGTGTCAGCATCTTTCCCTTGGGAGCCATGCGACTCACACAGCGATCTTCCAATGTGCGGCTGAGTTCGGGAGTGCCGCGTCTCGATGAAATGTGTGGCGGTGGATTCTTCAAGGATTCGATAATTCTGGCCACAGGAGCAACGGGAACGGGAAAAACTCTTTTGGTGAGTAAGTTCATTGAAGATGCTTGCCGCAGTAAGGAAAGGGCGATTTTGTTCGCCTATGAAGAATCGAGGGCTCAGCTGTTGCGCAACGCGACGAGTTGGGGTATTGATTTTGAACAATTGGAGCAGGATGGCCTTTTAAAAATTATATGCGCTTATCCGGAATCCACGGGATTAGAAGATCATCTACAAATTATTAAAACTGAAATAAGTGAATTTAAGCCATCTCGAATGGCAATCGATTCACTTTCGGCCTTGGCCCGTGGCGTTAGCCATAATGCCTTCCGGCAATTTGTAATTGGAGTTACTGGCTATGCCAAGCAGGAAGAGATTGCCGGATTCTTTACAAATACATCTGAGGAGTTTATGGGCAGTCACTCCATTACCGACTCCCACATATCCACCATTACAGATACTATATTGCTGCTTCAGTATGTTGAAATTCGTGGTGAGATGGCCCGGGCGCTTAATGTGTTTAAAATGCGTGGATCTTGGCATGATAAAGGAATACGCGAATTCGTAATTACAGGTAACGGTCCCGAGATTAAAGATTCATTCTCTAATTTTGAGCGTATTATAAGTGGTGTTCCCCATCGCATTACCACGGATGAACGGACTGATCTTGGCAGGATTGCCCGTGGGGTAGCGAGTGAAGAATTTTAGTTGGATTATTGTAGAAATATAGGCAAGCCAAACACATTTTTTTTCAATGTCATTGTTGCCCTTAGGCCGCCGACATCGCTTTTATCCAGCTTCAGCTGGCCCGCGTGATCGTTGCAGAATTTCTCGACAATTTTCAGCCCCAGTCCTTGGTGCAGATTTCGGGCTCGGTCCTTTGCATGGGTTTGGTAAGGCATGTTTGGAATCGTTGGCGAAGATAGACCAATGCCGTGATCAATAACTTGAACGGATAAAGTATTGTTTTCTCGCCAGGCTTGGATGCGCACAGGTGGACGGCCATGGTCCAAGGCATTGTCGATTAAATTACGCAGGGATCGCTCCATTCCGGTAGAATCAATCTGCACAAGTAGACGCGGCATGTTTACAGTTATCGAAGTTGCAGTGTAGCTAGCTATCACCCTAAGACAAAGATCGTCAAGGGCTACCTGTTCAGATTTAAGAGTTGTCTGATCTTTTTCGGCCAAAAGTGTCAATTGCTCGGTGATTTTTCGTAGTTGCTCAAGATCACTGCTTAGTGCCTTGATCGCCTGCCTTGGTTTGCCTTCAATCTGCATTTCCAGGGATTCGATCTGGAGTCCCATTCGTGTTTGGGGGCCGGAGATGTCATGGATCAGTCCGCGTAGCAGGACACGTCGGCTATCGGCAGAGCTATTTACTCCCTCCAAGAGTCGATTGATGCGCACACTCATCAAGTGCAGCGGTGCTATTCCTTTTTCTGGGATCAGTGGCAGGGGCGGAATCACGGTCTCCGGCAGCCCATTGAGCACATCCCAGAACGGTATCTCAACACGGCTTTTCAAAAAAAGGATGATACCTAAGAGAATGCCACCGGCCGTGGTGAGCGAACGCAGTAAGGGTAGATACCAAACACTGCTGCCGCCGAGGCGAGCTGGGCGATAAAGCCATAAGGGCGGATAATAATTGGAGTCTAATTTAATCCAGAAACCGCCCCAAGGATCTACTAGGGGTGGTCGATCAGGCTGAATATGGCGCTCCAAACCATAGGTTTGTTTGAGGTCAGCCATGAGTAATTTCCCGAAGGAACTTTGATAGTTTGAGATGCCTTCGGGTCCCAGTTTGGATTGCTTTAGAATGACACCAGTAGGCATGCGATCTGGGGGAGTTGTTTTGAGAACTTCTTCCATTAACTTGATACTGACACTAATGCGTAGGCTGCTCTCTGCCACGACTTGAGGTTCTAAAACAGTGCGCATAAGCAGCACCAATAAAGTAAAGCCAATCCCGCAGCCCAGGGTGCAAAAGCTGAGCAAATCCCACCAGTCACCACGATTCAGATGGGTTGATGTCTGCTTCGCTCTCACGATCTAAGCTGTTTCTTCAAGGACAGTTGCTTCCAGCCGGTAACCCTCACCCCTTATGGGACGGATCAGGTCGTCTGCGCCGGTGAGTTCCCGCAGGATTCGTCGCAGCCGGGAGATACGCACATCAAAGGTTCGACTTCGCTCCGGGTCCACCAGGCTGCCGGTCATTAGGGCAAGAGATTGGCGAGAGATTACGACTTCAGGTTGCTGGCATAAGGCCAGCAGCAGGGAGCTTTCGCCTCGACTCAATCGAATCTCATCCCCCCGATTTGCTTCGAGCAGTTGTAGGCCGGGTTTGAATCGCAGATTGGCAAAACGTAGAACGGTGGCTGGTGGGGGCGATAGGGGGGTGTTATGAAGTTGTTTATCTATTAAATTTTGAATCCGCAGTTGCAATTCCCTGAATAGAAATGGCTTGCTGATGTAATCGTCTGCTCCCGATTCCAGGCCTAGTACCCGATCGCTTGGGGCCGCCATTGCCGAGATCATCAGCACCGGAAACTGATGGTTGCGATTGCGCAGGCTTGCTAAAACATCTGTGCCACTTTTTTCTGGCAGCATTTGATCGAGCAGGAGCAGATCCGGAGATCTTTCGGTCAGGGCGGCATCCAGGCTGCGGGGGTGGTGAAATGCTTCCAGCTGCCAATGCTGCCGCTGGCATTGTTCGGCGATCAGGCTACAAAGTGCGATGTCGTCCTCAAGAATCCAGAGGTCTAAGGTATCGGCCATGGAACCCGAGGGTTAGGGGTACGGGGGGTCACAGCTGACCTCTCCCAAGAACTCCAAAATAGCCCTCAGCTTTGCCCCCATGGGATCTGGCCAGGCAAGATGGCCTGATCCGCTCCCCCCTGCCGTAGATGCTGTCGGTCCCCCCCCAAGCTCCCCGGTCCTCTGGGAGCGGTCGCCCTCGGACCGAAGGATCGCGGGGACCTTGGTGGCGTTGGCTGGTGTTCGGGCTTTGCTTCAGCCTTGGCTATGGCTTGACCCAGCGCCTGGGCCGGTTGGGCTCTTCTTCGGCGGCGAAGGGCGAGGTCCCCGCTTTTGCCGCTCAGGAATCACCTGGCACCCGATTGGGGGAGTTGCAAAAGCGCTTCGGAGCCGAGGGTCAATCCCTGCTGGGTGATCTGGACCGTCTGGTGGAGGAACGCCGCCAGGAGGGCCAACGCCAGGAGGAGGAGAGCCGCAAGGCCGCCCAGGAACAGCTCAACCAGCAGCGTCAGGATGCCGCCCAGAGGGAGGCGGACCGGATCCGTCTGGAAGCCCTTAACAATGGTCCTGATCCTGCGGCCCCAAACCCCGAGCCAATCTTGCTGCCCCCCCCGACACCTGAACCCTCCTCGGCCCCCGAACCGGCGGCGATCACCTCGCCAGGGGCAGCCTCCAACCCGCCCTGATCTGCCACAGTCGGCAAGATGATCAATCCTTGGACATGACCGCCCCCCAATCCTTCCTCCAGGCGGCCTTCAACCGTCTCAGTGCCAGGCTCGGCCATCGCCTGCTCGATTCGGCGGCCCAGCTGGCCGAACTGGCCCAGCAGGCACCGGGACAGTTTCAGCAGGAATGGTCGGTGTTCTGGGAGGAGGTGGAGGTGGAGGCCCAGCGTCTGGAACGAGGAGGTCCCTTTGCGAGCGGCACCAAGGACGCTCCTGGCGCCGCTCGCTCCCCCTGGCCGTCTGCAGGCCCCCAGGATCAGCCACCTTCCTCCTCTGACCCCCAAGATCTGATTGATGCTCTGCGGGCTCGGGTGGCGCACCTCACCCAACGGCTTGAACAGGATCCTGGTCGTTCCTGATGCCGGAGCCTTCGCGCCCCCGATGGACTCGATGGCATCTGGGTCGGCCCCTGCGCATCTGGCGTCTGGCCCTGACCCTGGTGGCTCGCCTCTGGTGGGATGGCCGCCGCTGGACCTATCCGGGGGGTATGACCGTGGCCAGACGCCTGGGGCGCCAGCGACGGCTGGCCCACTGGTTGACGGAACAGTTTCTCGAGCTTGGCTCGGCCTTCATCAAGTTGGGCCAGTTGCTTTCGGCTCGGCCCGATGTGTTGCCCGCCGATGTGGTGGAGGAATTGGCGCGACTTCAGGACAATGTGCCTGCTTTTTCCTTCGCCGTTGTCGAAGCGATCATTCAGGAGGAGTTGGCGGAACGCTGCGTTGAGATCACCGACCTGGAGGCCACCCCTCTGGGATCGGCCAGCCTGGCCCAGGTGCATCGCGCCAGCCTGCGCAGTGGTCGCCAGGTTGTTCTCAAGGTGCAGCGCCCCGGCCTGGAGCGTCTGTTTCGGCTCGATCTGGAGGTGTTGCAGCAGGTGGCTGCAGTGGTGGTCTGGTCCCAGCGGCATTTCCGCTGGGGCGGGGCCAGTGACTGGGTGGCGATGGCGCGGGAATGCCGGCGCGTGCTGCTGCGGGAGCTTGATTTCCGTCTGGAGGCCGAACATGCAGCCCGCTTTCGCCAGCAGTTTCTGGAGGATCCAGGGATTCGTATTCCCGCCGTTGTCTGGGAGCTGAGTTCGCGGCGGGTTCTCTGTCTCGATTATGTTCCCGGCATCAAGATCACCGATCGTTCGGCCCTGCTGCAGGCTGGCCTTGATCCCATCGCGATAGCTGAAAAGGGCGCCGCCAGCTATCTGCAGCAGCTCGTGCGATTCGGTTTTTTTCATGCCGATCCCCATCCCGGCAATTTGGCGGTGGCCGCCGACGGGGCACTCATTTATTACGACTTCGGCATGATGGGACAGATCTCCGAACGCCTGCGATTGCGCCTAGGTAGCATGGTCAAGGCGGCCGTATCTAGGGATGCGGTGTCTCTGGTGGAGGAATTGCAGCAGGCTGGGGTGCTGGCGCGGGGGATCGATCAGGGACCCGTGCGGCGCCTGGTGCGTCTGATGCTCCAGGAGGCCCTGACCCCCCCCTTCAGTGCTGACCTGATCAGTCGCCTTTCCGGCGACCTTTATGACTTGGTTTATGGACAGCCGTTTCGGTTGCCAGCCGACCTGATTTTTGTGATGCGGGCCCTTTCCACCTTCGAGGGCGTCGGCAAAAGCCTCGATCCGGGCTTTAATCTCGTGGCGATTGCCCGACCGTACCTGCTGCCCCTCATGACTTCCAGCGGCAACGGCCCCAGCGAACTGCTCAATGAGATCACCAGACAGGCTGCGGATGTGGGCACGCGGGCCCTGGGCATTCCCAGGCGGCTCGATGAAAGTCTTTCCCGAATCGAGCAGGGCGATCTTCAGGTGCAGATCCGCGCTGGTGAAACCGATCGCCTGCTGCGTCGCCTGGCCCTGACCCAGCAGATCAGTGGCCAGGCATTTTTGCTGGGGGGACTGGCAGTGGCCACGGCCTTGATGGTGGCCAGTCAAAGGCCCATTTATGGATCGGTGCCAGCCGCCTTGGCCCTGCCGGTGGGGTGGGGCTGGCTGAAACTACAGGCGCGCCTCAAGCGAGACAGTCGCCTCGACAATCTGCCTGGGGTTTAGGCCCCCGCCAACAAAGGAAGGGGGGCGTTAAGCCTTAAGCGGCTTACGGGCACTTTCAAGCCAGTGATTGTCAGGCGATAGGAGGAGCAGGGGGCAGGGGTTTGGCTGCCGCATCTGGCTCAATCTTGGCGTCAGGGGTAAGACGATCGACCAGCTCGGGAAGCTTGGTGGCGAGGTAATCCGAAGCTTGTTTGGTATCGACTCCTAGCTTGATAGCAAGGTCATGTATCGGACCACTGCCCAGAATCTTTTCAATTTGTTCGGGGTTGATCAGGGAATTTTCACCCGTACCCACCCAGCTGGCAAACAGTTCGCTGGCCTCGCCGTTCTGAAACTTTTGGGCCAGCCCTGCAAGGCCGCCGTTGGTTTTGAAGAAATCGTTGAGGGCCTGAGCCTTGTCGCCCGCTACGGAATTCACCACTCCGCTAATCAGGTCATCAATTAAGGCCATGAAATCGGCAGCATTGCTGCTTAGAATCAACCTACTAAGCATATCGGCTATTGGCACCCTGGGGGGCAGGGCCATAGCCTTCATCAATGTTTGATAAGAATGTGTTGGGGTTTGCGAAAGCCCAGGCCCAGGACCGTACAACTGGGCCTGGGCGAACTGCCAATCGGCAAAACGGTGGCGCCAGCTATATATAAATTTCCAATTTCGTGGATGCGTCCCAAGAAATCTAACTATGCTATCCTTGGCGTAGTTTGATATGCGTATTGCCGGGTCGTGCCATAGCCGTCAATCGCTAGACCAAGTCTGATGCTTGTATCATAAAGAGGTTCATTTCGGTATTCGTCATAAGAAAGAATCGCGCTTGGCGGGTTCGACCAGCCTGCTGCCGGATCGATGCCAGGCCACCTCCAGCAGTCTCAGTCGGCCTGCTGAAGTGAGCGCTGAGCCCCATGGATGCCGGACGTGTCGAAACCTAATCTGGAGGGCGTTGGAAACGACTCGATTGGATTCAGGCCTTGCCGCGGGGACCCCGGTCATCGCTGCCGGCGTAGATGGCCTGGGTTCCCAGTTCGTCTTCGATGCGCAGGAGTTGGTTGTACTTCGCCACCCGGTCACTGCGGCTGAGCGAGCCGGTCTTGATCTGGCCGGCGCGGGTGGCTACCGCCAGGTCGGCAATTGTTACGTCTTCGGTTTCGCCGCTGCGATGGCTGATGACACTGGTGTATCCGGCTCGCCCGGCCAGATCAATGGCTTGCAGCGTTTCGGTTAGCGATCCAATTTGATTCACCTTGATCAGGATCGAATTGGCCACGCCCCGTTCTATGCCCTGCCGCAGCCGGGCCGTATTGGTCACAAACAGGTCGTCACCCACCAATTGCACCGTGCGGCCGAGTCTTTCGGTGAGCAGGGCCCAACCTTCCCAATCATCTTCCGCCACCCCGTCTTCGATCGAAACGATCGGGAAGCGATTGACGAGGTTGGCAAGTTGGTCGACCATTTCAGCGCTGCTGTATTGCCCTCCCCCGAAGGCATAACGGCCGTTTTTGAAAAACTCGCTACTGGCCACATCCAGGGCCAGGGATATCTGATCGCCGGGGCGGAAGCCGGCTTTTTCGATCGCCTGGACCAGCAGGTCACCGGCGGCGGCGTTATCGGCCAGATCTGGTGCGAAGCCCCCTTCGTCGCCTACGGCCGTGGAGAGCCCTCGGTCCTTGAGCAGTCCTTTGAGTGTGTGGAACACCTCAGCACCCCAGCGCAGGGCTTCGCGAAAACTGTTGGCCCCGTGGGGTACCAACATGAATTCCTGGAAATCCATGTTGTTGGAGGCGTGGGCCCCGCCGTTGATGACGTTCATCAGGGGCACGGGTAGGAGATTGGCCATCGGTCCGCCCAGGTAGCGATACAGAGGTAATCCCAGGCCCCTGGCGGCTGCTTGGGCGTTGGCCAGGCTTACCGCCAGGATGGCGTTGGCGCCGAGGGCTGATTTGTTGTCACTGCCATCCAGTTCGACCATGGACGCATCCACGGCGCCTTGATCGAGTGCAGACAGCCCACAGAGGGCAGGTGCGATGCGCTCCTCAATGTTCTCGACGGCCTGACTGACCCCCTTGCCGAAGTAGCGGCGGGCATCGCCGTCGCGCAGTTCGTGGGCCTCATGGGCGCCTGTGCTGGCTCCACTGGGCACAATCGCCCTTCCAGTAGCGCCGCCTTCCAGATAAACCTCGGCTTCCACCGTGGGGGTGCCGCGGGAATCAAGGACCTCGCGGGCCACGATCGAATCGATAACCAGGTCGAGGGAGTCGAGCACAAGTCCAAAGCTGTTGGCCGCGATCCTATGGGGCGCCATCTCCTTGACATGTGTTCTCCGTGCCCGTAATGGGCTAACAATGGCAGTGAAGGTTTCCTTTTTTTCCCCATCCCCCCGGGTGCCCCACTGATGCGACTGCTCCACACCATGCTGCGCGTGGGCGATCTGGAACGATCCCTGCGGTTCTACACCGAGGTTCTCGGCATGGGCCTGCTGCGGCGCAAGGATTATCCCGAAGGCCGCTTCACCCTGGCCTTCGTTGGTTACGGCTGTGAACGGGAAACCACCGTGCTGGAACTAACCCACAACTGGGACACGGCCGGCTATGACCTGGGCGAGGGCTACGGCCATATCGCCATCGGCGTGGAGGACATCGCGGCCACCTGCGCGGCCATAGCCGCAAAGGGCGGCAAGGTGGTGCGACCGCCTGGACCGATGAAGCACGGCAGCACTGTAATTGCCTTCGTGGAGGATCCCGATGGCTACCGAATCGAACTGATTCAGACATCATCACCACCGCCCGCCCTGGGTTCTTGAGGTCAGCCTGCCCATGCCTGCCGAATCCCCTTCGTTAAGTGCGGCCCAGACCAGTCTCACCGCCGATCCGGAGCGTTTCAGTGACACCGCCTGGGATCTGCTGATCGCCAGCCAGGACCAGGCCCGCCGCTGGCGCCATGGCTCGATGGACGTCGAGCACCTGCTTCTGGCTTTGCTGCTGGATCGGCGCTTCGCGACCTGGAGTGAGTCCCTGCCGATTGATGAGGATCGTTTGCTGGATCGGCTAGAGGCGTTTTGCGCTGACCAGCCCTCCGCACGAGACGAGCTTCTCTATATCGGTGAGGCTCTTGAAGAGCTGCTGGAAGCGGCGGATCGCCATAGGGCCCGCTGGGGTGAGCGCCGCCTGGATGTGCCCCATCTGCTGATCGCCCTGGTGCACGACCCACGACTGGGTGCCCGTCTGTTGGCCCAAGAGGGTCTCAGCGAAGATCTGCTGCTGCGCCAATGGCGCCCCGAGGCCAAGCAGGCAGGGGGGGCGGTGGCCGCCCCCGCCGCCCCCCCTGCCGCCCCCGCCGCCCGTGCCAGCGCGGGCTCCCCGCAGCCGGGAAGGGCCGAGCCCGAGGGCCTCAGGCTGCAACGGCTGGACGAGTCCGGGGCCGATCCAGTGGCCGAGTTCGGGCCTGAGGCGGAGCGGGAGCCCTCGGCGCTGGAGCGCTACGGCCGCGATCTCACCGCAGCCGCCCGCGCCGGCCTGTTGGATCCGGTGATCGGCCGCGACACCGAGATTCGCCGTTTGATCCAGGTGCTCTCCCGGCGGGGCAAGAACAATCCTGTCCTGATCGGCGAGCCTGGTGTCGGCAAGACCGCTGTGGCCGAATGGCTGGCCCAGCGCATCGTGGCCGGTGATGTGCCCGATTCCCTGCGGGGAGTGCGACTGGTCGCCCTCGATCTGGGGGCCCTGATCGCCGGTGCCAAGTTTCGCGGTCAGTTCGAAGAACGGCTGCGCAGCGTGCTGAAGGAGGTGGCTCAGGCGGAGGGAGCAGGCGGCGTTGTGCTCTTTCTCGACGAACTCCATACCGTGGTCAATGGCGAGCGATCGGGCAGCGATGCGGCCGGCATCCTCAAGCCGGCCCTGGCCCGTGGTGATCTGCGCTGCATCGGCGCCACCACCCCCGAGGATTTCCGCCGCACCATTGAAAAGGACCCCGCCCTGGAGCGCCGTTTCCAACAGGTGCTGATCCGCGAGCCGGACCGCGCCACCTGCCTGGAGATCCTGCGGGGGTTGCGGGAGCGCTATGAGCTGCACCATGGCGTCACGATTGCCGACGGGGCCCTGGTGGCTGCGGCCCGTTTGGCGGAGCGCTACATCAGCGACCGTTGCCTGCCCGATTCCGCCATCGACCTGGTGGATGAGGCGGCGGCCCAACTGCGTATGCAGGTGACTTCCAAACCGGAGATCGTTGAGGCGGCTGAGGCCGACCTGCGGCGCATTGAATTAGCCCTGCTCGCCGCCGAGGCCGCTCCCTTGGGGGAGAAAATGGCCTTACAGGATCAACGTCGCCAGGCCCAGGCCGGCCTGGAGGCCGTGCAGCGCCGCTGGGCTGTTGAAAAGGAGCGGTTGGCGGAATTGAGGCTGTTGCTGGAGGAGGATGAAGGCCTGCGCCAGGCCATCGCCGAGGCCGAGCGGGATGGGGATCTGGAGGCAGCGGCGCGCTTGCGTTTTGACCAGCTCCACGGTTTGCAGCAACGGCGCCAGACCCTCGAAGAAGAGCTGCGGCAAGACCCCATGCTGCGGGAGCAGGTGGAGGAATGGGATATCGCCGATGTGGTGGCCCGTTGGACCGGGATTCCGGTGCAGCGACTACTGGCCGGCGAGCGTCAGAAACTGCTGGAAATGGAGAGTCGCCTCAGCGAGAGGGTGGTGGGGCAGCCCGAGGCCGTGGCCGCCGTGGCCGCGGCGATCCGCCGGGCCCGGGCGGGCATGCAGGCGCCCACCCGCCCGGTGGGTTCCTTTCTGTTTCTAGGGCCCACGGGGGTCGGCAAGACCGAACTTGCCAAGGCCCTTGCCGCCGCCCTGTTCGATGAGGAAGAGGCCCTGGTGCGCCTTGACATGAGCGAATTCATGGAACGCAATGCCGTGGCACGCCTGGTGGGGGCACCGCCGGGTTACGTGGGCTATGAGGAGGGGGGCCAGCTCACGGAGGCGGTGCGGCGCCGTCCCTATGCGGTGTTGCTGCTAGACGAGGTCGAGAAAGCTCATCCCGATGTCTTCAACCTGCTGCTGCAGGTGCTGGACGACGGACGCTTGACCGATTCCCAGGGGCGCACCGTGGATTTTCGCCACACCGTGGTGCTGATGACCAGCAATTTGGCCAGCCGCGCCATTTTGGAGAGTGCCAAACGCCATGCCGAGATGGGCGAGGGGGACCCAATGGCCCTGGCCGCCGCCGATGCCGACCTCGATCGGGCCGTGGAAGAGGCCCTCTCCCGCCAGTTTCGTCCCGAATTTCTCAACCGGATTGATGAGGTCATCCGCTTCCGTCCTTTGGGTCGTGCCGATCTGCAACGGATCGTGCGCTTGCAGATCAAGGAGCTGGAGGCCTTGCTGGCCGAACAACAGTTGCAACTGCAGGTGGAGGAGCCCGTGGTGGCGCTCTTGGCCCAGCAGGGTTACGAGCCCGAATACGGGGCGCGGCCCTTGCGGCGGGTGCTGCGGCGTCGCATCGAGAATCCCCTGGCCACCGCCCTGCTCGAAGACCAGTTCCGGGGTGCCTGGGGAGTGAGGGTGCAATGCCTGCAAGCCCCCAGCGGCGACGCAGACACTGGGCTGAGGTTTGTGCCCCTGGTGGACTCTGCCCCCCTTGTCCAGAACCCGGCGGAGGGCGTCCAGTAGGGTGATCGTTTGTCGAGGCCGTCCCAGCCCTCGTCGCGCCTCCCTCCATCCGTGGCTACGCCACGTGCCCAGTGGCTCAGATCACCCCAACCACCACCAGCCAGAGCACACCCGAGCGACCGGAGGGGCCTGGCCCCATCCCTCCGCTTGGCGAATCCGCCGCTGCCGGTACGGATGAGCCCGAGGCCATCGGGGCTGAAGGCAAAGGTTTTCTCGCCCAGACTCTGGCCGAGCTGCGCCTGGTTGTCTGGCCCAGCCGCCAGCAGCTATTCAGCGAATCCGTGGCGGTGATCTTGATGGTGGCCCTTTCGGCGGCGGCCATCGCCGCTGTTGATCGCTTTTTCCACTGGGCGTCCAGCCAGGTGTTCCGTTGATGACCGTGCCCGTGACTTCTTTATCTACCAACGAGCTGGAGCCCCCAGAGGATCTGGGAGCCCCAGAGGTTATTGAACAGCCAATATCCGAGCCTTTGGAAGTGATCCGTGAGGCCAGCACCGCCGCCTTGCCAGCCGAGCCCGGTCCTATTGCCCTTGAGGGGCCCGGGGCCGTGCTGGCTGGAGAGGCAGGAACAGCCCCTGGCCTTGATGGGGCCGAGGTGATCGAGACGCCCCAGGTGGCCCGTTGGTTTGCCGTCCAGGTGGCCTCAAGCTGTGAGAAGAAGGTGAAGGCCACTCTCGAACAGCGGGCCGTCACCCTTGGGGTCGACAATCGCATTCTGGAGATCGAGATTCCCCAGACCCCGGGGGTCAAGTTGAAGAAGGACGGCAGTCGCCAGTCCATTGATGAGAAGGTGTTTCCTGGTTATGTGCTGGTGCGCATGATTTTGGATGAGGACACGATGATGGCTGTGCGCAGTACGCCCAACGTCATTAATTTTGTCGGCCAGGAAGAAAGGCGCGCCACCGGCAAGGCCCGGGGCCACATCCGCCCCAGGCCCCTGAGCCGTCAGGAGGTTGATCGCATCTTCAAGCGGGCCGCCGAGAAGAAACCCGTAGTCAAGGTTGATATCAGCGAGGGTGACCAGATCCTTGTCACTGCAGGTCCCTTCAAGGACTTCCAGGGCGAGGTGATCGATGTGTCGGGCGAACGCAACAAGCTCAAGGCCCTCCTCTCCATCTTTGGCCGTGAAACCCCGGTAGAACTCGAGTTCTCCCAGATCAGCAAACAGAACTGATCCAGCACCGGGGTCGCCTCCCTGCGGAGGGCGGCCCCTGTGGCCTGACCGCCACCCGTGCGCCAGACCCATCCCGGTCCGGCGATCCGCAGCGCTCCCTTCGGGGAGTTGTTCCCCTCTCTCCCCCCGTGGGAGATCCGTCCCCTCTCCCTTCAGGGAAGTTCCGTCAGACGTCCAGCCGATGGCCAAGAAAGTCGTAGCCGTGATCAAGCTGGCCCTCCAGGCCGGCAAAGCCAACCCTGCGCCGCCGGTGGGTCCTGCCCTCGGTCAGCACGGGGTCAACATCATGGCGTTCTGCAAGGAGTACAACGCTCGCACCCAGGAAAAGGCCGGGTACGTGATTCCGGTGGAGATCTCGGTCTTTGAAGATCGCAGCTTCACTTTCATCACCAAGACCCCGCCCGCTGCGGTGCTGATTTCCAAGGCGGCCGGCATCGAAAAGGGTGCCGCCACCTCATCCAAGGGCAGTGTCGGGGCCATCAGCCGCGCCCAGCTCGAGGAGATCGCCAAGACCAAGCTGCCCGACCTCAACTGCACCAGCGTCGAGTCGGCGATGCGGATCATTGCAGGCACCGCCCGCAACATGGGCGTCGTCGTCAACGACTGATCCCTACCCAGCACCTCTTACTGCCCACCTATCGGGGGAGACCCAAGGTCGCTCGCACCCCTTGCCACCATGCCCAAACCCTCCAAGCGTTTTGCCGCCCTCACCGCCAAGGTTGAGGAGCGGGCCTATGAGCCCCTAGAGGCTCTCGAACTGGTGAAGGCCAACGCCAACGCCAAATTCGATGAAACAATCGAAGCCCATGTCCGTCTCGGCATCGATCCCAAGTACACCGACCAGCAACTGCGCACCACCGTGGCCCTGCCCCACGGCACCGGCCAGGCCATCCGCATCGCCGTGATCGCCCGAGGCGAAAAGGTGGCTGAAGCGAAGGCCGCCGGTGCCGACCTGGCCGGTGACGACGAACTTGTGGAAGAAATTGCCTCTGGGGCGATGGACTTCGACCTCTTGATCGCCACCCCGGACATGATGCCCAAGGTGGCCAAGCTGGGTCGGGTTCTCGGTCCCCGTGGTCTGATGCCCAACCCCAAGGCCGGCACGGTGACCACCGATCTGGCTGGCGCGATTGCCGAATTCAAGGCCGGCAAGCTGGAATTCCGCGCCGACCGCAGTGGCATCGTCCATGTGCGCTTTGGTAAGGCGAGTTTTGAGCCTGCCCAGCTGCTGGAAAACCTCAAGGCCCTGCAGGAAACCATCGACCGCAACAAGCCCAGCGGAGCCAAGGGTCGCTACTGGCGCAGCCTGTATCTCACCTCCACCATGGGCCCCTCGGTCAATGTCAATTTCGGCTCCCTGCAGGACATCAAGCAGGAGGGTTGACTTCTGCCTAAGGCCCTGGCGAGGCTTGTTTCGCTTTGGGCTTCAGACCCTCACCTTGGCGGGCTTGGGGGTTTTTTGTTTTGCCTGTACTAGGCCTCCCCGGCTGGCCGCCCGCAGCGATCTGATTTTTGTGGGCGATTCAATAACTGCGGCCGGTCCCTGGGTGGCCGCCTTCTCGAATCGGCGGGTATTGAATGCGGCGGTGCCTGGGTACACCAGCATGGATATTTTGGCCCAGCTGCCCAGCCTGCGGCGCGATCAACCTCATACTTATGTGCTGATGGTAGGGATCAATGACCTGCGCCATGGGGCCAAGGCCGAATCTGTGGCCCAGCGCCTGGCCCTGATACGGCAAACACTGGCCACCCCAGGCCAGCGGCTGATTCAGGTTTCCACCCTGCCCTGCCAGATCCGCAGCTGCGGCGCTGCCGCCCTGGCGGAAGTGGACCAGCTGAATCGCCTGTTGAGGCGGCAAACGCCAGCCGACGATTTTCTCGATCTGACCCCCGACTTTCAAGATGCCCAGGGGTTACGACCCGCCTTCAGCAGTGATGGCCTCCACCTCAATCGCGCCGGCTATGGCCAATGGTTACAGCGGTTGCGGCCGTTGCTGGAAGGCTGAAGTGTATGATTTAAGACTGGCCTAAGCCAGAAGGGCACGCGCCCTACCGCAGACAGCAGGTTGCTGTGGCTGTCCATCGATTGCTTGATGGGCGGTCCAAACGTAAGTCCTGCCGAGGTACACGCGATCACGGTTCGCCGTGACAGAACTTTGGCCCTAAGGGGTTCCCAGTACCTGGGACTTCCGAACGGAGCGGAGCTCGCCGCGACCTCGAAGCTTTTCGGAGCTGTCAGGGTGTCGTTGCCTGCTTGTTCCCCTCGTTCCGTTCCACCTTCCTATGGGCCGCACACTGGAGAGCAAGCAACAGATCGTCGAGGAGCTCAAAGATCTACTTGCTGGGGCCGAAATGGCCTTGGTCCTTGATTTCAAGGGCCTCACCATCAAGGAGATGTCCGACCTGCGGACCCGTCTGCAGGCCAGTCAAGGCGTGTGCAAGGTCACCAAAAATACCTTGATGCGTCGGGCCATCGCTGGCGACAGCACCTGGTCCAACCTCGATCCCCTGCTCACCGGCACTAACGCCTTTGTCCTGGTCAAGGGCGATATCGGCGGTGCGGTGAAGGCCGTGCAGTCCTTCCAAAAGGATGCCAAGAAGTCTGAGGTGAAGGGAGGCCTTTTCGAAGGTCAACTGCTCACCGAAGCAGACATCAAAGCCATTGGGGATTTGCCCAGCAAAGAGGTGCTCCTGGCCCAGATCGCCGGTGCGATCAATGGTCTGGCCACCAAGCTTGCCGTGGGCATCAAGGAGGTTCCCTCCGGCCTCGCCCGGGCGCTCCAGCAGCACGCCGACTCCGGCGAAGGCTGACCCCCGCTATGGGCCGGTACATCGTTGCCGCAAGCCGCAAGCCGCAAGCCGGTGGCTGGGAGCCTGTTTCCCTTTCCTGTCCATTCCAGATCTGTTGCTAATTGCCAACCATGACCGCTACCACTGACAACATTCTCGAACAACTGAAAACCCTCTCCCTGCTGGAAGCTGCCGAGCTTGTCAAGCAGATTGAAGAGGCTTTCGGTGTGTCTGCCGCCGCTTCCGCCGGCGTCGTCGTTGCGGCTCCTGCCGCCGCTGCCGCTGAGGCCGTTGAGGAGCAGACCGAATTCGACGTCATCCTCGACAGCTTCGATGCTGCCGCCAAGATCAAGGTGCTCAAGGCCGTCCGCGAAGTCACCGGCCTCGGCCTGGGTGAGGCCAAGGCCCTCGTCGAAGCCGCTCCCAAGGCGGTCAAGGAAGGCATTGCCAAGCCTGAGGCCGAGAGCGTCAAAAAGGTCATCGAAGAAGCCGGTGGCAAGGTCACCATCAAGTGACCGTTGCGGGGCCGGAGCTTCGGTTCCGGCCCTTTGCTGCCCATGGCGCCAGCCACTAAGGCCCCAACCTGTTGCAAGGGCCCAAAAAAAATCCTGCCAAAGGCAGGATTTTTTTGGTGGAACGCTCCCAGGAGTCTGTCCTCGTTTCGACCCCAGAAGTGGGTTCCGCACTCCTCACATCAATAAACTTAATCGACCTTGCCGGGTCGCTCCTGCGGGGTCGGCCGGAGAGACAACTGACACCCATCGGGCGATCTCAGGTTTGTTTATTCCTGGAAAGGAATTACCTGGAGCGAAATCGCCCGAGATCCAGCTGTATTGCTGCCGGCGGGCAGAGCAGGGGCGCCGGACCAGGGGGGCAAAGAGCCCTGCCTTGGCACCTGGGGTAGCCCCTCGGCTGGCCTGGACCTGCTCACCGAGCGGGGACTGACGGCTAGCGCTGGCCTTGGGCCGCTGTCCTGGACCCCCGGCATGGCAGCTAACCCATCCAGCTCCTGGATCGGGCGGGCATGGGCGAAATAGAGATGGTTGAGGCTGCGTCCGGCAAAGAGGCGCCGTTGCAGTTCCCAGCCCGGCTCCAGTTGCAGGGCCACAAACCCATCTCGCTGGCGGCTGGGGATGGCCCCGCGGGCCACCACCAGGGGCCGGGGCTCGACGCTGGATCGGGCGAGCAGCAGCAGTTGGCTGCCTTGCTGCTGCAGCCGCATGCGGTGACTGGCCGCCAGATCTACCCCGCCTGCCCGCAGCGAATAGCCGTTGCTGTCGAGGTAACGGCCACAGATTCCCGAGTAATCAAATCGATTCAGGCTGGGATCCACCAAGCCATCAGCCCGGGGTAACCAGCAGCGCGGTTGTGGCGCAATCTGTTCCAACACCAGCAGGGTCCAGTCCGCCTGGCCCACCGGGCGCGCCAGCACCGCAAAGCGCCCATTGTCGAGGGGCGCACTGCCAAAGAGGGGGGCCGCATCAGCCGCTGGCAGGGGGGCCCTGGGTGCCAACCCTATGGCCATTAGCGCCATGGTCAGGCCGGCTGAGGCCAGGTAGGTTCGCTGCATGAGGCTGGAATCGGGCCCCGGAGTCCGGGGTTGGGCGGCCCATTCAATCGGACCCCCCAGGAGGTGGCAATGCGTGATCAGCCTGGGCGGGTGGTGGGTGCCGCCTGCGACGGAGCCTGTAGTGGCAATCCCGGGCCAGGGGGCTGGGGGGCACTGTTGCGGTTTGAGGATGGGTCGGTACGGGAGCTGGGCGCCAGCGACCCTGCCACCACCAACAACCGCATGGAACTCTCGGCGGCCTTGGCCTTGCTGGAGTTGCTTAAGGACTTGCCCCGTCGCCAGGAGATGGTGATCCGCACCGACAGTCGTTATCTGATCGACGGCATGGATAAGTGGCTGCCAGGCTGGAAGCGGCGCAGCTGGCGAACGGCCTCTGGTGGACCCGTGCTGAATCGGGATCTGTGGGAGCGGCTGGATCAAGCCCGATTGGCGGGAGTGGGTTTCCAGCACGTTCGGGGCCACAGCGGTGATCCCGACAACGACCGCTGCGACGCGATTGCGGTGGCCTTTTCCCGGGGACAGCGGCCCCTGCTGGCCGGGGAGGGACAGGGCCGAATCAAGGCAACCTCAGCCCCAGCCCCGGTGCCAGCCCCGGTGCCGGAGCCGGCCAAGGTGCCGGAGCCGGTAGAGGCGGACGATCCGGCGCCGCCGGCCCTGCATCAGTTGCTGAGCCGCCTTGAGCTGGCCGATCGGCTCGCCCTGGGGGGCTATAGCCTGACGTTGGTGGAGTTGGCCCAGTTGGTCGAACTGCCCTTGAAAACCCTGGAGTCCCGGGCGGCGGTATGGTCCTGGCGTGATTGGTTGGTGGAGTCCTCTGGGGATGGTCGCTGGCGCCTGCGCCGTGACGCGGGAAGATTGGAATCGGTGGATGGCGAGCAGGAGCTATAGGACATGGATAAAGACGCGACCGCAAGACAGACCAGCGCCGCTGGGGACCCCGGGGCCGGCGGATTTCTGCAGGCTGGTTCTGGTTCTGGTTCTGATTCTGGAGCGGCGGGCGGTTTTTATCGCCGCATGGTGGAGCCCCTACTGCGCACCGATGAGGGCGTTGATGCCGAGCAGCTCAGCCGACTCACCCTGATGGGACTTTCCCAGGTGGCCCTGAGGCGAAATTGGCCCCTGGTCCAGGGGGCCCTGGCGGGTCTTGGGGCGGAGCTGCAGCGCCGTAATCCCCGCCTGCAACAAACTCTTTTCGGTTGCCGCTTTGCCAATCCGGTGGGGCTGGCGGCGGGCTTCGACAAAAACGGCGTCGCGGCGGCGATCTGGCATTGTTTCGGCTTTGGTTTCGCCGAGCTGGGCACGATCACCGCCCAGCCGCAGCAGGGCAACCCCAGGCCCCGGTTGTTCCGCCTGGCGGCCGAGCGGGCGGCCCTCAACCGCATGGGATTCAACAACCTGGGCGCCATGGCCGTGCGCCGCATTCTGGAGCAGCAGGCCCTGCCTCCTTCGGGCCAACGGTCCGCCGTGCTGGGGATCAATCTGGGCAAGTCCAGGGAGGTATCGCTGGAGCTGGCACCTGACGATTACGCCACTTCGCTCGAATTATTGGCGCCGCTGGCGGACTACGCGGTGATCAATGTCAGCTCCCCCAACACCCCCGGCCTGCGCGAATTGCAACAGGAAACCCAGCTGCGGCGCTTGGTCGAACGACTGCGGCGGCTGCCCGGCTGTCCACCGCTGCTGGTCAAGATCGCCCCTGATCTGGAAGATGACGCCATTGATGCCATCGCCCGGCTGGCCTACCAAGAGGGATTGGCGGGAGTGATTGCGGTTAACACCAGCCAGGATCGCCTCGGGCTGGCCGATCGCATCCTGGGGGCCACTGGTCGCCCCTTGTCCCAGGAGAGTGGCGGACTGAGTGGCCGGCCCTTGCGCCACCGCGCCCTGGCGGTGTTGCGGCGTCTGAGGGCGATGGCGGGGCCCAGCTTGCCCCTCATCGGTGTGGGCGGCATTGACTCGGCGGAGTCGGCCTGGGAGCGCATCAGCGCCGGGGCCTCCTTGGTGCAGGTTTACACCGGTTGGATTTACGAAGGGCCGCAGTTGGTGCCAAATGTCGTGGAGGGATTGATAACCCAGCTGGATCGCCATGGGCTGGCAACAATTGGCGAAGCGGTCGGCTCGGGTTTGCCGTGGCGGTGAACTTGGTTAAGTTAAGAACCAGAGTAAATTGACGTCGTGGAAGTCAGCCCATTCCTGAGTGATCTTCAGTTGCGTTGGCGATCCTTGATGGCTGTTTTTTCTCCCCAGTTAGTACTGCTTGAGCTGCAGGACGATGCTGTTAAGGGCCAGTCTCACTCGGCCCTTCGTCCCGGCCCGGTGACGATAGATACCCCTTTGCCGCCGGAAACCTGCAAGGCGGGCATGCCCCTGGAGCTGGAAGCCCTCGGCGATCTGATCGGGGACCTGTTGGTGCGCGACAACTTGATCAATGCCTATGTCCTTGCCTCCTTGCCCCCCGAGGCCAGCCAATGGAGGGTGTTGGAGTGGCCCAGCGCCGATCCCGTGCCTGAGAATCCGCTGGCGGCATTGCGAACACTTGATCTTCCCCTGAATCTTCCTTACGATTTGGCCGATGCCTGCCTGGATGTGCAGCCCCTGCCCGGACATCCGAAGCGCCTGCTGTTGGCGGCTACCCCCCGCAAGCTGGTCGAGGCCTGGGAAAAAGTGTTTGATTTTGCCGGAGTCAAACTTGATCGACTCTCTCCTGCCCAGACCTGCCTGTTGGCGGGATTGGCGCCCGAATTGACGGGGCTGGAGGCGTCTGAACTTGTGGCGATTATTGCCCCTGGAGAGGAGAGTTCCAGTCTGTTGCTGCTGAGGGGCAATGTACCTGTTTTCGAGAAGACTTTGCCGTCTGAACCTGAGCAAATGGCCGCCGAATTCGAGCGTTGCGTAGCTTTTTATCGGCGTCAGGATCCTGCCTGCCGGGGCTTGAAGGTTTTTCTCTCCCGCCCCTGGGATCACGCTGAGCTGCTGGTGCCCCCGGGTATCCCAACCCCCGCAGAGGCTTTCTGTGGCGAATATGGATCGGTGGTGCTTCAAGGTTTGGCCAGTCCTCTGGTGGCGGCATGAGCGGCATCCAGCTCGATTTTTTGCGGGAGAAGCGGGAGAAGGAGGGTTTGCCCTCGATGGCCGAGGTGCTGCCCTCCCGCGCGGCGCTGATCCGGCTTGGTTGCTTGATCGGCGGCTCGTTGCTGCTGGGGGTGTTGGGATTGACAGGTCTGACTTGGTTGCGGCACGAAGCCAACAAAGGCAATGCCCAGAGAGTTGAAGAGACCAAACGTCAACTCAAAAGCGCCCGGCAACGCTCCGAGGAGCTCGAGACTCGTTTCGGCCAGGTCAATGGGGCCAATCGCAAGCGAGCGACCGATCTGGCCACGCTCAGATCCAGCGCCGCCCTGTTGAGCGAGTTGCAGTTACGAACCCCTGAGAAGGTTCAGATCAAATCAGTGCAATTGAGCGACATGGCCCTGCAAGTCAAAGGGTTGGCGGTCGAGCCGATGGCCTTTTCGCGCATCAATGCTTTGCAGTTGTCCTTGAAGCAATCGCCCCTGCTGGCCAAGGACATCAACCTGATCAAGGTGGAGCGGCTGCCGGCGGTCAGCAAGCCCCTGCCGGTTGAAAAAGCGGCGAACCCTTCGGCCTTGTTAACGCCTACCACCGTGTCTTTTGAGCTCAATGCCCCCCTGGCCACCCTGAAACCGAAACAGAAGGTGGCAGTGCTGCGGGTTCTTGGTGCGGAGGGTATGGCTGGCCGTTTGGAGCTGCTCGAACGCGAGAGGCTGTTGCAATGAGCTTTTCATTTTTAAAGAGTCGGGTGGGCGACTTAAGCGAACCGCCAGCCCTTTCAGAGCAGCTGCTGCGGCGGCTATGGCTGGGGCTGCCGATTGCCGCCTTTGGCCTGGTGGCCACCTTGCTGGCCGCTGGGGTGCTGTTGCCCCTAGTCATGAGCCTGAGCTCGGAGTTGGAGCGGGCCGAGCTGCTGCAGCGGCTCCAGGACCAGCTCACGGAGGTCAACTTCAACCTGGCCCGCAGCCAGGCGGCCATCAAGCGGGCCGAGACCCAAACCAGCAAGCTGCGCACCCTGCTGGTCGGGGGTGGGGATCGGGGCACGGTGCTGGCCACCTTGGACAACGACGCCAAGGCCACGGGCGTGAGCCTGGCGCTTTACGAACAGAACGCCCTTGGGGTGGCTCCCGGTGCAGCGCCAGCCAAGCCGGGCACCCCTGCGCCTGGGGCGAAACCCACTCCAGCTGGTGGCACCGCCGCCCCCGCCACTGGAGCCGCCGCTGGCCCCGGGTTAGCCGCCGATGGGGTGGTGGAAAACCCGTTATTGCTATCGGTTCAAGGCACCTTCCCCCAGATTTTGGCCTTCATGCAACGGCTGGAGCGGCTGCAGGTGTTGGTCAAGCAGCAAGAATTGAGCTTGGCGAAGGCTGAAAAGCCCGCTGGCGGCGCCCCCTCGCCGGAGGAGGTTGCTTTGCCAGGGTCCTCGCCGATTTTGGTGATGAAGTTGTCGGTGGTGGTCTTTGATGCCCCCAGCGACGGTGTCACCGTGCCGGCCGGCGGGGCCACCGCCCCGAATCGCTCAGCTCCTGGCAGTCCCCCTGGGTCCCCGGCCCTTGGGCCTAAGGCCCCTGGGTCCCCGACCTCTGGGTCTCCGGCCTCTGGGTCTCCGACCCCTGGGTCCCCGACCCCTGGGTCAAGTGCCCCTGCGTCTGCCCCTGCTGCCGGATCTGCCCGTTGATCCGCGCTTCCCACCCCATGCCCCGTCTGCGTTGCCACCTCATGGATTCCCGGTACCTTGCCGCCATTGCCCCCGGGGGAGCCAGCCAGGTCCGGCCGCGGGCCCTCAGCCTGTCGCTTGCTGTCATGGCGGCCACTGGTGGGGTGGGCGGCTGGGCGGCGGCGGCCCGCGGCCAGGAGGTTGGCCAAGTCCAGGGGGCTGCTGGGGTGCAGAAGGGGCAGGTGATTGTTACGACCCAGCAGTTGAATCTGCGGGTGCGGCGCCAGAGCGATGGGGTTGAGGTGGTGATTGAGGGGGTGGGCTCGGCGCCGGAACTGCAGCAAACCACCCGGGGCTCGGTGTGGCTGGGGCGGCTGCTCACCTCTCGCCCGGCGGCGCTACCGGGTGGGGGCCAACGGCTGTCGGTGCCGGAGGCCGGTTTCCAGAGCCTTTCTTTGGTGGGCGCCGGCCAGGTATTTGAACTGCAGATCACGCCGATTCCGGGCTATCCCCTGGGCCGGCCGGTGGTGAGCGCCGATGGCCGTGATTTGATTTTGAGTTTCGCCGCCAGCGGCCAGGCCAGCCAGCAAACCAGCAGCCTGGATCTGCGCCGGCCCGGCCGGGTGAGCGAACCAACGGCCGCCTATGTGCCGCCGCTGCAACCGCGGGCCGTGGCGCCGCCGGTGGGGGACATGGCGGTGGGCACGATGCTGCTCACCAACAGCAGCTATCTGAATGTCAGCGGTCCGCCGGTGACGATGACGCTGAGGAATGCGCCGGCCAGAGATGTGCTGATGGCCCTGAGCCGGCTGGGGGGCTATGGGTTTGTGTTTGTCGAAGATTCGAAAAAGGGTGATAACGCTGCGCCTAATGTTTTCGCCTCTCAATTACCGATTTCGATTTCGTTTCGCAATGAAAACTACGGCCAGGCCCTGAATTCGGCCCTGTTAGCGGCGGGGCTGCAGGCCAAACGGCAGGGAAATACGATTCTGGCAGGGCCGTCAGTACTTGGGAAAACATTTGGCGCGCAACTCTCAAAGGTGTATCGCCTGAACCAGGTCAGTGCCAATTCGGCAGCTGATTATCTGGCCAATCTTGGGGCCCAGGTTAAAAAAACGAATGAGGTGACGACTGCTGTTAGTACTGGACTCAGGCAAGCAAATGATGTAGCTTTAAGTAGAGCCTCAACCACTACTGTTTTTAATAGTACCAGTGAGGTGAAATCTTACGGAGCCGATTCAGGCCCGCTCTTGGGGCTATTGGTGACTACCGATCCTCGCCTCGCCACCATCACCTTGGTGGGTGAGCCACGAGTGGTCACGGTTGCTGAATCTTATCTACGCCAGCTGGATCTACGCCAGCGCCAGGTGGCGCTTTCGGTGAAGATATTGGATGTTTCCTTGGGGAATAATGCTGCAATTGATAATAGTTTCGCAGTCCGCTGGGGCAATAATTTCATCGTGAACGACCAGGGGCAGATGGTGGGTGCTTTCAATTCACTTTTACCACCCAGAACAGACGCATTTGGCCGTAATTACCCCAATGATGTCACGTTTGAAATTGATCAAGGAAAGATTACAGCCGAATTGCCCACAGGAACCAATGTGCTTGGCGGGGCTCAGCTTGGCACTTCACCATATCCAAGCCAACCTGATGCTTCTGTTTTTAAGGACGCTACAAAGCGCAATCCTGGCTTATCCTATTATCCCAATAATTTCTATAATTTTGTCAACGCCACCATCCGCTCCAGTAATACCAAAGTCCTGGCCAGCCCCACCCTGATTCTTAGCGAAAATGCTGAAGAACTGCGCAAGGGCGAAGATACCCTGGCCCTCAACATCGCCAATCTCTCCAGCGGTAGCTCTGGCAATAACTCCAGTAGCTCCAGCGGCTCCGGCACCGACAACAACGCCACCATCGGCCGCACCAAGGCCAACGAGTCCTTTGTCACCGTCGGTGAGCAGGTGATCACCAATTACGAAGTGAATACTGGCACCAACGGCAATGGAAACTCCTGCCAGCCCATCTTTGGCATTGCAGGCCTCACCTTTGGCGCCCGCGTCTCCAAAATTGATGACAATGGCTTCGTCACTTTTTCGATGTCGCCGGCGATTACCGCCGCCCTGCGCCAGCAGCCAGTGGCAGGTTGCGGCCTGATCGACATCCTGGCGGTGCGCCGCCTCGACACCGGCAGTGCCCGGGTGCGCGATGGCCAGACATTAATAATGACCGGGGTGATTTCCGATGCCGACCGCCAGGAAGTATCCAAATGGCCGATCCTTGGCGATGTACCGATTATTGGTCAGTTCTTCCGCAGCAGCAACAACAACCGCGCCAAGCGCGAGCTGGTGATTCTGGTGACGCCGCGCATCATCAATGACAGCGAAGGCGGCAATTTCGGCTACGGCTACCAGCCGGGTACTAACGACACCCGTCGCTTCCTCGCCGATCCCAACGCGCCGCTGCGATCACAACCCTGACAGGGTTTTCATCGCCAACGGTGCCAGCATCTTGACAACCCCCACCCCGGCATTCAGCAGTTGGCTGCCCAGGCCATTGCCGCCGGGTGTTTTTTTGGCCGGGGCCTCCAGTTGGTTGGCGGCGGCCGTCATCTGGGTGGCCGCCGCGCTGTCGCCGGCCTGTTGATAGAGCCCGGCCGCCCAGCGCAGGTCTTTGGCGGCCAGTTCGATGTTGCCCTGCTCGGTGCGGCAGATGCCCCGCGCCACCCAGGTGATCGCCGCCTCGGGTTGCTGGCGAAGCGCATCACCAAACAGCACTTCGGCCTCCCGGAAGCGTCCGGCTTCAGCCGCTGCCACCCCGGCGTTATGCAAGGCCGCGTAGCCCAAGCTGCCCGGGGCGGCACCCCGCGCCTGCTGCCAATGGGTTTGCTCCAAGGCGCCGGCATCCAGCTGGGCGCCGCTGAGGTCGCTCTGGCGCAGATCGGTGCCCTCCAGCCGGGCACCGCGTAGATCCGCCCCCCGCAACGAGGCCCCCACCAGGCTGGTGAAACTCAAATCCGCCCCCTGCAGTTGGGCGCCATCCAGCAGGGCGCCGCTTAGGTTGGCCCGTTTCAAGATCGCCGCTTGCAGGTCGGCATCACGCAGTTCGGCATGCACCAGATCCGCATCCTGCAGCCGGCAACCCGGGCAGCGGCGCTGCTCTAACAGGCGCATCAGATCCTCGTTGTTGGCGGCCCTGGCCGCAGGGCTCGCCGCCAGCAGCAGCCCCAAGGCCAGGGGGGCAATCCCCAAGGGGGCAATCCCCCGAGTGGCTGCGCGGCGGCGGCTGGTGCGCATTGAAGTGGCGTCCCTGTCGGCGTCCATGGCACGGGCCCCTGCGGTTGTGTTTGTTGTACTGCCGGTCCAGGCGCCCTGGCCAGGCCTTGGATCAGGACGGCGACCGGCGCAGTTGCCGCCGCAGGCTCTGGCCGCAACGCCTCAGGCGGGCGATCAGCTGGCGCCGGGCGCCTCCGGGCCGGCCGTAGCGCAACTGTTGCAGCAGGCCGACAAAATCCTCCAGCTCGGGCCCCAGCAGGGGCCGGGCTTGCCGCAGGCGCTGGCCGAACTGGCTAATGGTTTCGCCAGGTTGGGGTACCAGGCCGCTGCGGGCGCAGCTGCGCAGCAGTTGGTTCAGCTCCTGCTGCAGCCGGTCCCCCTCGCCCCGGCGCCGCAGCCAGCCGTAGGCGGCCAACCCCAACGCCAGGGTCAACGCCACAGCCCCAACCAGCAGGACCCCCGCCCAGTCGCGGTAGGGCCCCAGCAGGCGTTGCAACAGCAGTTCCTGGCTGCGTTGATCGAAGCCCAACCACCATTGCCCCCAGGCCAGATCCAGGCCCCACCACTGGCGGGCAATCCAGTCCAGGGGGCCGGCTGGGTCGGCGCTGGCTGCAGAGTTAGCTGGAGCGGTGGCTGGCGCCGAGGGGGATGAAGGGTCGGTCAGGGTCGGTCCCCCCAGCACCCAGAGGGTTGGATCGAGAGTGCGCCATCCCTCCCCTTCGATCCACACCTCGCTCCAGGCATGGGCATCGCTTTGGCGCAGGTCGAGGAAAGCCGATCCCCCCAGGGGCACCACCCAGGTACCGCCGCGATAGCCGCTCACCACCCGCGCCGGCACCCCCGCCGCCCGCATCAGGGCTGAGAGGGCGCTGGCGTAATGGCCGCAAAAGCCCTGCCGCCGCTCGAACAACAGCGCATCAAGGGGGGCGGTTTGGGGCAACAGGGGGTTGTTGAGGCTGTAGCGGAAACCCTGTTGCCGGAACCAGGCCTCGGCGAGGGCCACCGCCTTGGCGCCGTTGGCCCCATTTTTGCCGCCTGCGGTTTCATTGGCGCCACTGGCTGCCTTGGCTTCGTCGGCTGTCTTGGTGCCGGCGGCTGCCTTGGCGTCGCCGGCCGCCTGGCGGCGCCAGCTGGCCGCCAGGGATTCGAGCCGGGGGTTTATGCCGGCGGTCATCTGCAGGTCTTGGGCGGTGGGGGCCTGGCGCCGCCAGGCCGGCGCTGCGGGCTCGGCGGCGAGGCTGTATAGCTTGCGCACCCCCACGGCGCCCTCGTAGCGCAGCTGACCCTGGCCATCGATTTTGAGCTGGCGATCGAGGGGCAGTCCCGCGCCGCTCCAGGGCACCTCGGCAAAGTTGTTTGGTTCACTCAGCCATACCTGGGTGGCTACCGGGGTTTGGGGGCCGCCGATGTTGGGGTCGGTACCGCCGGCCATGCCGGCTCCGGCCATGCCGGCGTTGAGGCTGCGCCAGCTCTGGCCGTCGAACTGGCCGTGTACTAAAACTCGCCAGAGCCGTTGCGAGGCCGGTGGCGGGCCGCCGCCCGGGAAGGCCACCCGGGCTGCGGGGCTGCGGTCTTGGGTCAAGGTGGCGATGGTGCCCGGTTCCAGGGTGGTGCTGAGTCCGGTGGTGGCGGCGGCGCCAAACTGCCCCAAGCCGCCGAGGTTGGTGAAGGGCCCCAGGCGGGGAAACAACAGAAACAACACCAAGGCCATCGGCAGGGCTGCCAGCACCAGTTGGCCACTGCGGCGCAGCAGGGTGCCGAGATTGGTGATCCCCCCCAGTTCGAGTTGCAGCAAGCCCGCCAGGGCCACCAGTACGGCCAGTCCTTGCAGCAGGCTTGATCCCAGTGCTGCCTGCTGGGCCCCGAGCAGACCGGCGGTCACCAGTTGCAGCAGGCAGACCAGTCGGTGCTCGCGGCGTTGTTTGGCCTCCCGCAGTTTCAGCGCCGTCAGCAACAGCATGCAGAGGCTGAGGCCGCCCAGCAGGCTGAAGGGGGCCACCCCCCAGGCCGCGGCGGTCAAAAGGCCCACGGCCAGCCAGGCCAACCAGCCGCCCGCCAGCTTCCGGGGCCGAGCTTCTAGCTGCCCAGCTTTCAATGGCACAGCGCCAGGGCCTCCAGGCAACGATCGCGGTGGCTGCTGCCCCGATCCGGGGCGATTTGGATGCCCGACAGCGCCAAGCCATAACTCTGGCCCTGGCGGTGCAGTTGGCACAGCCGATCACAAACATGCTCCAGGGCCTGCTCCCGGGGCACGGCCGGGTCCGGTGCCAACAGGCTGGGTTGCGGCCGCTGGTCCTGAAACCGCTTGGTCTGGGCACCCCGCCCCTGGGCCAATAGCTTCCAGGCCATGCGGCTGCTGCTGTCGCCGCGGCGGTGGGGGCGCAGGTCCTGCCATTCCTCAGTGCCTTCGCCGGCCAGGGCACCGGCTGCTGCGGAGCGCTCGCTCCAATCGGCCATGGGCACCTGGCGCACCGGGCCCGGATTCTGGGCCGGATAAACAAGCTGCTCGGCGGGCAGCTGCCAGCGACTCCAGCAGACAAACAGCCCCAGGGGGGCGGTGGTCTGCAATCTCAGCCTGCCGGGCCGCTGCCAGCCGCGCTGGTGGGGGATCCAGGTCAGTGCCACCTGGTGCTCTCCCGGACCGAGGCTGCCGACGCTCTGGAAGGCACCGGGCCCCAGGCGCCATTCCAGGCCCTCACAGGCGGATTTGACCCTCACAATCAGCGGATAGGCGGCGGTTTCCCCCGCAAAGGCCGGTTCCGGTTGGGCGCAGCGCACCTCGAGGCCCTCCAGCTGGCCATGGGTCAGATGCAGGCTCAACAGCAGCAAGGCCAGCATCACAAAGCTGAGCAGCAGTGGTCCGTTGCTCTGGGTCTGGATGCCCACCAGTTGCAACAGCAATGCCCCCCCGAGCCAGAGCAAGCCGAAACCGGTGGGCACGATGTAAAGGTTGCGCAGGCCGAGCCTCAACACCTCTCCCTGCTGTGGCGCCGGCTGCCAGCGCGACAGGTGCTGCTCAAGTCGGTGGGGGATGGTCCGCTGGCGTCGAGCTGCAGATTGCATTGGCGTCAGATTGGCATCAGCGCAGGCCACCTGCGGCGCCCAAAAGTCGGTTGCTCAGGCTTTCCTCGCCCCGGATCTGGCCGCCATCAAGGCGGTGTTCGCAGACGGGGGTCAATACCGCCTGCACATCCTCCGGCAGCACGTGGTCCCGCCCGGCGATCAGGCTCCAGGCCCGTGCCGCCGCCAGCAGGGCCAGCCCGGCCCGCGGCGAGAGGGGCAGGCCTGGCCGGCCGCTGTCCCTGCTGCGGGCCAGCAGATCGAGCACATAATCAAGCAGGGCTGGGCTGGTGTGCACCGTCTGGACCTGCTGTTGCAGCGCCTGCAGGTGGGACGGGCTCAGCTCGCTGGAAAACTGGGCCGCCTTGAGCGCCCTGCCCTGCAGCAGGGCCCGCTCCGCTTCCCGGGCCGGAAAGCCCAGGTGCAAGCGCATCAAGAAGCGATCCAGCTGGGATTCGGGCAGGGGCGCGGTGCCGCCCTGGTCGAGTCCGTTCTGGGTGGCGATCACCAAGAACGGTTCGGGCAGCGGGTGGCTGATGCCATCGACGCTCACCCTGCCGTTGGCCATGGCCTCCAACAGGGCGCTTTGGGTGCGGGGGCTGGCCCGGTTGATTTCATCGGCCAGCAGCACCTGGCTGAACAGGGGACCGGGGTGAAAGTCGAAACGGCTGCGCTGGCTGTCAAACACATTCAGTCCGGTCAGATCCGCCGGCAGCAGATCACTGGTGAAGCTCACCCGGCGAAAGTCCAGACCAAACCCCCGGGCCAGGGCTTCCGCCAGGCTGGTTTTACCGGTGCCGGGCAGATCCTCCAACAGCAGATGGCCCCGGGCCAGCAAACAGGCCAGGGCCAATTTCACCTGGTGCTCCTTGCCCAGCAGAACCTGTCCGATTGCCGCAATCAGCGATTGAAGAGGGGAATCCATGGCGTTCATTCCCCTGTTGTAAATGCATTTGGCTTGGCACTGTGCCCCTGCCTTGCAACTGATTGAATCACATATCTTGCTAGGCCAGGGGCGTGAATAAGCGAATCGCCCCCCACGGGGGCAATCCCCACGGGGGCAATCCCCATGGGGGCAACAGGCTGGCCGTGGCCCGGCGCCTTGGTTGCCGGCCCGAACAGTTACTGGAAGCCAGTGCCTCCCTGGTGCCCTTCGGTCCGCCCGCCAGCGTGCGCCGCAGCCTGCGCCGGGCCCTGGCGGGTGCGGCGATCAGGGATTATCCCGACCGAGATCAGCAGGAGCTGCGCCAGGCGATCGCCCAGCGCCACGGCCTGGATCCGGCGATGGTGCTGCCCGGCAATGGCGCCGCCGAGCTGTTCACCTGGGCCGGCCGCGATGCGGCCCGGTACGGCGTCAGCTTGCTGCCGGTGCCGGGTTTCGCCGATTACCAGCGCGCGTTGGCTTGCTGGCAGGGAGCCTGGCGGCCCCTGGCGCTGCCGCTGCGCTGGTCGGGGCCCTTCCCCCAGCCCTTTGCAGCGCCCACCGAGGCCGACCTGCTGGCCGCTGCCAATCTGGCCGCCGCCGGGGCCGACCTGGCCACCGCCACCGCCACCACTGCCACCACTGCCACCACAGCCAGCGCCACCGCTGCCGCCGTGCTGTGGATCACCAATCCCCACAACCCGACTGGCCAGCTCTGGAGCCGGGAGTCCCTGGTGCCCCTGCTGGAGCGTTTCGCGTTGGTGATTGTGGATGAGGCTTTTTTGCCTTTGGTGCCCGGCGGCGAGGCCCAATCGCTGCTGCCCTGGGTGGGCCGCTGCCCAGGCCTGGTGGTGATCCGCAGCCTCACCAAACTGGCGGCGATTCCGGGGTTGCGGCTCGGCTATGCCCTGGCGGACCCCACTCGCCTGGCCCGCTGGGCCGCCTGGCGGGACCCCTGGCCCGTCAATGGTCTGGCGACGGCGGCGGGAGTGGCCCTGATGGCTGATCGCGCCTGGGACCAGCGCGTGCAGGGCTGGCTGGCGCGGGAAGGCCCCTGGCTGGCTGGGCAGTTGGCCCAATTGCCGGGCCTGGTGCCGATGGCATCGGCGGCAAATTTTCTGCTGGTGCGCGGTGAGCGGGCTGGCCAGCCCTGCTCCCTAAACGGCTTGCGCCTGGCCCTGGAGCAGCGCCACCGGATTTTGGTGCGGGATTGCCGCTCATTTACTGGGTTGGGTGAAAGCTGGCTGCGGCTGGCGGTGCTGGATCGCCGCGGCAACCGGCGTCTGCTTGGCGCCCTGGCCCAAGAGCTGGGGGGCTGAAGGCAAGCACAGAAGCGCTACTCCTCAGATCGAAGCCCTCGGGGGGCTGGCGAAGCTGGGCGATCTGGATGTGCGTTGGCTGCTGCCTGGCCATGGCGGGCGGCGCCGCTTCGGGCCCGGCGAATGGGCGCCGCAGCTCAACGGGATGTTCAGCTACTCGGGAGCATCAGTCGCACCGGTGCCGGGTACTGCGCCAACTGCTGATCGGCGGTGATCTGTAGCAGACCATCGGCACTGGCCTGGGCCAGCAACCGGCGATCGAAGTCGTCAGGCACCTGGCACTGGCCGGCCAGCAGGCCGAGCCGCCGCAGAGGTAGCGCCGGCGAATCTCCAGTATCCAGAGGCGTGACACACACCAGCGGCCGTCCGGCCTTGCAGATCACAAACGGCGCACCAGCCGCGACCTCCTCCCCAAGCCGCGACAGGTGGGTCTTGGCCTCATGCATGTTCACCTGTCGCCTCAACGGTGCTCCGAGGCTGCAACCAACTTAGTCGACCAAGTACCTCACTCCAGCAGTCCCCGCAGCTCCTCTTTCGCCGCGGCCAAAGCCCCATCGAGTGCCGCGCCGTCGCGGCCGCCGGCCTGGGCCAGATTGGGGCGGCCGCCACCGCCGCCGCCGCAGGCCTTCGCCACGCCCCCCAGGAACGTGCCCGCCTTCGGGCCCTTCGCCACCACCGCCGGCCCGAAGGCCGCCACCAGAACCACCCTGCCCAGGTCCGCCGGCTCCGGCAGGCCGCCGAGCAGCACAGCGGCGCCCTCGCCGAGCTGATCCACCAGTCCCTGGGCGGCGCTCTGCAGGCCGGCGCCCTCCACGCCATCAAGGCGTGCCACCAGCAGCGCGAAAGGTTCGCCGGCACGGCCAGACTCCCCCGGGAGCCCCCCCACCGTCTCCGCCTCCCCCGCCAACGCCGCCGCCTTTGCCACCGCCAGCTCGCTGCGGGCCGCCGCCAGCGCCTTGGCCGTGGCCTTCAGCTCCTCGCTGAGCTGGCTCACCCGCTCCACGATCTCGCCGGGCTGGGCCTTGAAGCGATCCCCCAGCTCTCGCACCACCTTGTCGCGCTCCGCCACCCAGGCCAGCACCGCCGGCCCCGCCACCGCCTCGATGCGGCGGATGCCAGAGGCCACGCCGCTCTCGCCCACAATTTTGAAAATCCCGATCTCGGCGGTGTTGGCCACGTGGGTGCCACCGCACAGCTCCATCGACACCCCGGGCACATCCACCACCCGCACCCGCTCGCCGTACTTCTCGCCGAACATCGCGACCGCTCCGGCCGCCTTCGCCCGCTCGATCTCCATCTCCCGCACCTCCAGCTCGTGGGCAGCTTCGATCCAGCCGTTGATCAGGGCCTCGATCCGCTCCAGCTCCTCGCCGCTCACCGGCCGGGGGCAGTGGAAGTCGAAGCGGAGGCGATCGAAATCCACCAGCGAACCGGCCTGGGCGATCGAGGGGTCCACCACCTGTTTGAGTGCCGCCTGCAACAGGTGGGTGGCGGTGTGGTGGGCCTGGGCGCGGCGGCGGCAGGAGCGTTCCACCCGCGCCGTCACCACATCCCCCAGCCGCAGCTGCCCCCGCTCGATCCGGCCGCCATGCACGAACACGCTGCGGTTGCGGCTCACCGCCTCGATCGCCACGATCACTCCCTCGCCATCGGCGCCGCCACCGCTGAGGGTGCCGTGGTCGCCCACCTGGCCACCGCCCTCCCCATAAAAAGGTGTGGCATCGAGCACCAGCTGCACCGCATCGCCCGCCTGCGCCAGCTCCGCCGCTGCGCCGTTCACCACCATGGCCAGCACGCAGCTCGGGTGCTCCAGCTCCTCGTACCCCTTGAAGCTGGTGGGCTCCAGGCTCGCCGCCAGCTGCTCGATCGCATCCTGAAGCGTCAGATCCACGCTCACCACCGCGGCCTTGGCCCGCTGGCGCTGGGCCGCCATCGCCGCCTCAAAGCCGGCCAGGTCCACCGTCAGGCCATGTTCCTCGGCGATTTCCTGGGTTAGCTCCAGGGGGAAGCCATAGGTGTCATAGAGCTCAAAGGCCTGCTCACCGCTGATCTGATCCGGCCGGACCGCCAGCACATCGGCCAGCAGTTTTTCACCCCGCTCCAGGGTTTCCAGGAAGCGGGCCTCCTCCCGGTTCAGCTCCGCCAGGATGGCCTCACGACGCTCCAGCAGCAGGGGGAAGGCCTCGGCCATCAGGGCGATGGCCCCATCGCCCATCGAGCCCAGAAAGGGCTTGTCGATGCCCAGCAAGCGGCCATGGCGCACCACCCGCCGCAGCAGCCGCCGCAGGATGTAGCCCCGGCCCAGGTTGGAGGCGCTGACCCCATCGGCGATCAGCTGGGTGATGGCGCGGCTGTGGTCGCCGATCACCTTGAGGCTGGTGCGGCCCGCTGCGTTGAGATTTTGATAATCAACCCCAGCCAATTGGGCGGCCTGCTCAATAAGTGGATAGATCAGATCGGTTTCATAATTATTGCTCACCCCTTGCAAGATTTGAGCCATGCGCTCTAGGCCCATGCCGGTATCAATGCTGCGGTTGGCCAGGGGTGTCAGCTGGCCCTCGGCGTCCCGATTGTATTGCATGAACACCAGATTGTAGAATTCGATGAAGCGGCTGTCGTCTTCTAGATTAATAGTATCAGCGCCAAGTTCGGGTTTGAAGTCGTAGTAAATTTCCGAGCAGGGACCGCAGGGTCCCGTCGGCCCCGAGGCCCAGAAGTTATCGGCTTCATCCATGCGGATGATGCGCCGTGGATCGACGCCTACCTCATCACGCCAGATGGCAGCAGCCTCGTCGTCTTCACGAAATACGCTGACGACCAGATTGTTGGGGTTGAGGCCGAATACCTGGGTGCTGAGTTCCCAGGCCCAGGCGATGGCCTGGGCTTTGAAATAGTCGCCAAACGAAAAGTTGCCCAACATCTCGAAGTAGGTGTGGTGCCGCGCCGTGCGACCCACGTTCTCGATGTCATTGGTGCGGATGCATTTCTGGCTGCTGGTGGCCCGGGCCGCCGGCCGCTGCTGCTGCCCCAGAAACACCGGTTTGAAGGGCAGCATGCCGGCGATGGTCAGCAGCACCGTGGGATCCTCCGGCACCAGGGAGGCGCTGGCGATGCGCCGGTGGTCCCGGGCTTCATAGAAGCGCAGGAAGGCCTCGCGGATCTCGGCACCGGAGCGGGGGCGGGGGCCGGAGGGGGAGGCGGCGGTCATGGCGGCGGCAGGGGCCCGGGCGGCAGACCCATGTTCCCACTGGGGCCAGCACCGCCCATGGCGGCACCGCCATGGGCGGCGGCGGCGCTGAACACCTCGATTTCCCCCAGCCCCTTCACCGCCCGCTGGCCGTGGCTGTGCAGCACGAACTCCGGGTAGTCCGCCACCAACTGGGCTGTGGCGCCATCCAGGCAGATCGGGTTCTCCAGCTGGCGGGTGAGCCCCTCCATGCGGCTCGCCCGGTTCACCGTGTCGCCAATCACCGTGAACTCCAGCCGCTGGGGGCTGCCGATCTGACCCGCCACCACCGGCCCACTCGCCAGGCCGACGCCGCTGGCCAGCGGTTCCTCCCCCGCCACCTCTCCCCCCTGGAGCCGCCACTCTTCATTGAGCTGGCGCAGCCGCTCCCCCATCGCCAGGGCGCAGCGCAGCGCCGCCGCCGCCTCGTAGCGCGGCCCGCGCCCCAGCGGCGAGCCGAACACCGCCATCACTGCGTCGCCGATGAACTTGTCGATCGTGCCGCCATGGGCGCTGATCACCGCCACCATCGCCCCCAGGTAAGTATTGAGCTGGCGCACATGCCGTTCGCTCTCGCCGGCGGCGCTGCGGCGCCGCGTTAGCTCGGTGAAGCCCTTGAGATCGGAGAACAGCACCGTCACCTCCAGCACCCGGCCGCGCAGCATGCCCCGCGCCGATTCCGGGTCGGCCAGGATCTCCGCCACCACGCTGGGGGCCACGTAACGCTCGAAGGTCTGGCGCAGCCGCCGGCGCTCCCGACCCTCCAGCAGGTAGGCGTTGCCGCCATGGAGCAGGGCCAGCAGCAGCAGGCCGCTGGCGGGGGCCAGCAGGGGAATCCAGCGATGGTTCAGCTGCAACGCCAGCACCGCCGCCACCAACTGCAGTGCCAGGGCCGCACCCACCACCCCGAGTCGCCAGACCAGGGGGCGGCGCGCCAGGGCCAGGCCACCGGCCACCAGCAGGGGCAGCATCGCCAGCAAGGCCCGGCGCAGGTCGGTTTCTGGCCACGGCAGCAAGCCGTCGCCCTGCAGGGAGTTGGCGCTGGCGGTGGCCAGCAGCTCCAGGCCGGAGAGCGGCCCGAAGGCGGTGGCGTGCCGCCCCCCCTCCACTGGACCGAGCACCACCACGGCATCTTGCAGCCGGGCCCGCAGTGGCTGGTTGCGCCAGCGCTGGGGATCGAGCACCTCCCAGGCGGGAAGGCGGGTGAAGCTGCCCTCCGGTCCGTAGACATTGAGGCCGGCGCGCCGATCCGGCTGGCGGGAGGGCAACCCGGCCAGCCGCAGCAGGGTGGTGGACAGTCCCGGCGGGCTTTCCACCCCCTGGTCCCGCAACAGACCGCTGGCATAGGCCTCCGGATGGCGCAGGGGCTCGCCGGGCACAGGCGCCAGGCTGTTGGTGAGCCCCACCGCCGCCCGTCCGCCGATCGCCGGCAGGAACTGCTCCGGCAACACCAGGGTGAGGCCGCCGGCACCGCGGCTGTCCTCCGGCTCCAGCATCTCGGCGGCGAGGGCCACCCGACCCCGGGCGCCGACCAGGAAACGGCTGAAGGCCGCGTCGTCCGCCGCTCCCTTGCCGCTGGGCCCCTCAAACACCACGTTGATGGCCACCGCCCGGGCGCCGGCCGCCAGCAGGCGCCGGCCCAGCTCGCCGTAGGCCGCCCGCGGCCAGGGCAGGGTGTCGGTGCCCCGGGTCCAGGCCGGTTGGTTGGGGCTGCGGGAGAACCAGGCCGCCTGCTGCAGGCTGGCGTCGTCGATGGGCACCACAATCACCGCCGGGGGCGGACGGCGCGGGCCGCGCCAAAGCAGTAGCTGCTGCTCCAGATTGCGCTCCCAGATTCGCCAGCGCGGCCCCGGCCAAGCCGCCGTGCCGCCCATCCACAGGCTGATGGCGGCGGTCAGCGCCGCCAGGACAACGGTGCGACCCGGGCGTGGGGAGGGGAGGGCCATTCAGGGCAGGGGCAGCGGCTTAGAAGATGCCGAAGCGACGCAGACCGGGCAGCGACGGCACCGATGGCACCGCCGGCGCCGATGGCAGCGTCACGCCGGGGACGAAGGAGCGGATGTGGCTTTCCAGTGCCGCGAAACCGGGCAGGGTGCTGCGGAAGCCGCTGAACAGCGGGCCGGACAGGATGGCGTTGTAGTCGCCGGAGCTGAGGCGCAGCAGGGTGAGGATGACGCCCTGGGGCGAGAGCTTCACCTTCTGGCCCGCCTCCACCGCCGTGGCGGGCTTGCCCGTGGGCTCGCCATCCTGGAGCTGCTCCACGTCCACGCTGCCCTCCAGCACCGAGAGCTCGGCGCTGCCGTCCTCCTGCACGTCAATCAGGTAATTGGTGCCGCGCACGCTGAGGCGGGCGGAGCGGGTGCAGCCGTTCTGCTTGCCAGAAACCAGGATCTGGCCCTTTTCCACCAAGAAGCAACTGGAGCCGAGCCTGAGCAGGGAGAAGCGGTTGATGCGGCCGGCGGCGCCGTTGCTGAAGGCCAGCTGGCCGCGGCTGTTGCGGGTGCTGAGCGTCTGGGGAGCCGAGGCCCGATCCTTGGGCGCCGCCTGCTTCTGATTGATGTATAGCTCTTGGCCATCGAGAATTTCCTGCACGGTGGCGGATTCAGCTGCCCAACCGCCCCGGCTGTCGGCGATCGCCAGGCCCAACAGCAGCGCCGCCGCGAGGGGAACGGAAGGGACTCGCGCCATCGCACCCCGAGAATGATTGCCCCCATTGTGGTGCCAATTCACCCCACCGGCGTAACCCCACCGGCGAAATGGTTCCGGGGAAGATGGTTCCGGGGAAGATGGTTCCGGGGAAGATGGTTCCGGGGAAGATGGGGATCCCACCATTCGCTACTGACCGATGGAGCTGCTGCAGCGCCTCCTGATCGCCCTGCTGGCAACCGTCGCCCTTGTGGCGGTGGCCGAGCTCTGCCGGCGGCGGCGCCTGGTCTTGCCCCCCGCCCGCCTGGTGCTGATCGCCCTGGCCAGCTGGGTGGTGATCGGCGCCGAGACGCGAGCGCTGCTGGGGCCCATGGCCCATCGCTGGCTGGATCTGGCGGAGCTGCTGCTGCTGTGCCTCGCCGCCGTGCGGCTGGTGCTGTGGCTGACCCTGGAGATCCCCAGCAGCCTGGGCTGGTGGCGACGGCCCCCAAAGTTGTTGATGCAGCTGCTGATGCTGGGCTTTGGCGGCCTGATCGCCGTGGTGGTGGTGCGCCAGATCCTCAAGATCGAGCTGCTTGGGCTGATCACCACCTCCGCCGTGCTCACCGCCGTGATCGGTTTTGCCTCCCAGGGGCTGCTCAAGGACCTGATCGCCGGGTTGGAGCTGCAACTGGGCGATGACTTCGCGATCGGCGATCTGGTCGATCTGGGCGGCCAGCAGGGCGTGGTGGAGAGTGTCAGCTGGCGGGACACCTGCCTGCGCACCATCGAGGGCACCCGCCTGGTGGTACCGAACAGCAAGGTCACCGATGACGTGATCGTCAACAAGGTGGCCTACGGCTACTGCGGCAACCGCTTTGAGGTTGGTCTTGATTATGCAATTCCGCCCGGTCAGGTGCGGGCCATGCTGCTGACGCTGCTGGGGGATCACCCGCTGGTGCTCAGCGATCCCAAGCCGCTTGTGCGGGTCAAGGAGTTTGGCGACAGCGCCATCATCTACGAATTGCAGCTGTGGCATCCCAAGGGTGTGGAGCCGGGGCCGATCGAACTGCGCAGCGAGCTGCTCGAGCAGATCTGGTATGCGGTGCACCGCAACGGCTGGACCATTCCGTTTCCGGTGCGCGAGTTGCGGGCCGCCCCGCCGCCGGTGGATCCGGAGCAGGAGCGCAAGCCCGCCCAGGCCACGGCGCTGGCCTGCCTCAGCCGCAACCAGATATTCAATGTGCTCAGCTCCGAGCAGCAGGGCCAAATGGTTGCCTCCAGCAGTCGGGTCCGCTTTGGTGCCGGTGAAACGATCGTGCGCGAGGGGGATGGGGGCAACTCCCTGTTCCTGTTGATGGACGGCCGGGTGGCCGTGATCAAACATCGGGACGACGGCTCGGAAGTGCTGGTGTGCGAACTGGCTGCGGGCGAGGTGTTCGGCGAGATGACCCTCTTCCTCGATGCGCCCCGCAGCACCACGGTGCGGGCCCTGCGGGAATGCGAGTTGCTGCAGGTGGATCGGGACTGCTTCAGCCGGCTGATCGCCAGCAATCCCAGCCTGTTGGACCAGTTGGCGGAGCAGGTGGCAGAGCGACTTGATGAGCTCAAGGCGATCGGCACCCGCAGCCAGAGGGAATCGCGGCCCGACCTGCTGGCGACGATGCGGCGGCTGCTGATGAACCTGCGCAACTGACCCCGCCCGCATCCTTAGGCACCCCTTAATCCATGATGGTGCGCGAATCCAGTCCCGCTGGGTTCGCATCCACCGGATTCCGGCGCCCCCGCGGCCATGAGCCTGCTGCACGCCACTTGGCTGTTTCCCCCTGAGGGGGCTGGCGGTCGCCTGTTGCTATGGGCCGACACCTGGCGGGTGGCGGCACCGGCCCAGCCCCAGCCGGGCGAGATCCCCGAACATCCCCTCAGCCTCAATTGGGATGACCTGGCCACCTGGCTGGAGGACAACGGCCTCTGGTCAGAAGCCGTCAGGCCCGCCAATGCCACCCTCACCCTGCCGAGTCGCAGCCAGGCGGCCCGCGGCCGGCGCAAAAGCGAGGCGCAATGGAGTGGCTTGCCGCTGCAGGCGGGCGAACCGATCCCCAAGGAGGTGCAGTGGTGGCCGTGGCGGGTGGAGGGATTGGCCTTGGATCCGGGTGCGGCCGGCGAATGGCTCAGCGCCCTGCCCCTGTCTGGCGTCCATCCGGGCCTGTCCGATGATCTGCGCTGGTGGAGCCACCTGCAGCGCTGGGCCCTGAGCCTGATTGCCCGCGGCCGCTGGCTGCCCCAGGTGGAGGCGGGCCGGGCCCGCTGGCTGCCGTTGCTGAACCGGGAGGGCGACCGGCGGCGGCTGGAGGAACTGGCGGCGGGCTTACCCCAGGTGGCCACCTCGGCGATTGTGCATGAGGGATTGGCCTGTCGCCGCCCCGGCAGCGGCCGGCTGCGGGTGGCGAGCCTGCTGGAGGCCCTGCTCGATGGCCAGCTGCGGGCCGGATTCCAGAAGGATGCCCAGGGCCTGGATCCATTGCTGGCCGCGTGGCAGCAAGCCCTGGGCCGCGGCGATGGCCAGCTCAAGCTGGATGCTGAGGACAGCGAGCGGCTTCAGATTGCCACCCACCACTGGCTGGAGGCGGTGGCGGGGCGATTGGCGCCGGCGCGGGCCTGCCTGGAGCTGGATGCGCCGCCGGAGGGGGAGGAGCTCTGGCAGCTGCGCTTCAGTCTCCAGGCCGAAGCCGAACCGAGCCTGCGGCTGCCGGCGGCGGCGGTTTGGTCGGCCGGGGCCGCCGTGCTGCAGCTCGGTGAGGTGGAGGTGCCCCAGCCGGGCGAGTTGCTGCTGGAGGGCCTGGGACGGGCGCTGACGGTGTTTGAGCCGATCACCCGGGGGCTGGATGGGGCGGCGCCGGAGGGCATGGCCCTGACCCCCGCCGAGGCCTTTGTGTTGGTGCGTACTGCCGCCAGCCAATTGCGGGATGTGGGGGTGGGGGTGGTGCTGCCCGAATCCCTGTCGGGCGGTTTGGCCAGCCGTTTGGGGCTGTCGATCGTGGCGGAGCTGCCCAAGCGTTCCAAGGGCTTCACATTGGGCGAAACGCTGGATTGGCAATGGGAGTTGATGATCGGTGGTGTCACCCTCAGCCTCAAAGACCTCGAACGCCTGTCGGCCAAGCGCAGCCCGCTGGTGCAGCACAAGGGCGCCTGGATCGAGTTGCGGCCGGGGGATTTGCGCAATGCCGAGCGCTTCTGCGCCGCCGATCCACCGCTGACCCTCGATGAGGCCCTGCGGCTGACCGCCAGCGAGGGCGACACCTTGATGCGGCTGCCGGTGCATCAATTCACGCCCAAGCCCCGCCTGCAGGCGGTGTTGGAGCAATACCACCAGCAGAAGGCCCCCGATCCGCTGCCGGCCCCGGAGGGCTTTGCCGGCCAGTTGCGGCCCTATCAGGAGCGGGGCTTGGGCTGGCTGGCCTTTTTGCATCGCTTCGACCAGGGGGCCTGCCTGGCCGATGACATGGGGCTGGGCAAGACGATCCAGCTGCTGGCCTTTTTGCAGCACCTCAAGGCCGAACAAGAACTGAAGCGGCCGGTGCTGCTGGTGGCCCCCACCTCGGTGCTGACCAATTGGAAGCGGGAAGCCGCTGGTTTCACGCCGGAGCTGGAGGTGCGCGAGCACTACGGGCCGCGGCGGGCCAGCAATGAAGCGGCGCTGAAAACGGCACTCAAGGGTGTGGATCTGGTGCTGACCACCTACGGGCTGCTGCAACGGGATAGCGAATTGCTGGAGTCGCTGGATTGGCAGGGGGTGGTGCTGGATGAGGCCCAGGCGATCAAGAATCCCGCCGCCAAACAATCCCAGGCCGCCCGGGATTTGGGCCGGCCCGGCAAGCAGGGACGCTTCCGCATTGCCCTCACCGGCACCCCGGTCGAAAACCGGGTCAGCGAGCTGTGGGCGCTGATGGATTTTCTCAATCCCAATGTATTGGGGGAGGAGGCCTTCTTCCGCCAGCGCTATCGCTTGCCGATCGAAAGCTACGGCGACATGAGTTCACTGCGCGATCTCAAGGCCCGGGTGGGTCCGTTTATCTTGAGGCGCCTCAAAACCGACAAGGCGATTATTTCTGATCTGCCCGAGAAGGTGGAACTGCGCGAATGGGTGGGATTGGCTCCCGAACAGGTGCAGCTCTATCGCCGCACGGTGGATGAAAGCCTGGATGCCATCGCCAGGGCGCCGTTGGGTCAACGCCACGGCCAGGTGCTGGCGCTGTTGACGCGGCTGAAACAAATTTGCAACCATCCCGCCCTGGCGCTCAAGGAGGCACCGAGCAGTGTCGACGGCGGCTTTGCGGCCCGCAGCGCCAAGGTGCAGCGGCTGGAGGAAATCCTGGAGGAGGTGATGGCGGCGGGCGATCGGGCCCTGCTGTTCACCCAATTCGCCGAATGGGGCCAGCTGCTCAAGGTGTATCTGGAGCGGCGCTGGCGCCAGGAGGTGCCGTTTCTGTATGGCAGCACCAGCAAGAGCGAACGCCAGGCGATGGTCGATCGCTTCCAGGATGATCCCCGCGGCCCCCAGTTGTTTTTGCTGTCGCTGAAGGCCGGTGGGGTGGGCCTCAACCTCACCCGCGCCAGCCATGTGTTCCACATCGACCGCTGGTGGAATCCGGCCGTCGAAAACCAGGCAACGGACCGGGCCTATCGCATCGGCCAGCAGAAGCGGGTGATGGTGCACAAGTTCATCACCAGCGGCTCGGTCGAAGAAAAAATCGACATCATGATCCGCGAGAAATCATTGCTGGCCGAAGAAATCGTCGGCTCGGGCGAAGAATGGCTGGGGGGCTTTGATGTCAAGCAACTGCGCGATTTGGTGGCTTTGGATGAGGGGGGGGCAGGTTAGTGCTTTTCGCCTGCAGTGGAAACATCTCAGGATGGCGTATCGACTCAACAGACAAGTCAATATCTAAATCTGGCCAATACAGGTGATCGGCGCTAGGTCGCAAGACGTTGAGGATCTGCTGAATTGTGGCTGCCTTGAACCAAGGAAATTCGGAATAGGGAAGTGCAAGCTCTTCATCGTCAATAAGTATCCAGACGCAATGGCCGGAAACATTCGTGATTTCAGCCTCCAAAGTGGTTGTTCCAGTCATCAAGGATCTCCTGTTGGCGTGACGCCACTAACCGTTCGGCGTTTGGGTGGCTGACAAGGCTGTCCGCATCCTTGCAACGTTGTAAGGAAGGGGCGACGTGCGTCAGCGCGGCGTCCCGCTTGACTGCGGTGATAGGTTGCCCTTGGGCAGTGTTTTGATGAGCCAACTGATCAACCTGGCTTCTTTTGATCTTAGATAGTGGTCAAGTCTTTCAGTAAGCATCTGTCTATGCTCTTGAACTAGTAAAATTTGCCGCATTAGCTGCTCATATGATTTCTTTGGGTCTAGTGACTTGTATTCCTTATCACGCGACAACGATATATTTGCAGCCACAGTTAGTTGAGCTAAAGCGCAATGACGGCTAACGTCGGCTGGTGTTAGAAATGATCTTGTCTGGATTCCCTCACGAGGATCAGAAGAGTACTCGATAAGCATGTACTCGGTGGCAGAGATAACTATGTAAAAACCATGGGCTTGATTTTCATTGAACTTGTAGTTGTCTGTAAAATAAATTTCAAACCTCCGCGGTTGTCTCATTAGATCACCCATTGAGACCATGCCATTCTCGTCTTGAGCGATCTTGAAACTCACAATGCCGATTTGTTTCTGAGCCTTTTTGATTAAGCGCTGAAAGAGCGCGATTATATATCTTCTGGTCATTGCATTACATGGCCGAACGCTTGCCATCGCCTGGCCGTCTGGTGCGGAGCGACAAGTAAATGCCCTTGAGGTGGCTGCTCAGGTGCATGGCGGTGTTAGCTGACCAGAGCCTTTGCCTGGGGCGCTGGCGCACCTCGAAGCAGACCTTCCACACTTAAATCCTCATCGACATCTGGCCAGTGGATACCGTAGCCAGCCCCTGCAATCTCCCAGTTGTTACGCTCCTGGGAGGTTGCATGTAGAAGCCTTGGGAACCAAGCCAGCGGTACCGAGATAGAACGACCGTCAGCTAGGTCGACGATCAGCCTGTCTTCTGTCAACGCAACGTCAGTGATCTGCTCACCAGGGTTAGCCATGAAACTCCTCCCATGCTTTCAGCAGGATAGCTCTGTTCAAGCTGACCAGCCGTTCAATTTCACGCAGCTCTCTGGCGCTGAAACCAAGGCTTGAGGACAGTGCCACAGGAACAAGCCAGACTTTGAAAGATGCCTTATCTCTGTCGACATGAACATGGGGAGGCTCGTTTGGCTCGTGACTGTAGAAGTAGACCCTATATGGACCGCTTCTGAGGAGTGTCGGCATCCGAAAGCACCACCATCACATCAACGATACCGACCTCGGCCTTCTTGTGCGACTAACGCTCACCATCACCTGGCCGCAAATAGCTTCGCCCAACAGGGACTAACTTGCGGTGGCGGTTCAGGTGCATGGTGATGTTAGGCACCCTTGCTGGACATGGCAGGCACATCAATCTCCTTGATACAGGTTTGGCGGGATAAGCACAAGACGCAGTCGATAATCATAAGTAGATCTTCAAGCGGAATCGCATCTGTTGCGGGAGCTCCAATCTCTGCCAGGTCCGAGAGCACCTCTGGAGTTCCCACATTACCTGGATTGATCACTGTCACAGATATCCGGTCAGGCCGAAGCTCTTCACGCAAAGAGTGGACCACACCTCGGAGCCCAAATTTTGAAGCAGTATTTGCGACCTCTCTGCTGGGAAAGTTATCAAGTGCGGAAAGAGCTCCCATGAAGATGATCTTCGGATTGGTGGACTTTCTCAAAGCAGGCAGCAATGCCTTTACGTTTCTGATGGGTGCCATGAGATTGACATTTAGAACTCTAGCAATGTCATCCTCAGAGCAACTTGAAAATGAATATGATGACGTAAAGGCATTTGTCTCCCAGGTCCCCCCCATGTAGAGAAGAGAATCTAGGACTCCCTCCCCAACAGCTTGTGCAACTGTATTGACTCCCTCAGGAGTCGAGACATCAGCCTTAATCCACTCACCATACTGTGAGACAGAGCGCGATACAGACAATACTCGTTCTGACTTTGCAACGAGGTGTCGCGCAACAGCCTCCCCAATCCCTCTGCTGCCTCCAATGATTGCGACGTATGCCATGTCAGGAATTACAGATGTGCATAACATAGAATATGAGGACCCTCATATCACGCAAAATCCAGCGACTGCCGCATATCCTGCAGATACCTGATATCTTAAACGACTTGAAAACCAAGGCCCCGTCATGGATTCTAGGGAAGCGATCAGCTCCGATGAAAGATATGTGGTTTCAGCTTATCACCCTTGAGCCACGTTTTGCTGGCCTTGTCCCAGCAAGCACCGGGAAAGTCCAAGCTATGGGTAGTTCTTTGGATCTAGAAGTTGACCAAGCCTAAAGCTTTGATGGTTTTGTGCTAAGTGTCTTTTGATTATTCTGACTTTAGTTGTCTGCTTTCTGTTCACTTCTCTCAACTTGATTAGGTACCAAGCGCCGCACCCCTCAGGAGTCGCTCGGGCCATGCGGTGCAACGTGCCAAGGCGTCCTGAGCCCAGTCCGCGAGCGCTTCAAAGCAGAAGGTTTCAATCTTGGCCACCTTCACGTGAATGGAATGACCAGCCTCATCAAGGGAGGCGGCGGCGACGATTGACACCTTGTTCTCTGATCCGCGACCATGCTTGTCGCCATTCTGTTCTCTGCCTATATCAGCATCATCCAGCTGAACCTTTCCCCGCAGCACATAGGACTTCACCCGCTCAGTCGAGGTGCTCTGGCCCCAGCTGCTGCTCGCGGATATCCAGGATTTGTTGTCATAGGCGCACAACCTGTGCGGTGTCGCCATTGGCCTCCAAGGCAGCAGCAAGACGTAGCAACTCCCGGAGTTGATGATCGCCGTTCAGCAAGTCTGGCTGCTGTTGGGCCAGACGGGTCACAGGCCGAGGACCCATGCTGGCTTGAAGGGGGCTCTGGGCTGCGTCGGGGAGCGACAAGCCCAGCACCCCGGGGAGAAGACCAGCCAGCGGTGCTGAGTTGAGCCGACTTGCACGGATCGCTTTGACCGTCTCAAGTGCTGCACTGGGCCTTAGCTGGTTGCCAGCCATGTCTCTAGATCGGCAGCAGCCTGGAAATCCAGCAACGCCTCAGCCAGTGCTTCCAGTTGAGGCAGCGGCAGAGCGCGGATGCGAGCCTCCTGGCTGGGGGTGAGGCCACCGCAGCGGCGCTGCAGCAACCGCATCGTGAGCTCAAGCTCGCCGGTTTTGAGGCCTTGTTCCAGCCCCTGCTCCCGCCCCTGTGCCTCCCCGAGCCCAAAGATCTCCCTGTAGGCCACGCTCTTGCTGAAGTCCTCCAAGGTGATGCCGCCCATGGCGCAAATCTCCGGGATGGGGCGTGAGGTGAAGCGTGCCAACAGGATAGCGGCGGTGGCATCGGCGATCTGGCTCTCGAGGGCGGTGCCGGCCACGGTGGAACGGATCTGGGCGGTGGTGGCCGGTAGCCGCTCCTCCTTTTCCAGCAGTAAGGCCAGGGTGCGCAGCAGCGGCGGGGCGTTGGGGTCGGCCAGAGCGGGCTGCAGTTCCAGCCAGCGCACCCGGAACTCCAGAAACTCGGCCACCGGCTCCGGATCACCAAAGGCCAGGCTGCGCAGCGGGCAGGGCACCAGAACCTGCCAGCGGCGGATGGTTTTCTCCTGCAGCAGAAACCGGCCGGATTCGGCATACAGCCGCAGGAAGAACTCTGGATCGGCCTGCATCTGGGCCTCCAGCACCAGGGCCGGAAGATCGCTGTCCTGTTCCGCCGCGAGAAACATCCCATCCGGCCGGTGCTCCAACGCCTTGAATACCGGTGCCACAAAGCGGTAACCGCCCGCATCCGCAGGCAGATCCGGGAGCAGCTGCAGGATGCGATCGGGCTGGCTCTGAAACAACCAGAAGAAAAGCTTGTCGCTGGCGGTCATCGGCGGCGGGCTTGCCACGGAGCATCCTGCTGGGAGCTCACCACTTGGGCAGGGGCAACGTCCCCCGAACTGGTGCAACTCAAGAGCAGCACCCCAACGCCCCAGATCAACAGCGGGACAGAATCACTGATCAAAACCCATCCCTTGCCCCCGTCTTCTCTATCAGGCTGCATTGAATCGACCTGGCTAACCACGGCTTTCACCCCCCGGCTTCCGCCTCCAGCGCCTCGATCAACAGCAGCACTTCGGCGGCTGCTGAATAGTGCAGAGCGGGATCCTCGGCGAGGGAGCGGTCGCGGCTGCCGGCGGTGATTGCCTGGAGGGCCGTGAGAAAAGGGACATGCTCTGCCCAGGCGGGTTCTGCGGTGAGCTGCTGGAGAGAGGATGCCGCTTCGGCTGGATCGCCGCCGCTGGCCAGGGCATAGCGGACGGCCAGCGCCAGGCGGCCTGCTCCGCTTTGATTTTCGCCGCCATCTCGGCGGAAGGCGAGAAAGGCGCCGAGTGCCTGGTGCCGCGCATCGGCGGCGGCTGCGCTGCTGCCATCTGCGGTTTCGATGTCGGCGAGGTTCGCCCATGTTTTCCAGGGCTCAGCCGCATGGCCAAACGGCTCATCGCATTCGATGGCGCGCCGAATGGACAGCCTGGCCTCACCAAAGCGCTGGAGTTTGAGGAAGGAACGCGCCAGATTGTGCTGAGAAAATCCTTCTTTGGCTAGATCACCGATCTCCCCATAGATCTCCGCAGCCCGCCGGTAGAAGGCCACAGCCTCCTCCGGCCGCTGCAGAACATAATCGTAGAGAATGCCCAGCTGCCCGAGGGTGCTCGCCTGCCCGGCCTGATTACCAATCCGCACCTTGATCGCCAGGGATTGGTTGTAGGCCTCCTCCGCCGCATCCGGCCGACCCGCTTCCTGATGCACCATGCCGATCTGATGCCAGAAGATGGCGACTGTGCCTGGTTCATTGAGGCGGAAGAAGGTATCGCGGGCGTCTTGGTAGGCCTCCAGGGCCTCGGCATAGCGATTCTGTTGGAGGCGAACGGTTCCAAGTTGGCCTCTGCTTACGGCGACACCGCGCAGACCCCCCTCTTGTTCATCTCTGTGGATCGCTTCCTCGTAGGCAGCGGCCGCAGCGTCGTAACGTCCCAGGTGGATTAGACAACTACCTTGATCCGTGAGGCAGACGGAAGCCATCTTTGCCGCGCCCTTGTTGTCGTTCGCGTTGGCGATGGCCTCAAAGCGTCGGCCGGCTTCCTGCAGCAGCGGCAGGGCCTGCTGCGCTCCGCCTGCTCCTTGCAACACCCGACTCCGCAGCCAAAAGGCCATCGCCAGGTCGTAGTCCGCATCGGCATAGGCCGCTTCCCCCGCCGCCTGGGCCTGCTGCAGCAACTGCTGCGCCCCAGCCAATGCCTCCCGCAGCTGCCCAGCCGCCAGCTGCTGTTCGATGCGGGTGCGGCTGGCCTCAAAGCGCGCGTGCGAGAAGCCCTCGCCCAGGGCTGCGGCGGCGGCCTCGTGCACCCGAGCCACCCGCTCCAGCAGCCGCGGTTTGCCCAGCATTTGCAGCAGGCGGTAGAGGGAGGTGGCCCGATCGATCGTGGTGGCGGGATCGTCGACGGCCTGGGAGCGATCGAGCAGAGCAAAGAGATTGGGCAGCTCCAGCAGCGTGAGCGTCGCCGCCAGTTCCGCGTTCTGGTCTTGCTGCTGGTAGAGGAACTTGAGATAGGCGGCCATCGCCTTTAGCCAGCCTGGCATGTGCGCCTGCCGCTCCTCCTCGCTGAGGCTGGCCTGGAGATAGGGGCAGAGGGTGGGATTGAGGAAGAGGTGGTTGTAAGGATTCGCTGTGGCCAGGCCGGTGCCCACCAGCTCCCTTGCCAGCCCCTCCACTTCCGCCGGCTCCCAGCGCGTCATCACCCGCAACACAACCAGATTCACCCCGCCGTGGAACACCCCCAACACCCGCGCCCGCTCCCGGTTTGTCGCCGAAAGGCGCCGCAGGCTCAGCTCCACGCTGGCGAAAAGCGATTGCTCGCGGCGGCGCGGATCGTCCGCCGGCAGCTGGGCCACCTGCCGCTGCATCTGCTCCATCAGCTCCACCAACGCCGCCTGGGTGGCCGCCACGCCACGGCGGCGCAGCTCCGGGGCCAGCAGCGCCAGGGTGCGGGCGTGGCCCTGCACGGCATCCACCAGCGCTTCGATCTCCTCCCGCCGGGCCTCTAGGGCAGCCTCCCCCGCCCCAGCACCCGTTGCCGTGTTGCCCTCGCCTGCGGCAAGGGAGCGCTCGATCAACGCCACCGCATCGCCCTTCTCCAGCCGGTGCAGCTCCCATCGCTGAGGCCTGGCGTCGAACGGTGACGGCAGGTCCTCGCGGCTGGTGAACACGAGCCGCGTTTCGCCCGCCCGCAATAGTCGTTCCGCTAACGCCAAAATCGCTTGCAGCTCCAGCGCCGCCTCCTCGCTCAGAAGGTCCGGTGTGTCGAGATAGGGGGGCAGCAGCACGCTCTCCATGTTGTCGATCACCAAAAGCGTGGGCTGCTCCCGCAACGCCCGCTCGATCGGCAGCAACGCCTGCTCGGGGTTTTCGTATTTAGCGGCGGAGTAATCAGATCCCACCAGCTGGCGGCCGAGGGCATCGAGCACGGCATCCTTGTGGCTGCAAAGCTCCACGCTCACGAACGCCGCCCGCCGCAGCTGCTGGGAGCGCACCAGCCAGCGGGCCAATTCCGCCGCCAACGCCGTTTTGCCTTCACCCCCCTGGCCGCGCACCACCGCCCAGCGCTCCTGGCGCAGCAGCCGCTCTAGCGCCAGCAGATCGCGGCTGCGGCCCACAAAGCCCGTATTCGCCGGCTCCGGTGGCACCGCCCCCAGCCTGGCCCGCAGGCGGGCGCCCAGGTCTTCCTTGGTCTGGGGCGCTGGGGTGGCCGTAAACAACTGGGGGTCGTCCTTCTCCTGGTAGAGCACCGGCACAAACCAGTCGTCCAGCTTCAGCTCACCGATGCCATAGCGCTGGCCACGGCGGCGGTCGCTGTGCAGGGCGCGCTGGCCGGCGAGCATCGCCTGGCCCACCCGTTGGCCACGGGCCAATTCGGCGTAGAAGGCGGCCACAAATCGCCGCGCCGTTTCCACCAACACGCTGTGGCTCATCGCTACCACCGAGGCCACGCCCTTCTGCAGCAATTCGCTGGCCACCGATTCGGATCCCGCTTCTGCCTGGGCGCTCTGGCAGGCCTCCAGCAGCACCAGCGGGATGCGGTAGTTGTTCAGCAGCGGCCCCAACTGGTCGGTGCACACCGTTTGGTGGCGGCGTCCTGTGAGCTTGTTGCTGTCGCTTGGATCCTCAAAGCACAAGCCCCCCAAGCCCACGCGGCGGTCGTAGACGCCGTGGCCATCGAAATGCACCACGTGATAGGGCTCTCCGGCCTGCTGGGCCCGGGCCAGCTCCGCTTCCAGGGCGGGGTAGGTGGCGGGGTGCAGCAGGCTGAGCCGCAATACATCCCCCAGCTCTTCAGTAGCGGCCACCAGGGGCAGGGCGCTGGCGCGATGGTCGAGGTAAGCGCAAGCGTCGTCTTCCGGGCGGGCGGTGATCAGCAGCACCCGGATCGGTGGCGCCACCACCGGCACCGGCAGGTTCCGCTTGTTGGGCAGCCGGCGGCGCACACGGCAGGGCCGGGCGCCCTGAAACAGAAAGCCCTCGCCGTTGTGCAGCAACTCCCAGGGCAAGGCGAGTAGGGCGGTGGCGGCCTCCTTGGCAATCTTTTTCTCCGCCTCACTGGCGCCGTGTAACGGGGAATCGTCAACAGACACGGAGAAACGACGGCTCGCCCCCGCCTCCACCCCCGCCCAGGCCTGCAGCACATTCGCCGTGGGTTGCAGCGGCAGGGCGGCGCCGTGGAGGGCCTGGCCCCAGGCGATCAGGTTGGCCTCCAGCTGCCGGGCGCGATCGGCCACCAGCGGGTTGGGCCACACCGGCCAGCGCTCCAGATACCAGCGCAACTCCTCCGCCTCGATCGGCCCGAGCGGTGCGATCAGCCGCCACATCTGGTCGCTCGCCACATTCGGCTGGCCGGGGGTGGCGGGCTCGTAGACCAGGCGGGCGCGGGCGGCGGGGCGGCGCACGCCGTCCTGCTCATCGAAGCCGAGGTCGCTGAGTTCGAGCACCAGCTCCGCCACCGGCTCCGGCCGGGGCTGGGGCAGCGGCGGCCGGTCGGTGGGCAGGCGCAGGCCGAGGGCGACGAGGATGTCGTGGAGGGCGGCCGTGGCGCCGCCAGGGGCGCTGCTGACCGAGATGTAAGTGGGTTCTTCCTTGAACAACGCCTGCAGCACCCCGAGCCGGGTGCCGTTGAGCGAGAGAGGAATCACGGGGAAGACGTCCCGGCCTCGCTCGGCTTGAACTTTCAGCCCATGGACCAGCTCCTTGCCCACCCACTCAGATTGCAGCGCATCAGGGCTCACCAACACCGCCAAACCAGCCGCAGCCTCGATCGCCGCCTGGATCTCACTCTCCAGCGGATCGCCGCCGCGCAACTGCCGCGAATCGATCCACACCTCCTGCCCCAAGTCCGCCAATGCCTCCCGCAGCTCGCGCACGAAGCCATCGTCGGCGCTGCTGTGGGAGAGGAAGAGGTGGGCCATCGGCGCGGTGTGCCGGGGTGTGCCTGGTTGGGGTAAGGGTAACGGGGCTGGGTACTTAGAGCAGATCACGCACAGCTTGGGCCGCAGCTTCTCCAGCCTGCAGAGCACCATGGATGTAGCCAGGCCAGGCCGTGCTTACTTCAGTCCCCGCCCAGAAAATTCGGCCGATTGGTTGACGCAGGCAAGCACCGAATTGGGTCCAGGTGCCTGGGGTGTAGAAGCTGGAATAAGCACCACCAATCCAGGGATTCTCTGGCCAATTACCTTCATGATATTCCAGAACTGCATCTCGCGCTGCAGATCCAAGTAGCGTTGCCAGGTCTTGCAGTACGGCAGCGCGACGCTCTGACAAAGGCAGGCTGCCGTACTTTGTGGCTGCTTCGCCTGTTAAGAAAGTGGCCAAGATGCCTGGACTGCCAGGTTTGGGATTGGTGGAGTCTGCAACGAGTTCAACTGCTTCGAGCTTGCCGATCGCATTGCCAGACAAACCTTGCATACGCCACCAGGGCGTGTCATAAACAACAAGCACCTTGATCAGGGCGCCCATGGGTGAGCGCTGGGTTAACTGATCGCGGGCTGCAGGCAGGGGTGGTGAGTAATGAATACGTCCTGTCAGGTGCGGTGGCATGGCAACAATTACAGCCTTAGCGCCGTAAATGGCCTTGGGTGTTGTAACTGCCACACCTGAACTGGCATGCTCAATGAACAGTGCAGGTTCATGGGTATGAATGCTGCCCTGCGGCAACTCAGCAGCAAGGCGCCCTGGGAATTGCCCGGCCGCACCCTCAAACAGCATCGCCTCTGGGGTTTCATTCTGCGGCGACACCCGCTGCGCCCAGGCGAAGTGCAGCATCGACGCCGATCCGGATTCAAAGGCGCCATTGCCGCCCCAGTTGCGTGCGATCACATCGGTCCACCAGGCAGCCATCGGCGTACGCGCATTGCGTTCCAGCCAAGTGGCGATGGTCATCGTGTCCAAGGCTCTTGCTTCAGGGTGTGTCCAAGGCGCTGCCGGATCAATACTCTTGGCCAGCGCTTCGATTTTGAGCCAAGTTGCAACAACATCATCACGCTCGCCTTTTGAAACCGCCAACGCTGGCCAGTCTTTCGCTAGCTCAGCGATGTTGTAGGGCGTGGATGGCCAGGCGTGATTATGACGACTGAGCTGTCCCCCATAGAAAAACGTGTCTTTGCCACCAACGGGCACCGGAAAGGTGGAGATATTCAGCTTTTGCGCGTACTCCAATGTTTTGGTTTGTGTGTGGCCGACCCACTGACCGCCAAGATCAACCCAACCAGGCACTGCAGCACTGGTGCTTCGATTAGACAAGCCAACCTGCAGGCGCTGCAGACGCCCACCAATCTGGGGCTGAGCCTCCAGCACCACTGTTATACAACCGGCCTGGTTCAGTTGCCCCGCCGCAGCCAGCCCCGACACGCCAGCGCCGACGATGACAACATCAACGACAGAATCACTGGGGGCGCTGCCGTCAAGCTCAGCCAAAGCGCCGTCCATCATTGCCGAATTGACCAAAGCTGCTCGACGATTGATGACGAGCCTAATGTTTTGGCGTTTTATCGCCCAGGTGAGCCTCTAGTCCAACAGCCTGGGTGTGGCCAACTGCTTCGCAGCAGATCACCGGCCGGGGGCAGCGGCGGCCGGTCTGATTCTGCTGCTATCGTGAACTTAGGCAAGTTGAAGCGCACCGTTTCTTCAGGCGGCGATAATTTTTTCTGACCCCATGGGACCGGCCCCCATGGGGTCCGCCTTAATCGAGTCTAAAAGCTACGCAACAAAGCATTGAAGCCAAGGCCAACCGCACGACGCAGGGCCTTCTGTCGATTGTTTACACCTAGTCGTTGCAACAGATTAACGCTGTAGGTCTGCACGGTGCGTACCGACAGGCCCAGGCGTTTTGCCGTCTCCTGGTTGCTCAGGCCAAGGGCATAGGCCTCCAGCAATTGCCGATCTCGCAGGCTGAGATGAATGGTGTTTCCATCCACGTTGGCGGGCTGCAGATTCAGCTCAGCAAAGTGCTGCACGATGGATGGACTGTAATAACTGGTATTGCTGACCACAGCCATGGACATCAATGTGATCGTGTCTGGGTGAGCGAAAATGTCGTGGTCCGCCCCAAGGATGGGATTTACTGCGGCGGGATTGAGCCCAGCGAGACTGGTGATGAAAACCACCGTTCTGATCGCTGACTGGATGGTGCGAACTTGGCGAACCAGCTCGTCTGGGGAGATGTCTGGAAGGTCATCCACAATCATCAGAAGTCCTGGTTTCTCCCGAGCGAGGAGTTCCAAGACTGAAGTGCCAGTAGTGCAGACCCCAAGGCAATCGCGATAGTTGCCACCCATCGCCCGATAAAAGTTGACCAGTTGGAGTTGCTTGCTTGAGGCATAAATAACTGTCGGACTAAAGCCAGTGGAGAGACAAGCCAACAAAAATCGTGGCTGGAACCTGCCTGCAGCTTTATCAAGTTGACTCGGCAGAAAAATCATACCCCCGCGTTAAAAGCAATGAACCTGTTATCGAAGTCTATTCTACGCATCACCATGAAAAGTGTTCAGGAAACGAGTTTCGTAGGCACTAATGCTGTTTTACGCATAGTCTTTGGTCTCATACTTGCCTAGGAAAACAGTTTGGAGTGCCGCAGCGGCCAAGTCAGCGTGCCTTGGGTTGCCTCACCACCTGGGCAGGGCTCGCCAGTCGCTGCTGAGCTGGAAGGCGCCCCACACTCGGATGTCGTTGTAGCTGGAGTTTTTGTTGCCGCGAAACTCCCTTTGGGGTTTGAAGCAGGGCATCGGCGCGGCCTTTGCCGGCCTTGAGGAGGCTGTAGTAGCGCTCCAGGAAACTGCGCGCGTGGCCGTCGTCCACCTTCCAGAGGCTGAGCAGGCTGGAGCGGGCCCCCGCCACCGACAGATAGCTGTCATCGACGCGATTGGCAGGGGCCGGTTGGCGCCGGCGAATACCAGGCCGCTGCGTTGCAGCGGGTCTTGGCCGGGGGGCTGGTGGCTGCGGTCGCCCCGGCCTTTGCGCCGCCGCTCGCCGGGGCTGGATCCACCATAAAGAAGCCACGGTTGGCGATGTGCAGGATCCACGCCTTCTGCTCCGTGCCCGCCAGGGGTAGCCAGGTGGTGGACACGAGCCCGCCAGCTTCCGTTGCAACGGCGCCAGCACCAGCCGGCTCACCGCCGCCAATTTCTGGGGTGCTTGTAACTGGCGGTTGGGATCGGCGCCGCCTCCCCCAGCCCGATGGCGCGGTTCGTGCCATCGGGGGGGCGTAGCAGCAGGGAGAGGTAGCGGGGACGGCCGAACTGTTCAGTGCTGCCAGTGTGGGAGCGGTAGTGCTGGAATTTCACCAATACCGAGCCAGGCGACAGCAGCGCCGCAATGCTCATTGTTTCGTTCAGCAGTGGCAGGGCGGCGCTGGGGTTGGCAAGCTGTAGCCGTTGAACCGCCGGGTGGGCGGCATTGCGGGCCAGACTTTCCTGGTAGGCCTGGTTGGTCTTCGCCAGCTCGCGGCTGATCCTCACCGCTTCCTCAGTGCTGACCAGGGCTGCCTGGCGGCGGGCCTGGTCGCTTTAGATCGTGCCCAGGTTGTTCAGGGCCATGGCGAGAAACCGCCGTGCTTCAGGCTGGCTGCTCTCCAGCTGCCGCAGGTACCGAACCGCTTCCTCGGTTGGTGTCATTGCCTGCTGCTGCCCCACTTCGTTGAGGAAGGTCCCCAGGTTGTTGAATGCCCGCGCCCGAAATACATCCAGGACTGGCCGATTCGCTTGCAGCCAAGCCAGCACCTTCCGTTGCAGCCGCAGGGCTGCTACTGGGTCGCCCTGCGTGTAAGCGGCTGCGGCGCCGTCCGCCCATCCCTGCACCTCCTTCGGGATCTAAGCGTCGGCAGGGCCTGGTGCCTGGGCCGGCAAGGTTTCAGCTGCACGGTTAAGCCCCTTGGCGGGAGCACCCAAGGCCGCTGCCAGCTACGCCGGCAGCAGGGCCAATCGACCGCTGGTGGAATGAGGCCGTCGAAAACCAGGCAGGCAGGCAGCGATCAGCCTGGCTGAGGTCCGGCAATGACTGAGTGGACGGGCGTGGGAACACTGTTCGGTGTCTCACAATTCGATTGCGATGCTGGATCTCACTGACACGTCAATGGCGATGGCTTGCTGGCCCAGCGACTGCGGGTTTGCGGCAGGTGAGTTGCGAATTCATGCAGGGGCATGCAGATCAAAGGGTGGACTTCGCTTACCTCTGCATGCAGCCCGTTGCGGTCCCGCATTGTTCCGTAATTTCACTGTTGTGACCCCTGTCAAACTTCGACTGCCAACAAGTTTACGGAATTTGAACATGCCTATCGTTATGGGATCAATGGCAATCAATGACAGCACTAAGTGCGGTCTTGATTTCCCAATTGGCAGGCGGCCTAGGGGATCCGGCCCTGGGTACGATTCCAAAACCACCCTTTCCAGGAGCATCACCATGCCCTTTGTCAACGAAAACATCCCCGAAGCCGATCTGCAACGCATTGACTTTGCCAGCGTGATACACCCCCTTCATTCCTGCCCAATAGAGATTCCAAGTGAATGGAGTATTGATCGGGAGCGTGATATTGCATTGATCAGCCTAGGCGGTGGATCTGGGGAGAATTCAATGTATCCTAGTTTTTTCTTAATTTATTGGCAGGGCCAATTCACCGATGTACATCTGGTCGCAAGAACTACTGGGAGTTTTACAACTTGGGATCTTGAAGTAACTTGGACGCTTCGCTTCCTGCGCGAGCTGAACGGGGTGCCCGAATCGCTCTTCTTGGAAATCCTTAAGGAAGCGCTTACCTGCTATGGATACATGGATGTCACGCTAAGAGATCGTGTAAAAGCTGTAAAGTTTAACTTCGACCACAATATCATAATTAGGGGTTAAGGCGATGAAATATACAGACATAGTTGCAGACCTAAAGAAGAACAACGCAAAGTCAACTGGATTCTATACAACGGAGCAATTGCTTGAGATATTTAATAATGCATCTGTTGATGTGCCAAACATAAGGCCAGATGCCATAACACTTACCTATAGTGGGCCACTTGACACGGGATATACTTGGCAAATTGCTGAGCCGATTGGCGCTCAAAGCGCTGGAGAAATCAGAACCATTGGCAGGACAGATGTTAGTAAATTACTTAGTGATGATAATTTAAGGCGAGCACTTCTTAAGGCTAATAATTACGATGAAGCAATTGTAAATAACATATTAGATGGCGAATACGCAACCGATCAATTTGGCAACAAAGTCCGCATAAAGCCTGGCTGGACAGACATCATGTCTGAGCGATTCATCCTGGAAGCTAAGGGTCCCCTTGTTTCCCTTACACCTAATGCGGATCCCACCAGGGTATGGGGCATGACGGAACTTGACGCCGCTCTTAGAAGCGAGGCCCCAACTATCAACGGCACTGCAAAGGAGGATTTGATCAGTATAAGGAATACGTTAGCCCAAACGACAGGGTCGGAGTCGCAGGCCAAAGAAATCATTCTGGACTATGTCAATGAGTCGTCAGTAGAACACACCAGTCTGCTGAACACCTATGTAGATAGCAATGGCAAGATAATTGCTCATCCATTAACACAACATGCTCAGCATGTCGAGACCAAGCAATTTTTTGAGCGGCTTGGCATCCAGACACCAGGCACAGAGCTTCCAGCTGCACCAAACAAGACAAGCTTGCTGAATGCGGAAAGTCGTTCTCTGGTCAAGCCCGATCAGTTTCGCAATGCTCAGCTCGTCAATAAACTTATTCAGCAACATACTGCCGAACGTATTGCGCAGGCCAAAGCTGTTGGTGATGCCTCGGCATTGGCAAAAGCTTCAACTTATCTCGATAGACTAGGAATGATCGGAGATGTTATATCCCTCTCCCTGGTGGCAAGTGAGGCCAACGCTGCCTATGCCAGAGGCGACATCGCCGGTGCCCAAAGGATTGTTGAAAATGGATTAGTGGACTATACCGGCAGTATCCTTGGTGGTCTCCTGGCGGCCAAGATGATGGGAGCCGCCGTTTTGCCCCTGGTCTCCTTCGGGCCTGGTGGTGCTTTGCTTGCCGGGGGATTAACCCTACTAGCTGGTATTTTTGGTGGTCTGGCAGGTAGCGCAGGCCTCGGTCAATTGGTCGCAACCTTCAGGGACCGTACAGCCGATAAAGCCGCCGATGGAACGATCAGGAGAGATCCTCTGGCATTGGATCTCGATGGTGACGGCATTGAAACCATCGGCCTTCGTGATGGCAAACCCATTCTTTTCGACCATGACGGTGATGGCATCAAGACAGGCACTGGTTGGCTTAAGTCAGATGACGCCTGGCTGGTACAAGACCTCAATGGCAATGGCACAATCGATTCGGGCCGTGAGCTTTTTGGCGTCGATACAGTAAAGAGTAATACCAAGCTGGCGACTGACGGATTTGATGCATTAAAAGATTTGGATACAAACAAAGACGCAAAGATTGATCAGTCAGATCGAGTTTTTTCCCAACTCAGGCTATGGCGGGATAGCAACCAAGATGGCATCAGCCAAATCGGTGAGCTGACCACTCTAAACACCAACGGCATCACTTCGATAGGGCTCCAGTCAATCGCTTCAACTATAAATCTTGGCAATGGCAACATCCAGACAGCGTCTGGTATGTTTAGCCGTTTTGATGGCACAACCGGCACGACCGGCTTGCATAACGGAACTGCGGTCAATCTTGATCTTGTGATCAACAGTTTCTATCGCCAGTTCACTGATCAAATCACGATTACCGACCAGGCCAGCAAGTTACCAGTTTTGACTGGTTCGGGACAAGTTCGAGATCTGCCCGAAGCCATCAGCCGCTCGCCCGAGCTGGGTCGTCTGGTGGAATCCTATCTTCGAGTACCGACCCGGCAAGGTCAGATGGACTTGCTAGACGATTTTCTTGAGAAATGGGCTGAAACTTCCAACATGAAGTCGTTGAAAGATCAAGCCGAGGCGCTTGCTGGTAGTGAAGTTAAGCTCGTGTATTCATTGGCAGGTCTTGCCCCAGGTTCCTCCAATTACGATAGTTTTCTCCGTAAGCTCGGAATCGTAGAGCGTTTCATGGGGTTTACCTATGGTGGGCCTACCGGAGCGGTCCGGTTAACTCCTTTACTTGCTGGCTCAGGGTTGACTTCCGTCAATCTTGACATACAACAAACTCAAAGTATTTCGATGGCTTATGATATGTTTAAAAAAGATCTTTATCATTCGCTACTTCTCCAGTCTAGACTACAAGGCTATGTGAAAAGAATCGCCATTCGTTTCAGCGATGACAAGATCTTGTTGGATGCAAATGTTCTTGAACAATCCTTCAAGAACGCTATTAGTGCCAATCCCAGAGAGGGCATTATCGACCTAATTGATTTTATTAATGCTGCCGATCCAGCTTGGTTGATAAAACTCAATTGGAATGCCTTTGACTTTCTGTTGGCTGAGCTTGGTCATTCTCCAGAACTTGGGGCTTACAGTGATTATCTGAATGATTTCTCTCTTCGATTTGCAGGTCCAACAGAGAATAATCTTTTGGGATCATCTATGCCTGATATATTAGTGGGAACTTTAGGTTGTGATACCTTAGTAGGTTATGCTGGTAATGATATTCTTTTTGGTAAGCTTGGTAATGATCTCCTTAATGGTGAAGCCGGCGATGACACCCTTTTCGGCGGCAGCGGCAACGACACGCTTGATGGCGCCGCCGGCAATGACATCATCGATGGCGGTGATGGCAATGACTTGCTAATCGACCACAGCGGCATCAACACCCTGCGCGGAGGCGCAGGTAACGACACGATCCGCGCTCGCGGCACATTTGCCGGCGGCAGTGGCGATGATCTGTTGCAATCCACCGATGTCTGGTTTGGTGATACCTACCTATTCGAGATCGGCGATGGTAAGGACGTCATCAATGATCTTGGCTATATTGATACTGATACCATTGCGTTTGGTGCAGATATTAATCCAAGTGAGCTGCCGCTCCATCGTGTCGGCCAGGATCTGCGCTTTCAAGTCAATGCCAATGACCATCTCTCGGTAAAAGACTGGTTCTCCAACAGCCACCAATACATCGAACAGGTCCGCTTTGCCAATAGCACTACCTGGAATGTCGACACTATTCTCACCACTTCTATCATCTCAGCCGGCAGTGCCAACGCTGATAATTTGATCGGCTGGCATGGCATCGATTCTCTCGATGGTGGTGGTGGCAACGACACGCTTGATGGCGCCGCCGGCAATGACATCATCGATGGCGGTGATGGCAATGACTTGCTAATCGACCACACCGGCAGCAACACCCTGCGCGGAGGCGCAGGCAACGACACGATCCGCGCTCGCGGCACATTTGCCGGCGGCAGTGGCGATGATCTGTTGCAATCCACCGATGTCTGGTTTGGAGATACTTACCTATTCGAGATCGGCGATGGCAAGGACGTCATCAATGATCTTGGCTATATTGGCACTGATGCCATTTCGTTTGGTGCAGACATCAACCCAAGTGAGCTGCCGCTCCATCGTGTCGGCCAGGATCTGCGCTTTCAAGTCAATGCCAATGACCATCTCTCGGTAAAAGACTGGTTCTCCAACAGCCACCAGTACATCGAACAGATCCGCTTTGCCAATAGCACTACCTGGAATGTCGACACCATTCTCACCACTTCTATCATCTCAGCCGGCAGTGCCAACGCTGATAATTTGATCGGCTGGCATGGCATCGATTCCCTCGATGGTGGTGGTGGCAACGACACGCTTGATGGCGCCGCCGGCAATGACATCATCGATGGCGGTGATGGCAATGACTTGCTAATCGACCACACCGGCATCAACACCCTGCGCGGCGGTGCAGGCAACGACACCATCCGCTCTCGCGGCACATTTGCCGGCGGCAGTGGCGATGATCTGTTGCAATCCACCGATGTCTGGTTTGGTGATACCTACCTATTCGAGATCGGCGATGGCAAGGACGTCATCAATGATCTTGGCT
>JBIKMU010000045.1:0-29493 GCA_044359075.1 Cyanobium sp. | reverse complement strand
CGCAAGCGCAGGCAGAGGGCCTCCACCAAGGCCGTCTTGCCGGAACCCACCGGACCGGCCACTCCCACCCTCAAACGGCTCATGGCCCCAGCGCCCACGACCCCAGCCTAGGGGTGGGCCCCGGGGGAGCAGAGCCTCGGCAGACGCAGCATTTGTACTGAATCAACTGCGGAAGATCAACTGCGGAAGATCAGCTGCGGAAGAGCCTGGAGTAGAGCTCGGAGTGGCCCAGCTGGGCCAAGCTGGCCCCCACGCCCCCAGTCCAGAGGCTGGCGGGATCGGCATTGGCAAGCTCCCGGGCCCGCTGGGCCAGCAGGGGCGCCAGAGCGAGTTGCAGGCCCTGGGCCTGGGTGGGACCCAGGGGCACTAGCCGCACGGCGGCGCTGAGCTGGCCGGCGACCCAGCTGTACAGGAACGCCTCAACCAGCTCGCCGGCTTCAAGCTGCAGGCAGACGCCCGCCCAGGCCCAGGCAGCGGGCCAGGCCAGGGGGGGGGCGGCAGCGGGCAGGGGCCAGCCCAGATCCGCCAGCAACCCACAAAGAGATCCCCCCATCTGCCTTTGTTGGGCCCGCACTTCGGGCGCCTCCCTTTGGGCGAGCAGCCAGCCATCCCGCTCCACTACTGCCTGCAGCGCCGCCTTGGCCTCCAGGGGATCGGCGCTGCGGGCCCGCTCAAGCAGCACCATCAAGCCAGGCAGTGTCGCCGCCTCCACGGTGAGGCAGCCGCGCCACAGTTCGGCCTCCAGCCAGGAGCGCAGCGTTGGCGCATCGCCCAAGCGGCCTTGCTGCACAAGCGATTCGAGTCCCTCGGAATAACTGAAGCCCCCCACCGGCAAAGCCGGACTGACCAACTGGAACAAATGCAGCCGCTGCTCAACCATGGCTGTGGACGCTGCCATGGCTGTGGGCACTGCCGTGGCTGGGGGTGCTGCCGTGGCTGTGGGCGCTGCCATAGGCCCCGGCCTCGGGGCAAAACGGTTCCTGGAGGCGATCGACCAGCAGGCCCCGGCGGCCCAGCAGATCCGCAAGCACCGGGTCATCGAGCAGGCGTAATTCCGTGGCCCGCAGCTCCAGGGCTACATGGCGATTGCCCAGGTGATATGCCGCCTGCAGCAGCTCCAGGGGCGCCCGGGCACGGACCCTGAGCAGCGTTTCCGGCGCCGCCATCACCTGCACCGCCGGACCTCCGCTGGCCCCGCTCAGCCACTCGCCGGGCTGCAGCGGTTCGCCCCGATCCAATTGCAAGAGCAGTTCTTGGCCGCAGATAGTGCGCCGCTGGCCCCGTAAGCGGCTGCGTTCATCGGCCGAAAGGGCCAACGCCAATGGCGGCATCTGCGACCGCGATTGCCTCTGCGACCGCGATTGCGATTGCGATTGCGCCAGCGGCTGCGGCGGCGGCTGGGGGGAGCGGCGCGTCAGGATCAGGGGCAAGGGCGCAGATTCAGGCACAGGGCTGACTCCCGGAAACAAAACCCACCAAAGTGTGCTCTGTTGAGGGGATTGCTGTGATCAGCGACGGGGCATGGCATGGCACAGCGGAGCTGCGCTTCAGCTGCGCCGCCGATGGTCGCACCCAACACCAAGGCGGCACCACGGCGCCGCTCAGGGTGCAGCGCCCCTTTGGGCGGGCCGGAGGCCGCTGCGAACTGCCGCTGCTGCACACGGCCGGGGGGCTGGTGGGGGGCGACCGGCTCAGCATCACGGCCCAGCTCGGCCCGGGCAGCCGGGTGCTGCTCACCAGCGTGGCGGCCCAAAAGGTTTATGGATCGATCGGCCGCTCCCGCCTCAGCCCCGCCGGCGCCTGGGCCCGCCAGGAGCTCAGCTTCAAAGTTGGGGCCGGCGCTGACCTGGAGTGGCTGCCCCAAGATCTGGTGCTTTATGCCAACGGCCTCTACGAACAACGCACCCGGGTGTGGCTGGCCAGCGGCGCCAGTTGGCTGGGGGCTGAGGTCGTCCGGCTGGGCCGCACGGCCGCCGCGGAGACCCTGGGCGAGGGACGCTGGCGGTCCCTGCTGGAGATCGAGCGCGAGGGCCCCAACGGGGAGGGCGGCCACTGGGAACTGGTGGACCGCCTTGAACTTGGCGGCGAGGGTTTGCTCCAGGGCCATGGCATGGCCGCAGAGCCCGTTTTCGGTTCCTTGGTGTGGGCGGCGCCGCAGCCCTTGGCGGCTGCCCCCTTGGCCCAGCTGCTGGCAGCCTGCCGGGCCGATCGCGGTGAGTTGCCGGGCGAGCTGGCCTGTGGCGCCCTGGAGCAGGGGCTGGTGGCCCGCTACCGGGGGCCCTCCAGCCAGGCGGCCCGTATCTGGTTCACCCGCCTCTGGGCCAGAATCCGGGCCGCCAACAAGCTGCCTGCCCCCGAACGGCCGCGGGTATGGCCTTTCCAGGAGGAGCCCTGAGCTGGCTTGGGTGCCGATGGGCAGACGGGTTTTGATTAAGGCCTGGGCCTGCCAAACTGGCACCAGGCTGACCCAGCCGGATCGCCCTCTTCAGCACGGCATGCATCTCACCCCTCAGGAAAAGGACAAGCTGCTGATCGTGACCGCAGCCCTGCTGGCGGAGCGGCGCATGAATCGCGGCCTCAAGCTCAACCATCCGGAGGCGGTGGCCTGGCTGAGTTTCCAGGTGCTGGAGGGGGCCCGCGATGGCCGCAGTGTGGCCGAACTGATGGAGCAGGGCTGCACCTGGCTGAGCCGTGATCAGGTCATGGAGGGGGTGCCGGAGCTGGTGGACCAGGTGCAGATTGAAGCGGTGTTTGTTGATGGCACCAAGTTGGTGACCCTCCACGATCCGATCCGCCTGGCGGCGCCGTAGCCAAGATCCTCCCGACGGCGCCGTAGCCATGCACTCTCCCATCACTGAGAGAATGGCGCCAACCTGATCGGACTGGCGTCTGCCCCCGAGCCCATGCCCCCCCTGATCCCCGGCGAATTGCTTAGTGAACCCGGCGAGCTTGAGCTCAACGCCGGCAGGCCAGTCACCACGCTCACGGTGGCAAATACGGGCGACCGACCAGTGCAGATCGGCTCCCATTTCCACTTCCACGAGGCCAACATGGCCTTGAAATTTGATCGCGAGGCGGCCAGGGGCCTGCGGCTCGACATTCCGGCGGGCACCGCCATCCGCTTTGAACCCGGCGATAGCCGCGCCGTGAACCTGGTGCCCTATGCCGGTGCGCGCCGGGTCTTTGGTTTCAACGGCCTGATCAACGGCCCCCTGGCTTAGGGGTCGCCAGCCCGACCCAGCGTTCTGTTCCCTGCCCCGGCCCCCTCGCGAAGCACCGATTTCATGGCTTACCGCATCGACCGTCGCGCCTACGCCGAGACCTACGGCCCCACCACTGGCGACCGCCTGCGGCTGGCCGACACCGAGCTGATCCTGGAGGTGGAAAAGGACCACACCAGCTACGGCGACGAGGTGAAGTTCGGCGGCGGCAAGGTGATTCGCGACGGCATGGGCCAGGCCCAGACCCCCCGGGCTGCCGGAGCCGTGGACACCGTGATCACTAATGCCCTGATCCTGGATTGGTGGGGCATCGTCAAAGCCGATATTGGCCTCAGGGATGGACGCATCTGCGCCATCGGCAAGGCGGGCAACCCCGACATCAGCGATGGGGTGACGATCGTGATTGGCCCGGGCACCGAGGCGATCGCCGGCGAAGGCCACATCGTCACCGCCGGTGCCATCGACACCCACATCCATTTCATCTGTCCCCAGCAGATTGAAACCGCCCTGGCCAGTGGCGTCACCACCCTGCTGGGGGGCGGCACGGGCCCGGCGACGGGCACCAACGCCACCACCTGCACCCCCGGCGCCTTCCATCTGGCCCGCATGCTGCAGGCGGCCGAAGGACTGCCGGTGAACCTGGGCTTCTATGGCAAGGGCAACGCCAGCACCCCTGAAGCCCTCGAAGAGCAGATCCGCGCCGGTGCCTGCGGCCTCAAGCTGCACGAAGACTGGGGCACCACGCCGGCCGCCATCGACTGCTGTCTGGGCGTAGCCGATCGCTTCGATGTGCAGGTGTGCATCCACAGCGACACCCTCAACGAGGCGGGATTCGTCGAGGACACGATCCGGGCCATCGGCGGTCGCACCATCCACACCTTCCACACCGAGGGGGCCGGCGGCGGCCATGCGCCGGACATCATCAAGATCTGCGGCGAGGCCAACGTGCTGCCCAGCAGCACCAACCCAACGCGGCCTTACACGCGCAACACGCTGGAGGAGCACCTGGACATGCTGATGGTTTGCCACCACCTGGATCCGCGCATCCCAGAGGATGTGGCGTTCGCCGAATCGCGCATCCGCCGCGAAACAATCGCCGCCGAAGACATCCTGCACGATTTGGGCGCCTTCAGCATCATCGCCAGCGATTCACAAGCGATGGGGCGGGTGGGAGAAGTTATCACCCGCACCTTCCAGACTGCCCACAAGATGAAGGTGCAAAGGGGATTCCTGCCGGAGGATGGGGCGGGCAGCGGCTCCGGTGGCCGCAACGACAACACCCGCCTTAAGCGCTATATCGCCAAGGTGACGATCAACCCGGCGATTGCCCACGGCATCGACAGCCAGGTGGGTTCGGTGGAGGTGGGCAAGTTGGCCGATCTGGTGCTTTGGAAACCGGGCTTTTTTGGGGTGAAACCAGAGCTTGTGATCAAGGGCGGCTCAATTGTCTGGGCCCAGATGGGCGATGCCAATGCCTCGATCCCCACCCCGGGCCCGGTGCATGGCCGGCCGATGTTTGCCGCCTACGGCGCAGCGCTGGCGCCGAGCTGCCTCACCTTTGTGAGCCAAGCGGCCCTCGATGCTGATTTACCGCGCCAGCTGGGGCTGAGGCGGCCTTGTGTGCCGGTGCTGAACACGCGCGGCATCGGCAAAACGGCTATGCGCAACAACACGGCGCTACCCAAGATGGAGGTTGATCCCCAGACCTATGAAGTTTTCGCCGATGGTGAATTGCTTACCTGTGAACCTGCTGAGGTGCTGCCGATGGCGCAGCGGTATTTTCTTATCTGAGAACCTGCTTAAAAGCCAGACAAGTCGATTTGAGAGGCACGGTCTTAGGGCCAATAGCGAGTAAAATATATATAGACAAAAGACAAAATTTTAGCTTTCTTGTATATTCTTGTATATTCTTATTTATTGCGCTCTTTTCGCTTAAGACTCTCGCGTTGATCTTGCCGACGCTTTTTCTCAAGCTCAATCTGGAGCTTCCGCTGCTTCTCGGCATTACGCTTCATATCGCGTGTGCGCGCGGCAGCCGCTTGTTGTGCTTTACGTCGAATTTCAGACGCGATACGGGATTTTTCCGCTTCTTCAGAAGAAGTCTGCTTGAACGGAGAAGTAAGAGACTTAGGCAGAGCTTTCAAGATCTGCCCAAAGCCACTCGGACCCTTATTCAGCGAGGAGTTACGGCGAAACAGACGCTGCAGCAAAGTTTGTTGCTTTATAGGATCGTAAGCAAGGGCAGCAAACGACAGGGAGGAAACCAAGGCAATACTTAACGTACGTAAAGCCTGCATGTAAAGAGGTTTGTATGTTTCTGAAGTGGGACTTGGAATCTGGTTGATAATATTAAGCACTACTTGTTTGATAATTTTCTTTTGCGTCTGTTTCAGCTCAGCTAACGGCCTTACAAGATCCCTATCGTTAATCGGTGGCCCCTGCAGAGCAACCATTCTTTTCTGAAGATCCTGTGGCGAAGAGGCTTGATCTATCGCTTCAAACAGTTTAGCTTCGGCACGATTAACAGCAACAGCCTGCAACTTAGCTCCTTGTTTCACATTGGAAATACCCCTCCATGTGGCAAAACCAAGCAATGGCATAATCAACAGAAATCCAAGAGCCGCCAATGCAGACAGGCGACTAATTAAACGACGCCGCTGAAATATGGTGATATCCACCGGCGCCAACGCTGCGGCAATATGAGTGAGGCCAACGCCGGCGAGAGGGAGACTGACTGAATTGGCTAATGAAGAAGAGGTCGTGATGATCCACAAAGGATCGAGGAGACGAAGCGGGAAACTATCAAAACAAACAATAACAGCATAAATTGCAAACAACCCAAAAGATGTTGCCAGGATCATTCGGGCTGACTGAGCCCCAGTCTGTTTGTCTACCTTGGAATCGGGAAAGTTATCTGCTGGGCTTGGAAGACTTGGACTTTTGGATTCACTCATTTAAAAGCAACTACAGAATCAGGACAAGGGATCGTGGGAAGAGCTCACGCCAAAGAGACGAGAATCAAGGGGCCTTAAACTGGCAGAACGCAGCTGACTGATTGGATCAACCCCATTGGCGCCTTGCGTTAAAGTAAAAGCCATCGCACAAGTGATACTAACACTAGCGTAGGAAACAGCTTGAGCTAAAAATCTTAACGCTGTTTCGATGAGGAAGGAAAACACCCGACGGCATCACGGCTAACCCCACAAAGCTGTTCAGCAAGGCAAGCTGAAACTCGTCTTGCGGAACAGCATGGACAAAAAAATCCCCTCCTGATGGAGGGGGATAGGGATTTCGAAGTACGAGATTCAGCTTGCGGTGCTGGAAATGCGACGGCGAAGGCGCCGAGAAAAAGCAAAGGCTGTTATGCCACCGGCGAGAGGAAGGGGAGCTGGCACTCCGGTTGTTGGAACAGTCCAATCATAACTAAGATAAGTATTAGCTAAATTGCTACTAAGTACGAAGCTCGAGTTGTCGGCTGATTCAAAAGGACCACCAGGGGTCCAGCCTGATACAACATAATCAGTTTTGACATTAAGAGCCAGCATGGCCGGCATTGTAAAATCAAACCCTCCGGAAAAAATACTCCAATCATAATTGTTGGTTCTAACCGAAATGGCTGAAGTACCTGCGCCAGGGGTGGCGCCTACGCCAGCAGTTACAGGGGCTCCGGCATTGGGGGTGGGAACGCCGTTAGTATTACCGTTAGCAAATAACTTGAAATCTCCAGTCGTGTTAAAATTAGAGGTAAAAGGAGCATAATTTAGAGCGGAGATAGATCCACCGGTTACACCGACGGTAGTAAGTTTGACATTGGTAAGTACAGCTCCGGCGGGAATACCGTTTGCGAGCTTAAAAGCAGCGTTAAACGCCTTGAATGAAAGGTTTTGACCGGCTGAAGTTAGGGGACCTCCCGGGGCTGCTTGCAGCGGAGTGGTTGTTACGACAGCATGTGAAGCAGGAGCAAATGCGGAAAGCGCAAGCGCTACAGGCAGGGCTAAGAATTTGGTGAGAGCCATGGAAAATCGTTGATTGACCGAAGGTAACTCTGCAGAGCTTAGCAGAGTGGAGCGCCTTCATGCAAGGCATTGATGTATTGCCAGGAAACCAAAACAAAAACCGCAACAGGCTGAGGCAGGCTGAGACGGGCGCTTGGGTTGATGGTAACAAACATGGGCTCTTGGTGAAAAGGGTGCCTGTTGAGTCTGTGGGCCATGGCAATCCCAGCGCTCTCATGCCACTTTGTTGGCGCCGGGGTCAGGGCTTCGTAGCCATTGCTACGCGCCCAGGTGCGGCCTGCGGCGCAGGATCCTCCCAGCAGCTGGTACTTCAGTGTTTGCGGACTACCGCCCCAGCCACGGCTACGACGAGTACTTCAGCGCCGCCGACCAGCCCCGGGCCGCCCTGAGCCCCCTGCTCTCTTCCCTCGGCCGCATGGGGATCGACCAACTCAACCACAACCATGCCGCAGCCGCCGCCCTGCTCAAGCGGCTCGGCGCCACCTTTCGTCTCAATGATTCCGGTAGTGGCGGCGTCGAGCGGATCCTGCCCTTCGATCCCCTGCCCCGCCTGATCGCCGCCCAAGAATGGGAGAAGCTTGAGCGGGGCCTGTTCCAACGCCTGCAAGCCATCGATCTGTTCTTGGCCGATGTCTACGGCCCCGGCCGCATCATGGCCGACGGGGTGGTGCCCCGCGAGGACGTGGAAAGTTCCCAGGGCTGGCGGCCCCAGATGCAGGGGCTGACCCCACCGCTGGGGCGCTGGTGCCACATCTCCGGCCTCGATCTGGTGCGCGATGGCAATGGCACTTGGCGGGTACTGGAAGACAACCTGCGCTGTCCATCCGGCGTGGCCTATTTCCTCGAGAACAGGCGGGTGATGAAGCGCATCTTTCCCAGCTTGTTCGACGGACGCACCGTGCACCCCATCGACAACTATGCGTCTAATTTACTGCAGACGCTGCGGGAGCTGGCGCCTTGGACCGATACCCCCAAGGTGGTGTTGCTCAGTCCTGGCGTTTATAATAGTGCTTATTTTGAGCACAGCTATCTGGCCCAACAAATGGGCATTCAGCTGGTCGAAGGCCGGGACCTCACCTGCGAATCGGGAAGGGTTTGGATGCGCAGCACCGCCGGCTTAGAGCCCGTCGATGTGATTTACAGACGCATTGATGATGACTTTCTCGATCCTGAGGTGTTCCGTGCCGATTCCCTGCTCGGCGTCAAAGGCTTGATCGGGGCCTATCGGGCCGGCAAGGTGGCCATCGCCAATGCCCCTGGCACCGGCGTGGCTGACGACAAACTCATCTATGCCTATGTGCCGGAAATGATCCGCTATTACTTGGCGGAAGAACCAATCATCGAAAATGTGCCCACCTACCTATGCTCACGCCCCAAAGAAAGGGCCTATGTTCAAGCAAATCTCAAGGACTTAGTCGTTAAATCCGTGGCAGAAGCCGGTGGTTATGGCATGTTGATCGGCCCCCATGCCAGCGAGACCGAAATCAGCGATTTCTCCGAACGCATCGAAGCCGATCCTCGCAATTTCATCGCCCAACCCACCCTTGAACTCTCGACAGTTCCTTCTCTGAGCGAAGGGGTGTTGTATCCCTGCCATGTGGATCTGAGACCCTACGTGCTGCGGGGCCGTGGCAGCTGGGTCACGCCGGGTGGCCTTACCAGGGTGGCCTTACGCCGTGGATCCTTGGTTGTGAATTCATCTCAAGGTGGAGGCTCCAAAGATACCTGGGTCGTCGATGATAGTCTGGGTGATAACCTTCAAATCCAGGAGATGACTTCATGCTGAGTAGGGTCGCTGATTCCTTATACTGGATAAATCGCTATGTTGAACGGGCCGAAAATATATCCCGTTTCGTCGAGGTCAGCCAAGCCATGGCCCTCGATTGCCCGCCGGGCAGCGCCGAACCCTGGCTGCCCCTGATCGATGCCAGTGGCGATCGTGAACTGTTTGACAAGCTGTTTCCCGCAGGCAGACCGGAGGATGTTATAAATTTTTTGGTACGCGAACCGAAAAACCCCAGCTGCATCGTCAACTGCCTCGCCAGCGCTCGAGAAAATGCCCGCCAGATCCGCGATGTAATAACCACCGAGATGTGGGAGCAGATCAACGGTTTCTATTGGTCTCTGCAAGAGCAGGAGTATTGGCAACAGCCACCCCAAGAGCAACTCCGTGAAATCAGGCGGGCTTGCCAACTTTTTTATGGCATTACCGATGCCACCCTCAGCCGCGACCTCTCTTGGCAATTCAGTCGGCTGGGTCGACTGCTGGAACGGGCAGACAAAACAACCCGTATCCTTGATGTCAAATATTTTCTGCTGCTTCCCTCCACAGAAGTGGTAGGGGGGGTGCTAGACGAACTGCAATGGATCTCCCTGCTGCGCACCGCCGGCGCCTATCAAATGTTCCGGCAATCTCAACAAAAGGCGATTGCACCGGATGCGGTTGCGGCCTTCCTGCTGCTGGATCCTATTTTTCCCCGGTCGGTGCGCTACTGCCTGGAGCGCATCAGGGATAGTCTTCAGATTGTGCAAGGTCAACGAGTACCCGGTCCACCCGATGATCTGGAATGTCTGATCGGCCTTGTTTTGGCCAGGTGGAGTTACACGCGTATCGAAGAACTGATCGCCAATGGCTTGCATGAGGCGATCGATCATTTGCAACAGGATTTAAACAAGCTCCATAGCCTGATTGAACAGCGCTATTTCATCATTCCAACCAATGCCTCCGATTCGGAATGCGAGCCCGCGTAACCCATACTCTCACCTACCGCTACAGCGCACCGGTGCTGCTCGGCCCCCATCGTTTCTGTCTCAAACCCAGGGGCCATGGTTTTCAGCGACTACTGGATTACAAATTAAGCATAATCCCTGATCCTGCTTCCCTTTATCCCCTGGTGGCCGCCAGCGGTGATGAAATCCTCAGGGCCCGCTTTGAAGGTGGCACCGAGCTTTTCCAAGTGATCTCCACCAGTTTGGTTGAAACTCAAATTCCCCCGGATCTTGAGGAATGCCTGTTTGAGAACCCACCCCATTTGCCGTATCCGGTGGGTCTGCTCAACGGTGATCTGATGGGCTCCCTGCAGGGCTGGCTGCCCAATGGCCAGCACGATCCTGCCGCCGTGGACTTGGCCCAGGAAGCCTTGATGGGCAGTGATCAACGCGCACCCAAATATCTGGAGCAATTGGTGGCGATCATTCAAGACCAGGTGAAATACACCCCCCGTCACCTGGGGCCCGCCTGGCCCGCCGGCCGCACCCTCAAAGAGCGGGTCGGATCCTGCCGCGATCTGGCCATGCTGATGATTGAGGTCTGCCGTTGCGTTGGCTTGCCCTCCCGTTTCGTCAGCGGTTATCACCTGGTCGAACCCCGGCCGAAGCAGTACGACCTGCATGCCTGGGCGGAGATCTATCTGCCTGGCGCCGGTTGGCGCGGCTACGACCCCAGTGGCCAGGGCGCGATCGATGATCGCTACATCACCCTGGCCACCTCCTCCAAGCCCCATCTGACCGCCGCAGTCAACGGCAGTTTCTCAGGAGCATCCAAGGTCAGCAGCGACCTTGGCTGGTCGATTGAAGCCGAGGTGCTCCAGTAAGTCCCTTGATGTCAACGCTGCAAACCGTCTGGATCGCCACAAATCAGGGGGGGTTGTAGCGGATGGTGCAGCACCCCACCCTGCTTTCCAGGGAGATATAGGCGATAGAAAACGAACGGCCATCCCAGCCGCCCCAACCCATGGCCTCCCCCTCGCTTTCCTCGCCCGCAGAGCTGCTCACGAGTCCGAGTAAATCGTTGCTGGATTCGATGCGCCGCCATCTTTTTTCCAGCCTGGCCAAGACTCCCTCCCTGGCGACCCAGCACGACTATTACCTCTCCCTGGCACTGGCGGTGCGGGACCTTTTGCTGCAAACCTGGGTGGACACGGCCGAGACCTACACCCAGCAGAGCGTGCGCACGGCTGTCTACCTCTCGGCCGAGTATCTGCTGGGCCCGCACCTGGAGAACAATCTCGTCAATCTGGGCCTGCGGCGCCAGGCGGAAGAGGCCTGTGAAGCCCTTGGCTTCTCCCTGGACAGCTTGCTCGCCCAGGAACCGGAACCCGGTCTTGGCAACGGGGGTCTTGGTCGCCTGGCGGCCTGTTTCCAGGAATCAATGGCCTCCCTGGAGATTCCAGCCATTGGCTATGGCATTCGCTACGAATTCGGCATCTTTCGCCAACAAATTGGCGCCCAGGGCCAGGTGGAAAGCACCGACCCCTGGTTGATGGGAGGCAATCCCTGGGAGGTGATCCATCCGGAATGGAGTTATCCGGTAAATATTGGTGGCCATACCGTCATCGGCGTGGCTTATGACACCCCGATCCTGGGCTACGGCGTGCACACGGCCAACACCCTGCGGCTCTGGGGAGCCCAGGCCCCTGATGCCTTCGACTTTGCTTCATTCAATGCCGGGGATTACACCAGGGCCGTGCTGCAGAAGGTGCAATCGGAAACCCTCTCCAAGGTGCTCTACCCCAACGACGAACTGGAACAGGGCAAGCGTTTGCGGCTCAGTCAACAAATTTTCTTTGTGAGCTGCTCGTTGCAGGACATGTTCCGGATTCTCAAGGGGCAAGGCCTGCCGGTCAGCGACTTTCACCGTAAATATGCGATTCAACTCAATGACACCCATCCCGCCATTGCGGTGGCGGAGTTGATGCGACTGCTCATCGATGAGCATGGCTTGGACTGGGACTCGGCCTGGACCATCACCACGGCCACGATCAGCTACACCAATCACACCCTCTTGCCGGAGGCTCTTGAGGCCTGGAACCTGGAACTGTTTGAGCAACTGCTGCCCAGACAGTTGGAAATCATCTACGAGATCAATGCCCGCTTCCTCAAGGTGGTGCGCCTGCGCCATCCCGGCAACCCGGCCCTGCTGGAAAAGCTTTCCCTGATCGAGGAAGGTCCCCAGCGGCGGGTGCGCATGGCCCACCTGGCCGTTGTCGGCAGTCACAAGGTGAATGGGGTGGCCGAGCTGCACAGCGAACTGCTGCGTCAAAACCTGTTCCATGATTTCGCCAGCCTTTGGCCAGAGCGGTTCACCAACATCACCAACGGGGTCACCCCCCGCCGCTGGCTCGCCGTCGCCAATCCGCCCCTGGCCGAACTTCTCGACGCCAGCCTGGGCGAAGGCTGGCGGCGGGATCTGGATGCCCTCAAGGGCCTTCAGCCCATGGCCCAGGACCCCGCTTTCCTGGAGCGCTGGCAGGGGGTGCGTCGCCAGGCCAAAGAACGGCTGGCGGCCACGATCCGCCAAGACTGTGGTGTGCTCGTCGACCCTGCCAGCCTCTTCGACGTCCAGGTGAAGCGGATCCACGAATACAAGCGCCAGCACCTTGCCGCCCTGCATCTGGTCGAGCGTTACCTGCGGCTGCGGGCCGGGGAAGATCTGCCGGCGCGCACGGTGATCTTCGGCGGCAAGGCGGCTCCGGGCTATGCGATGGCCAAGCTGATCATTCGGCTGATCGTGGGCATCGCCGACATCGTCAATATCGATCCGGCCATGGGGGGGCGCCTCAAGGTGATCTTTTTACCCAACTTCAACGTGAGCTTGGGCCAGCGCATCTACCCCGCCGTCGACCTCTCGGAACAAATCTCCACCGCCGGCATGGAGGCCTCCGGTACCGGCAACATGAAAATGGCCCTCAACGGCGCCCTGACCATCGGCACCCTGGATGGCGCCAATGTCGAGATTCGGGAGCAGGTGGGAGCGGACAACTTTTTCCTCTTTGGCCATACGGCCGCTGAGCTCGCCGCCATCAACCGCAATGGGTACCACCCAATGCCCTGGCTGGAGAACGACCCCGTCACCAAAGAGGCCATTGACCTGATCGGTTCGGGTCATTTCAGCGAAGGGGACCGGCAACTGTTCCATCCCCTGCTGGCCAACCTGTGTGGCCATGATCCGTATCGGGTTATGGCTGATATCGGCGACTATCGCCGCGCCCAAAATGAAGTCGATGCGGTTTGGCCCGACCAGCAACGTTGGAGCACGATGTCGGTGCTGAACACCGCCCGCTGTGGCTTCTTCAGCTCGGACCGCTCGATTCGGGAATACGCCTCCCGCATCTGGAACGTTCAGCCGGTGCCAGTAATGTCCTGCAGTGTCTGATGGCCTGGGGCCCCAAGACCATCAAGAGCTCAAGATATTAAAAAACCGCGCCGATGCCCCCCTTGTCGCATGCCCCGCCACCGCTCAGCGCACCAGCCCCGGATTGGATGGAAACGGTGGCCCAGGAGGTGGAACGCCGGTTGCGGGTCCAAGGGGTGAGCCTGACCCTGGGGGGGGAACCCACGGTGGTGCCCCTGGAGCCCGAGGGTCTCGAATGGAGCATCACCGCCGACGGGCCGACAAAACTGCCCCTGGCCCGTCGTCTGGCCCAGATCCTGCAGCGGGATGTCTGGCCCGGCAGCACCCTGCTGTTCTGCCCTGGCAAGTGTTACGAAGGTGAAGTCAACCCCCGCTGGGCCCTGCGGCTCTTCACCGGCAGCGACGGCACCCCGCCGGTGCGCTGGCCGGAACCCAGCAGATCTGGAGAGCCGGGGGCTGTATTAGCCCCCGGGCACGCACGGGCCTGGCTGGAGGGCCTGGGCCAGCGACTGGGCGTGCCCTTGCAGCCCCTGGAACTGCGCGATCCCCTCGATCCGCAGCGCCGCATCTGGGCCGTTCCCTTGACGGTGGACGAACCCTTGAGTGACAACGACGCTGACCCGATCCATTGGAAAGCGGTGACCTGGCCCCTGGAAGAGCGCCTCCGCGAACTCAGTCGGGCCACGGGACCGGCTGGGCTGCGCCTGCCCCTGGAGCACTTCCCCGACGCGGTGCCCCGCCAAGTGCTCACCCTCGAATTGCAAGACGGCCAGTGGGATCTGTTTCTGCCGCCCCTGCTGCGACGTCCCCTGGTGGCCCTGCTGCAGGCCGTGGCTGACAGCCTTGGCGGCCTGGCTGCCCCGGGCCTGGGGGGCATGCTGCCCAGTGATCTGGACGATCGCTGGCAGGTGCTGGGCTTGACCGCCGATCCAGGCGTGCTGGAGATCAACCTGCCGGTTTGCCATGGCTGGCGGGATTACGATGGCTGGCTGCGGCACCTGGAGCAGGCCGCTGGCTCCCTGGGGTTGCGCAGTTGGAAGCTGACTGCCGCAGGGCAGCAACAGGGCACGGGGGGAGGCAACCACCTGCTCTGGGGCGGCCCGGACCTGGCCAGCAATCCGTTTTTTTCCCGGCCCGCCTGGTTGGTGGGGGTGCTGCGTTTCTGGCAACATCACCCTGCTCTGGCCTACCTGTTCAGCGGTCCGGGGGTGGGGCCCTCCTCCCAGGCGCCACGGCCGGATGAGGCCGCCGGGGAGCTTTTTGATCTGGAGCTGGCCTATCGCTCGATTGCCGCCGCCGATGGAACCCCTTCGTTAGAGCCCTACGGCGATCACCGCGGCCTGATCGGCGAGACCCTGCGCCATCTGCATGCTGACCGCAGCGGCAACAACCATCGCAGCGAAATCAGCTTTGACAAATTCTGGAATCCCGGCACCCCCGCCGGTTGCCTGGGATTGATCGAATTTCGAGCCCTGGAAAGCGTGCCAGACCAGAACTGGACCAGTGCCATCGCCCTGCTCTGGAGTGCCCTGGCTGCCCATCTACTGGATCCCAGCCATCGTCCCGCCGGCCTCAAGGACTGGGGCGAAGGGCTCCATGATCGCCAATTGCTACCCAGCCAACTGTGGGCTGATCTGGAGACGATCCTGGCGGAACTGGCGCAAGACGGCTTGGCACTGGATGCCGCACCCTTTCGCGAACTCTGGCAATGGCGCTTTGCGCCGCTGCTGCATTGGCGGGGGGCCGAACCGGCCGCAGGCGATCAAGAAATCCCTGAACTGATCTTGAGACCAGCCCTGGAACCCTGGCCCCTGATCTGTGATTTTCCCCGCGAGGGAGGCTTCACCAGTCGTTTTATCGATGGATCCCTGCGCCGCTTTGAGCTGGAAGCCAACTCCGCCTTCCGCCATAGCTGCAAATTGATCATCAACGATCGTCCCCTGGAGCTCGCAAAAACACCAGAAGTGTTGGCGGTGCGTTATCGCCAGCAGCGGCTCTATCCTTGTTTGCACCCGGCGATTGAGCCCCACTGGCCCCTGAATGTGGTGGTGAGTGGCCCCGGGGGCGACCAACACTTTGCCCTGCGGCAGGACGGGTTGGAGTTTGTTGAATCAGACCCCCCCAGCCCCTTGCCGCAGATCTGTTATAGCAACCCCTGGCAGGGGCGCCGCCGCAGTGATGCGGTGACTGTGGACCTCAGGCTGGGCTGAAGCTGGAATTCACCAGCTCACCCCGTGCAGCTTGGGCAAGGGGGCTGTCTTGGAGGTGACAGCAAAGAGGCGGGGAATGCGGTGGCTGTTGTAGACGCGAAATTCACGCAACAGGCTGGCACCCTCCTCACGAACGGCCTGATTCAACACCAAAGAACCATCGGGATCAGAAACCGAACGGTGGAAGGTGCCAGGGGGGATCCGCAGGATGTCGCCGCCACAATCGAGGCGCACAATATGGAAGGGATAGTTCCAGCCTAAGTTTACAAGATAGAATGTACGCCCGCCATGCATGGCCAATAGGTTGTCTTCTTGATGGGGGTGCAGATAAAATTGCCAGGCTCCAGATTCAGTGTCGTCAGGGGGGCTCACCGCCGGCCCGCTATGGACAACCATGTCGCGGGCATTAGAGGTTGGAATTGTAATGTCATAAAAGCGAACCGCTGGAGTATCGCGAAACTTCTCATAGGGAATCATCTCGAACATCGGCGCCGATCCTCCAGGCCCACGCTGTCGTCGATCTTGCTGACCTCGTTCCTTGAGTAGTCGTTCCTGGGTCCCAAGGCGTTCAGACTCTGGCCTTGAAGGCAAGGTACTTGTCATTCAAACCACCGGATCCAATCAATCCGTAGAAACAACCAGTGAACCCAGAAAAAGGCCCTGCACAGGGTGCGGGACGCTACGGAAAACGCTTTTCCGCAGGCACTTTAGCCACTGGCGGGCCCTGGCCTGCCGCTGCAAACTAAGGACCCAGCTGCCTTTCATTCTGTGCGAAACCCCTGTTTTCAAGACTGGCCCAAGGGGCCCAAGCCCTCTCCCAGGGGCCGTCCGGGCGGCGCGGGGCTGATCCTCGGCCTGGCCCTGGCGCTGCCGGCCGCCTGGATGCCGGCGTTCTGGGCCCCAGCCTCATGGGCCCAGGGTGGCAGGGGCCTGCCTACCGTTTCGGTGCCCGATTTCAAGAACAGCGTCAGCCAGCCCACCTGGTGGTGGCAGGGGCCCGTGGCCAACGATCTGGCCCATGCCCTGAGCAACGAACTTTCGGCCACCGGTGAACTCCAGGTGGTGGAGCGCAATAACATCAAAGAGGTGCTCTCGGAGCAGCAGCTGGCCGAACTGGGCCTGGTGCGCAACAACAGCAACGCCGCCCGCAAGGGCCAGCTGACAGGAGCCCGATACATCGTGCTTGGCACCGTCACCTCCTACGACACCAACGTGGAGGCAAAAAGCACCGGCAACTCCTTCGGGCTGTTGGGTTTTGGCAATAACCAACAGCAACTCGAAACCAAGGATTACGTGGCCATCGATATCCGGGTTGTGGACAGCAGCAGCGGCGAAGTCGTGGGCTCCCGCACCGTGGAGGGGCGGGCCAGCAGCGGGGCCTCCACCAAGGAAACTGGCTTCAGCCTGTTGCCCCTCGCCGGCGCAGCCCTGTTGCTGGCCCCCAACATGGGTCGCACCGGCCAGGTGTTGACGGGGGCGGCCGGGACCCTCAACTTCGAAAACCGCAGCAGCGAGGTCCAACGCACCCCGGCCGCCAAGGCACTGCGGGCCGCCCTGAGCCAGGCCGCCGACTACGTCAGCTGTCTGCTGGCGCCGCGGGGCAACTGCATGGCCCGGTTCCAAGCCCAGGATCAGCAGCGCCGTGAACGGACCAAGGGGGTTCTGCAGCTGGAATGAGCCAAGTGATGAAGTCCAGGGGCCGGCTGGTGCTGGTGCCGTTGCTGGTGCCCCTCATGCTGCCTTTGCTGCCGCACGGCTGGCCAGCGATTCCGCAAGGTCGCTTTGATCCCGAACCGATCCTGCGTCGGGCCGAGCGGCGCACCGCCCAGGGGGTGAGCGTCGATCTGGCGGCCTTGAGCGCCGCCGAGGCAAATGCGCTCGTAGGGTTTGATATCACCAAATCCGGCATTCAACCGGTGTGGGTGAGGGTGCGCAATCTCGAAGCAGTGCGTTATTACATCCCCCCCATCAGCATCGACGACGACTACTTCTCCCCCCACGAGGTGGCCTGGAAAGGGCACCGCTGGTTCGACCCCGCTGGCAATCGCCGCATCGACCAGCGTCTACGGGGCCTGGATCTGCCTGAGGCGGTGGAACCGGGGGGCATGGTGGGCGGCTACGTGTTCACCAACCGCGATGAAGGGCTCAAATACGCCAACGTCGAACTGGTGGCCCCTGGGCAACGCAAGGTCCGTAGATTCCCCTTCTTGGTAAAGGTGCCGGGGCTGCGCACGGATTTCCAACGGGTCAACTGGCAGCACCTGTTGGCCCCCGGGCGCCAACAGGATCTTGAAGAGCCAGACTTCCGCCGCTGGCTCGAAGCCCTGCCCTGTTGCACCCTGGGCGGCGACCGCCGTACCCCCGCTGATCCCCTCAACATCGTCTTGATCGGCTCCGTCGACACGGTGTTGCCGCCCCTGGCACGGCGGGACTGGCATGTCACCCAGACGCTTTCAGTCACCTCCGCCTGGCGCACGCTGGTTTCATCCCTATTCGGCCGGCCCTATCGCTATTCGCCGGTTTCCTCGCTGTATCTGTTTGGGCGACCCCAGGATATTGCCCTGCAGAAAGCGCGGGGCAATGTCAACCAGCGCAACCACATGCGGCTGTGGTTGGCCCCTGTGACCCTGCGGGGCCAGCCCGTATGGGTGGGCCAAATCAGCCGTGACATCGGCGTGCGGCTGACCGCAAAGACTCTGACCACCCACAAGATTGATGCCGAGGTGGATGAAACCCGCTGGTATCTGATGCAGGATTTGTTCTTTTCTGAAAGCCTGCACAGTTTCAATTTTGTGCCGGGTGTGGGCGTATCCACCTGGAACCATCCTCGCGCTAATTACACCGGAGACCCCTACGTCACCGATGGCTTGCGGGCGGTGCTCTGGCTTTCCAGCGCCCCCGTGACCTACCACCGGGTCGTGACCCGCTGGCCCAAGGCCGCAGCCAACCAGCCGCTGCCCGATCCCCGCCGCACGCCAAGGCCCTGATCGCAGCCAGTTGGCAGGATGCTCAAGGCCGCCAAGGGCGACCTTCTGACCCGACCCCCTGCCATCGCCATGCCAGATCGCCTTGCCGGATCTTCGAACCCGGAGGCCACCCAAGCCTCCCAGGCCCGCCGCAGGCTCGGCCAGGCCGGCTGGGCGGCCGTGATCACGGTGCTGACGCTGCTGGGTTTTGGGGCCTCCAGCGCGGTTGGACAGGCGGCTGAGAGCCCGGTCAACCCGCCGCCCAGCAAGCCAATCGCCGGCCCAGTGAACCTGGTGTCGCATAGCGGCCTCTGCAATGCCTCTGCGGGCCTGCGGTTCGGGGAGGGGATGTTTGTTGTTGCGGACAACGAAAATGCGGCGCCCAAATTGCTGCATCTTTACAAAGCGGGCCAGAGCGGGCCCGAGCTGGCGGTGGGGCGGATTGCGAAGGAGGCGGTGGCCCAGGTGGCGGACGGCTCCTTGGAAATGGACCTGGAAGGGGCGGCCCGCCTGGGCCCGCTCGTTTATTGGATCGGTTCCCACAGCGCCGGCGAAGGCCCCGGCGCAACAGGGGCTCCCAGGCCCAATCGCCAGCGCCTCTTTGCCACCCGTCTGGGACTGGAGAGTGGGGACCAGGGGAAAGGAGTGGCGGTGACGGTGGAACCGGTGGGCCGTCCCTACCAAACATTGCTTGCCGATCTGGAGGCCGATCCTCGCTACGCCCCCTTTGGCCTCGATCAGGCCGCCAAACGCCCCGGCAAAGCCAAGGACGGTCTCAACATCGAGGGGCTGGCCGCCACGCCCAACGGCCAGTTGCTGATCGGCTTCCGCAATCCCCTGCCCCAGGGCAAGGCCCTGGTGGCGCCCCTCACCAACCCCGGTGCGGTGCTGGCGGGCGAAGCGGCGCGCTTTGGCGAGCCGGTGTTGTTGGAGCTGGGCGGGCTGGGCATCCGCAGCTTGGAAATGGTGAACGGCTCCCTGTTGATCGTGGCGGGCCCCAGCGGCCCGGGGAACCCCAAGGACGGCCCCGCCATCCCCTCAGCCCTTTATCGCTGGAACGGCCAGTTCGAGAGCGTTCCGGAACGGTTGCGGCTGTTCGGGACCGAACTCGGCAAGTCGCTGTTCAATCCGGAGGCGCTGTTTGTTGAGGGGGACAGCCTGGTGCTGCTCAGTGACGACGGCAAGTTTGCGATCGATGGCAAGCGCTGCGAGAATCTGCCCCGCCCTAAGCAACGGTTCCGGGAGCTGCGCATCACTCCTGTGCCCTGATCGAGCAACCCTGACTCCCCCTCACCACGGTGGCCTGGTTGCTGCAAAGCAGGATGGGGGATGGTCCGCTTCGCAATGATGATCCCCGACATTCCTGGCCGGCCCCGCTTTCGCACCTTTTTTGGCCCCCGCCAGCGGGCCCCCTGGCGGGCGGGCTGGGTGCTGATGCTGCTGGCGGCAGCGGCGCTGCCGACGGCAGTTGCGGCCCCCGCGGCCCCCGCGGCGCCCGCAGGGGCCGCAGGACCGCTGGGCGCACCGCCATCCCTTCCGGGACCGGTGGGTTCTCTCTTGGTGGAACTTGCCAAGCAGCGCATCACCGCCTTTGACAGGAACCACCAGATGCTTTATCGCCAACTGGTGTCCACCGGTCTAGCGGCCAGCCCCACACCCAAGGGTGATTTTTATGTGAAGTCGAAGTACAAAAAGACCCAAATGACTGGCCGTGATTACCAGATACCGGTGGTTGAGAACGTGATGTGCCTGGGGGGAGATGGGCTGCCGCCGGATTCGATCTGTGTGCATCCAGCCCCCTGGCAGGAAGCCGCGGGCCAGGCCTTTGGCGCGCGTCGCAGCCACGGCTGCATTCGCACTTCCAGCGCCACCGCCCGTTGGCTTTTTGGCCACACGGACGTCGGCACCCCGGTGACCATCCAGAACTGACCGGCTTAATACCGAGGCGCTTAAAACTGAAGGGCTTAATGGCTGAATAGCGATGGCTTGGGGTAAGCCCACCCCAGAGCCGCCTCGGGCTGCCAGACTCTCCCGCAGCTTCTATCGCACCGATGCCCCTGCTCCTCACCGGCCGCGGCTTTCGGCAGACCTTGGAGCAGGCCGGCGCTCTGGCTCTCTACGCGCCGCTGGAAGGGGGCGCCGAAACCCGGCTGCTGCGTCGCCTGCGGGCGGCCGGTTACCGCGCCCATCTCTGTTCGGCCCGGGGCCTGGGCGATCCGGAGGAGTTTTTGTTTTCGCTACATGGGGTCCGCCCCCCCCATCTGGGTCACCAGAGCATCGGTCGCGGCGCCGCCGTCGGCCTGGTCGAGCGGGTGATACCGCAACTCGGTTCCGCCCTTGAGGGCAGCGGTCCGATCTTGCTCTGGCTGCTGGAGGGAAAGGTGCTTTCCAACGCCGAGCTGGCTTCGTTGCTGGCCCTCACCCGCCGTGAACCACGGCTCAAGGTTGTGGTGGAAATGGGGGGCTCCCGCGCCCTGCGCTGGCGCCCCCTGGCCGAGCTGCTCTGACCTAAGCCGCCAAGCTTGGCCCTCGACACGCCTCCCCAACGCTGCCATCAACGCTGCCCTCTGGCGGCTATCCGCCATCAGGGTCAGGCGGGCGGCCCCAGGAGGCAGGTTTAGAACAATTGCAGCGCAACCATCCCATCGGATCCTGTCGCCTTGCCCAGCCTCGCCGCCAGCGGCAACCCCCCGGCGCCGTTCAGCCTTTACTGCCCAGCCTCGCCGGCCCACCAGGGGGCAACCCAAAACGAAAACGCCGAGCTGGAAAAGCTCCTGGAGGTGCTGCCGGCGCCGGTGCGGCAGGCCCTGCAGCCGCCTGAATGCCGCGACCAACTGCTGGAGGTGGTGCTCGATTTGGGCCGGGTGCCGGAGGCCCGCTACCCCTCCAGGGCCGTGGCGCTGGCAACCGTGCCGATCGAACGGACCGACCTGGCCGGAGTGCTGGAGCGCCTGGGGCCCTTCGGTGGTGACAACCGCGCCGGCATTGAGCGCACCCTGCATCGCATCAGCGCCCTGCGCAACCGGCGGGGTGAGGTGGTGGGCCTTACCTGCCGGGTGGGTCGGGCCGTGTTCGGCACGGTGGCCATGGTGCGCGACCTGCTGGACAGCGGCGCATCCCTGCTGCTAATGGGCCCGCCCGGGGTTGGTAAAACCACTGCCCTGCGGGAGATCGCCCGGGTGCTGGCCGATGAGTTGGGCCGGCGCGTGGTGGTGATTGACACCAGCAATGAGATCGCCGGTGATGGTGACATCCCCCATCCGGCCATCGGCCGGGCGCGGCGCATGCAGGTGGCCCAACCTGAATTGCAGCATCAAGTGATGATCGAGGCTGTCGAAAACCACATGCCCGAGGTGATCGTCATCGATGAGATCGGCACCGCCGCCGAGGCGATGGCGGCCCGCACGATCGCCGAGCGGGGCGTGATGTTGGTGGCCACAGCCCACGGCAACGCCCTGGCCAATCTGATCAAAAACCCCACCCTCAGCGACCTCGTTGGCGGCATCGAGTCGGTCACATTGGGCGATGAGGAGGCGCGCCGCCGCCGCACCCAGAAAACCGTGCTGGAACGGGCGGCGGAACCGACGTTCTCCCAGGCGGTGGAAATGCACAGCCGCCATCGCTGGCTGGTGCATCGGGATGTGGCCGCCACGGTGGACCAACTGCTGCGAGGTCAGCCCCCCCGGCCCCAGATCCGGGAGCTCCAGGCCGATGGCCAGTGGCGCCTGCGGGAGTCCGCTCCGGAAGCGCCGGGGCCCAACGGCGCCAGCAGCTCCAGCGGCGAGATCGCGCCCCCCCGCCGACCGGCCAGCCGCCGTCCCCTGGCCGCCGTACCCCTGCCCGATCCCACCGCCCAGGCCCCCCACCGCCGGGCGATAGCCGAGCCAATGGTGGATCCAATGGTTGATCCAATGGTGGAACCAACCGACGCCGCTGGCGCCGCCGAGCCCGAGCCGCTGCGTCTCTGCGGCCTGGGACTGGCCCCAGCCCGGTTACAGGAAGTAATCCGAGCCCGCCAGCTGCCGGTCCAGCTGGTCGCCGATGTGGAGCAGGCCTCAGTGGTGTTGAGCGTGCGGGGCCAGCTGGGCCGTGACCCGGAGCTGAGGCGGCGCGCCCAGGCGGCGGGACGGCCGATCCTTGTGATCAAAAGCGATAGCCCCCATCTGATCCAGCGGGCCCTGGAGCGCCTGCTGGCCCGCTCTGGCCGGGACGAGGCAACGGCCCAGGCAGGGGCCCAGCCAAGTGACGGGAGCGACGGAGCCGCCGGAGCACCACCCCGGGACCTCGAGGACGGCCATGCGGCCCTTGAAGAATGCCGCCTGGCCATCGAACGGGTGGTGCTGCCGGAGGGTCGCCCGGTCGAACTGCTGCCCCGCAGCGAGCGGGTGCGGCAGATGCAGGCCGAATTGGTGGGTCGTTATCGTCTGCGCAGCGCCGTCTTCGGCAAGGGAAACCAGCAGCGACTGCGGGTGTTTCCCGCCTGAACAGCGGGGCCCTGAGCAGCAAGGCGAGTTGACGAAGGACCGGCCGCTGTGGGTTACTGGCTTGGTGCCGGTGCAAGTCGGCGCCAAGAATCGCCGCAAGTTGTTCCCCAGTGAACAGCCCAGCGGAAGATTCTCTCGTTGGGCCGTCGCCAAGCGGTAAGGCAGCGGGTTTTGGTCCCGCCATTCCTAGGTTCGAATCCTAGCGGCCCAGTTTTGAAACTCCTGCTGTGTCCTTGGTTCCGGCACCGCTGCTCGTCTTTGATTTCGACGGCGTGCTGGTCGACGGCATGGAGGAATATTGGTGGTCGTCCCGCCGCGCCGCCCTGGAGCTGCTGGGAGCCCCCCCGCAGCAGCCCCTGCCGGAGGCGGTGCCGCCGGCCTTCCGCCAACTTCGCCCCCTGATCCATAAGGGCTGGGAGATGGTGCTGGTGGCCGCCGAGCTGGGCCGCGCTACGCACGCCCCTGTGCAAACTACTGCCGCAAGCTACGCCGGGCTGCTGGCAGGGGCCCTGGAGCGCTGGGGCTGGCAACCGGCCACGCTGCAACGGGCCCTTGAGGAGGTGCGAGCCGATGCCATTGCCACCGATCGGGCCGGCTGGCTGGCCCGCCACCGCTTCTACCCGGGTGTGGTCGAGAGGCTGCAGCGCCTCAGCCAGGAGGGCGTTCCCTGGCGGGTGCTCACCACCAAGGGGGCGGCCTTCAGCCGCGAGCTGCTGCAGGCCGCAGGGCTGCGGCCCTGCGGCCTCGATGGCCACGAACAGGGCCCCAAAACCGAGGTCCTGAAACGTCTGCTGGCCGAACCTGGAGCCGGGGGAGGCCCCATCTGGTTCATCGAGGATCGGCGGGCCACCCTGGCTGAGGTGCGCGCCAGAGCCGAATTGGCCGCAGTGCGCTGCTGGCTGGCGGCCTGGGGCTATCTGGCCCCCGGCGATGACCAGGGGCTTGGCCCCCTGGGTATTGACTGGCTGGAGGCAACCCAGTTCCTGGGGCCCCTGGAAACCTGGGGCTCCCCAGCCCCTGGCATTGCCGCCGACGGGCGCTAAAGTACGGCCGTACTACACGCGATTGGGACGCCGACCCCGACTGGTGGCATTAACGGAGAGAAGGCCACAGGATGGCGCCCACTCCGGGCACCCCTGGCCCCACCACCTGCCGCCGGTGCGGAGTTCTTGCTTCAGGCCCAGTCCAGGCCAAGTCCAGGCCCCTTTGAGGTCTCCCTGGTCGCCAAGGCCCATCCAAAGCCCAAGGCCCCTGCTTACACCGGCGCAGCCCGTTCCCCTTACCGATCCCCCCCATGCCTGTCGATTCCAAGGCCGCCGCCTCTGCCACCTCCGGCAGCGCCTCGGCGGCTGACGTCCGCGCCGCCGCCGAGCGGGATAAGGCCCTAGGCCTGGTCCTCACCCAGATAGAGCGCAATTTCGGCAAAGGCTCGATCATGCGCCTGGGCGATGCCTCCCGCATGCGGGTGGAGACCTTTTCCACCGGGGCGCTCACCCTTGACCTGGCCTTGGGTGGTGGCTATCCCAAAGGGCGGGTGGTGGAGGTCTACGGACCCGAAAGCTCCGGCAAGACCACCCTCACCCTGCATGCCATCGCCGAGGTCCAACGCCGCGGTGGCGTGGCGGCCTTCGTCGATGCCGAGCATGCCCTTGACCCGGTTTATGCGGCAGCCCTGGGGGTTGACATCGAGAATCTGCTGGTTTCCCAACCCGACACCGGTGAGATGGCCCTGGAAATCGTCGACCAATTGGTGCGCTCCGCTGCGGTCGACATCGTTGTGATCGACTCTGTGGCCGCCCTGACGCCCCGGGCCGAAATCGAGGGTGAGATGGGGGACCTGGCCGTGGGCAGCCAGGCGCGGTTGATGAGCCAGGCGATGCGCAAGATCACCGGCAACATCGGCAAATCGGGTTGCACGGTCATTTTTCTGAACCAGCTGCGCCAGAAAATCGGCGTGACCTACGGCAACCCCGAGACCACCACCGGGGGCAACGCCCTCAAGTTTTATGCCTCCGTACGGCTTGATATCCGCCGCATCCAAACCCTGAAACGGGGCACCGAGGAATACGGCATCCGGGCGAAGGTCAAGGTCGCCAAAAACAAGGTGGCGCCACCCTTTCGCATCGCCGAATTCGACATCCTCTTTGGTCGGGGCATCAGCACCGTGGGCTGCCTGCTCGACCTGGCCGAAGAAACCGGGGTGGTGACCCGCAAGGGCGCCTGGTACAGCTACGAGGGTGACAACATCGGCCAGGGCCGCGACAACACGATCGCTTGGCTCGAACAAAATCCAGGCCCCAAGGACACCATTGAAGTCCAGACCCGGCGCCGCCTCACGGAGGGACAGGAGGTCACTGCCAATTCAATGAAGCCCCTGGCGGCGGCCGCCAAGTTGGCAGCCAGCTCAGCAGATCGGGAAGCCTTGGAGGAAGAGGGAGAAGAAACCCTGGCTCTCAGCGACATGCCAGAGGACTGAGGCCAGCACTGGCCCAACACCTTTCAGGATGTTGGGCCAATCCTTCAGGCCGCATCCGCCAGGGGCAGACCAGCGACCAGGGTGCCTGCCCGCAAGATTCGGGCCACCCGATGCAGCTCCTGAATGGCATCGGCGCCCTCAAGCTTGACGAGCTCATGGCCGTCGCGGGATTCCACCCAGCTGATGCCGAAATTGGAGACCAGGAAACGCACCAAGTGACCATCGCCAAGGTCGGCCACAAACGAGGCCCCTTGGCCATCAAAGTCATCGCGACAGACATAACAGGTGGCCACCAGCCCTTGCTGACGCATGGATTCGGCCAGGGCTTGGAGGCTCAAGACCAGATCCTGAATCAGGGCTCGGTACTGCTCAGCGAGGCGGGGAAACATGGGCCCCAGGGGGGAGATTTGAGAATCCTAAGGTTTTCTTCCGTTTTCAGGGGCCAAGGATGGGCGTTTGCCCACCCACGTCCTGCTAAAGGCTTCAGCCATCGGAGAGGTGCCACCAGCCGGCGGCCGGGCCGATGAACCGCACCGTCAGCCAGAACAGCACCAGGGCCGAAATGCCAATCCAGGCGCCACGGGTGGTGAGCGATACAAACCGATCGGCCTGATTGCGACTCAGGGGCAGCCAGGGCAGCAAACGGGGTGAATCGTCGCCTTTGCTGGTGGACTTATTGGTGGGCTTGGGTTGGCGGGGTGGCAACCCCTGGCTGGCGCGACGCTTGGCTTCCCCCATCCAGGCAGGCAACAACTGGGATGAGCCTAGGGACGCTCCCCCCAGCGCGCTCAGCCCGGTAACAAACGGGTGAGGGGCTCCCAGGGCTCGAGGGCGGTCAACACCTGGCGGCCCCAGCCGCGGCAACGGGGCCGGCCATCCAGCACCGCCAGCCTGCCGCCGCCGCGCCTGAGGCCCGCCAGCCCGCGCTGCATCAGGTTGAGCGCTTCGGGCAGCAGCAGCTCCCGGAACCAATCCTGGCCCTGACGCCGCAGCTGGGCGACCCGGGCTGCCGTGAGCGGATCCTCAAGGCTTGCGATCGGCAGCAGGGCCACCACCACCTGGGCCGGCCGCGGCAGGCGGGATTGGTTTTGCAGCCACCAACTCCAGCGGCAGCAGACCACCCCGTTGCTCTCGGGGGCGGTGCCCTCGTGGCAGACGCGCCGGCCAAATTCGGCCGCCAGGGCACTGGTCAACCCCAGCCGCAGGGCCTGGTCATCAAGGAGCACCACCGTCAGTCCAGCCTGGCCCAGCACCAGGCGACGGCTGTGGTCCAGCAGGTGCTCGGCGTAGTGGGGGCTGTTGGGCAGGGGCTGGCGCAGGGGCAAATAGAGGGGCAGGGGGTCGGCCAGGGGCGGATCGGCCAGATCGACGACCACCTGGGGATTGAGGCCGAGGCTGGCCGCCGAAACCCCGCCACTGCGCTCACTGGTGAGTTCGCCGACCAGTACGGCACCGCGGCCCTGGAGCAGGCCCAGCAGTTCGCGCAGGGGCTGGAGGGGCTGGCGGTGCAACTGCCACTGCAGCAGGGCCGGTTCGACCACGGCCCAGCCACACCAATGGGGATCGCCGGCGGCCAGCCAGGCGGGCCAGGGATCGGGGGGGGACGCCAACAGGGGCAGCAGATGGCGCAGGGGAGCCTCCTCTTCCGGCGCCAGGGCCACCACCTGGCGGGCTGGGGCGAGGGGATGGCGGGGCTGGGCCAGGAGGCGACGACTGAGGCGCTCGTGCAACGCCAGCAAGCTGGCTTCGGCGGCGGGATGGGCCCGGATCAGCCGGTCCCAGTCCCGGGGCTCCAGCACCACCGCCATCGCCTGCCGCAAACGCGGCTCGAGCATTTCCAGCTCCGGGATCACCAACTGGCGATCGGCCAGGGCCGCGCCGCTCCAGACGCTGAGCAACTCCTGGGGATTGAGCAGCCAGAGGCAATGGGGCGGCGGGGCCGAAGGGCCCTCCCAACAGGGCAGATCCAGCCCCGCAGCCCGCAGCCGGGGCCACTCCACCTGTAACAGGCGTCGGCGGCGCTTGTCGCTGACCACCAGGGCCAGGGGTGATTCGCTCAGGGCCAAGGGCACCAGCAGGCTGATCCACCAGCTGGGATCGGTGCCGGGGGAAAGGCGCAGCAGGGTCTGATCGCCCCGGCGCAAGCTGCGGGCCACCAGACGACTGAGGCTGAGGTGGTGAGGCCAGCGCTCAGCCCCCTCCCGCCGCAGCAGGGCCTTGAGGTGGTGGTGGGCGCTGGCTTCCAACATCGATCGATCGTAGGAAGGGGCCCATCACGGCACCGCAGCGTTGATGACAGCAATGGGGCGCTCCCAGCCGGTGGGAATCGTGGGTCTGGGCCTGATCGGCGGCTGCCTGGGCCTGGATCTGCAGGAGGCCGGGGCGGAGGTGCACGCCCTGGTGCATCGCCCCGCCACCGCCGCACGGGCGCGACAACGGGGCCTGGCCAGCCGGGTGGACACGGATCCGGCGGTGCTGAAGGACTGCGGCTTGGTGATCTTGGCCCTGCCCCTCGATCGCCTGCTGGATCCCGATCCGGCCCTATTGGCGGCCTTACCCGCCGAGGCGGTGGTCACCGATGTGGGCTCGGTGAAGCAACCCGTCTTGGCGGCCTGGGGGCCACGATTGCGGCATTTTGTGGCCAGCCATCCGATGGCCGGCACCAGCCGATCGGGGGTGGAGGCGGGCGAAAAGGGGCTGTTTCGAGGTCGCCCCTGGGTGGCGACTCCCGACGCCGACACCGACCCGGAGGCCCTCGAAGCTGTGCGCCAGTTGGCAACGACGGTGGGAGCCCGCTGGCTCTGCTGCGATGCCGCATCCCACGACCGGGCTGTGGCGCTGATTTCGCACCTGCCGGTGCTGGTGGGGGCAGCTTTGCTGCAGACCGCTGACGGCGGCGGACAGGCCAGCGGATTGAGAGAGCTGGTGCGGGATCTGGCATCGAGTGGCTTTGCTGATACCACCCGCGTTGGGGGGGGGAATCCGGAACTGGGTGCGTTGATGGCGCGCTGCAATCGCTCCGAATTGCTGGCGGCGCTGGGGCGTTATCGGCAGGCGATTGCTGGGCTGGAGAGGCTGGTTGAGCTGGAGGATTGGCAGGGGTTGGAGGGGGTGCTCAGCGTTTGTGGGGAGGTGCGGCAGGAGTTTTTGGGTTGAGCGCCAACGGGTTCCGCCGCATAAATGATCCTGCATAAGGAATAGGGGGCACCCAGTTCTCCACCTGCAGGGGCGGAGGCTGGGAATACTGATGGCATGACACAAGTTCCCGCTCCATCCCCTCAACGGCCCAAGCTGCTGGAAAGTTTCCGAGACGAACTGAGGGTGCGGCGCTACGTACCTGAACCGGGAAAACCTACGAAAGCTGGATTCGTCGCTTCATTCGATTTCATCATCTGCGCCATCCCAGGGAAATATGCTTCGGCAGCACAGAAATGGTTATGGCAATGGTTTTCCCCCCAGCAGTATCGCTGGAGAAACCGACAAACTGGCACCTAGGGTCGGCAACACCTAGACAAGAGTATGATCCAGAAGGCAGTAAGAAAAGCCGTACTCGCTTCTGGATTGAGCAAGCCAGCAGGTTGCCATACAATTTGTCATTCTTAGTGCCTCCGCCACGCTGGCCTTCGCCCAGGTAAGGCCACCCACCTACTGGAGGCTGGCTATGACATACGCATAATCAAGGAACTGCTGGGCCACGCCGACGTCGGGACAACAATGATTTACACGAATGTGTTGAATCGTGGACCCGGAGGAATGATTGGCCCAGAAGGTCGACTTTAATCTGATGGACCGAGACGTTGCACAGAACCATAAGCCACAATCTAGATAGCAGTTGGCGGCTTTGAAGTGGGGGTTGTATTAGTTGGTTAAACTTGCTGTACCCGTTCAGAGACCGGGACGCGCTGACGCGGCCGAATGCAAGCATGATCACTCCACTGAGCATGCAGAGATGCGGACTGTTGTTCTTCCTGTCCTCAGGGATCGGGC
>JBIKMU010000044.1:0-29673 GCA_044359075.1 Cyanobium sp. | reverse complement strand
GATGTGAAACGCAGCAGCGGCGACAATAGTTGGGTGGTAGCACCCTGCGAAAATAGCTCGATGCCAGGTAAAATATTTTTTCGAATTGTTTCGATTAGTTTTGGTACATGGCCAAAGCTAGCATTATCAGCCACCTTAGCCGGTGGCTTTTTTTGTGCGTTCTCTTGGGCAAATCATTGGCGGATTGGGGCTACCGGAGACACCTGAAATCGTTTTGGTTGGCGTACCGCCTGTGGTTGCGCAACGACTGCATTGACTTGAGCGCTGCATTTGCATATCACACCTTGCAGTCTTTCCTCCCGGCCCTTTTGATTGCCATGGCTTTGGTATCACGATTGCTCGGGAAGGATCAGGAGTTGCTGTCGCGTTTGGTGGAGCTTGTCGGGCAGGTTCTTCCTGAGCCTACCCTTCCCGTCTTTGCAACCACCTTGGATCGTTTTTCGCGTCAGGGCCCTGGTGCTGGGGCGTTGGGAGTATTATTGCTCGCCCTTAATGCCAGCAATATCTATTTAACGCTGCAGCGGGGGGCAGATCGCCTTTGGTGGAATAGGCCCTATGGTTTTGATGATTTGAGTATGGGGCAACTTGTGCGTCGATTTTTGCTCCTACGACTTAAGGCAATAATTCTAGTGCTCCTAATTGGTCCTTTGCTTATAATGGATCAACTAATTAGCTCCGTGCGTTTTTTTGGTTCAACTTGGTTGCGAAATCTTATTTTTGACTCACTGCCAAGGCAGTGGACTTGGTTTGCGTCTGTTTCCTATGGAGTGGATGTACTTCTCTCGTTAGTGGTTAATTTTTTGGCTACTCTCCTGTTCCTCTGGTTGCTACCTTCCCGCCGCGTATCATTAAGATCTCTGCTTCCTGGCTCCATTCTTGTTTCAATTTCGGTGACCTTTCTGAATTTGATACTGGGTAGAATTTTGTTGACTTTGGGACTGCGTTTTCAGGCTTATGGTTTAGTTGGAGGCGTTTTGGTGCTCACCCTTTGGATGTGGTTGTTGGGGGTTACACTTTATTATGGTCAGTGTCTTAGTGTGGTTCTCTCCAAGCGGTCTGCATGGGAGGCGATCCGCACTTCTTGATCTTTGAAGTTTGTCCGCCAGGGGGGAGGATGGACCTGGTAATTGATTTTCGTAGTCAACGCTGATGCAGCGCCCCTCTTTGCCTTGGTCTTGGATCGCGCTTGCGCTGCTCCTCTTGCTTCTTCCGGGCCCTGTCCGTCGACTGCTGTTTGAAATCGCCGGTGGCTTCACCTTGTTGGTGCTTGTTATCCCTCTGCTGGCGACAGGTCTTGGTTTGTTGGCTTGGCAATTTTATCGACGTCGTTTTCGCACCTGTGCAAATTGCGGCATGGTGAGTATGGGGACATCCCAATGTCCAGCCTGTGGTGCCGACTTGGATGGCAGTGGCGCTGGATTGGGATTTGGGCCGAACGGCGATGAACTTAACGCCAGTGAAGTCACTATCAACGTGAGTGCCGTCGATGTGGATCCATCCCCAAATTCGCCATCATCCAAGTTTGATTCTTAAACGCGATTTGGTTTGCCACCCCAATCCTCTCGGGTAGTCACAGCCTTTGTCTAGAGAAGACCACCAGCTGTTCGGCCCATTTCCATTAGCCTTCGCTCCCTGAGATAGAGAAAAAGGGGGCCTCCGCAGGCAAAAGCAATCGTTACGCAGATCAGCAGAATCCACGGCAGCCCTTTCATCGCAAGCCTGCGGCTTTCTGCCACCATCCACACCGTGAACGCTGTCGCGGCCACAGCAAGATCGCGACTGAGGGACTGGGCGGCGGGATTGGCATTGGCTAGTCGCACAAACAGACCCAGATCAAAGGCCTTCCCATGGGCCTGCATGAAAGCAAGATTCGCTTGCCAGGTCAAAACGGCGCCGGCGATCGCCAATGTCAGGTAGAGCCAGGCGAGCGGGTTCTTGTCGCTTGCGGCAGGGGCTGGGGAGGATTGGCTCATGGTTGGTAGGGCTGTGCTGGTTGTTCGGGACTTTCTGGATCCCAGATCTGTACTTCTTGCTCCACTTTCTCCAGGAGGTGGACGCAGTGATTGACGTAGGCCTGAGCACGGCGATGCAGGCTGGCCATCGCCTCTACTTCCAGATCACTGGCCTGTAACTGGGCCAGACAGAGTTCTAATGCCGTTTGGGCTTCCCGGAAATTGAGGTCATCGACACCGTCCAATCCCTCGTCTGGACCAAGGGGGATGCCTTCTTCAGAGGCTACTGGTGCTTCGGGGACCTGGGCTGGTGGACGTCTTTTGCTTGGAGTCATGGATGCGGATGATCACTAACTGGAGGGCAGTGGCTGGAGACTCAGGGTCTGGGCTAAAACCCGCCCATCGACAAAACGCAATTCCACCGTATCTCCCGCTCGCAGTTGGGTGACACGGCTGACGAGCTTCCCTGTGGGGTCGCGCACCAAGCAATAGCCGCGGCTTAGGGGGCGCAAGGGGGAGAGGGCTGCCAAAAGCCGTTGTTGTTGCTCCAATTCCTGCCGTTGACTGGCGAGCAGTCGGCGGGGATGCAGTTGTTTGAGTCGCTCTTGTTGCTGCTTTAGTTGCTGATGCAACCCCATAACTCTCATCTCTGCCCGTTGGCGCAGGTGTTGGCGCAATTGCAGCAAACCTTGGCGAATCGCTGATCGATCCGGCAGAAGTGCCACAAGGGCAGCTGTAGGAGTGGCGGCCCGATAATCGGCGATCAGATCGGCAATTGTGGTGTCATCTTCATGGCCAAGCCCGCAGACCACCGGCACGGGTGCGTGGGCTAACGCCAGGGCCAGATCTTCACCGTCGAAAACGGCCAGATCCTCACGGCTGCCGCCACCACGGGCCAGCACGATCGCGTCCAGCCCAAGTGATTCACTGTTTTCGCCCAGCCGCTGCAGTGCCGCCAGGATGCGGGCCTCCACTGCCCCCTGCACCGGGATGGGAACCACCAACAAGGCGGTGGCAGGCCATCGTTCCTTGGCGGTGCGCAGCATGTCGGCGAGGGCCGAACTGGGCACGCTGGTCAGCAGGGCGATACGCCTCGGCCAGAGAGGCAATGGCCGCTTGCGTTCGGGCTCAAACCATCCCTGCGGTGCCAGCCGGGCCCGAACCCGTTCGAATTGCCGCATCACCGCGCTAAGGCCTGGGCGCACATCCAGGATCTGCACGGTCAAGTTGGCCCGCGCCGCCCAGAAATTGAGTTTACCCACCACGATCACCCCATCCCCCTCCTCCGGGATGAAATCGATTCGGGCTAGCTGGGACGCCCAGATCACTCCTGAGATGGAGGCTTCGCCGTCGGTGAGTGTCAGCCAGAGATGGCCTTTTTTGATCTGGGGCCGACTGGCCGTGGCCTCCAGCAGAAAACGGGGCGCAAAACCCCGATCCAGCAAGGTACCAATGGCCTGATTAAGTTCGATAACGCTGTATCGCGGCAGTCCCCCAGTCTCTGCAGCTCCAGCGTTCACAGGTCTTCAGGCGGATTCGGCAAGTTCAGCAAAGTCCTGTCTCCAACCCAGTGGCATGGAGATTAGGTGGCAAGGGCGCTGAGCAGATACTGCAACCCCTTCTCGGTCGCGCTGCCTGTTCAGGGGGGCTGCGCAAATCACCGGCTTCTTTGAGGCAGCTGCTGGTTGGCCTGCCGTAGGGGAGGCTTTGGTGTTGCTAGTGCTTGGGTCGGATCCTCAGGCCAGGCGTGTTTTGGATAGCGCCCGCGCAGCTCCCGCCGGGTTTGGGCATACCCACCACGCCAAAACCTCGCAAGGTCGCGGGTGATGGCGGCTGGTCGACCCGCCGGCGAGAGCAGATGGATGGTTAGGGGCAGGGTGCCGCCAAGCAAGGTCGGGGTGGAATCGCATCCAAACATTTCCTGTAATCGGACCGCCAGCACAACTTCTTCGATCCCATAGATCAGCGGGACCCGCCGGCCTGATGGCACATCGAGGCCGGTGGGCAGCAGGGCTTCCAGATCGCTGCGCTGCTGCCAGTCCAGTCCGCCCCAGAGGGCTGCCTCCAGATCGAGCTCCTGAAGCTCTTGAAGGCTGCGCCGCCCTTCCACTTGGGGGCCCAGCCAATCCGACATGGTGGCTAGGAGCACCTCGTCGCAGCGATCAGGCCAGGGTTCTCCCAGATGCTTGTGAGCAAGAGTTAATCGCTGTTGCAGTTGGCGGCTGCGGGGGGTCCACGGCAGACACTCCAGACCCAAATTGCAAACTGCCTCCAGCAAGGTGCTCACAATGGCGGCCGGATCGGCTTCGGGCCAGGGTGTCACCTCCAGTTCCAGGGAGTCCAGTCGGCGGACCCGCTCGCACCGCACTCGACCAGAGCTGCCATCCCAACGGGTCCTCAAGGTGAGGCTGGCGGTTTCGCCCGCCAGCCTCTCGATCTGGGCCGCTGGAATTGCCACGGCAAGAAGCACGCGGGCCTCCTGCTGGTGGCCCTCCACCCGGGCGATCGCCAGGGCTTCGGCGCCGCAGAGAGGATCCCCACTCGCCAGGCGAGCGCCGCCCCCATGGCGCATCAGCACGGCGCCGTCCCCCTTGCCGCGCCCGAGGGCGATGCGTTCGGGATAGGCCCAACAAAGCATTTGTCCGGCAATCAGGTCTTCGGATGGATGTGGATCTGGGTCAGCGGGGTCAGCGGGTTTCCGGTGGGTGGTCGCCGCCTGAGCCACCTGTTTCTTGAGCTGCTCTATCGCCTGACGCCAGGGGCCCGAACGCCCGCCCCGGCGCAGCCAGTCGAGCCGATGCAGCAGGTCGGCTCCCACCTCGCGAGCGTCTAGGGGATCCCGCTCACTGAGCAGCGCCGCCACGGCGCAGCCCTGCTCCAGCCATCCCCGCTGGGCGGCCAACAGCAGCATGTGACTTAGCCGCGGCGGTAAGCCGATGCCGGCCATGGCCTTGCCGTGGGCCGTGATGCGCCCTTTGTCATTAAGGGCACCCATCTGAGCCAGTAGCCGTCGCGCGTTCTCAAGCGGTTGGGGTGGCGGCGGCTGCAGCCAGGGCAGATCCGTCCCGTCGCCGCTGCCCCAGGTGGCCAGTTGCAGGGCTAGGGGCAGGGGGTCCGCCAGTAACAATTCGGGGGGATCGAAGGCGGGACGGCGGGCTTGCTCGGCTGGCGACCAGAGCCGCAGGCAGCGTCCAGGCCCGAGCCGGCCAGCCCTGCCACAGCGTTGGGTGGCGCTGGCCTGGCTGCAAGGTTGGGTCACTAGCTGATCCATTCCTCGTGCGGGGTCGTAGCGATTAACCCGACTGAGGCCGCTGTCGATGACCAGGCGGACGCCCGACAGGGTCAAGGAGCTTTCGGCGATGGAGGTGGCTAGGACAATTTTGCCGGCCTTGGATTGGGCCGGGGCGATGGCCTGGAGCTGGGCTTCCAGGGACAGGTGTCCGTGCAGGGGAACGCACTCCAAGGTTTGCCCCCAAGGGCTCTCTGCGATAGCCCGCAGGCAGCTGACGATCTCCCTTTGGCCCGGTAGAAAAACCAAAACCGTTTCGCCATCGCGGCGTTGCCCCAGCCAATGCTCCTCCAACCCCCGTAGCACCTGCCTCGAAAGACTTTCCCTTTCCCTGGGCACTTGGTATCGCACATCCACTTGATGGCTATTTCCAGGAACCGTGATGACAGCGGCATCTCCGATGCTGGTCGCCAAGGGCTCCAGGTCGAGGGTGGCGGACATCAGCAGCACCAGCAGGTCGGGGCGCAGCTCCTGACGGGCATGGCGCAGCAGCGCCAGGGCCAGGTCGGCTTCGGCCCCGCGCTCATGGAATTCATCGAAGATCACGGCACCGACCCCCATCAGTTCGGGATCCCCCTGCAGGCGCCTGAGAAACAGGCCAGTTGTCATCACTTCCAGCCGAGTGGCTTTGGAGGTGCGATGGTCGAACCGCACGCTATAGCCCACCTGGCTCCCTGGGCTTTCGTGAAGGGCCTCCGCCAATCGTTGGGCCGCTGATCGGGCCGCCAGTCGACGGGGCTGAATCAACAGGATTCGAGTTGGCTCCGGCAACTGCTCAAGCAGGGCCAGGGGAACCCGGGTTGTTTTACCGGCTCCCGGGGTGGCCTGGAGCAACAAGGTGCCCCGGCCGATGAGGGTGTCCGTGATCAGCGCCAGGGACGCATCGATCGGCAGGGGGGTCGCCAGGGGAGTCAGCGCACGTGGCGAATGCCGTCGACGGGGTGATACACCTCGCCGGTGGTTTCTTCGTAGACGATGGCTGGCAACCCGGTTTCGAACATGGTTTGCAGGGCTTCCTTGAGATAGGGGTTCCAGCCGCCAGTCGTCACTTTGCCGTGCCGAACGGTCCAGTCCCAGGTGCCTTGCAGGTCCCTGGGGATGCGCCCTTCCCGATCCCTGCGGGCGACCAGATCCTGGGATTCGACAATGCCCACCAAGATCGGATCCTTGCCGTAGGCCGGCGTGATGGTGAGTTCCAGCCGGATGGGATCTTCCTTCACCATTTTGAGCCGGAATCTTGGCGGCAGCTTCAGGCCGTTCAGTACGGCGGCCACTACCCGTGTCCTCTGGTCCACCATCAGCATCTCCCGGATTGTGCAGTCCGATCGCTGAGCCTATTCACCGATGGTCTGGGTCTTAGCTTGGATCGACGGGAGTGGCCGGTTCGCCGTTGTCGCCACTGAAGCGGACCGTGAGCAGGTCCTCGCGAGTGATTCGGCCTTGGGCATCAAGGAGTTCGGGATGGATCGTTAGCTTGCCCGTGCGGTCGACGGGCCTGTCGCCCATGGGCTTGGTTTGGGTGTTGCTGTCACCGGGTCGGGGAATCGCCTGAAAACCTCTCCCCATGACTTGAAAGGCTTGCCACAGCAGAAGCAAAAAGCAACTGACGTAAAGCAGGGGAAACAGTCGCTCGAGCAGGTCGAAGGAATGAGAAGAGAGGTTCATGGGCCGGTCTATGCCCCTGGCCGATGGAATCCTTCCATCATCGCCGCTCGGCCGCAGATTCGTTGGTCGCGAGCATCCAGGCCCAAAGGGTGGTGCAGGCTGCCCCGAAGGCGAGGAAGGCCAACAACAGCCGACTCGTGTCCATGGTTAGTTGGAAAACTTTATAAATCCTAGGCTGGCATGGCCGTGAGCGCGGTCTTTGAGTCGCCAGGATGGGTCCATGGGTCTGAAGTTTCCTGTGCCTCCCTGTTTGCCCCCGAATCGGCTCCGTTGTCTCGGCCCCCTGCTCGTGGCCCTGCTGGCCCCCAGCGCGGTGCCAATTCCAGGCAGCACCTTTGCGGCTGCCCAGGCTTTCCCCAATGGTTCCCCGTTGGTGCGCCAGTCCTTCGTGGCTGAGGCGGTGCGCCGTTCCGGTCCTGCAGTGGTGACGATCGAGACCGAACGCACCCTGACCCCGGCTGCGGCTGGGACTGAACCCGGCCCGCTGGACGATCCCATGTTGCGCCGTTTCTTCGGCATGCCGCCGGCCGTCCAGCCGGGCCCTCGCAAGGTTCGGGGTCAGGGCAGCGGCGTCATTTTTCAGGCCCAAGGGTTACTGCTGACAAACGCCCATGTGGTGGAGGGCGGTGCACGGGTGACAGTGGGGCTTCAGGATGGCCAGCGAGTCGAAGGCCAGGTGGTAGGTCTGGATCGCGTCACGGATTTGGCGGTGGTGCGGCTGTCTCACAGTGGGCCCTGGCCGGTCGCTCCCCTGGGCAACTCCGATGAGCTGAAAGTAGGCGAATGGGCGATCGCCGTTGGCAATCCCTATGGTTTGGATCAAACCGTGACTCTTGGCATCATCAGCAGCCTTAATCGCAGCGCCAGTAAATTAGGCCTTTCCGGTAAGCGACTAAATCTGATTCAAACCGATGCAGCGATTAATCCTGGCAACTCAGGGGGACCTTTGCTGAATGCGGATGGGGAAGTAGTTGGCATCAATACTCTGGTCAGAACAGGTCCTGGAGCGGGGTTGGGATTCGCAATTCCGATCAATAGGGCCCGATCTATCGCCGCCGAGATTGTGGCTACTGGAAAAGTAATTCACCCCGTGATCGGTGTGTCCTTAGATGCCTTGCCGGTTGGTCCTGGTGGGCAACCCCAACAAGGGGCGTTGGTGGTCAACGTGTTGCGATCGGGTCCAGCTGCCCGGTCTGGCGTGCAGAGCGGCGATGTGATAGTTGCCGTCGAAGGGAGGATTGTGCGCAGCCCTTCTGAGGTCATAACTGCGGTAGAAGCCAGTGGAGTGGGAAGACTCCTGACCCTGAGCCTCCTGCGCGCTGGGCGACCCTTGCAGGTCAAGGTACTGCCAGGGGAGTGGGGTCAGGTCCCCTAGTCAAGTTGCCCTGGCACGTCAAAGCACGTCGAAGCTGGGCTGTGGCTTGACTGGCCGCAACGATTCGATCACATCGGGTCGCAGGGCCAGTTCCTGGGCTATCCGGGATGGCGAATCCAGTTGCTGACGCATCATCCATTGGGTGGCGGCTTTCTGGCTGTGCCAGGCCTGAAGCAGCTGCTTGGCTAGGCCCTGGAGAGTCTGGATGTCGAGTGTTGAGTCGATGGCACGACTCATGCGCTCCATTTCGAATTTCTGCCCAAGTGAAAGGGTGAGGGGTTCAGACATGGGAATAAAGGATCGTCGAAAATCTGGGTCAAGGCTACGAACTGTTTCAAGTGCCCAGGTATCCAATGCGACATGTAGGTCTGGCTGGAAGCAAAAAATCAGCATTCGCTGATGGATGCCGCTGCGATTGGCCCCTGGGTCGGCGATGGCTGGGTACCTAAAACCCTTGGCAATGGGGGCGTTGAGGCGCAGTATCTAGGGCTGGGGCCACTCCCTGGAATGGATGTTGCTTGGGCAGGCGCGAAGCTGCCCAAGGATCGATCCGATTTGGCCAGGTCAGAGCTTGCACATGACTTGGGACCCTGGGCCGGTTGGGCAGGGTTAACGGGCCGGCGCGGTTTGTGATAAGGGGTTGTTCAGGCCTGGTGGGTGATTTTCAGGATTTGCGGCCTGCGGTCTTGGATTTCTGTTTGAGGCGATTGGCTTCGCGTTTCTGGCTGCGGGCTTCCTCTGCTCGGGCCTGCTCGGCTTCCTGGCGCTCCTCCTCCTTTTTCTGCAGGTAGTAGGCGTAATCCCCGCGGTAGAGGACCAGTTCGCCATCGCGTAGCTCGACAATGCGGTTAGCCACCCTGGAAATGAAGTAACGGTCGTGGGAAACCACTAGGGCCGCACCTTCGTAGGCCCGCACAGCATCCTCCAGCATCTCCTTGGCCGGAATGTCGAGGTGATTGGTGGGCTCGTCAAGGACCAACAGGTTGCATGGGGTCATGAGCATCAGGGCAAGGGCGAGGCGCGCTTTCTCCCCTCCACTTAGTTGGCCAACGTTCTTGAACACAGAGTCATTGCTGATCCCAAATCGGCCTAGAAGACTGCGCACCTGGGTCTGGGTCCAGTCTGGGACGGCGCTGAATAGGGTGTCGATCACTGTCCGATTGAGGTCGAGGGCCTCAGCCTGGTTTTGCTCGAAGTAAGCGGGAATCACATTGTGTTCCCCGATTCCCCCTTCCCCCTCCTCAGGTTGTTCCAGACCCAGCACAAACCGAAGCAAGGTAGATTTGCCGGCCCCATTGGGGCCTACCAGGGCGATGCGATCGCCCCTTTCGACCTCCAGGTTGGCGCCCAGAAACAGCAGTCGATCGTCGTAGCTGTGGCTGAGATCCTTTAGGGAAGCGACCAATCGGCCGGAACGGGGCGCCGGGGGAAACTGGAAACGGGGACCCTCCGTCCCTTCGAGCGGAGCTTCGATGCGCTCCACTTTGTCCAATAGCTTCTCGCGGCTTTTGGCCTGGGTGCTGCGCGTAGCACTGGCTCGGAAGCGGTCGATGAAAGCCTGTTGCGTGCCCAGCTCCTTTTGCTGCCGTTCATAGGCGGCCTGGGTGGCTTCCCGTTCGAGTTCTTTCTGTTCGAGGTGCTGGCTGTAGTTCCCCAGATAGGTGCGTGAGATGCCCCGTTCCGTGGCAACAATTTGATTGCAGACCCGATCGAGGAAAGTGCGGTCATGGCTTATGACAACCAGGGGGACGGTCTGTTCCAGCAGATAGCTCTCAAGCCACTGAATCGTTTCCACGTCAAGATGGTTGGTGGGTTCATCCAGCAGCAGCAGGTCGGGATCCTGAAGCAGAATTTTCCCCAGGGCGATACGCATCTGCCAACCGCCGGAGAAGTCTCCGACCGGTCGTTCGGCCACCTCGACAGTGAAGCCGATCGTGGGCAACAATTTGTCGATGCGAGCCTCCAGTTCATAGCCATGCAGGGCCTCGAAGCGGCTCTGGAGACGACCGAGTTCTTCAATGAGTCGATTCAGGAGCTCGGCATCGTCTGCCGCCTGCTCAGTCGCCATCTCGTTTTCGACCAGGCGCATGCGGTTGAGCACCTCGGCGGCTTCCCCAAAGGCCTGAAACAGTTCCTGGCGCACACTCCGCAGGGGATCGACATCAAATTCCTGTTGCAGATAGGCGATGCGAGGATCGCCTTTGCGTATCACTTGGCCGCTGCTGGGCTCCTCAAGTCCGGCGATGATCCGCATCTGGGTGGATTTGCCTGCGCCATTTACGCCCACAAGTCCGATGCGGTCCCCGGCTTTCACCTCCCAACTCACATCTTTAAGCACCTCTCCAGTGGGGTAGATCTTGCCGATACGTTCGAGGCGCAGCACGGAGAAAGCGATCCCTAAGTCCCTTCATCATCCCCCGGCGCCAGGGGCCCTTGCATCAGTCCGGTCCGTCAGACTGGTGGGACGCTGCTTCCGGCAGACAACAGCAGGGTTCCCGATGATCAAACGCCTTGAGCAGGTGGCTGCCCTTGTGGTGGCGGCCGGCCTGGCCCTCGTGAGCTATTGGCTGTTTTTCAGCTGGGCCCAAGGGGGGGGAGTCCAGCACCGCCGCCTGCCCCCACCCCGCTCCATGGGGACGCCGAGAGACCTGGGCGCCTCCGCTGGAGAGATCGGGGGGGGGAGAGCGCCGTTGCTCTCAAAGACCGCCGCGGGCCTTGAGCAACCATTGTTTGGTGTCCAGATCGTCGAGAGTGGCTATGTGGGCTCGCACCTCCTCAATCGACACCGGCAGCCCCAGGGCGGTGCCGATCTCGACGATGCGTGAAAGCGTGCCGCTGGGATCTTGGAGGGCTTGGCGGAACAGGGCCTGGGTCAACACCTCATCAGCACTGATCCTGCTGTATAGGAGGGCGGCGTTGCCAGGCGACGGGTCGCCCGAGGATGGAGACGAGGAGGGACTGACGGCCATCGTGAGGGGGCAGCGGCGGGGGCGATGAATCCCCATCTTCTACTTCGGGTTGCCCTGGGGGGGTCAGGCTGCGGCGGCTTGATCATCCACGTCGGTGCCGGTGGCGGAGGCATCTTCCATGCTGCGGGCATCCAGGCATAGAACCTTGCGCAACTGGGCGTAATTGGCCGCCAGGGACGGCTGCCCTTCCTGCTGGGCTCCAAATTCCGCCCTTTGCAACACATGGTGCAGGTGCGTCAGCAGGTACGGACTGATCACAGCAGACACCAACACATCGCTGCGTTCAGGACTGCGGCGTTGGCTGGCTCGGCTTTTGACCTGCGGACTGGCCGCTGGCGTCTTGGGGCGAACAGGGGTGGATCGGGCCATGGCGCGGACCGGTGCGGTGCTGCAAGCATAGTGCTGGATACTATCCCTGAAGATCTCTGTACACTTGTTCCCACCCTTGCGGATCTCCGCAGCCAGATTTCTGCAGCCGTGGCCACCCGTCAGACCTCCTCAAGCGGGCGATCCAAGTCACCCCGAATCCAGGTGGTGCTCCCTGAAGACGTCTGTGAAAGGTTGTCCAGCTTGGCGGAGGCGGAGTCACGTACCGTCAGCAACATGGCCAAGGTCCTGATTCAGCAAGGTCTGGACCGTATCCAACGCCAGCAAGGCCAGCAGGCCGCCACCGGCAGCGCCCGGTTTCGCGAGATCCTCGAACGCCAGCAACGAATGGGCGCTCGCCGCCTCAAAGGGGTCCCTCACCGCCTGCGCTTGCCCCGCACCCAAGGCTGATCTGGGACCACAACCCCAAGAAGCGATTTGGCGACGTTCAAGGGATGGAGGAGCGCCTTGCCGCTGCTAACTCTGGTGCTGGGCCCAGAGACCCAGGACTGCAGCTTTACGGGCGCCGGTCACCGAGGGCAGGGAACCGGCATGGCCCTGCTGGTGCCACCAGGCCAACAGGGCGAAGGCCAAGGCTTCCCGCTGGGAGTCGCCGATGCCGAGGTCGGCCAGGGGGCGTACGGCCATGCCGCGGCAGCGGCGTCGGAGCTGGTCCATCAGCATGCGGTTGCGGGCGCCGCCGCCGGCTACCAAGAGTTCCAGGGGGCGAGGGCCCCGCTCAAGATCCTGGGCAACGACTGCTGCCGTCAAGGCTGTGAGGCTGGCTAGGGCGTCGGCGGGGTCTCGGGAGCCCTGCTCGACCAATTGGCGGAGCCGCTGGTCCAGGTCGGGGGCGCCAAATAACTCACGGCCGGTGGATTTGGGCGGTCGTTTCAGGAAGTAAGGCTCCTGTAGCCATTGCTGAATCAACGCTTCGTTGACCTGGCCGCCCAGTGCCCAGGCCCCTTGGTCATCGAAGCTGAGCTGCCCCTGGCTGAAGCGTTGCACCGCCAGGTCAATCAGGGTATTTGCGGGGCCACAATCCCAGCCCAGCACAGGGCTGCGCCGTTCAGGTCCGACTCCGGGAGGCAGCAGGGTGAGATTGGCGATACCGCCAAGATTCAGCAAGGCTCGCCAGCCGCCGATGCCCCCAACCAAGGCCGCATCAGCTGCAGGCACAAGGGGAGCACCCTCGCCCCCCAGGGCCAGATCGGCACTGCGGAAATCAAAGACCACCGGCCGACCCAGCAGCTCGGCGAGCAGCGGACCTTGCAGCAATTGCCAGCTGAGGCCCCGTCGTTGGGCCGTTGGCGGGCGGTGCCAAATGGTTTGGCCGTGACACCCCACCAGTTGGCTTTCCCCCCCAGGATCGCAGGCCCGGGCCGCTAGCGCTTGCGTTTCGGTGACCGCTTCAGAGAGATCCAGCAGGTTGGCGGCCGCAAGGGGCTGACCCTGACCGATTGCCACCAGGCTGCGCCGCAGATCTGGGGCGTAGGGGGTGGCGGCCGAGGCCAGGATGCGCCATTGGGGGCGGTCCGGGCGGCCTGAAAATTCCGCCAAAACAGCATCCACGCCATCGGCACTGGTGCCGCTCATCAGACCAAGAACCCTCATGCTTTCTATGGCGTCAGGCCCTTTTCAGCGCCTGGAGGTCTGGATGGGGCCACGGCCACCTTTGCGTCATGCGTTTGGGGGGCCAATCACTGCTTCGATCGGTGGCCACGGCCTTCGCCCAGGTTCAACGATTCGGCTGGGGGGTCATGCGCAGGTAGGGACGGATCTCGGTGACCCCTTTGGGGAACTTGGCCCTGGCCTCTTCGGTCGGTATGGAGGGGACGACCACGCAATCTTGTCCATCTTTCCAATTGACGGGGGTGGCAACCTGGTGGTTGTCGGTGAGTTGCAGCGAATCAATAACCCTCAGAATCTCATCGAAATTGCGGCCTGTGCTGGCGGGATAGGTGATCTGGAGACGAAGCTTTTTGTTGGGATCGATGATGAACACCGATCGCACCGTCAGGTTGTTGAGAGAATTGGGGTGGATCATGCCGTATAAATCGCTGACCCGCTTGTCGAGATCGGCAAGTATGGGATAGTCAACGCTTGTTTTTTGGATCTCATTGATATCACAGATCCAACCTTTGTGACTCTCTGCCGAGTCAACGCTTAGGGCGATCGTCTTGACGTTGCGTTTTTCCCATTCCGGACGCAGGCGGGCCACCTCACCCAGTTCGGTCGTGCAGACCGGTGTGTAATCAGCGGGATGGGAGAACAGCACCACCCAGTGGTCATCGGCGAAGTCGTAAAGATTGATCGGACCAAGCTGGGAATCCTGGGTGAAATCGGGAACGGTATCGCCGAGCTGAAGGGCCATGGCCTCAGGGGAGAAGACATTTGAATGTTGGCATGGCGCCTTCGCCAGGTCCGGGCAGGCTGGGGGCCATGCCTGCAGTCGCTGGCAGAGATGTTGCAAACCCAAACTCGAGGTGGCCGAAACGAACAGCATGTCCGGGACCAAGGCCTGGGCCCGCTCCAGCTCCGTGCTGGGGCAGCGGTCTATCTGGTTGCCGATCACCAGCCGGGGTCGATCGGCTCCCAAGCGATTCATGATCGCCTGGACTGCTTGCAGTTGCTCGGGCCAGGCCGGATCCCCCAGGTCCACGACGATCAGCAGACCATCGGCCTCCAGCGCCTCCTCCACGGTGGAGCGGAAGGCCTCCAACAGGGCCGGGGGCAGATCCTCAATGAAACCAACCGTGTCGGTAATGAGGATTTCTTGGGCCCGTTCGCCGGCACCGCCTAGATGCAGACGCCGGGTGGTCGGATCCAGGGTGGCGAAGAGTTGGTCCGCAGCCAGGACCCCCTGGCCTGCCGGGGCGCCGCTGAGGGCGTTGAGCAGGGAGCTCTTGCCGGCGTTGGTGTAGCCCACCAGGGCCAGCCGTTTAATTTCTGAGCGTTGCTGTCTGAGGCGGCTTCGATGCTCCCCCAACCGTTGGACGTCCCGTTGCAGTCGCTCCAGCCGGCGGGCGATGGCGCGGCGATCCTTTTCCAATTGGGTTTCACCGGGCCCCCGGGTGCCGATGCCGCCTCCCTGGCGGGAGAGGCTGAGACCCCGACCGGTGAGCCGGGGCAGGCGATAGCGCAGTTGGGCCAGTTCCACCTGCAGACGACCTGCGGCGCTGGCGGCTCGTTGGGCAAAGATGTCAAGAATTAGTTCACTGCGGTCGCTGACAGGTAGGTCTAAAACTCGTTCAAGATGGCGTGCCTGCAGTGGACTGAGTTCCCGGTCAGTGACTACCAGGTTGGCTCCGACTCTTCGGGCTTCCAGAGCAGCCTCGCGCAATTTGCCGTCCCCCCATAAATTTGGACCGTTTTGGCGACTGGGTCTTTGGCGCACACTGCCAAGAACGATGCCGCCGGCACTGCTCACCAACCCTTGCAGCTCGGCCGATCGTCGTTCCGAGTCCTGGCCGCCGTCGCCCAGGCTCAGGATGAAAACCCTGTCACGAGCGCCCTCTTCGCGGGTTTCCCGGCTACCGACCCGATCTTCAGGGTCCTGGTCTGGGGCCACTGCCTGCGGATCTAGGCCGCAGAGGCTGGCAAGGTCGTCTTCGCGCAGACAGGACCAGGCATTGGCCCCCAGCGAGGCCGGAACGCTGAGGCTGGCTGGCCAGCGACCACCGGCGCCGGGGCTGGGCCCGAACCGTAGCCAGCTGGTGGGTTTCAGATCCAACCCCATCAGAGCTTCGCGCTCGCCTGGATGGAGCAGGGGATGGCGGGCGGTGCCTGCGCAGGTGATGAGGCGATGGGGCCCCTCTCGGCGGCGACCCGACGCTGCCAGGGGCTCGGCGGGCGTTGGCGCGTCGAGCTCCCCAACCCAGAGAAAACGACAGACCCCGCGGCCATCCACCGCCAGGGTGAGGGGGGTTTCCAACCTCAGGCAGAGCGCCGCTAGACGGTGCAGGGTGAGCTCGTCTGCGAGCGAATCGCAGGGATGGCGCCGATGACAGATTTGCTCAAGACGCCGCCGTTCACTGGGGCGCAGTCCGGCCGTTCGGCCCACCAGGACACTTTGCTTCAAGGTTTTGTCCCGGTGCCGCCGTTGCCAGCCAACCAACCAGCCGCCACCCGAATCTGCAGGGGTAGGCCGGGTAACCGGGCCAAATAGGCCAGCCGCCGCAGCTGATAAGCCCCTGGACCAGCCAGGGTGAAGCCGGCTCCGGTGAGGCTTGCCTCCCCCAGCCCCAGGGAGAGCATTTCCCCGAGGTCCTTCCAGGCGAAGGTTTCCAGGGCTTCCCCAGCCAGGGAGTGGCCAATGTTGGCGGCTAACACCCGGGCCGCTTGGAAAGCAACCTGGGCGGTGGTGGGGGCTTCAGGGACAGGGTCCTGGGGGGCGGTTCCGGGCGCGTCCTGGATTCGGGCAAGGTCGCCAACAACAAAGATGTCGGCGTGGTTTTGAAGTAGCAGGTCGGAGCTACAGAGCAGGCGGCCGCGGTTGTCGCAGGCGGCGGCTGGCAGTAGCCCAGGTGGCTGGCAGCGCAGGCCGGCCGTCCAGATCACAGCGGCGACCGCCAGGGTTTCTGGGGAATGCACTGCGGGCCCTCCGCCGCCAGGGGCCAATTCCAGATGCCCTCCCTTAACGGCCAGCACCCTGGTGCCGCAGCGGATCCGGACCCCGCGACGTTGCAGGGCCAGTTGCCCCTGCTCCCGGTTAAAAGCGCGGGATTCGCTCAGTAGGGAAGCTCCCTGCTCGATCAGCTCAATGCCGGCCCGATCCCCAAGCATGTCGGCCAACTTGCAGGCCAGCTCCACGCCGCCGGGCCCCCCCCCCACGATCGCGAGCCGTTGGCCCCTCAAGGGGCCGTTGCGCAGGCTGCGCACCAGTGCCTGCAGGCGTTCGACATCGGCAAGGGTGCGGAAGCCAAGGGCGTGCTCCTTGACCCCGGGAACACCGAAGGCATCGCTGCTGGCACCGGTTGCCAGGACGAGGCGGCTGTAGCCCAACGTATGGCCCTTGGCCGTGTGGACCTGGCGGCTATTGGTATCGATTCGATCCACCTTGTCTTTGAGCCAACCGATGCCCTTGCCGGCAAGCAGGGATTGATAGCTGGGGGCGATCTGCCAGCGGCGCAACTCACCACTCAGTAACTCGTAAAGCAGGGGCAGAAAAAGAAAGTGGTCGTTGGGTTCGATCAGCAACAGGGGAGGAAGTGCTGGTTGTTCGGCAAGGGCCAGGGCGGTGTAGAGGCCCCCGAAGCCTCCTCCGGCGATCACAATCGGATCCAATCCAGCTCCGGTTTGGGATGGGCCGGTACCGGCGTCTTGGATCCAAGGCTGCTGCATCATCAAGAACCTACCTTGGGATCTCCGGGACGGCATGATGATGGCGTGGCAATCCGGGCCTTGATGATCCCAGCTTTGACGATCCCAGCGATCTCCGGTGAATCTGGTGCGGCGGGAGACTCCTTGGACCTGGCCAGCGATCGCGCTGGCCAGCCCCTGGATCCCGATCAATCCCGTAGCTGGCTGGAATCCCGTGATTCGGTGGCACGACTGCGCTGGGGTTGGGACACCTTTGGTGAACACTTCGCGCTTACCACCAGCTTTGGCATTCAGTCGGCAGTGTTGCTGCATCAAGTGAGCCAGTTGGCCAAAAGCCTGGGTGGAGTTAAAATTCCAGTAATTTGGGTGGATACGGGTTATCTTCCGCCTGAGACTTATCGCTATTCTGAGCAGCTGCTCCAGCGACTGCCCCTTGATCTGCGGGTGGTGCAGTCCGATCTTTCGCCGGCCCGGATGGAGGCCATCCACGGTCGCCTTTGGGAATCCAGCGAGGCTGAAGATCGGCAGCTCTATAATCAAATCCGCAAGGTCCATCCCCTCGATCGTGCCTTCCGCGATCTCGATGTGCATTGCTGGGCCAGTGGTGTACGCGGTGGTCAAACCGATCACCGTCGCGGCATGTCCCCCTTGGATTCGGTACGGGGGCTTTGGTCTCTACGGCCTCTGTTGTCTTGGACAAAGCAAGATGTTTATTATTACATGCAAGAACACAGTCTTCCCCAGCATCCACTTTTTGAGCAGGGTTATTCCACGGTTGGTGACTGGCATTCCAGTGGCCCAGAAGATGGCACCCTGACCGGCCGGGCCACCCGTTTCGGCGGCTTGCATCAGGAGTGCGGCATCCATCTGCCAGGAATGTTGGGAGAGGGAATCTGAGGTGGATGGGGGCCAGGTTCGCTGGCTCGTTATCGGCAATAGCCGCTGGCATTGGGCTACCCCTGATCCTCGAAATCCTGGAGCCCTGATCAGTTGGGAGACCCCTCCCCCCTCCGCATCTCTACCCCCCGCACTCGCCCCCGTGGCTTGGGCGGCCGTGGGTTCGGTGCCTGAAACGGCGGGTCTATCCTCCACCGCGCGGTTGGGGCTATCGGAAGTTCCCCTGGATGGGGTGCCCCCCTGGCTTGGCATTGATCGGGCCCTGGCCAGTTGGTGGGCCTGGCGACGATGGTCTGGACCCTTGTTGGTGGTCGATGCGGGCACGGTGCTCAGCTTGAACCGGATAGCCCGATCGGGCCGTTTCATCGGCGGACGCCTGCTGGCTGGCCTGGCGCTGCAGTGGCAGGCGATGGCGGCGGGCACCGCTGGGTTGCCTGACACCTTGGTGGCGCCTGGCCGGGGTTTTGGGGCCCTGAGCCGCGGCGGTCAGCAACCTTGGCCCCTGGAAACCCAGGAAGCGATGTTGGTCGGTGTCAGCAAGGGTCTGGCGGCGGCCATTGTGGCCGCCACCCTGGAGTGTGAGCAGGACGGTCTCCGTTTGGTGCTGACGGGTGGGGACGCGCCCATCCTCAAGCCACTGATCGGCCCATCCCTGGCCCGGTGGGGGATCCCCCTTGAGCATGAAACAGACCTTTGTCTTGCGGCCCTAGCCGCCCTGAGGCCCCCCCCGGACCCAGGAGTGGGCTGCCGCCAGGGTGGCGCCAGCCCTTCCTAGAGTGGATAACCAGCCAATGCCCAGGCCATGTCCCTCGCTGTCGGTGATCCCGCCCCTGCTTTCACCCTGCCCGATGAGTCAGGTGCGCCCGTGTCTCTGGCGGATTTCAAAGGGAAGAAAGTCGTAATTTATTTTTATCCCAAGGACGATACGCCCGGCTGCACCAAGGAAGCTTGCAATTTTCGTGATCGATGGGACCGCTTTCAAGCCCATGGCATCAAGGTCCTCGGCATCAGCAAGGATCCGGCGGCAAGCCACGGCAAGTTCATCAAGAAGTATGAGCTTCCCTTCACGCTGCTCACCGACGTCGAGCCCTGCCCCGTAGCCAGCGCTTTTGAAAGCTATGGATTGAAGAAATTTATGGGCAAAGAGTATATGGGCATGATGCGCCACACCTTTGTTGTCGACGAAAAAGGTGTTCTTGAATACATTTACCGCAAAGTTACCGCCGAAAGCATGGCTGACCAGATTCTTGATGATCTTGGGCTGTCTTAGGCCGGTTCTCAATGGGAATCCTTGTCTGGGAAACGGCCTTCCCCCATTGGGCGCGGCGATGGTGCTGGGTGGTCGGCGTGATCTGGTGATCTCGATGCCTGGATGGCAAGGGTGTGCAGATGGACAACTTGACGATCAGTTAGGTGGATTGGCCATCTTTTCGGTAAATTGATTTCGAAGTCCCTTTTGATTCACCGTGTCCAAGCGCCTGCTTGCTGGTCTCCTCCTGGGAACGGCCGTCACCGCCGCAGCTCTCCCCCTCTCCGTTCAGGCTGCCGCTTACCCGGTCCGCTGGAACACCGGCGCGGCCACTTGGTCAACGCCCCAATCTGCTTTCGCTACATTCATCAAGGACGGCAGCATCACTGATCGGGGCCTCGCCGGTGGCATCCAGCGTTCTGGCTGGTCAGCCACTGAAGTGCGCGAAGGCTTCAAAAAGAATTACGACGTTAACGTAGTCGCGGTTTCTAAGTTCCTCTATTCAGACGCTGGCGTTAAATTCCTCAAGAACGCCACCGCCAGCTACTTCCCTTACTGGAGCATGAACACTTATGCGGTTCAGGGGCTCCGTTCTGCCATCATCGCTGACGCTGCTGATGGCAAGCTGTCCGCCTTCGGAATCCTTTCATCCCTCCCCACCGATTTCCGTCTGGCAGATTTCTGTAACACCTACACTGGCGCCCAAAATATTTGCGCCGAAGGCCGTTGCAAGCCCGGCACCGCCCAGTGCACCTCCTTGCTCTCCTGGTACGTCTTCCTGCCCGCCTGTATTCAGGCCAACCAAGTAGCCGAGCCCGTGGCCATGCGTCCTGAGCCTGCACCGGCTCCTGCGGAACCGATTCGCGGCCTCTGGTGACCCCCTGCCCCGTTCATCGTCAATCTTTGCCGATGGCTGCCCCAGGATTTTCTGGGGCTTTTTTATGCCGGTTTTTCGTTGTTTGATGTGCTCGCCGTGTGCCTCTGGGCGGTCACAAGCGTGTGGCGAAGGCGTTGGGGCCCTGCCGCCCCAAGCGCGCTGCGGAACAGGGCTTCCAGGGCAGCCGTCACCGTGGGTTCGAGCTGCTGCTCCAAGTGGGTGCGATAGGAGGCCCCTGGGGCGAACCAGCGCCGCAGCAGGGGAGGCTCAAGCCGCCAACTGAGCTGTTCCTCCCAACAACGTGCCTGGACCGACCAGCCCATCGCCTCCAAATCCACGTTCCATTGGTGATGCTCCTGGGCCTGGTGCTCAAGCCAGCGTTGCTCAAGGGGCAGTACGGCCGCCAATAGATCGGCGGAAGGCGGCGGCGGGATTGGCTGGGCTGGGGGGTGTGCGGCACGGGGCCGCTGGCTAGCGCTGGTGGCCCAGGATTGTTGAAGGCAGCCCAGCGGCCCCAGCAGGGGTTGACTCAACAGCAGCCTTAATTCAGCTTTGGGTGCTGCCAGGGCGTGGATTTGCTTCAACCAGGCGCGCCGGCGCAGTAACGGTTGACCGGCCAGGGGCTGGCGGGCCACGAACCACTCAAAGGCCATCCCTGCTTTCGCCAGCTCCTGCAGGCTCTCGGGGTTCTCTAGTGTCGCCGATAGCAAGCGGGGGCGTCGCAGGTCATCCAGCAGTTGCACTTGGGCCTCCAGCCGTTGTCGGTCCGCATCGGCCGCAAGAGCAATCACCACTTCCCCCTCGCTGGCCAATAGCAGCGGGTCGAGGGCCCATAGCAGGGAGCGACTCTCCAGCACCAGCACCCGATCCAGTCTCTCGATTAGGGCCCCGAGCCATAGCTGTTGGCGCAGCCGATCTAGCCGCTCACCCTCGGTGGCGCACTGGCGCTGCAACCAGCGTTCCAGCTGGGGGTCATGGGGACTGCTGCTGAAATGGTCGCTACTGTCACCGGCCAATTCATCGACAGCCGCCAGCTGGGCGGCCCGGCGTTCCTGGAGCCGTTGGCGCCGTTCTCCCTCCCAACCGAGGTTTCCGGGTTGCCAGAAGAGTTCGCCCTGCAGGTCTGTTGGCAGGTACTGCTGGGCTACCCAGTGGTCCGCATAGGCGTGGGGATAGCGGTAGCCGAGTCCGTCACCGAAGGCTTTGCCGTCCCGATGGGCATCCCTCAGGTGGGAGGGGACCCCTTGTTTGTTGGTTCGCCGCACGGCCTCAAGGGCCGAGAAGATACCCATGGTGCTGTTGCTTTTTTCAGTCCCCGCCAGGTAAAGCGCCGCCTGGGCCAGGGCATACAGACCTTCGGGCAGGCCCACCCGATCGAAGCAACTGGCGCAGGCAGCCACTACCACCATCGCCTGGGGGTCAGCCAAGCCCACATCCTCACCGGCGGCGATCAACATGCGCCTCAGCAGAAAACGGGGATCCTCGCCGGCCTCCACCATCCTGGCCAGCCAGAACAGGGCGGCATCGGCATCTGAGCCCCGCAGCGATTTGATGAAGGCACTGATGGTGTCGAAATGGGCATCCCCCTGCTTGTCGTAGAGAACAGCCCGTTGCTGGATCGATTCCTCGGCGATCCCCAGATCGATCTGGATGGTCCCATCGCTACCTGGCGGGGTTGTTTCCACCGCCAGTTCGAGGGCATTGAGCAGGCTGCGGGCATCTCCTCCGGCCACCTGGACAAGATGGTCCCTGGCAGCTTGGCCAAGGTGCACCTGGCGATCTCCATAGCCCCTCTCCGCGTCAGCCAGGGCTTGATCCAGCAGACGCTGGAGCGCCTCTGGTTCTAAAGGTTGGAGGCGGAAGAGCCGTGACCGGCTGACAAGGGCCTTGTTGACTTCGAAGTAGGGGTTTTCGGTGGTGGCGCCGATCAAGGTGAGGATGCCATTTTCGACCCAGGGCAGCAGGGCGTCCTGCTGGGCCGCGTTGAAGCGGTGCACCTCATCAATGAAGAGGAGACTGCGCAAGCCATGCTGTTCAAGACGCTGGCGCGCCTGGTCCACCTCGTTGCGGAGGTCCTTGACCCCGGCCAGCACGGCGTTGAGGCTGGTGAAATGGGCACGGGTGGAGCCCGCAATGATGCGGGCCAGGGTGGTTTTGCCCGTGCCCGGAGGGCCGTGCAAAATCAGGTTTCCGACCCGGTCCGCCAAGATGGCCCTCCGCAGTAGTCGGCCTGGCCCCAGAATTCGCTCCTGACCAACGAATTCTTCGAGAGTGCGGGGACGCAGCCGATCGGCCAGCGGGGCAATGCGCCGCCGTAGCTGTTCTCCCTGATGGCCAAAAAGATCGGTCAATGGGAGGTTAATCGGCGTCACCCCTCAGGCTTATTTGCCCACCTGGTGGAAGCGGGAGCTGAAGCCAAGCAAATCAATCCCGCTGAAGATGAAGCTGATGCCGACCAGCAGACCAAGCACAGAGAGCAGGCCCGCTGGGCTCATGGTCAGGATCATCAAGCCCAAAACTAGAGTGATCAGGCCGTTGGCTAGGCCCCAACCCCAGCCATGGCTGAGTCGGTGCGTGAGCGAAACGATCGACATCACGATTCCTTCCACCAGGAAAACGATGCCGATTGCCATGGCCAGAGCCTTGATCTGCAGGGCGGCGGGGATGAGCCCAGACTTGAATTGCCACAACATCCAGATCCCGGCCACCATCAGCAGGGCTGACACCACCAGACGCCAAAAGCAATGCCAGCGGCTCAGCCGGGCGGAACGGCTGAGGTTGTTGAACCAGCTGATGATCCCAGCCACCAGAAAACCGACGGCCACCATCACGGTGACCCAGGCGGAGGCGATCATCGGGAAAATTAGGGCTAGCACCCCCAGCACAATCATCATGACTCCCTCGGCCTGGGTGAACCCCTTCAGCCGGCCTGCTTCCAGAGCCAGTCGATCAAGGGCCGTTGAGGTAAGCAAGGGATTGTTGGGCGGGGGCAAGGAGGCGCCGGAGGTCATGGCGAAATCAGGGATCACTGCAGCAGGGTAGAAGCCTTGCGGGCCAATGATCCTTTTGGCTGCGCCTTACAGAGGTTTGATCACAACAAATTTAAGGATTTCATCCACTCCACCCCCTGGATGCCCCCCTCAGGTGATCACGGTTGGCCTGGCCATGCCAGTGCGCACCCGGATTTCAGCCAGGCCGTCAATGGCGCTGATCAGGTCGGCCAGGGCCAGTTGGGGATCCTGATTCAGGTCTCCATCGGGGGCGACATAACTTTCGAGATAAACACGCAACGTTGCACCTTGGGTACCAGTGCCCGAAAGTCGCAGCACCACCCTGCTGCCGTCATCCAGCAGCAGCCTCAGGCCTTGACCGCCGCTCACAGAGCTATCCACCGGATCGACATAGCTGAAATCATCGGCAGTGGCGATGGTTCGACCCGCCAAGCGCTGGCCCTGCAAGCTCGGTAGCTGGTTCCGCACCCTTCCATATAGCCCTTCGGCCGCTTGGCTGGCGATGGCCTCGTAGTCGTGGCGTGAGTAGTAGTGGCGGCCAAAGGTATGCCAGTGGCCGGCCATCACCTCCGCCACGCTGCAGCCCCGCACGGCAAGAATCTGGAGCCAGAAGAGAACTGCCCACAGACCGTCCTTCTCGCGGATGTGATTGCTGCCCGTGCCGAAACTTTCTTCGCCGCAGAGGGTGATACGGCCCGCGTCCAGCAGGTTGCCGAAGAATTTCCAACCCGTGGGCGTTTCAAAGCAGGGAATGGCCAACTCCTTGGCCACCACGTCGACCGCCGCGCTGGTGGGCATGGAGCGGGCCACGCCGGCCAGTCCTCCGGCGTAACCCGGCGCCAGGGTTGCGTTTGCCGTCAGCACTGCCAGGCTGTCGCTGGGATTGACGAAGCAAGCCCTACCCAGAATCATATTGCGGTCTCCGTCGCCATCGCAGGCGGCGCCGAAGTCGTAGGACTTGCCATTGAGCAGCAAGTCTGCGAGTTCATGGGCGTAGGTGAGATTGGGATCGGGGTGACCGCCACCGAAATCCTCTAAAGGAACCCCATAACGGACGGTGCCGGCTGGGGCCCCGAGTAATTCTTCGAAAACGCGGATTGCATAGGGGCCGGTGACCGCATGCATAGCATCAAAGGCCATGCGGAAGTCGCTTCGCAGCAGAGCCGCGATGCGGTCAAAGTCGAATAGCTGCTGCATCAGGGCGACATAGTCTTCGACCCCGTTAATGACTTCGACCTGCATAGGGCCCAGGTCATAGGTGCCGATCACATCCAGCCCTGGGGCTGCCTCTGGGCTGATGCGGTAACCGTCCAGGCCCTGGGTGGCCAGATAGATGGCTTCGGTCAGGGATTCGGGCGCCGGGCCCCCATTGGCCCCGTTCACCTTGACGCCGAAGTCGCCCTCCGGACCTCCGGGGTTGTGGCTGGCCGAAAGGATGATGCCGCCGATGGCGCCCCGTTGGCGGATCAGGTGGGAGGCGGCTGGGGTGGAGAGTATGCCTGCCTCGGTGGTCACCAATCGGGCCAACCCATGGGCGGCGGCCATGCGGGCGATGGTGCCGATCGCCTCTTTGTTGCCGAAGCGTCCATCGCCCCCCAGCACCAGGGTGCCTCCGGCAACACCCGGCAGGACTCTGAACACCGCCTCGATGAAACTTTCGAGGTAGTGGGGGGTTTGGAACTGGCGGCTGCTTTTGCGCAGGCCCGAGGTGCCCGGTTTCTGGTCGCTGAACGGCTGGCTGAGACCGACCCGGAGCACAGGGTTTTCGCTGGGGCTGTGGCTCATGGGGACCCGATCGGGGCGGCGATTGGCAGGAGCAAATTAACCCTGCACTCATAAAAAGGGTCTGCGGGCCGAGCCAGGAAGTGGTCGAGGTCGCCAAACCCCGCCAGTTGGGTAGCGGTCCTTCCGCTGGCCTGAGGTTTGGGCGTCAAAGTTAAGGTCTGATGGTCACTGTCCCCCGATCACCATGCCTGGCTTGACTTGGCGGATTGTTTCTATGCATCGTTTCGGCTTCCCCTTGTTGGTTTTCCAGGCTTTCTTCCTGGCCACCTTTGCCCCTTGGGCCTTTTCACCCGCCAAGGCGGCCATTCCTTATGCCCAGGCGGTGATTGAATCCCGAAAGGCGGCCCAAGCGGTACTCGACCATGCCGGCGCCGAAACCTGCCTGCGCGGCAAACTCACGAAAGTGCTGTTGAGGCTTTCGGCAAGCTGTGAAGCTGCTGCACAACAAAACGCCCTCTGCAAATTGGCGGATAAGGCGATAGTGGTGACTCCGATGAGCCTGACGTTTATGGAGGAAACCGCCCACCAGCTCATTGATCTGACAGCTTCCGAGCAGAACGTCAGTCTCATCAAGCCTTAGGCAGCAGCTCATCAAGGAGCGGTTGGTTCAATCAGTCTCAAGCCACCGATACCCTGTCCCTGTTTTTCCTGCTTGGTGTCGGCTTTGGCTTTGGGTAGTTGACGGCAAAAAACTGTGACCTCGTTTGCGGCTGCATCAATGGGGTCCCGTCGCTCAAAACTGTTGCTTGGCGCCACCACTGCTTTTTGGCGGATCTTCCAAAGCACGTCTTTGCAGCTTGCCGGTAGCCGGGGGTGATCCAGAAGAGGATCAGCCTGAAGCCGTGCCTGTTCACAACTGCTGGCCGTGTTGTCACGCCCGCAGGCATAGGTAGTCAGTTGCAACATACGAAAGACCTCCGGCGGCGGAAAGCTTTCAGGGGGAGTGCCAGAGCGGGCGGAGGCTGCCGTGAGTAGGGCGCCAAGCAGGCTGGCCGATAAAAGAGCCCCTTGGGCCAAGGGCTGGTTCAGGGGACGGGGAGGGAAAGGGATGCGCACCAGGGCCGATCCGGAATTTCTCCATCATGGGACCCTTGGTCTTGAACCAAGAGGCAGACCCTGCCGGAGTTGGCGCTGGCGGCCCAACCAGATCTGGGTAATCAAGGGGCGGAACAAGGTGGGTTGCGCCGCAAGAAGTTGGCGCAGCCAGCCTTGGCTGCGCAGGAGCTCACCGCTGCTGGATTCGGCGGCCTGCAGGGTCTGGATGCGGCGCAGCTCGGGTTGCCGGCGGCGCTCGATCTCGGGTAAGGCCGCAACAAGCTCGAGCTTCCCACCTTGGCGCAGAGCGGGCAGCAATTCTTCGGCAGCCACGATGGCATCTCGAAGAGCCATGTTGAGCCCCTGGGCCCGTACGGGGCTGAGGGGATGGGCCCCATCTCCCAAAAGCAGGAAACCGTCTTGGTGCCAGCGTTTTGCCAGACCCACTTGGATCGGCACCCGCAGCGGGCCCTGAAGGGCCGTGGTCGGCAGCTGGCGCAGCCAGGTAGCCAGGGGAGCCTCACAGGTCTGGGCCAGGCGCTCCAACCATTCCCCAGGTGTGAGATCTAGGTCATCTCCAGGTCGGCAGAGCCAGCCCAGGCGAAGGTTCTGGTTGGCGGCGGTTTCGAACAGGGCGAATCCATTCCCGGCCCCCAGCACCGTCAAGAAGGTGCCTCCCAGCCAGTCCCGAAGCTCCGCCACAGCTTCTGCGGCCAACAGAAACCAGAGCACTTCGTGCTGGGGGGGAGCGAGCTGCAGGGGTAATTCCGCCTGCCTTCGCAGCATCGAGGCCCGACCATCGCAGGCCACCACCAGGTCGGCGGCCAGGCTGTCGCCATCGTCCAAGGTCACTCCACCAATCCGTGATGCTTGCCGCAGGAGTCCCGTGACCCGGACTCCTTGGCGTCGCCTAAAGCAAGGGCTTTCGCTGGCCTGCTCCAACAGGGTGGCTAGTAGTTCTTCCAGGCCCACCAGGGTGCAGGCGGGTCCAGGTGCTATGGGTTCAGGCACATCCAACAGGCGGTGGCCTTCCACCAACACCCGCCATCCTTTGAGCTTGCGTTGGGGCACCGCAGCAGGCAGGCAGGACATGCCTAAGCGTTCCAAGGCTTCAAAGCCACTGGGCATTAGGGCCTCCCCCCGGAATGGGGAAGACAGGCGGGGTTCCGCCTCCACCAAGGTGACTTCGATGCCGGCGCGAGCGAATAGCAGGCTGATGGCACAGCCAGCGGGACCGGCGCCCACCACTACAACCGTGGCTGGGGGGTGAGGGGTGCTCAGGGGCCGGACCCGATGGTCGGACCTGCCAGTTCTTGGGGCCTGGCACTGTTGATCCCCAACAGGTTGTCTTTCTTCTGCAGCAGATAATCCATGAGTTCTTGTTGCAGGGTCAGCAACTCGGTGGTGCAGCCACGAAATGCGGCGCGATGGCGGATGTCATCGTGACGGGTGCGCAGATCGCGCAGCATTAGATTGATGGCATCTAAGTGGGGCGAATCGATTCTGTTGTCGCCCTGGGCCAGGGAAACAGGTTCCATCGAACTACGGTCAAACTTGTGCATTAATGCTAAGGGGTGTCGGGTCGTCCAGCCTGACAGCCTGCGATTCTGTTAACGAATCCGGCAATGGGGCCTGCTGCGAGGGTGGTTGGTCAATGGCACGGCCGCTGCCGCAGGATCGCCGCGCCCGCTCCCTTCCTCGCCGCAGCCGGGCGGTTTCACCCAGTTCAGCCCCCCGCCAGAGGCGGTCCATCTCGGCCCCAAAGTGTCGAGCTAGCAGGGGGGAATCAATCAACAGAAGGGTCTCGTCGTTCTGGTGGGCTGCCGAGGGACTCCAGTTGAAGCTCCCGGTGATCACCTTCTCGCCATCGAGCACGGCGAACTTGTGATGGAGTTTGTCCCCACGGGCCAGCTTTGGTGTGCCTACCCCCTGCAAGGGCTGACTCCAGATCCGGTTGCCTGCCTCCAGCCGGCAGCGGCGATCGGGCAGAGCTATGCCCATCAAATCCAGGACTTCACTGAAGGGGCGATTGGCGAAGCCGGGATCCGCGAGCAACCGGATGGGTACGCCGCGGTCGTGCAACTGGGCCAGCTCATCGGCGAGATTCTGGGCCGAAAAGACAAACAGGTTCATGTCCAGTCGTGATCGCACGCCCCGCAATTGGGTAGCCAACCATTGCAGTCCGTTGTCGGGATCGCTGCGGCGATGGGGGGCGAAGAGCACCTGCACGCTGGTGTCCCCAACGCGCACCTGTTGGGGTTCTGTGCCCTTTTTGTTGAGGCCAAAATGGCTGTCGAGATCCCCGCCCGGGCCGTCCCCCCAGAGTTCGCCGAATTGGGCGGCAAAGACACTCGCCAGTTCTGCGCTTTCGAAGCGCAGCAAATGGTTGACGTTGCCCCGGGTCCTGGGATCATCGGCATCGCCATGGATGCAGGAGGCTGTGAAATTGGCGGAGCCTGTGACCACGACGCGGCGATCTGCTATCAGAAACTTGTGATGCATCAGGCCACTGCCGCTGCTGCCATCGGCGGTGTCATCGATCATGGGCACCCCTGCCTGCCGCAGCAGCAGCACCGCGTCAGGGCTGCCAAGGGCCTTTAGTTGGGCCTGGCGGAGGCGCTGGTGAGGCGAGAGATCGACGGAATGTTGTTCGCTCCAGGGAGTGCTGTAGTTGTTATCGAGCACCACCTTCACCCTGACTCCCTGGCGGTGGCGCTGCACCAGCGCTTCGGCGATCGAGGGCAAGGAGAGTTCTTGGACCGCCACGAGAATCTCGCTATTAGCCTCGTGGATGGCGCGCAGGACCATGGCTTCGAGGTCATTGCCTTGGCGCCAACGTCCCGTCAGGGGGCTGCGGTATTGCCGATCACTGTGGTGGTTGAAGCCAACCTCAATGCCTGCTGGTAGGGGGAGGGATGGGCTGGCATTGCCTTCACGGGCCGCTGGTGCGGGTCCGCAGCCAAGGCAAGCGAGGCAACTTAATGTGGCTGAAATCAGTACGGCTGGGTTACACCAAAGCGAGTCAACGAAGCGTTGCACAATGTTGTCAAATGGGGGCTCCTAGGGTTCCCAGGCGCCGTCATTCCATTAGAACCATTCTTGATAACTCTGGCTGGAGGGATTGCTGTTGTCTTCGGGCGTTTTGCGCTGAAATTTCAGAACAATGTTGCGCTTTTGTTCACCATCTGCGGCCAAAGCTTCGATCGGATAGAGCTGTTGGCCGTCGCGGAAAGGCACCTGAATGCGGAAGGTGCCATCGGCTGAGAGGGGCACATCTTCGCCGCCAATGGATAGGCGAGCCTGGGGGTCAGTGGCGCCGTAGACGATCAGTTCGGCGTCAGCCACCAGCCAGAAGGAGCGGGGGCGGGCGGGAACGCCACCCCGTCCCGATTCCTGGCGTCCGGAGGCCCAAATGCCCTGGCCTGAGGCGTTTAGGGCAGCGCCAGAGGGTGAGGAATCGCTGTCGAGGTCGAATTCATGGAAGGCCTCGGAGCCGCGCCCGAGGCGGCGCCAGTTGGCGGTGGCGCTTTGGTAGAGGCGTTCGTGCAGGCCGGAGTCGGCGAAGTCGTTGAGCTCTGGGGAGGGACTGGCCGGTTGGGGCAGAGAAGCGGGGAGTGAATCTAGGGAGAAGGGCACGAATTGATCAAGGATCTGCTCGCTGGGTACCAGGGAGGGGACGCGGGCGACGGCGGAGGAGGCGAGGGAAATCCAGCCACCTCCCACTTTTTTGCGATAGCCAAGCTCGACGCGGTAGTCGCGATCAGAGAGGGGAACCGGTAGGTACCACTCGGTGGCATGGCTGTCGACGACCACCTCCTGGAGTGTGTGGGGGTGGGAGGAACCTCCCTGGAGGCCGGTGACATCGGCGACGCGCAGTGCTA
>JBIKMU010000043.1:0-29830 GCA_044359075.1 Cyanobium sp. | reverse complement strand
TGAGAGTTAGGCAGCGCGGGGAGATCCCGATCCTTTGCTAAGTGACATAGGACTGAAACTCATATATCACTACCTTTTGCCGCACCACTTGCACAGGCAGATCTGAGGGATCTCGCCTGAAGGGCTTGTGTTGTGCCTAAAATGGCTGCATGATGTTTTCAGACACCTATGCTGCGCGGCATCAAGTATTTCTACCTACATGAAAGACTAAGACGGCCTTAAAAGAGCCTCGATCTTTCTCCTGTCTTGAAAGACCCCAGTGGTGCGGGGCTTGTCCAACACCGGATAGATCGTGGCTGCGCACGATCTATCCATGCCGTTAGGCAAATGGGGCACGGAGTCAAGAGTGATGACCAGGGAGCAGCTGATTCAGTCGCCTCATTCCACCAAAAGCGATCGTTGCCGCTAGTGTTGCCAACATGACTGAGAGGCGTGACTATTTTAATCGCGTAGCTCTTGGTTGCTACAGGGATAACGCTGATCGTGACTACGCGCATGCACGTTTGGCCTATCAAGCTCTGCTCGGTAATCAGTTTCTCTGGTCTTCTTTGCATTGCCTAGAGAAGTATGCAAAGTGCATCTGCCTTCTGAACGAGGTTAGTAGCAAAGAGATAAGTCATGAGGTTCTGCGTGCAATCAACAAAGTTCAGACAGAGCGAAAGAATTTAGACATAACGCTTAGCCCTAAAGTAATCGAGTTTATTCAGAGGCTCGAGCGATGCGGGGCGCACGATAGGTACATGGGAGTTGGCTTCTTCGCTGAGCCAGAAGATTTGTTGATGCTGGACATGTCTGTATTCAGTATTCGTGAGTATTGCTTTCCAAGACTGACAGACGAAGAACTGGCATTGGTACAGCAAATGAATAGCGATGTCCAGGTACCGCCAGAGCACAGAAGGCCCTACTCGGGCTGGCTGGAGAGAGTAATACATACACCATCTGACAAGGCACATAGTGCGATTACCTGGAATAATGCACAGCTGGGAAAATCCATCTTTGGATGTGTAGACATGACATTTGGCAACTGGATGTTTGCTCGATCACCATTAAGCACTGGAACACCTGAGTTACTTGATGAACTTTCCGGCCTAATCAGAATTCCAAAAGATATTAGAGAATCATGCCTTCTCGAGTTTGCTGGAGAAGACTGAGATGGATGTTGCATGAGATGCCTAACATCACCATTCACCTGACCCGCCGCCATGAGAATGATGATCTGAGCAATCGCTCCCTGCGGCCAGGTGATGGTAGCGTTAGGCTTTGGCGTACATTACATCGTGTTACATTGCGGCTCCGGATGTCTCACGGTTCAGGCTTCCGCACATACTTAAAAAGTGATTCAATGAGGCCAAGATGTCTCTCTCCAAGCGCCCATCTCCTCAGCCACAAAAAGGAATTTTCTTCTTACTGAAAGTAGTTGCAGGAATTACCGCCTTGGTGACAGTTGCTGGAACTTCGGCCCACGCTGCTGAGTGCTTTCAGGTAAGTGCAAATCAAGGATGGCAGCCCTATCAGCTTCGAGGCAATTACCCAGGGCGAATGGAGGTCCGGATGTCTGGCGAGTGGAGCGTCAATCCTGTCAAGTATGCATCTGTAAGTCCTCTTAACGGCCACTTTGACCCTGAGCTGGAGAAAAAATACCCTCAATACAAATATGATGGAAGATATCCTTTTGGAGTTCTTCTGTATTCCCCTGATGGCAATAGCTCTGAGAGGGTAGCTCCTTTCACTTATTTGCCTAGGCAGGGATGGCTTAGAATCAACGATTCAGACCGGACAAGTGGGAACAACCAAGGTATCATAAATGTCTGTGTCTACCCAGGGTGATTACCCAGGCAGCTCCTGCTGAATGGGCCCATGATATTGTTATTTGACCGAATCAGTTTTTGCTTCAAGCTGTGCACAAAGCGACTTGCCAAACAGTATAGTGAAATTCAATTGCTTGATCTTCCGCGTGCCCGAGTTGAACGCTCCATGAACTCAGAATAGAGGGTACTTAATGATATTGGATGACAGCCCAACAGGCCCCTTGAGTGGACAGGCCCCATCATCTCTCAGCTGCGCCACCGCAGGCTCATTGCCTGCCACTCAGGGGCAGCGTTGGGCAAATCGCCGCAGAGCAAAGGCAAAATCTGTCCGGCCGGTGGCGCTCCCCTAGATTGCGTCCTGAAGGGTGTCTGCTGCGCGATGACCGAGATCTTCATCAGCCACAGCAGCAAGGACAACGCCTGGGCTGAGCGGATTGCCACCTGGCTGAAGGAACAGGGCTACGAGGGGATCTTTCTCGACTTCGATCCCCAGAAAGGGATCCCCGCAGGGCGGGACTGGAAGCAGGAGCTGTATCACCAGCTGCGCCGGTGCCGGGCCGTGATCGCTCTGTGCAGCGAGCATTTCAGGGCTTCCGAGTGGTGCCTCTCGGAGGTGGCGATCGCCAGCAACCTGGGTAAGAGCCTGTTCCCGATTCAGATTGGCCCCTGCACCACGCCCGCCCTGCTGGGCGACCGGCAGGTGATCGACCTCACCGTCGTTCCCGAGGAAGCCTTCGAGCTCCTCGCCCGCGGGCTTGCCGAGGCCGGCCTCGACCCCAAGGACATCTTCCAGTGGGATCAGAAGCGTCCGCCCTACCCGGGGCTGATGGCCTTCCAGGAGAGGGATGCCCCGGTGTTCTTCGGGCGGGGTGAGGCCATCCAGGAGGGGCTCGATCGTCTGCACAACCTGCGCCGGTACGGAGGAAAGGCGTTGCTGCTGGTGCTGGGGGCCTCGGGATGCGGCAAGTCGTCACTGGTGCGGGCCGGGATCGTGCCGCGGCTGCGGCGGGATCCCGAGACCTGGCTGGTGCTCGATCCGTTCCGGCCCGGCCTGGATCCCTTCGCCGAGCTGGCCGAGGCCCTCACCAATGCCTTCCCTGCCAAGGGGACGCCGTCCCCTGATGCACCGGCAACTGCGGAGGATCTGCAGCGGCAACTGGAGGATCTCCGCCGAACCAGCGGCAATCGCGAGGCCACGGTGGTGATCCCCATCGATCAGTTTGAGGAACTGCTGGGGGAAGGCGGCGATTCAGCAGCAGATCAAGGCATGGGCGGGGATCTTTTCCTGGCATTCCTGCGCGAGGCGATGAAGGAACCATTCGGCCGGCTGGTAGTGCTGGTCACCCTACGGTCCGACTTCCTGGACACCTTCCAATGTCACCCGAAGCTGCTGGGCCTTCCTTTCGACGATCTAAAGCTGGGGCCGATGGAGGTGGAGGGCTACACCCAAGTTATCGAAGGCCCTGCCCAGGTGGCCGGGTTGTCGTTGGAACCTGGCCTGAGCCAGCGGATGGTTGCCGACACTCAGACCGGCGATGCCCTGCCCCTAATGGCTTTCACACTGCGGGAACTCTGGGAGAAGTATGGCCGCGATGGAGACATCACCCTCGTCGAATACCGCACCCTTGGCGGATTGTATGGATCGATCCGGCGGGCCGCCGATGGGGTGTTCACAGCCCGTTCTCTCAACCCGGAGGAAAGCCAGGCCGTGCGTATGGCGTTCCTGGTCATGGCCCGCATCAACGAGCAGGGTCAGTATGCCCGGATCCCGGCCCGCTGGGAGGCCATGCCACCTGAAGCCCGGGAGGTGCTGCAGCGGTTCGTTAAGGCCCGGCTGCTGATCTCCGGCAAGGAGAGCGGCACGATCGAGGTGGCGCATGAGGCCCTGCTGCGCACCTGGACCACCCTGAAGAACTGGTTGGATGAGAGCCACCAAGCGCTGGAGCACCAGAACAGAGTGAGAAGGCTTTGCGAGGACCTGAAGAGCGCAAAGACCCTGGAATCCGCTCGGCACGATGCCTTCACCAGCCTGGAGTCGATCGCCGAGTACTACCCACAGGCGCTTCGGCTGGCCGAGGAAACCCTGGCGGATGTGCTGGCTGATGGGGAGCGGCTGCCATGGGAGAAGCTTGTGGCAATAAGGTTGTTGGGAAAGAGTGCTGGCCAGGAAGCTCAAGCGGCCCTGTGTGGTCTGTTGGAGCGTGAGCAGTTGCGGGAGGCAATCGATCCAAGGCATGCCGCGATCGTGCTGGATCTTATGAGCACGGCCGCCTGCGCTCTGAAACAGATCTACTTGCAGCGGAAAGCCACATTCGCTGACGGGTCCCTATCGCTGCTTATTCCTTGCGTCACGGTCAGGGCCGATGACTTGGCGATAAGCACGTCGTTAGTGAAGATGCGGCTGTTGCCCTCGCCCTCGGTGAAAGGACAAGGCGCTTGGTTCGAGGAGCTTGCTCCAGGCGTTTCCCTAACCATGGTGGGGATCCCAGCTGGATCATTCCGGATGGGGTCTCCCCCGGATGAGCCGGAGCGGATGGAAAACGAAGGGCCTCAGCATGAGGTGACGCTGAAGGGGTTCTTACTGAGTCAGACCCCGATCACCCAGACCCAGTGGGGAGTGGTTGCGGGTTGGGAGAAGGTGGAACGCGACCTAAAGCCCGATCCCTCCAAGTTCAAGGGAGCGAACCGTCCGGTAGAGGGGGTGAGCTGGCACGAAGCGGAGGAATTCTGCTCCCGCTTGAGCCAACGCAGCGGACGCTTATACACCCTGCCCAGTGAGGCACAGTGGGAATATGCCTGCCGGGCCGGCACCACCACACCATTCAACTGGGGCGCAAGGACCATCCGGAGCCAACGGGATTTTGACGGGAGTGATGCGACAAGCAAGATGTTAGAAAAGTTCATCACGTCGCAAGCGAAGACTAATAAACTATGTTTGGGTGTTAAGGGAGCATTGTTTCTTCTCCTTCAAGCATGTTTGAACCCAGAGCGTTTCGGGATAGACGGGACGACAGATGTGAGTAACATGGCAGCCAATGCCTGGGGTCTGCAGGATATGCACAAAAACGTGTTGGAATGGTGTCTTGACTACTGGCACAAAGACTACAAAGGGGCTCCTGGGGATGGGAGCGCCTGGTTCAATCCCGAAAAAGTAACAATTTCACAAAGATTTTGTAATGCCATGATCAATACCCCAATCATTCGAGCAGAACAAACAAGGGTATTGCGGGGGGGAGGACGATCTGCCTTCCGCCAGTTTGCATATGCTAACACCTTCGAAGGCATAGTTACCTGCATCGGTTTCCGCGTCTGTTGCCTCCCCCAGGATTAACTTCTTGACTCTTAGACCATTGACACCTTGTCTCTCGCTGTTTCTTCACCCTTGCTACTACTGACTGTTGCGGCTGGCACCCTAGGCGCATCGATTTCCACCGAGGACGGCATGCCGGCCATCAGAGCAACGCATCTTGATCCGGCATGCCCATCCTGTTGACGCAGCTGGTTCCTCTGTGCAGCATGAACGCAACGAGGCAAGAGCTGGTCCCACCGATGGAAACAACGCAAGAAGCGACCCCTGCTATTGCCGCCCACAGCTTCTACATTTCCAGTCCTTATCTCGGCCTGCAGAAAGAAAGGGAGCAGGCCAAGCAACCGTTCGTCCCTGCTGTCTCCTCCCCCCAGGATCCCTTCTTGGTTCTTGAGCCTTCGGGCTGTTTGGTTTTGCCCTGGCTGTTGGTGGTGCCACCGCAGGGATTGCCCAACAACATCATTCACCCGTCCCTGGGCAGGGTATTTGTCTCTGGCGGAAGATGTTTCCGGCGGGTGATGATGAGCGTTGGAATGATCACAAAGATGGTTGCGCCAATCCATCTTTAGCCCTAATGTTGAAGGACTTTATTGCTCTCTCTGTATGTGGAAAGCGATGCTTAACGATAAGCTTATTCGAGGTGAGCTGTCTGCGATTGCTCGCACCCTAATCTTTCTCGCAGCAGGACTCGGTGTCTTGTGGCACGCTAAAAAGTACCTTGGCTTTACTGGAGAAGGTTTATTAATCTCTATCCTTCTGTTGCCTCTCCTGGTTTATGTGGTTTTATCCGGCAGGATTCAAGAGTTGAAGGCGCCAGGTGGTCTGGAAGCCAAGTTTCGTAATTTGGCTAATGAGTCGATCTCGCCGGGATCCGAGACTATTCGCCCTGAGCCCGATGAACTCCAGGCAGTGTTTAAGGAAAGTCCGACGGCCTTAGAGCAGAAGGTTCAAGAGCTTGATGATTCTAAACCTATCCTTATGTTGATGCAGCTTGGATCAAATAGCTACAGTCTAGAAGCGGCGATGACGTACCTTAATACACTTTCTAGGTTCCGCAATTTCCGATTTGTAGCCTTTCTCGACCATAGGAAAAGGCTTGTTGGTCATATGTCGGCTTGGTCAGTAAGAACACTTCTTCAAAAAGCCCAGCTCGGTAGTGAGTTCATTGATGCTATTAACCATGGTTTATCAGCAGAGCTAATGAGGTACCCAGGCTTTGAGACAGACACAATAACAAAGTCTTGGTCCAATGCCAATGCACTGAGAGAGATGGTCAGGCGGAACGTAGATGCACTGCTTGTGGTAGATGAGAAGAAGCAACTTGAAGGCGTGGTTGAGAGAGAACAGATTATCAGCCTAATGTTGTTGTCACTTGTTAATTCGTAATAGCTCCCTTCGTTGACATTCCAACATGCCCCTCGAGTGGAGAGGCCACCATCAGCTCTCTGCTACGCCACCCCAAGCTCATTGCCCGCCACTCAGGGGCAGCGTTAGGCCCACCTGAAGTCCGCTTGTTGAGCCAAAGTTGACTGGAGACCTTTCTGTAGCTACAATAAAGTGTGCAGCTCGATTTCGATCCTGGCAAGGACGCGTCCAATCTGAGTAAGCACGGCCTCTCCTTGGGGCCGCAGCTGAGCTCAGCTGGGATGCAGCACTCGTCTGGCTTGATGATCGGGCTGACTATGGTGAATTAAGGATGGTTGCCTTGGCTCCAATTGGAAACATACTCTATTTTGTAGCCTTTGTAGACCGCGAGTCGACAAGGAGAATTATTAGCCTACGCAGAGCCAATCGCCGTGAGGTCAATCACTATGTCAAAGCCATCAAAGAAGATCAGCCTGAAGATGCCGACACTTGAGGAAGATCAGTTGATTACAGCGGCGGCGGAATCAGATCCTGATGCCCTTCCGCTTACAGACGAACAGATGAGCGCGATGGTCCCCATTCGCGTGCTGCGCGGACGTCCAAAATTAGCAAATAAAAAGCAGCTGGTTTCAATCCGATATAGTCCTGAAGTTATTGACTATTTCAGGGCTTCTGGAGCTGGTTGGCAAGCTCGTATGGATGCTGTGTTGAAGGATTATGTCGAAGCTCACTCCACTGGCGATGCGTAGGGGGCGTGGTTTCAACGTTGAAGTGTGTCTGAATTGTGCTGATGTGATGTCTATATTGAGGATCAGATCGCTCCGCATGCCTGCACAATTTACGCATCTATTCTTTAACCCTAAGTGTAGTCCGGCAGGCTCTGGCCTGTGGTCACCATTGAAGCCAGCATGGGTCCATCTCGTCAGCCTCTCTCTTAAGCCAACATCTTCCGCAGGTCTTCATTGAAGTCCCGAAGCACCGAGCGAGGGCTGACTTCATCGAGCAGCTCCAAGATGCGCTGCACTTCCGCCAGGCTCAGGGAGCGGTTGCCGGTCACGGCTTCGAAGTTGGCCTTCAGCACATGGTCGCGGATCTCTTCGAGCGTGGCTTTGCGGCCGACCATTTCGGCCACGTAGGGGTTGGAGCGGGCCGCCTGGATCAGGGCCTTGTTGAGTAGGTCGTAGGAGATCTCGCCCTTTTTGTTGGTGTAGGCCTTGACGATCGCTGCGTAGTCGGCGCTGTTGACCGTGGCCAGCTCTTCGGCGCTGTGCTCCTCGTCCAGGGGACTGGGGACCGCTGGGGTTGCGGCTGCTTCGGCTACTGCAGCCCCGGTCACCGCTGCGGGACTGCGCACCGGACCCCGGCTTGAATAGGGCAGGCCGGCGGTCAGCTCCAGGGCCTCCTGAAAGGCCTCCGCTGGAAACAGAGCGGCGGGGGTGTGGGCCGCCAGATCGGCCTGGCCGCTGTTGCGGTTCAGCAGGGCCAGCCCCGGTTGGGCGCTGTCTTGGCGCAGGATCACCACCCCCGCCTGGCCTCCCCTCAGCTTCTGCCGGTAGGCCACGGCCTCCAGGCTGGAGAGTTCGACCAGGCGCGTGCGGATCACCATGGCGGCGTTTTGAGAACACAAGTCAACATAGAAAGCGGCGATCTCGGCTCCGGGTGTTAGCCAGCACCCCTTCTGCTTTCTGCCCGCAGCCGCTACGGTCGGACCATCCATCCCATGCACAGCGGAGGCCGGGGTGCTCACGGGTCTGAGCCTGGAGAACATCGCCCTGATCGAGCGGCTGGAGCTGACCTTCGAGCCGGGCTTCACCGTGCTCACCGGCGAAACCGGCGCCGGCAAGTCGATTCTGCTTGATGCCCTTGATGCCCTGCTGGGCGGATCCCAGGGGGCTGCCGCCTCCCGCCTGCTGCGGCGCGGTTGTGAGCGGGGGCGCATTGAGGCCAGCTTTCGCCTGACGCCGCCCGTGCTGGCTTGGTTGGCGGCCCAGGAGCTCGACGCTGAAGACGACGACTTGCTGCTCAGCCGCGATTGGCGCCTGCTGCAGGGCCGCCTCAGCAGCCGCCATCGCCTCAACGGCGTCGTCATCAGCCGCTCCCAGGTGCTGGAGTTGCGGCCCCTGCTGCTCGATCTCACCGTCCAGGGCCAGAGCCAGCAGCTGGCCCGCCCCGGTCAGCAGCGCCGATGGCTGGATCGCTCCGCTGATGAGGGCCACCAGGGGTTGCTGGAAGCCGCCCGTCAGACCTTTCAGCTATGGAAAGCGGCGGCGACGGCCTTGGAGCGGGCGACTGCCGAGCAGCTGGCCTTTGAGCGCGAGCGGCTGCAGCAAGAGCAGTGGCTCGAAGATTTGGAGGCGGCGGCCTTGGATGATCCGCTCGAGCGCCAGCGACTCCAGTCCGACCAGGACCGCCTCGCCCACGGCGTGCGCCTCCAGGAGGGGGTGACCCAGCTGCTGGGCCGGCTGGTGGAGGGGGCCGAGGCGGCGCCGTCGGTGCTCGATCACCTCGCCGCCTGCGACCACGAACTGCAGACCATGGCCGGCCTTGATGCCAGCGTTGATTCCTTGCGCCAGGCCTGCGTCGCTGGCCTCGAAACCCTGCAGGACCTGGCCCGCCAGCTCGATCGTTACGGCGCCGCCCTCGATAGTGATCCGCAAAGCCTGGCCGGCCTGCAGGAGCGCATGGCCCAGCTCAAGGCCCTCGAACGCCGCCATGGCCTGGACCTGGCCGCCCTGATCGAGCGCCGCGACCAGTTGCGCCAGCAATTGGCGCCCGGCGGTGCCGCCGTCGCCCTCGCGGCCCTGGAGCAGCGCGAAATCGCCGCCCGCCAGCAACGCGACCAGGCCCACAGCGCCCTGAGCGCCTCCCGATCCGCCGCCGCCCGTCGCCTGGAGCACCAGCTGATGGAGGCATTGCGGCCGATGGGGCTTGCCCATGTACGTTTTGCGGTGCAGCTGCAGGCCGCCCCCGCCAGCGAGGAGGGCAGCGATGCGGTGTGCTTCCTGTTTTCGGCCAATCCCGGCCAACCCCTGGCGCCCCTGGCCGAGGTGGCCTCCGGCGGTGAGATGAGCCGTTTTCTGCTGGCCCTCAAAACCTGCCTGGCCGCTGCCGACCCCCATGTCACCCTGCTCTTCGACGAAATCGACACCGGCGTCAGCGGCCGCGTCAGTGGCGCCATGGCCGCCCTCTTGAAGCAGTTAGCCGCCACCCGCCAGGTTTTCTGCGTCACCCACCAGCCCCTGGTGGCCGCCGCCGCCGACCACCACTTCAAGGTGTCCAAGCAGGTCCAGGACGGCGACACCCGCACCCGAGTGTCCCAACTGCGGGACACCCGCGCCCGCCAGGCCGAGCTGGCCGAACTGGCCGGCGGCGACTCCGGCGAGGCCCAGACTTACGCCGCCAGTTTGCTGGCACCGCCGCGGATTTCGGTTTAGGGGCGGGGGGCACCCATTGCCAGCCTTGATGCAGGCACCTTGATCCAGGCGGCGTCTGTTTCAGCCGCTCTGTTCAATCCGTCCGCAAGGCCGTGATCGGATCCAGCTTGGCCGCCTTTTGGGCCGGGTAGGCGCCGAAGAAGACGCCGATGAACAGGCTGAACATCAGTGAGCCCAGCACCGCATCGAGGGCGACGCCGCCGGGCCAGGCGAACAGGCGCTTGGCCAGCAGGGAGGTCGCCACCCCCAGGGTCACCCCCAGCAGGCCGCCGACCAACGACAGGGTGATGGCTTCGATCAGGAACTGGCGCAGGATGTGGCCGGCTCGGGCGCCGAGGGCGCGGCGGATGCCGATCTCGCGGGTGCGCTCGCTCACCGACACCAACATGATGTTCATGATGCCGATGCCTCCCACCACCAGCGAGATGGCGGCGGATCCGCCTAGCAGGCTGGTGAAGATTTGGGTGACCGAATTGGAAGCGCTGACCAGATCGGCCTGGTTGCGAATGATGAAATCGTCCTTGCGGGGCGGCGTGATCTTGTGGCGCAGGCGCAGCAGGTTGCCGATTTGAAATTCCGCCGCCGCCATTTGATCAGGGTGGCGCGCCGACACCGAGATGCTGTCCAGGGCGATGCCGCTGATGGCATTCACCCCCACGATGCGGCCGGCCATGGTGGTCAGGGGGATGAACACCTGGTCATCCGCGTCGCGAAACGAATTGACCCCCTTGTATTCCATGGTGCCGATGACGGTGAAGGATTCGCCCTGGATGCGGATCGTTTGGCTCAACGCCTCCGTGGCCGTCAATCCCAGGCTGTCCAGCACCGTCTGGCCCAGCACCGCCACCCGTTCGGCCCGCTCCAGCTCGGCGTCATTGAAAAAGCGGCCGGTCAGCGGCAGGAAATCGCGCACCTGTTGGTAGGCCGGGGTGGTGCCCACCACGGAGGTGTTGGTGTTGCGCTCAGCCCACACCACCTGCACGCGCCGATTCAGGACCGGCGCCACATCGGCCACCGCCGGCGCCGAGGCCAGAATCGCCCTGGCGTCATCCCACACCAGCGTCGAGGCGGAACCCGCCCCCTGGGAGGCGGCGCTGCCGGTGGTGGCCACGCCGCTTTGGACGAACAGCAGGTTCGAACCCAGGGATTTGAGTTGGCTTTCGGCCTGGGTCTGGGCGCCCCGGCCCACGGTCACCATCGTGATCACCGCGGCGATGCCGATGATCACCCCAAGCATCGTCAGTATCGAGCGCAGGCGATTGGCAACCAGCGACTGCCAAGCCAGGGGCACCGTTTCGCGCAAATCCGCCAGCAGGGGCGCCTGGCCAAGCTCCCGCACCCCCTGCCGCAGCTCCGGCCAACCGCCACGCCGCAACCGCCCCCAGCCCCGCCGCCCCGCCGCCAGCCAGCCGTGCCTGCCGCGCCTGCCGCGGCTGGCCCCCGGACCGCCCGACCGGCAGCCGGACACCGGTAGGCCCGGGCGGTGGCCTGTGCGGCGCCGCCTCATCGAATCCCGCGGCCACCGCCGGCCGGTTGGAACGGGGAGCCACTTCTTACCGGCTTGTCATTGGGTTTGCGTTGCCCCGGAAAGCTGATATAAACCCGCTGGCCCTCCTTGATTCCGCTCTTCACCTCTGTTTGGGATCCCACCGTGGCCCCCACCCGCACCGGCTGGAAGCGGGGTTTGCCGCCGGCCTGGTGCAGCAGCACCCCCGTTCCCCCCTCCTGGCTGACGATCGCCGAAGTAGGCACCAGCAGGGCGTTGTCATGGCGTCCCACCAAAAAGTTGGCGGTGAAATTCATGCCGGACATCAGCCTCGGGCCGCCTTCTTTGGGCAGACTCAACCGCACCTGGAAGCTGGTGACGTTCTGCACCACCACCGATTCCGGGGCGATCAGCCGCACCCGTGCCGGCACCGGACGACGGGGGTAGGCATCCACCAGCAGTTCCACCGCCTGGCCGGGATGGATGCTGCCAATGTCCACTTCCGACACATTGGCCAGGCCTTCAAGGGCTCCGGCCAGCGCCACGATCGAGCTGGAGGTGGCCGAGCTGGTGGCGCTGGCAGAGGTGGTCGGCGTCACGAAGGCCCCCACATCGGCGAATTTCTGGGTGATGACCCCGGCGAACGGCGCCCGGATCCTCGTGTCCTCAATCAGGCTGTTTATGGACTGCAGGCTGCCCTGCGCCTTGAGCACCTGGGCGCGGGCCAGGGCGATGTCCTCCTTGCGAAAACCGGCCTGCAGCAGCTCCAGCTGGGACTGGCTGGCCTGGACTTTTTCCTGGGCGGCCCGGTACTGGGCGGCGCTGGCATCGAAGGCCACCCGCCCCAGGGCCCCGGCCTCATACAGCTTTTTATTGCTGGTGTATGCCGATCGGATCGCCACCAGCTGGGCTCGGGCGTCGTTGGCCCCATTGCGGGCCTGGGCGATTTCTTCGGGACGGTTGCCGGCCACCAGCTTGCTGAGGTTGGCCTCGGCGGCGGCCAGGTCGCCCATGGCACTGAGGCGCTGGCCCTGCAGATTGCTGGCATCCATCTGGGCCAGTAACTGGCCGGCCGTCACCCGATCCCCCTGCTCCACCAGCAGCCGTTCAATCCGGCCCGGTTGCTTGGGGCTGATGTTCACCGGCGCCACCGGCCGGATGACGCCGGTGGCGCTCACCTTGACCGTGATGTCCTGGCGCACGACCGCCGCGGTTTCCCGCTCCACGGTCTGCTTGCGCTTCAGGGCCCCGTTGCGTTGCCATTGCCAGGCCCCGACAGCAGCGAGGCTCGCCAGCGCCGCCAACGCGAGCACCAAGGCGGGGGCCAGCTTGACTTTGAAGGCGTTCTGGGCGGGTGCTGCCACGAGGACGCTGCGGGGGCCAAAGTGCCGGAAGCCAACTTTAGGTCGCCCGCGGCGCTGGCAGGGGGTGGGGGAATGGCTGATCTCAGGCGAGGGATGCCAGTTCGGCGAGCAGAGCCTGGCTGGCGCCGAAGGCGGCCTGGGCTTCATCCATGAGCTCCTGCTCTTCTTTGGCGCCCAGCAGCAACCGCTCCAAGCCCCCATGCAGGGCTTCCCTCAGGTCGATGCTGGGGCGACTGAACGACCAGAACGACAGAGCTGGCAGGTCCAGGGCAGCCATGATGGCATTTGCTTGGGGAGCCAGTTGCTGGCCTCCGGAGAGGTCGCCGCCGTAGCGCACATAGGCGTGGGCCAACAGGCGATGCGGCGCCTGTCCCGCCAGTTCCGTCAGACGCTCGCACCAGGCTGCGGCCGCTGGCGAATCTGGCGTGGCGGGCACGGTCGCCACCAGGGCCAGGTCATGCTCCAGGGCGGCTGTACGGGCCAGGTCGCTCCATGGCAGATCGGTGGCGCCGAGGCCGGCGGCGGCGGCGGGAGCCAGCTCATCCAGCAGGGCGTAGGCGGGGGCCAGGGCCCGTAGAAGGGCCGCCAGTTGCCGTGGTGCGGCTTGCCCCTCCAGCAGGGCGCGGGAGAGGCCCATGGCCTCGGCCTGGTGATGGGCCTGGCCGATGCGGTTGTGCAGCCGTCGAACCCGAGGGCCCAAGCGGCTGTGCCGGCGGGTGTCGTTGGCGGTTGCGTGCTCGGAGATGGGGGCTTGGGTTGTGATGGTCATGGCGGCAAGGGCAAGGGCGAGCGGCGCTATTCAGCGAAAGTCGGGTCCCATCGCTTGATAGCTAAACAACACTAGCATTATAAAAGGATGTCCGTTTTTGTATTGGGGTGGTGGACGGGGCGTCGTTCATCGCCGCCTGGGCCGCCAGCCACTGGTCGGCCAGGGCTATGTCCCGGCAGTCGTCGAACCAGGGGCCACCGAGGGTGTAATGCAGGATCCGGGCCTGGGCCGGCACCGGCTGCACCCCGACCAGCACGTTCCATTCCGGCGGCAGGGCGCCGATCTCGCCATCGGCCAACCAATGGAACTGGTGCAGTTCCAGGCCGCTGGCCTGGTGCACCCATTCAGGCGTCAGGGCCCGACAGCGTGGTCCGTTGAAGAGCATCAGTGACGACCAGTTTTTGCGGCCATAGGGCGTCTGCGGCATCGCCTGGAACTTGCGACCGATTTCGCAATGATGTTCATGCTGAACCACCTGCACTGCATAGCGTTCATCGCGCAGATCCCAGAGTTCAGCGATGTCCCCCAGGCACAACATGTCGGCATCGATGAACAGCGACCAGCCCTCAAATCCTGTCAGCCAGGGCACCAGAAACCGACTGAAGGAGAAGTCTGTGCTTTGCAAAGGGTGCTGGGGCCTGCGATAGATCCCCTGCAACTGGGAGAGCCGCACTTGGCCGATTTGCACCGGCCTTGAGGCTTGCGCCTGAATCGAATCCGCAAGGACATTGACCGCCACTCCTTCGCGCCGGTCGTGGCCGATGAATACCCTTGGCAGAGCATCAAAGGCCAGGCGTTGGCCGCTGATGTCGCTGCGGGCGGCCTTGGCAGTCTCTGCGGTGTTGAAACGCGGAGTGTGCAGGTCTTCGCGCAGCTGGGGGGTTGTGGTTGTCATGGCTGTTGTTGGCGGCAAGCATGGTCGGCGCGGCGGTAGGCGATGGCATCAGCTCCGTCGCGATGGACGAGAAACCACTCCTGGAGGCCTTGCAACCACTCCAGTTGAGTGCTGGGATCGAGGCGGCTGGCGCCGATCAAAGGTTCCGCCTGGCAGGCGGCGGTGCGGGCGAGACGATGGCTGGCCCGGTGGCCACTGTTGAGGCAGCCCCACTGGGCCAGCCAGCGTTCTTCCAGGCGAAAGTGCAGGTCCAGGGCCCTTTGCAGCTGGAGGCAATTGAGATCCCCCGAGGGGGTGACAGCGGCGCTGGCCAGGGGGCCCAGGGCACGGGCCTCCGCTATTGATGTGTTGAGCATCACCTCAAGGCGACCGTGCTGGCGCTCCAGCAGGTGCCGCTGGCTGGGCCAGTCCCTGGGCCAGTACCGAGATGGCTGGGCGCTGGCCTGGGCGGTCGCTGCGAGGCTCGTCGGTTTCGAGCCAGAGCGGCTCAAGGTGATGGTGCCCATGGCGGGGGTGCTCACATTCAATCGCATAATGACATTTGCATAACGACAACATGATACCAGCTCAAAAGAGCATTTGAGCTATGCGTTGCCGTGGCAGCGGCCTGTCGCGCTCCCTTGATGTTGCGCTAACCTCTGTCTTAGATTCCTTCCCCTCAGACCTGCTGATGGACGTCCTGGCCGAATACTTCAAGGTGTTCTCCGAGCCCAACCGTTTGGCCGTGCTTGACGCCCTGCGCGATGGTCCCCTCAATGTCACCGCTGTCGTCGAGCACACCGGACTCAGCCAGGCACTGGTCTCCAAGCATCTCAAGCTGCTGACGATCGCCGGGGTGGTGCAGCGCCGGCCGCAGGGCTCCCTTGTTTTCTATGAAGTCAGTGATCGGGCCGTGTTTCGCTTGATCACCCAGGCCGAAAAGCTGCTTTTGGCCACCCGGCGCCAGCAGCTCGATGCCCTGGCCGCCAGCCTCTGATGGCCGCTGACCACAGCGCCCCCCAGACCCTGGCCGACCTGCGGGCCGCCCTGGCGGCGGGCCAGCGGCGCTTCACCGCCTTGCCCCTGGCGGATTTGATCTGCCGCGACATCGGCGAGCTCGATCTTACGGATTGCGATCTTTCCGGCTGCGACCTGCGCGGCGCCTGCTTTCAGGAGGCCCGTTTGGGCCATGCCCGCCTGCGGCAGGGGCGGGCCGACGGGACCCGTTTTCAGCAGGCTCTGCTCTGGGGCGCCGATCTTTCCGGCCTGCGGGCCGCGCTCTCCTATTGGCACGAGGCGGATCTTTCCAGCGCGCGGTTGCAAGGGGCCGATTTCAGCGGCGCCTTTTTGCACCGCGCCTGCTTGAGGGGGGTGCTGGCCGCCGATAGCTGCTGGCGCCAAGCCCGGCTGGTGGAGGCTGATTTTCGCTCCGGTCTGGATCAGCTCACCGACCTGGGGCGGGCCGACCTGCGCGAGGCCGACCTGAGCTTTGCCCTGCTCAATGGCGCCAACCTGTGCGGTGCCGACCTGCGGGGCAGTTGTCTCTATGGCGCCAATCTCAGCCAGGCGGACCTGCGCCAGGCCCATTTTGAGGGTTGCGACCTGCGAGATACGCGCTTGGCCGGGGCGCAATTGGACCAGGTTGCTTGAGGCTGGCACCCATCAAGCTGGGCCCAGAAGGCTGGGCTGAAATCCAATCACCTTCGGCATAAGAAAGCCCCGACGATCGATGGGGCCTGCTGCGGTTGGCATGACCCGAGGTGAGTGGCAAAGGTCCCATTCCACCCTTGGGGCCCAATACGGTGAAGGTCTTGTTTTTGGCCCCACTCAAGCCCCGTGAACCCCTCCGTTGCGACCGCCCCTGTCCCAGCCCGCTCCGGCCCCTGGACCGCTGCGGCGATTCCTGACCAGGGCGGTCGCCTGGCCTTGGTGACCGGGGCCAACAGTGGGCTGGGCCTGGAAACAGCTCGCGCCCTGGCAGCCCATGGGGCCACTGTGGTATTGGCCTGCCGCTCGCCCCAGAAGGCGGCGGCGGCCCGGGCCCTGCTCTTGGACGACCTGGCCCACCAGAACTCTGCCAGTCCTCACGGTGCCCTCGATTGCCTCACACTGGATCTGGCCGATCTGGCCAGTGTCGCCGCCGCCGCCGACACCCTGGCCGATCGCTACGGCCGCCTTGATCTGCTGATCAACAACGCCGGCGTCATGGCCCCTCCCCGCACCCTGACCCGGGATGGCTTCGAGCTCCAGTTCGGCACCAACCACCTGGGCCACTTCGCCCTCACCCAGGCCCTATTACCCCTGCTCAAGGGTCAAAACGACGCCCGGGTCGTCAGTGTCACCTCCGGAGCCCAGTACTTCGGTCGCATCGATTTCGACGATCTCCAGGGCGAGCGCCGTTATGACCGCTGGAAGGCCTATAGCCAGAGCAAGCTGGCCAATGTGATGTTCACCCTCGAGCTGCAGCGCCGGCTGGATGCCGCCAATGCCGGCATCAATGCCATGGCGGCTCATCCCGGCTTGGCCCGCACCTCCCTGCAGCCCTCCTCGGTGGCCGCCAGTGGTTCCTGGTTTGAACCGATCGCCTATCGACTCATGGACCCTCTGTTTCAAAGCGCCGCCATGGGCGCTCTGCCCCAGCTTTTTGCAGCCACGGCCCCAGAAGCTTCGCCGGCTGGTCATTACGGTCCCGATGGTTTCGGGGGTATGGGGGGTTGGCCCAAGCCGGTGCCCGTCGCGGCCGCGGCCCTTGATACCAACAATTGCCAGCGCCTCTGGCAGGTGAGCCAGGAGCTGTTGGCCAGCTGTTCGGCTTGGCCCCAGGTGTATTCCTTCTAGGGGGCAGATCCAACCCAACCAAAATCCAAGGCCCAGGCTGGGGATGGCCCCCTCAGCCGGGCGGGCGGCTCGAGGCCATGGCGAGCATGTCTGACATCGGGGTGACGGGACTGCTGGATTGGCAAAGGATTTGCTCGCCCCGCTGCCAGGCGCAGGTGCGCGAGAGGAGTTCCAAATCATCAAACCAGGGGGATTTCGTAATTTGGTTCCCATGCATTCGATAGTGATACACACAAGAATCAATCAAAATACCTGGTGCCGTACAGGTCACCGCCATCATCATGCCTAGGTCTTCACCTTGGGATAGGCCCATCCAGCCGCCGACCCGCTTAAGTAAATTGGTTTCCACCAACAGGCAGGTTGGTCCCAGGGGAATGCTGTGATTGGGCGTTGGCCAGGCACGCCATACATCACCCGGCGCGCAGGGGCCTGCAGGCATGATCTGTGGTTGTTCGTCGGATTTTTCTTTTATATATCCGGCAGCCCAAAGTGCGTTGGGCTGATCCGCAATGGCTTGCAGGCGTTGGTCGATTGAATGGGGAGGCAGTAAGTCATCGTCGTCGGCGCTTGTTATCCAGGCTCCGCGGGCGACGACCAGGCCAAGATTGCGGCAGGCGGCTTGGCCGATGGACCTAGAGGAGCCAATGATGGTGGCTTGCTGGCGGATTTGGTGGGGAATTGCGTCCTGGTTGCTGCCATCGACGACGATGATGTGTTCAACTTCGCAATGATTAAGCTGCAGGCTTTGATTAAGTTCCACCAGCATGTCCAGCCGATCTGGGGACAGCCTGGTGGGAGTGATCACACTGACTAGCGTCTTATCAATTGGGTTTGGTTTGGCGTCTAACTTAGCGTTCATAGGATTAGAGGTCATGAGATTTGTTATTTTGCTTTTCAATTCGCGTCCCATCTTAGTTGATCAGCGCGGAGAATGATGCTGGGAAGTTTTCGCATTTTTGGTTTTCTCCAGGTTCGGCCCCCCGCTCGATGGGATCTCGAGCTTGGCTCCGCAACGTGTCACACCCTCCCTCCCTAGAATCTGCGGCTGCCGAAGGCTCTTCATGCCCCGCGCCACCACTGCTGCCGGCAAGGGCCAGCCTCTGCGATCCCATCAGGCCACCGTGGTCGAGAAGGCCGCTCTCCAAACCCTCAATGGCGGCAGCCTGGACAATGTGATCCGGGTGCGGGGTGCCCGTCAGCACAACCTGCGCAACATCGATCTGACGATTCCGCGCAACAAATTGGTGGTGTTCACTGGCGTTAGCGGCAGCGGCAAGAGCTCCCTGGCCTTCGACACGATCTTTGCCGAGGGCCAACGGCGTTACGTGGAGAGTCTGTCCGCCTATGCCCGCCAGTTTCTGGGCCAGGTTGACAAACCCGATGTTGATGCCATCGAGGGCCTGTCACCGGCCATCTCCATCGACCAGAAATCCACCAGCCACAACCCCCGGTCCACCGTCGGCACCGTCACCGAAATCCAGGACTATCTGCGGCTGCTGTTTGGCCGCGCCGGCGAACCCCATTGCCCCCAGTGCGAGCGTCCGATTCGGCCCGAAACCATCGACCAGATGGTGGACCAGATCATCACCCTGCCCGAGGGCACCCGCTTCCAGCTGCTGGCCCCGGTGGTGCGCGGCAAAAAGGGCACCCACGTCAAGCTGTTGTCGGGGCTGGTGGCGGAGGGATTCGCTCGGGTGCGCATCAACGGGGAGGTGCGGGAGCTGGCGGACAACATCGAGCTAGATAAAAACCATGCCCACAACATCGAGGTGGTTGTTGACCGCCTGGTGGCGCGTGAGGGCATCACCGAGCGGCTCACCGATTCCTTGCGGACCGCCCTGAAGCGCGGTGAGGGACTGGCCCTGGTGGAAGTGGTGCCCCGGGAGGGGGAATCCCTGCCGGAGGGCCAGGAGCGGGAACGCCTCTATTCCGAAAATTTTGCCTGCCCTGTCCACGGCGCCGTGATTGAGGAACTGTCGCCGCGGCTGTTTTCGTTTAACAGTCCCTACGGCGCCTGTCCCGATTGCCATGGCATCGGCCACCTGCGTCGCTTCACCGTGGAAAGGGTGGTGCCCGACCCCTCCCTGCCCGTCTATGCGGCCGTAGCCCCCTGGAGCGATAAGGAGAACAGCTATTACTTCTCTTTGCTTTTTTCCGTGGGCGAGGCCTGTGGCTTCGAACTTAAAACCCCTTGGAAGGATCTCACTGACAGCCAGCGGCAGATGTTGCTGCATGGCAGCGAAGAACCCATCGCCATTCAGGCCGATAGCCGCTATCGCAAGGGCCAGAGTTATACCCGCCCCTTCGAGGGCATTCTCCCCATCCTCGAGCGCCAGCTAAAGGATGCGGGCGGCGAGGCGGTACGCCAGAAGCTGGAGAAATTTCAGGATCTGGTGCCCTGCTCCAGTTGCCAGGGATTGCGTTTGCGGCCCGAGGCCCTGGCGGTCAAGGTTGGTCCCTACGCCATTCACCAGTTAACGGCGGTCAGTGTGGCCGAAACCCTTGCGTCCGTCGAAGCTCTGATGGGGGTCGGCTCCGCCGCCGGGTCCACCCCCCTGCTGACGGAGCGCCAGATCCAGATCGGTGATCTGGTGCTGCGAGAGATTCGCATGCGCTTGCGTTTTCTGCTGGACGTGGGCCTTGATTACCTCAGCCTGGATCGGCCCGCCATGACCCTCTCGGGCGGTGAGGCCCAACGCATTCGCCTCGCCACCCAGATCGGCGCCGGCCTGACTGGAGTTTTGTACGTGCTGGATGAACCCAGCATCGGCCTGCACCAGAGGGATAACGACCGCTTGCTTGCCACCCTCACCAAGCTGCGCGACCTCGGCAACACTTTGATCGTTGTCGAACACGACGAGGACACCATCCGCGCCGCCGATTACCTCGTCGATATTGGCCCCGGCGCCGGCGTTCACGGCGGCCACATCGTCGCCGAGGGGTCGCTGCAGAACCTGCTTGAGGCCGAAGACTCCCTTACCGGCGCCTATCTCAGTGGCCGCCGCGCCATCCCCACGCCCGCCAGTCGCCGAGAGGCGGGCAGCCGGCGTCTGCGGCTCGTTAATTGCAACCGCAATAACCTTCGCGGCATCGATGTTGATATTCCCCTGGGGCGCCTGGTGGCGGTGACCGGGGTTAGTGGGAGCGGTAAGAGCACCCTGGTGAATGAGTTGTTGCACCCGGCCCTGGAACACCAGCTTGGACTCAAGGTGCCGTTCCCTGCGGGCCTGGAGGAGCTGCGGGGGATCAAGGCGATCGACAAGGTGATCGTCATTGACCAGAGCCCGATCGGGCGCACGCCCCGCTCCAATCCAGCCACTTACACCGGCGCCTTTGATCCGATTCGCCAGGTGTTTGCCGCCACGGTGGAGGCCAAGGCCCGGGGTTATCAGGTGGGACAGTTCAGTTTCAATGTCAAGGGGGGGCGTTGCGAGGCCTGTGGGGGGCAAGGTGTCAACGTCATCGAGATGAATTTTCTGCCAGATGTCTATGTGCAGTGCGACGTTTGCAAGGGTGCTCGTTATAACCGCGAGACCCTGCAGGTGACCTATCGCGGCCACACCATCGCCGATGTGCTCGAAATGACTGTCGAGCAGGCGGCCGAGGAGTTTGCCGCCATTCCCCAGGCCGCCGATCGGCTGCGCACTTTAGTAGATGTGGGCCTGGGCTACATCAAGCTTGGCCAACCCGCCCCCACCCTCTCCGGGGGTGAGGCCCAGAGGGTGAAGTTGGCCACCGAGCTCTCCAAGCGCGCCACCGGCAAAACCCTCTATCTAATTGACGAACCCACCACCGGCCTCAGCTTCTATGACGTGCACAAGTTGATGGAGGTGATGCAACGGCTGGTGGACAAGGGCAATTCAATCCTGGTGATTGAGCACAACCTTGATGTGATTCGCTGCGCTGACTGGCTGATTGATCTGGGCCCCGAAGGGGGCGATAAGGGCGGCGAGATCGTGGTGACGGGAACCCCGGAAGAGGTTGCCGACCATCCCGCCAGTCACACCGGCAGGTATCTCAAGCAAGTGCTTGCCCAGCATCCGCCGCAACAGGATGCTGCCTGATTATTTGCCTTCAAGGCGGAGGCGGGCCGTCGTTTTCTGCTGGATGCTCTTTGTTGGAATCGGGCATCCAGTAGCTGAGGCTGTCTTCCCAGTAGGGGCGCCCCGCCAGGCGCTCGGTGTTCAGACGGGTGTGGCCCAGACGGGCCGCCAACTGGGTGATCTCCACGGGCGAGAGGTCGGTGTGGATGTCCTCCCCGGCGATTTGGATCAGGGCGGGTAGCTGAACGAATGTGGTGGGTTGGCTCAGTTTGCGGAAGATCTCGTTGAGCACGAGCCGTTGCCGTTCCATGCGTCCCAGGTCGCCGGCCTCATCGTGGCGGAAGCGCAGGAAGCCCAGCAGGTCGTCGCCCTTGAGCACCTGGCGACCTGGATAGAGATCAATGCTCAGGTTTTGGCTGCGATCGACATAAACCATCCGTTTGGGGACCTCCACCTCCACTCCTCCCAAGGCATCCCCGACCCGGGCAACCGCGTCCAGATTCACCTTGATGTAGCGATCGATGGGCACCCCCAGCAAGCGGCCCATTTCCCGCTTGGTCTCGGCGATGCCGGCCTGGCTGTAGAGGGCATTGGCCTTGACGACGCCGAGACGCCCCGAGGTCACGTAGGTGTCGCGGGGCAGTTGGACGATGCGGGTCACGCCGTCTTGAACCCGCACGCTGAACATGACATCGGTATTATCGCCAACCTTGTCCGAGCCCAACACCAGCACCTCGCGCCGGCCCACTCCCAGGTGATCGAAGAGTGGCTGCAATAGAACAGCGCCCTCGCCCAGGCTGGCCGAGAGCTGGGCGAAGGCGGCGGGTTTGGCCAGTCCGTATCCCAGGGACAGGCCCAGCAGGAAGGCCAGCCAGGGCAACTTGCGGCGATGGGACCGGCGACGGGGCACAAGGGTGGTTACCGCTCCCAGGGGTTCATTGTCCTCCCTGGGTCTCCTCAGCACAGACAGGCAAACAAGTGTGACCCATGGTGCCGCAATCTCAAAGTCACCACAAGGCTCCTGCCCACGGGGAACCAGGCCCGATCCGCCGTTGTCAGCCGGGTCCGACGCGGAGACAGGCGGCGGCCCCATCGGCTTTGCGGCGGGCCTCCGCCTCGTCGGCCCCCAGGGCGAGGGCCACACCCATGCGCCGGTTCGGCCTGGCGTCTGGTTTGCCGAAAAGCAACAGCTGGGTGTCCGGATTCACGAGGGCGTCAGCTACACCGCTGTAGCTGACCCGGTCGTGGCTTTCGCCGGCCAGCACCACCCGGCTGGCCGCGGGACCCAGGCAGCGGATGGCTGGAATCGGTAGACCCAGCACCGCCCTGACGTGCAGCTCGAATTCGCTCAGGTTCTGGCCGATGAGGGTGACCAATCCCGTGTCGTGGGGCCGGGGCGAGAGCTCGGAGAACACCACTTCTTCGGATCCTTGGGGTCCACAGAGAAAGAACTCCACCCCAAACAGGCCAGCCCCACCCAGGTGGTCCGTCACTTGGCGGGCTATCGCCTGGGCGGCCTGCAGCTGGGCCGCTCCCATGGCGGCCGGTTGCCAGCTGCATTGGTAGTCGCCCCGCTCCTGGAGGTGGCCAATCGGCGGACAAAACAGGGTGGGACCCTCCCACTGACGCACCGTCAGCAGGGTGATCTCCAGGCTGAAGCGCAGAAACTCCTCGACGATCACGCGGGTGCCGCTGCCCCGGGCCCCTGCCTGGGCCGCAGCCCAGGCCAGCGCCACTTCGTCGGGGCCATGCACCACGCTTTGCCCCTTGCCAGAGGAGCTCATCACCGGCTTGACGACCACGGGCCAGCCCAAGGGGGCGGCGGCGGCGGCCAGGCTGGCGGCGCTGTCGGCGTAGGCATAGCGGGCGGTGCGCAGGCCCAGTTCCGCTGCCGCCAGGTCGCGGATCCGGTCGCGGTTCATCGTGATCGCTGTGGCGCGGGCGGTGGGGATCACAGTGACGCCCTCGGCCTCCAGCTCGACCAGGGCATCAACCGCCAGGGCCTCGATCTCCGGAATCACCAGATCGGGGCGGTGACGCCGCACAACCGCCTTGAGGGCCTCCGGATCGGTCATCGAGATCACCTCGAACGCATGGGCCACGGCCATGGCCGGGGCGCCGGCATAGCGGTCCACCGCGATCACCCGGCACCCCAGTCGCTGGGCGGCGATCGCCACTTCCTTGCCCAGCTCGCCGCTGCCCAGCAGCATCAAAGTGCAAGGCAAGCGGGGGGGATGGGCTGGGGCCATGGGGCCGCTCCTCAAAGACCGCTGGCCATCCTCTCTGGCGGCGGCCACAGCCAGCCTCACTGGCGGCGCCCATGGCCAGCCCCGTTGCCCGGGCGGGCCATGGGCGAAATTTGACCAGTCGCTGCCTAACCTGCCTGCGACCCACGCTGGCCCCCGCGGTGACCGTTCGCTTCCCCCTGACGCACTTCGGGGTGCCGCATCAGGTCGGGCCCCTGGCCTTTCGCACCGCCGGTGATGCCATTGACCTGCCCTTCGACCTCACGATCGAGAGCCTGCAGCGCTGGACCCTGGTGTACCTGGGTTTGTCGTCGCTGGTCTTTGTGCTGGTTTGGGTGCTCGGTTATCTGCGCCGTTAGGACTACCCCTTGGCCTCAGGGCAACATCGTCAGCTGACGCTCCGGGGATTCCTCGCTGACGAAGCCATAGGCCTCAAACACCGCCGGATCGGGGTGGGTGATTTGAGATCCGTTTGCCGAAGGTTCCAATTGGAACCCTTCCGCCGCCATGCGTCGCATTAGGGCGGCCGCCTCTTCAAAGCGGGCCGCCATGGCGTCGAGACTGGCGCAGTCAGAGGTGAGGCCCGCTTCTCTCCAGGTGAAATAAGCCATCGGCCGGATTCGGGGATGGCTTCCAGGCTGGCAGGAGTGGTCCCTGGAACACAAGGGTGGACAACGCGGCGGCCAGTGGCTGGGCCGCAGGCAAGCTCAGGGTCGCAGCACGAGCCCTAGCAACACCAAAAGGGCGCTGGCCCCCCAGAAACTCAGAACCACCCCCTGTTCGCTCAAGCCGCCCAACTCAAAGTGGTGGTGCAGGGGAGCCATGCGAAAGATCCGCCGACCCTTGCCGTCGGCACCCTTGGTGGCCTTGTAGACCCACACCTGAAGGATCACCGAAAGGGATTCGGCCAAGAACACTCCCCCCATCAGCAGCAACGGCCAGAGGCTGTCGCTCAGCAAGGCGACGGCCGAGAGGGCCGCCCCCATGGCCAGGGAACCCGTATCCCCCATGAACACCTTGGCCGGATGGCGGTTTTGGCTCAGAAAGCCCACCCAGCACCCCGCCATCGCCACGCAGAAGGCCGCCAGCGAAGGGTCGCCCCCGTTGCCCCGCAGCATCAGTTGCAGGGCCATGCCGGTGAAGACCACGGCCCCGCAACCGGCCGCCAGGCCATCGAGGCCGTCGGTGAGGTTGGTGGCGTTGCTTTCGGCCATGAACACAAACAACCCCAGGGGCCAGATCAGCAGGCCAAGGGGCAGGAGTCGGCCGAAGGGCAGTCCCACATCTCCGGGCAGCCCAGCACCCAGCCAGTTGCCCTGCCAGGCCCAAACCAGAAAAAGGGCTGCGGCGAGGGCCTGCAGCACCAGCTTGCCGCGGGGGCTGAGGCCCGTATTACGGAGCTTGGTCAGGCTGCGCCAGTCATCAATGGCTCCGATCGCCATGAAGGCGAGGGTGACGGCGGCGACCGCCAGCAGGCGCGGATCTCCGGCGCTCGTCCAACCCCCGATTAACAGCCCAACCGGAACGACCAGCAGGCCGCCCATCGTTGGGGTCCCAGCTTTGTTGAGATGACCCTGGGGGCCGTCCTCACGGATCACCTGGCCGAGCTTGAGGCTGCGCAGTTTCGGTACGCCCCAGGCCAGGACTCCGGCACTCACCAGGGTTGCCACCACAAAGGGCAAGGTGAGCATGGAGTTGGCCAGGAAGCCGTCACTGGCCAGACAGGCCAGCAGGAGGAGGCCACCGAGAAGAGCGGCGGTCAGCTTGCCGTTGATGGGGGCCATGGGGGTTGGGCGCTGATTGGGGCGCTAAGAGGAGGGGTCAGTCCTCCCAGGCTTCCTCGGGCTGCTCATCCGTCTGGATGTACTCCTCTTTTTCGCCCATCAGCGCCGAGAGTTCTTCTTCTTCCACCGTACTGACATCGGTGCTGGCGGTTTCTTCGTCGGCCACCAATCGACCGCTGGCCTCCAGCAAGCTCAGCAGGTCCGGCTCGTCGCGGAGCGGCAGCACGGGCGCTGGCTCATCACGCCGATAGCGCGTCAGCGATGGATTGATGGTGTCAAGAATGCTCATGCCGTCGCTCTGGAGGCCCACTTGCAAGCCCGCAGTCCCGACAAACAGCTCTGCTGTCCAGCAAGATGGCGGCCTTGGCCAATGGGCGTGAATCGACCCATCACCTTACTCTTCAGCATCGCCCACCCCTCCTCGATGGATGATCCCAAGTGGCGTCAGGTCGCCTGGCTATGGTTCCTGGCCCTGGGATTCAGCGCCCTGCTGGTGGCCGCTGGCAGGCATTGGCCCCAGCCCCTGGTGATCACACCCTGGTTGGTCTGGCTGCTGGTTTTGGGGCCTCCCGCCGCCATGGCCCTCTGGCTGGCGGCTCGCTGGACCTTGCCCCCAGGCGGCGAGGGGGGAGAATCCTGGGGCGGACCACAATCCAACCATTCAAACCAGGAGCGGCACTGATGGGATTCAGCGGGCAGGCGCAAGCGGAGGCAGGCCCAACCCCCCGGGCCAGGCGCGTGGTGCTGGCCTATTCCGGCGGCGTCGACACCAGTGTTTGCATTCCCTATCTCAAGCGGGAGTGGGGGGTCGAGGAGGTGATCACCCTGGCCGCCGATCTCGGCCAGGGTGATGAACTCGAGCCGATCCGTCTCAAGGCCCTGGATGCCGGCGCCAGTGAGTCCCGGGTGGAAGATCTGATCGAACCCTTCATTGGCGAGTTTGCGTTTCCAGCCATTCGGGCCAATGCCCTCTATGAGGGTCGCTATCCCTTGTCTACCGCCCTGGCTCGACCGCTGATCGCCAGACGCCTGGTGCAGGTGGCCCGGGAGGTGGGCGCCGATGCCGTGGCCCATGGCTGTACTGGTAAGGGAAATGACCAGGTGCGCTTCGATGTGGCGATCGGTGCCCTGGCGCCCGAACTCAAGGTGCTCGCTCCCGCCCGGGAATGGGGCATGAGTCGCGAAGAGACCATTGCCTACGGGGAACGCTGGGGCATTCCGGCACCGGTGAGCAAGAAGTCCCCCTATTCCATCGATCTCAACTTGCTAGGTCGCAGCATTGAGGCCGGTTCCCTGGAGGATCCCCAGGTGGAGCCGCCCGAGGAGATCTACGCCATGACCGTTTCGGTGGCTGCGGCTCCCGAGGCGCCAGAAGATGTGGACATCGGCTTTGAGCAGGGCCTGCCCGTCGCCATCAACGGGGAGCGGTTGGCACCGGTTGAGCTGATTCGTCGCGCCAATGCCCTGGCCGGTCGCCATGGCTTTGGCCGCCTCGACATGATCGAGAATCGGGTGGTTGGCATCAAGAGCCGCGAGATTTACGAAACTCCGGGGCTGTTGTTATTGATTCGTGCCCATCAAGACCTGGAGAGTCTCACCCTGGCTGCGGATGTTCAGCGTTACAAGCGCCAGGTGGAGATGGCCTGGGCCGACCTGGTCTACCAGGGTCTTTGGTTCGGTCCCCTCAAACAGGCCCTCGATGCCTTCATCGACCGCACCCAGGCCACGGTGAACGGCAATGTGCGGGTCCGTCTGCATAAGGGCAACGCGGTGGTCATTGGTCGCTCCAGCCCCAGTGACAGCCTGTATGTCGACGCGATGGCCACCTATGGCAGCGACGATCGCTTTGACCATCGGGCCGCCGAAGGATTTATTTATGTTTGGGGTCTGCCAACCCGTCTCTGGTCGGCTCGTCACCCTTGAGGGTTGCCCTGGCTCGGCCCCCCGCCAGCCGCCCCCAAGCTTGGCGCAGGGATTGCATCAAATCTGGCCGTGCCTGGCGTTCCGGGGGGGTGACCGGCTCGGTTCGGGCGGGCTGCAGCAGCAGGGGAGCAGCGAACCTGGGGCCTGTTGCCGGACCCAGTTCAAGCAGCCTTCGTTTCAAGTAGGCGTTTTCCTCCAGCAATAGCCGCTGCTGCCGCAGGGTTTGGCGCAGCCTTTGGCGAAATTTGTTCTCGAAGATCTCCGGCAGTTCCAGGGTCATCTCCTGCAAGTGCCGAATCTCTTCACGGGTCACTTCCAATTCGCGGCGCAAACGCTCCGGGGAGGGTTGGCCGGTGGCGCTGGTCCCTCGCCCAGGCAGGGGTGGTCCTTTCCCTGGCGGCACCGGAGACGGGGGCGCGGGCACCACCTTCAGGGGGCGATCCGCACTGCGCAGGGTTTCGGCATGCGGGGTCAAGGCAGGATTAACCCCTGAACGAGCAGCCAGGCCAAAGGGACGCGGCTGGGCCTGTTCGCCTTGGGGCGGGTCCGGCGGAGCGGATCGGGAGGGCTGCAGCCGATCGCGGTCCACTGTTTTGCCACGCGAGACCAGTCATCTTATGGCAAGAATTGCGGTCTTCTTCTCATGGGTGGACGCCTGCCTTCCAGGCGGTCCACCCAAAACCAAGCCCGGCATCTTTAGGTGCCGGGCTTGAGTGTGATTTTGGTTGGAGATAAAAACGGTCAGTCGGCTTCCGTTTCGGCAGCGGTTGCCTCGACAGGGGTGGTTTCAGCCTGGCTGGGCAGCACCCGGGGTGGAGGCATGGGGCCGTCCTGCTTGACGGTGAGATAGCGGATCACGTCCTCGGAGAGGCGCATGGCGCGCTCGAGAGTGGCGACTTGCTGGCCGTCTCCGTTGTGGTTTAGCTGCACATAAATGCCTTCGCGATGCTTGGCGATGGGATAGGCCAAGCGGCGCTTGCCCCGCATTTGGGTATCGAGGACCTCGGCGCCGGCTTCGGTGACAAGGTCGCGATACTTGTTGACGTGGGTTTCAACCTCTTCTTCCGGAATGTCCGGACTGAGGATGTACATGGTCTCGTAGTAGGGCTGCGTCATGGGCGCCTTCAGAGCAGGTCAGGGGCGGGGGGGACGGACCCCACCGACGGATCAAGCAAGCTACCCCAGCGTGCGACCTGCAGTCCTGGACTCAAAGTTGCATGCGAACCGCTTCCGACAGGGTGGGAAGCTCCGCCTCTTTGCCCCGCAGAACCTGAACAACGGTGAAGAGCAGGATCAGGAGGGTCCCCAGGAAGACGGTGTTGGCCAGGGTTCGAAACAGCAGGCCGCCCCCCAGCAACGATTGCAGCAACTGAAACACCAGACCAATCACCACCAGCAGGATGTCCAGCATCAGGGCCTGCAGGGTGTTGAAGCGAATGGTGTACGGCACTTTGGGATTGCGAACCACCGCGGCGAAGAGCAGCACGAACAGCAGCAAGCCCCCCAGATTCATGCCCCCCATCGAGCCCAGGTTCTGGACCAGCAGGGCCGGCATGGCCGGCAGCATCAGGGCGTTGAGGGGGGGGAAGCTGCCGAAAAGATCCCGGCCAAACGGCAGCGCATCACTCCAGGTGAGGCTGTAGGGCAGCAGGGCTAGCAGGCGTTGCCAGAGAGGGGGGTCTTGCATGGCGAGGGCGATCGGATTCCCAGGCTAGGGATGGGCTGGCGACTGGACGGCCAGTTGCCCAAGGGCCGCTTCCCGCATCACGTCAACCGGGACTTCGGCTTGGCCCGTCCAAAGCCGCAGCGAAGCCGCACCCTGTTGCACCAGCATTTCCAGCCCGTCAATGGTGCGGCAACCCCGCGCTTTCGCCTGTTGCAGCAAGGCTGTCGGCCGGGGTGTGTAGATGAGGTCGTACACCGTGGCGCCCTCTGTCAAGGCGTCCAGGTCCCTGGGGCCCAGGGGAGAGGCGGCGGGTTCGGGATCCCCGGAGCTGGCCATGCCCATTGGCGTGGTGTTCACCACCAGCGCACTGCTACCCAAGGCTGATCGCAAATGGCCTTCACTCCAAGGCACCCCCTCCAGGGCGGGGGCCCAGCCACCACAGGCCTGCAGCAGACGGTCCAGGTTCTGTTGGCGCCTGCCCGCCACCAGGATCGCTGCCAGCCCCAGTTCGGTGAGGGCCGCCACGATCGCCCGGGCGCTGCCGCCGTTGCCCAGCACCAGTGCCTGTTGGCCTTGCCAGGGGACGCCGCAGGACCGTAACGGCGCCAGAAAGCCTTCCACATCGGTGTTGGCGCCGAACCACCCCCCCTCGCTGCGGGGCACCAAGGTATTCACTGCTCCAAGACGGGCTGCCAGGGGGCTGAGGTCCCGGGCCAGCTCGGCGGCTTCGGCTTTATGGGGCAGGGTGATGTTGAGGCCGCGGCACTCCACGGCCTCCAGCCCTGCCAGCACCGCCGCCAGTTGGCCAGGGGGGGTGCGGAGGGCCAGGTAAATCCAGTCCAGTCCCAGCTCCTGCAAGGCGGCGTTGTGCATGGCCGGAGACAGGCTGTGCCGCACCGGATCGCCCAGCACCGCCACCAGAC
>JBIKMU010000076.1:0-9438 GCA_044359075.1 Cyanobium sp. | reverse complement strand
GGAAGGTTTTGGGCTTACTCATACCCCATTCTCTCGCCCGGATCCATTGCTGTCACTGGGATCTGGGCAGATTTGAGGCCGTCTGTGGAGAAGTGGGCGGTGGGGTTATGTGCGACAGGCTCCTAGCGGCCCTACTGCAGGACAAACTCCATCGCCTTATCCAAGGGGAGCCCAGCCTGATTGAGCGCCTGGATGTGCTGGCCATGCAAGAACTTGGCGAGCGCATGCACGCTGCCCAGCTCGGTAAGCCGCAGCTCATCACTCCACGGGACCTTCGCGCCTTGATTCAGCGGCATGCGCCGGCGGAGATCAGCCGCGTCTATGGCGAGGCCTTCGTGGTGGAGGAGTTCGACGAGATCGTCGATGCCTTCGGTGTGCGCGACTGGGATAGCTACCGCGATGTTCGCCGCCTGGGCCGCAAGAGCCGTCTGAACGAGGCCAAGCGCCGTCTGCTCTGGGAGGGCTTCGAGAGAGTGCTCAAGCAGCTGGATCGCTCAGAGCAGATCACACCCCACCAGCTCTTCCATCGCACCGCGGAGCAACTACACCGCAGCGGTGCCAGGCCTTACCAGCACATCGTGGTGGACGAATGCCAGGACATCACCGCCGCCCAGCTCCGTCTTCTGGCCTCCTTGGCAGGGACTGGCCCCGATGCCCTGTTCTTCGCCGGGGATCTGGGCCAGCGAATCTTCCAGCAACCCTTCTCCTGGACCCAGTACGGCGTGGACATCCGCGGCCGCTCGCGCACCCTGCGCATCAACTACCGCACCTCCCACCAGATCCGCAGCCAGGCCGATCAGCTGCTCGATCCCGAGTCCCGCGACGTGGACGGCAACGTGCAGGACCGGCGCGGCGCCATTTCCGTCTTCAACGGACCGGAGCCTGCCATCCGGGAATGCGACGATACCGACAGCGAGACCGAGCAGGTGGCCGCCTGGATTGAGCAGCGTCGCAGCGAAGGCCTCACCCCCAGGGAGTTCGGCATCTTCGTGCGCAGCGAGGCCGAGATCCCCCGTGCCGAAGCGGCTTTACAACTCGCTGAGCTGCCCTACGAGCGCCTGCGGCCTTCGGCCATGCGCCTCGGCAGCAAGGCCACCCTCTCCACCATGCACCTGGCCAAAGGCCTGGAGTTCCGCGCCGTGATCGTGATGGCCTGCGATGAAGACGTGATTCCTAACGCCGAGCGCATCAAGGCCATCACCGACGACAGCGACCTCGATGAGGTGGTGGCCACCGAACGCCACCTGCTCTACGTGGCCTGCACCCGCGCCCGCGATTACCTGCTGATCACCAGCGGGACTACCTGCTCGGAGTTTGTCGAGGACCTGCTCGGGTGAACCATCCCACACCAGAAGCGCTGCGAGTTGCCGAATCCGCTCGCACCATTGCCCTGCAAATGATGAGCGAGCGTGGTCGCGGCGCTGTGCTGGTGGGCGGAGCCCGTGTGGATGCGGCATTGGAAGCTCTGCTGAATAAGGTCCTGCGCTAGTCCCTCCCTGGTCGCCCTGCTGGAGGCCGGCACCACCCCCTGGCGACGGGAATGGGATGCCGCCTACCCTGCCCTACTGGTGCGGATTCGCGGAAGCCAAGGCCCTGGGGATCTTCCCCCGCAAGGGCAGCAAGGCGGCAGATGTCGACCCTGATTCAGTAGCTGTGCAGCGCTTGCGCGAGGCGGTGCTCACCAGCCTGAGGCAGTTTCTGTTGGCGGCTTACCTGGTGGAGGTGGGTCCAAACCGCCGCTTCTTTGCCTTCCGCCTGCACAAGTTCGTGTCGGCCGGACATCCGGCAGTGGTTCCGACTCAGACCTTGATGCCGTGCTTGACGCCGAATGGCAGAGCGCCAAGCAAAACGCCAAAGCCATCCGCACGATTTTTGCCCAGCGCAGCCTCAAACCGGAGGAAGCCCTGCGCGAATTGGACCGCACCCGCGAATCCCTCGGCAGCGCCGATGCGGTGGAGCGGCTGGTGCTCAACGCCTGCCGCCGCCTCAACCTGCCGATCGGCCCCTTACGGGTCTCTCAAGGGGGCGTTGCAGGTGACGGCGATAAGGCTGCAGGTGGCTGGGAACTCGATCTCACCCGCCTGGAGGACAACCGCCAGGCCCTCAACGAGCGCCTCCGCAGCCACGACCTCGGCGGCAAGCTGCGCCTCAGTTTCCGCTCACCGGCCCGTGACGGCAGCCAGCAGCAGGGCAGCCAGCTGCTCAGCCGCTCCCACCCCCTAGTGGTGGAGCTGGCGGATTTCGTGGCCGAGCGGGCCCTCAGCGGCCTGGAGCCGGAGCTGGCGGCCCGCGCCTCCGTGATCCGCACCAAGGCAGTGGCCAAGCGCACCCAGGTGTTGGTGCTGCGGCTGCGGCACCAGTTGCACCAGTCGCGTTGGACGGGCAATCAGTACGAGGCCCTGCCCGATCTGCTGGTGGAGGAATGCCTCACCGCCCGGGTGAACGACGATGGCCTGGAACCACTGGAGGGCGCCGCAGCGCTGGAGCTGCTGGAGGCGCCGGCCAGCGGCAACCTCGATCCGGGGCAGCGCCAGCAGTGGCTGCAGGAGGCGGTGACAGAGCTCGATGCCCTGCAGCCCGCGCTGGCGGCCTTGGCGGAGCGGCGCGCCGATTTGGCGGAGGAAGACCACAGGCGGGTGCGCGAGGCCTCGCTGCGTTCGGGCGAATCGCTGCGGATGCGCTTCCGTTGTGAGCCGAGCCTGCCGGTGGACGTGGTCGGGTTGTTTGTGCTGTTGCCGGCGCCAGTCCTATGAGCCCGGCTTCACCGCTACCTCAGGAAACTGCTGCAGCAGCTTGCGGTCAAACGTCAGCAGCAGGCAGTCCAGCTGTTTTGCCAGCAGCACGAATTAGGCGTCGTAGCTGGAGCAGCCGTGGCGGTGGGCCAGCTGCAAGGAATCGGCACTGGAAACAGTTCGTGTCCTGGGAAGGAACAAGCGTTCGGCTTCGACAAGATTGGCAATGGCCTCGTCCAGATCGAGTCGTTCAGCACGCAGGTACTTCAGAAGTATATGACGAAATTCAAAGACCCAAAGGACAGGAAGTTGCCAATCTTTGTCCGCAGCACGCCACTGCTGAACTGCGGCGGAGTTTTCAGACGGCAGAAACAACTCGATCAGCACATTGGTATCGGCAACCAGCATCAGGACTCCGGATTGATGCGGAAACCAAAGCGATCCAGTTCCGGCGGATGGCTCTCTCTCTCAATGGCAGCAATGATCTCTTCACTGGTCAGAGGTGGGCCCTTGAACTGACTTCTCAGCCGGGCAAACAGTTCGAGTTCCTCCCGCACTTCCTCCGGGTCACGGGGCTGCTGAGCGGCTTTGGCAGAGCCTGGAAAGCGGGCCAGGGTCGCTCGGATTTTGGCCAAAGCCTCCTCAGACACGGCCGCAGCTGGCTCCACCGGTCTGGGATCGGTAGCGGATTGCCCCATGGCAGCCACTTCCACCTTTGGCGGGGCGATCGCGGGCTCCAGGGTCTCCAGAGCGGCCAGCACTTCACTATTCAGGCTGCGGCCATGGGCATGGGCACGCTCTTCAAGCCGAGCCACCAGCTCCTCGGGCACGTCGTGCAGGGTCAGAGAAGCCATCGCGCCAGTCCTCCTGGCTGAGTCGGATCTCTGGCCATTCTGTCAGCCCTGGCCAGGTCTCAAGCAGTCCCATCCAGCGTCCAGCACACGCCCGCCATCCAGTCTCCGCCCACCCTTTGAGCCATGGCCCGCACCACAGCCACCGTCAGCTTCCAGGCGATCATGCTCAAGGGCAGCCTGCTGCCGGGATCCCTTCTGGAGCAGGTGGCCCGCCTGCAGGCCCCCCTGCAGAAGGAGGCCGACTACGGCCTGGCCAAGGGCGAACGGCTGCGGGAGCGGATTGATGCGGCTTGGGTGCGGCTCAAGGAAATCTGGGAGGAATACAGAGATCTCCGGGAGCGGGCGACGCAGAGCACGGCCGGATTGCATGCCTCCACGCGCCTCCTGCGCGAGGTGCTGGGTTGGCCGGACCTGCAGCCCTGCAGCGGCTGGCAACACGGCGACGCCCAATACCCGATCACCCACCGGGCGTTCGAGGGCGCCGTGCCCCTGATCGTGCGCGGCATCGCGGCCGATCATCTCGATAAGGGCAGCAGCCAGTTTGGTCAGGAAGGGCGCCGGCGCTCCCCCCACAGCTGCCTGCAGGAATGCCTCAATGCCGACGACAACGCCAACTGGGGCCTGCTGCTCAGCGGTGATCGGCTGCGGCTACTGCACGACAACCCCTCGCTGGTGAAGCCGGCCTACCTGCAGGTGGATCTGGAGCTGCTGGTGGATGGCGAGCTGTTCGATGAGTTCGCCACGCTCTGGCTGCTGCTGCAGGCCAGCCGCTTCCGCCATCCGCAAACGGCCAGCTGCGTGCTCGATGCCTGGAAGGAGCAGGCCCAGGAAGCGGGCGAGCGGGTGCTGGGGCAACTGCGCCATGGCGTGCAGCAGGCCCTTGAGGCCCTGGGCAATGGCCTGTTGCAGCACCCGGCCAACGACGAGCTGCGGGGCCAACTCGCCAATGGTGAGCTGAGCGGCGCGGAGCTGCACCGCCAGCTATTGCGGCTGGTGTATCGCTTCCTGTTCCTGTTCACCGCGGAAGACCGCGATCTGCTGTTCCCGCGCACGATCAGCCAGGACGACGCCCGCCGCCGCATCTACCGCGAGGGATACAGCGTGGGCCGGTTGCGGGAGCTGGCGATCCGCCGCAGCGCCTCAGAAGGCCCCTATGGCGACCTGTGGCATACCCAGAAGCTGGTGTTTCTGCAGCTGCGCCAGAGCAGCTCACCGCTGGGGTTGCCCGGCCTGGGCGGCCTGTTCGCCGAGCCACAGTGCAGGGCGCTTGAGGCCTGCGAGCTGGGCAACCGTTTTCTGCTGCGCACGATGCGGGCGATCGGCTGGTTCCAGGCCGGAGACACGCTCACCCGCGTCAACTACCGCGACCTCAACACCGAGGAGCTGGGCAGTGTGTATGAGGGGTTGCTGGAGCTCCATCCCCAGCTGGAGCGCAGCGGTGGCGGCTGGCAGCTCAGCTATGGAGGCGGCGCCGGCAGCGACCGCAAAACCACCGGCAGTTATTACACACCGGACCAGCTGGTGCAGTTATTGATCGTGTCGGCGCTGCTGCCGGTGATTGCTGATCGGTTGAGCAAGGCCACCACCCGAGAGGAGAAAGAGGCGGCACTGTTGGCGATCCGGGTGCTCGACCCGGCCTGCGGCAGCGGCCACTTCCTGCTGGCGGCGGCAAGGCGCCTGGCCCTGGAGCTGACCCGCATCCGCGCCGAAGACGAAGAGCCCAGTGAAGAGCTGCGTCAGCAGTGCCTGCGCGATGTGGTGGCCCACTGCATCTACGGGGTCGACAAGAACCCGATGGCGGTGGAGCTGTGCAAGGTGGCGCTGTGGATCGAAGCAGTGGATCCCGGTAAGCCGCTCAGCTTCCTCGATGCCCACATCCAATGCGGCGATTCGCTGGTGGGCGTGTTCGATCCGAAGGTGCTGGAGCAGGGCATCCCGGATGAGGCCTACAAGCCGCTCACGGGGGAAGACAGGACGGTGTGCACTAGCCTCAAGAGAGACAACGCCACCTACCGCAGAGCCTCCAAGGGCAGCAGCGGCGGCTTGCAGGGCAGCCTCAACCTGAGCGGCACCCAGCCCAGCAGCCAGAGCAAGAACCGCCTGCACGAGATCGAGGCGATGCCGGAGGACAGCCTGGCCGAAACAACCGCCAAACAGGAGGCCTATGCATCCTGGCTGCAGGAAGCCGGCAGCGACCCCGAACAGCTGGCCGCCGATCTATACACCGCCGCCTTCTTCCTGCCCAAGACCACAGAGACCCGAGCCTGCGTGCCGACCACGGAGCACCTGCTCAAACTGCAGTTAGGGAAGCCCCTGGAGAATGAATCCCTCATCCAGGCAGTGATCCAGGCCTCACGAGATTTTCGCTTCTTCCACTGGCACTTGCGCTTTGGCGAGGTGATGGACCAGGGAGGTTTCGATTGTGTGCTGGGCAATCCTCCTTGGGAAACCATGAGCCCTGACGTTAAAGAGTGGTTTGCAACATTTGACCCCGAGATTCGCAATAACACTCCAGATGGGCAGCGGGAGATAATGGAGCGACTCCTTGAAAGCCCCCAAATAGATCAAGCGTGGAACCTCCACTGCAGGCAGCTCTTCAGCTCTGCGTCATTCATTAAGAGCTCTGGCCGCTATCAACTATTTGCCCCAGGCCATCTTGGCAAGGGAGATTTCAACACATATCGCTTCTTTGTTGAGCTATCTCTTGCGCTTTGCTCCTCGAAGGGGACAGCCGCAATGATAGTTCCAGAAAATCTATACAATGGAGCCAATGCCATGGCATTGTTCAAGCAGCTCACAGAAAGCCGAGGGCCGCTCATGCTTCGCGGCTTTGAAAATGCAAAGAAATTCTGGTTTCCTGATATAGACTCCCGTGCCAAGTTCTGCTTGTTTGTATCTCCCAATGGCCCTAAGGGAGACAATCGAGTTGATGCTATCTTCTGCATTAAAAACGAAAAGCAGCTCAAGGAACTTTCAGGCCGGGTCAGCCTACCGAGCTGGATGGCCAAGGAAATTGGTGGAGAAGCACTCGCGATCCCAGAGATCCGATCATCGCTGGAGCTTGAGATCATTGAGAAGCTTTATCGTGCCTATCCGCGCTTCAAAGATGGCTACGAGAAGCTTGGCGGCTCAAGGCCCTACGCCAGGGAGCTTGACATGGGCAATGAGCGAAATCTCTTCACCGAAAGGGATAGCGATATACCGATTTATGAAGGAAAGATGGTTGATCAGTATGACTATCGAGCCAAAGCCTATGCCTCAGGAAGAGGCCGGTCAGCCGTTTGGGGGGATCTGTCATTTGGACCAGAGTCAAAGAAGATTACCCCGCAATGGCGCGTAAGCACTACCTCCCTTGATAAAGAAACGCTGAAGCGAATATCGGCCTACAGAGTCGGATTCTGCGATGTCACCTCGCCTACCAATCAGAGATCTCTGATGGCGACCATAATTCCCTCGTCATCAGTTTGTGGTCACACGGTGCCGACGGTACAGCTTCCAACATGGCGCCAGGTAGATATGCTTCTTTTTGTGGGCATCGCAAATACTTTGGCAATTGACTTTCTGGTGAGGAAAAAGGTTGGCCTTCATATGACATTCTCAATCGTGGATACACTTCCCATTCCGGCAGTCTCTCTGAGAGATGGTATCGAGACTGAAATCGTCAGGCGCGCTGGATCCCTTTGCCTTGTAGGTTCAGAGATGGAGTCCGCTGCCCAGGAGCTAGCTTCTAAGGATCCAGGCTGGAGTCAACAGCTGATCGTAGATCCGGAGCTCAGACATCAGATCAAGGCTGAGATCGATGTCATTTATGCCAGCAATATTCTTAGGCTCTCCCGAACCGAAATCCAGTTTGTTCTTGACCTAGCGTCTCTCTCGTCTGAATTTGATGACTATGAAACCTTTGGTGCACTAAAAAGAGCCGAGATTCGCCAGTTCGGCGAGTACCGCACCCAGCGGTTGGTGCTGGAGGCGTGGGATCGGTTGCTTGGGGCCTGACCCCCAACAGCTTCCTAGAGTTCCCTCAACAGTCCAAGGGCCATGCACAGCCCTAGCGCCATGCACAGCCTTCTCGATCGCATCACCATCAATCCGGCCATCTGCCACGGCAAACCCACCATCCGCGGCCTGCGCTACCCGGTGGACATGCTGCTCGATCTCCTGGCCGCCGGCGCCACCAGCGAGGAGATCCTGGCCGATTACGTCGATCTGGAAGCGGCCGACATCAGCGCCGTGCTCGCCTATGCCGCACAACTGGCGCGCGTGCAGAGCGTTGAGCTGCTGTCCGCATGAAGATCCTGCTTGATGCCCAGTTGCCACGATCCCTGGCGCCGCTGCTACAGGCAGAGGGCTGCGATACTCTGCATACGCTGGACCTGCCGGATGGCAACCGCAGTTCCGATAGCAGCATCAGTGCTTTGTCAGATCATCAGGGTCGCATTGTGTTCAGCAAAGATGCCGATTTTATCCAGAACCATCTGTTGCAGGGTACGCCAAAGAAACTTCTGGTGATCGCCACAGGCAATATCAGGAATCCAGAGTTAAAGACGTTGCTCCTACGTTGGCTTCCATCACTGCAGGAGGCCTTCAGCAGCCATTCGCTGATCGAGCTGCAACGTTCTGCCCTGATCATCCGGCGGTGAAGATCACCACAATCGTGGCAGTCGCCAGCAGAATCCTCCGCGTGCTCAACAACAACGAGATCCACCAGTTCGGCGAGTACCGCACCCAGCGGCTGGACCTGGAGGCGTGGGATCGGTTGTTTGCTGATGGGTGATGCTCTTCCAGCCAATGTCGTGTGAATCCCGTTGACTCGTCAGAACTGGCGAGCTAAGAGCGCTATGATTCTGCAGTTCGCCATAAGTGGCAACTAGCAGCCTTTCGTGTCATGCCCATCGACCGCCTGATGAGCGACGAAACCCTCCTGCAAGAGATCGGGAAGCGCATCGCCCGCCTGCGCCTGGAGCGCAACCTCAGCCAGGCCCAGCTGGCTGAGCAGGCCGGCATTTCCAAGCGCACCCTGGAGCGCCTGGAAGCCGGGGGTGCAGCCACCCAGCTTTCGCTGTTTCTCCGGGTGTTGCGTCAGCTGGATCTCCTGGAGCGGCTTGAGAAATTGCTGCCCGAGCCCCAGCCCTCACCCTTGGCCCTGCTGGAGCAGCAGCAAGCCACGCGCAAGCGCGCCAGTCGCCGCCGCATCGCCAAACCTGCAACGTCCTGGAGTTGGGGGCAGCCATGACCGTTGCGGCCGTTGAACTCTGGGGTACACGCATCGGCGCTGTGGCTCTCACCGATTCCACCGGTGTCGCCGCCTTCGAATATGAGCCCGCGTTCCTGGCCAGTGGCATCCAGTTGGCGCCCCTGATGATGCCGCTGGAAGAGCGCGTCTACAGCTTCCCTGAATTGCCACGCCGCACCTTTCGTGGCCTACCGGGGCTCCTGACCGATTCCCTGCCCGATCGTTTCGGCAACAACCTCATCAATACCTGGTTGGCCCGTCAGGGCCGCACGCCGGAGAGCTTCGATGCCGTCGAGCGGCTCTGCTACACCGGCCAGCGGGGCATGGGTGCCCTGGAGTTCAAGCCGGCCCAGGGGCCCAACGCCCAGACCAACGGGTACATCCAGATCGCCGAACTCGTGACTTTGGCTTCCGAGATCCTGTCTCAGCAGCAGGGGCTGGCCGCTTCCTTCCAGGACCCCGAGCAGGAGCAAGCCCTGCAGACGATCCTGAGGGTGGGCACCTCCGCCGGGGGCGCCAGGGCCAAGGCGTTGATCGCCTGGAACCCCAGCACCGCTGAGGTGCGCTCCGGCCAGCTGGAGGCTCCGGCGGGATTCAGCCACTGGTTGCTGAAGTTCGA
>JBIKMU010000042.1:0-30487 GCA_044359075.1 Cyanobium sp. | reverse complement strand
ACCCCTACCCCCAAAGGCTGACGCCCTTGCCCCACCGGGGCGTAAGCGAGCAAAGCGAGCGTGCCCCGGTGGGGCAAGGGCGTCAGCCACCAACTGTGTGCCAACCCCCATCGGCTCCAAGCCAAAGGGGCAGCCATTTCTACACTCCACCCAGATGATCCCTGTGATCTGTGCCCTTCCCCTGGCTGAGTGCCGCGATCCTGTTCCCGATCGCCAGTGCGCTTTTCATCCCATTCATCCCGGACGAGGGTGACGGCAAGACCGTGCGCTGGTATGCCCTTGGCGTAGCGCTCATCACCTTTCTGCTTACGGTTGGTGGGTATGTGACCGGCTACGACCCCGCCGTTTCTGGCCTCCAGCTGGTGGAACGGGTGCAATGGCTGCCCCAACTCGGCCTGGCTTGGTCGGTTGGCGCCGACGGCCTGTCGATGCCCCTGATCCTGTTGACCAGTTTCATCACAGCACTGGCAGCCCTGGCCGCCTGGCCAGTGAGCTTCAAGCCCAAGCTCTTTTATTTCTTACTTCTGGCAATGGACGGCGGCCAAATCGCTGTATTTGCCGTCCAGGACATGCTGCTGTTCTTTCTGGCCTGGGAGCTCGAACTACTGCCAGTTTATCTGCTATTGGCAATCTGGGGCGGCAAAAAGCGTCAATATGCCGCAACAAAATTCATTCTCTACACCGCCGGCAGTTCTCTCTTCATTCTGCTCGCAGCCCTTGCCATGGGCTTTTTCGGAGGGGGTACGCCCAGTTTCGAATACAGCGCTTTGATGGCGAAGGATTTTGGCAGCAAATTCCAGATGCTCTGCTATGCGGGTCTGTTGATTGCCTTTGGTGTCAAATTACCTATTGTGCCCCTACATACCTGGCTGCCCGACGCCCATGGCGAAGCCACGGCCCCAGTCCATATGTTATTGGCGGGCATCTTGTTGAAGATGGGTGGCTATGCCCTATTGCGCTTCAACGTGCAATTGCTGCCGGAGGCTCACGTTCAATTTGCCCCCTTGTTAGTGGTTTTGGGGGTTGTCAATATCATCTATGCCGCCCTTACATCTTTTGCCCAACGCAATCTAAAGCGCAAGATTGCCTATAGCTCCATCAGCCATATGGGCTTTGTGTTGATCGGCATTGGCAGCCTCAGCGCCCTTGGCACCAGTGGAGCGATGTTGCAGATGGTGAGTCACGGCTTGATTGGAGCCAGCCTGTTTTTCCTGGTGGGTGCCACCTACGACCGCATCCACACCCTCCAATTGGACGACATGGGCGGTATAGGCCAAAAGATGCGCAAAATGTTCGCCCTTTGGACGGTCTGTGCCCTTGCTTCCCTTGCCCTGCCAGGCATGAGTGGCTTTGTCTCTGAGCTGATGGTGTTCGTAGGCTTTGTAACAAGTGAGGCTTACAGCCTGACCTTTAGAGTTGTTATAGCTTCCCTGGCGGCTATTGGGGTGATCCTTACTCCGATTTACCTACTTTCGATGCTTAGGGAGATCTTTTTCGGCAAGGAAAATGTCGAGCTAGCTTCCCATGGCAACCTTGTCGACGCCGAACCGCGAGAGATCTATGTAATTTCGTGCCTGCTAGTGCCAATCATCGCCATTGGGCTCTACCCACGGCTGGTGACAGATACCTACCGCGCCTCCGTTGAGGCCTTAGTGAACCGGGAGGAACAGGCCATGGCCTTGATCAAACCCCTGGCTGCGACGGCGCGACTGCGCGGTCCCCACGCCTTTCAGCCAATGGCTGCCTTGAGGGCTCCGGCCCTGCCCCATGCAGCCGCCTAATCTACGCACCAGAGCGACCCCCCCTAAGATCGATCCACTGCCGCGCCCTGCTCCATGCGTCAGCTCAACTTTCTGTTGATTTTCAGCTTCGGCCTGGCGATGGTGATGTTCACCCTCGAGAACACCGAAGCCACCACTGTCCATTTCTTGCCGGGCCTCAACAGCACCTTGCCCCTTGCCGCCCTACTGCTGCTGGTCGGAGGGCTGGGGGCCACCGCTGCTTGGATCTACGCCGTCTGGAGTGGGGTGGTCAAAAAAGTGGAAACCCTCCAAAACGATGGCGAGCGAGAAGCCCAGCAAGTGAGGATCCAAGAACTGGAGAATGACCTGCAGCGCTATCGAGCCACGGTGGATGCCCAACTCGGCCTGCTCCCGGCCGCTGGTCAAAGCACCGCCACGGCGGACTAATTGGCTTGACTGGTTAAGGTGGCCGGCTGCCGTTACCTTGTGACTACCGCAAGCCTGGAGTCGATCCACCATTGGCAGAAGCGGGCGCCAGGCTTGCCATCCGGTTGCTACAGGACGCCGCCGTGCGGGGGGAGATTGACCCCTGGGATGTGGATGTGATTGCCGTTGTCGATGGCTTCTTGGACCAACTACGCCAACGGATCCAGGCCCCTCGGATCGCGGCAATCAAGGGGGGAAGTTATGAATTCGATCTCGCTGAAACCAGCGAGGCCTTCCTGGCTGCATCGGTGCTGGTTGCCCTGAAGGCGGAAGTGCTCGAGAGCAGCACACTACCTCCAGAACCCTTGCTGGAGGAGGCCTTGGAGAGTGATGACGACGGGACGGAATGGACCGTTGGCCTGCTGGAGTTTCCGCGGCGGCCCGAAAGGCACCTGAGCCGCAGGCCAGTCGCACCACCACCCCTGCAGCGACCGATCACCCTGGGCGAATTGATTCGCCAGCTTGAGGAAATCGCCGAGAGACTGGAATCAGAGCCGGCCAGGCCGCGCCAAAAGCAACGCAGTGGCCGATTCAGCGACAAGGTCGCCATTGCCCAAGTCACGGCCCTGGCCCATCGGGAAAAACTGCCGGAAACCACCGCAGCTCTTGGTTTCTTTCTCCAATCCTGGCCCCTGGCCGACCGCGGCCAATGGCTGGGATTTGACCAGCTAGTGGGAGCCTGGGAAGCAGAGCAAGACAAGGATCCGCTTGAGGACCTTGACAGGGACAGGGTTGGCGTGTTCTGGGCCCTCCTTTTTCTTTGCGCCCAAGGGAAAGTGGATCTGCTCCAGGAGCAGGGATTGTTTGGCCCCCTTACCCTGAGGCGGGTCGAGCCGGCCGACTCCCGAGCCTGGTCTCCGCTTGGGGAGGGGTCAGATGCTGGGCCGGCTCTAAAAAGGCAGGCAGCCTGAAGACCTTGCCTAATATCAGCTTTCACTAATGAAGAGCCGAACGCCAATGAAGGCGATGATCCTGGCGGCTGGCAAGGGAACTCGGGTGCGGCCAATCACCCACACGACTCCCAAACCGATGATTCCCATAATGCAGAAACCAGTGATGGAATTTCTGCTGGAATTGCTTCGCCAGCATGGATTCAACCAGATCATGGTAAACGTCTCCCACCTTTCCGAGGAGATCGAAAACTATTTTCGTGATGGCCAACGCTTTGGAGTTCAAATTGCTTATAGTTTTGAAGGTCGTATCGAGGATGGTGAACTAATTGGCGATGCCCTTGGATCTGCCGGTGGCTTGAAGAGAATTCAGGATTTTCAACCGTTCTTTGATGACACCTTTGTCGTCCTTTGTGGGGACGCCTTGATCGACCTAGATCTTGGCGAAGCGGTTCGACGCCACAAAGAGAAGGGTGCCATGGCCAGCCTGATCACCAAACGGGTTCTTCCGGATCAAGTCAGCAGCTATGGGGTAGTGGTGTCCGACCCTGATGGCCGGGTGCTCAGCTTTCAGGAAAAACCTAGCGTCGAGGACGCCGCCAGTGACATGATCAACACAGGTATTTATATTTTCGAACCGGAAGTATTTGATTTCATCCCCAGCGGCGAGCCTTTTGACATCGGCTCTGAACTATTCCCCAAACTGGTTGAAGCCGGGGCACCCTTTTTTGCATTACCCATGGAATTTGAGTGGGTTGACATCGGCAAGGTTCCCGATTACTGGCAGGCTATTCGCAGTGTTCTGCAAGGAGATGTGCGTCAAGTACAAGTGCCTGGGGTCGAAGTACGCCCGGGCATCTTTACTGGACTTAATGTGGCCGCGAACTGGGAAAAGATCAATGTTGATGGTCCGATCTACGTTGGTGGCATGACAAAAATTGAGGACGGAGCCACCATCATTGGTCCCGCGATGATTGGCCCGAGCTGCCATATCTGCGAAGGTGCAACTATCGATAATTCCATTATTTTTGATTATTCTAGAATCGGGCCTGGGGTGAGACTGGTCGAAAAACTCGTTTATGGCCGCTATTGCGTTGATCGTAACGGCGACCACTTTGACCTACAGGAAGCCTCCCTGGATTGGTTGATCACCGACGTCCGCCGCCAGGATGTGGCGGCCCCTTCTCCTCAGCAGAAAGCCCTGGCCGAATTATTGGGAACCGACATCGCCCTCAAGGCCAGTTGAAATCAGGCCAGGTGATCAAGGCTAGAGATGCCGGCCTGGTTGAGGATCTCTGGGATCCTTTCTTCGGCGCGGACGGCCATTAAATGAACTCCTTGGGCTAGGGGACGATAGCGCTCGACCTGCTCGGCGGCGATTTTTACGCCTTCTGCCGCAGGGTCCTGGGCCTCCTCCAAGCGCAAGATCAGACCCTCAGGAATGCAGGCGCCTGGCACAACACGATTAATGAAGTGGGCGTTACGCGCGGACTTCAGCAAAAACACGCCCGCCAAAACCGGCAGGCCTAGGGGAGCCGTGATTTCCTCAACGAAGCGGCGCAAGGGCTCAGGATCCATCACCATCTGGGTTTGGATAAAACGCGCCCCAGCAGCATGCTTTTTGGTGATCCGGGACTTGAGGGCGTTCCAGCTGGCCGAATGGGGATCGGCCGCCCCGCCCGCAAACAGGGCAGTGGCCCCATCGGGAAGGGAGCCCTTGACCGGATCCTCACCGGCATTGAACGCCTGGACCTGGCGCAGCAGACGGACCGCTTCAAGATCATTGACTGGACGCGCCTTGGGCTGGTCACCACTACGAACCGGATCCCCCGTCAGACACAGCACATTGCGAATTCCCAGGGCATGGGCGCCAAGCAAATCGGCCTGAAGGGCCAGGCGGTTGCGATCGCGGCAAGTCAATTGCAGCACCGGCTCGATGCCAACATCCAATAGGCGTCGACAAACGGCCAGGCTGCACATCCTCATCATGGCCCGGCTGCCATCGGTGACATTCACCGCATGGACGCGACCAAGCAAATGGGCTGCCGCCGCCAAGGTGCGCGACACATCAGCCCCTCGGGGCGGGGTCACCTCGGCGGTGATAGCGAATCCGCCACGGGCCAGAACCTCCTCTAACAACGGGAACGATGCTTTGCAGCCCATCATGACCCCCAGCCGTGCCAAAATTGAAAAATAAGTGCTGAAACTCCATGGCCCCCCCCAGCAGAGATGACAATCATCGGGCTGGCGCAGGCCAAGTCCCTGACTTGATCAGGGGAGAACATCAGACTGGCGTAAAAGTAGATCAATGGGATGGGCGCCAGGACATCTCCGGGCGAGAACTTGAGATTATTGAACTTCTGGCTACCGGTCAGACCAATCAAGAAATCGCAAGCACGCTGATGATCAGCAAACGAACCGTCGACAACCACGTCAGCAATATCTTTACAAAAACTGGCGCAAAAAACAGAGTCGCCCTACTAAATTGGGCGATGGATAATGGGAAAATCTGCCGCGATGGTTTCAATTGTTGCCATATTAAACCTCCCCCTTCCCAGTTCTGACATGGAAGGACGGCAGCAGCTCCCTAAGTTCCGCCTCACTCCATTGCTGCAAAGGGTGTCTAGCTAAAGCGGCGTTACTCAACTGATGGAGACCCGTCAGTTCCTCACCACACCAAGCAGGCAAATTGAGGATCTCATCGGGGTCGCCCAATTCAACTTCAGCCACCACCAATGGAGCATTGCTGCCGGCAAACACATCCAGAACCCAAGCTCCGCCTGGAAGATTTAGCCCATAACGCTGTTTGCGCAAATGCTCGGGAGCGAGTTTCAGGAGCTCAAGAGCATCGCCATGGGGAATCGGGTACTCATATTCGAGGCGGACGAGGGCTGACGCCGAAGGGGCCCCAGGTTGAATTGCCTTGAGGGTGAGCCAGGCTTGGGGTGCCGGATCCGATTTCCCCTGGCTGGTTCGCACCCGCAGGGTGAGGCCATCAGCCTGGCACACCAAGTATCCCTGACAAATCTCTACCTGCCAGAGACAGTGTTTCCGCCAGCCCTCGCCAACAACAAGGAAACGTCGTTCGATTTCCAGAGGCATGGAACCAGGGGCGGAGGTTGAGGATGGGGCCTCAAGACAGGGGGGGCGGAGCCTCCTCGGAGGCAACAGGGGGCTCCGAGTCCATCAAACTGCCGGCCCAATGCAGTTTGTGGGTCAAAGTGCGGTAATAAGAGGGGCTCTGCTCTAGTTGCAGGAAACGGGTTTGGTGCTGACTTTTTTGCAGGACGCAATGATCTCCGGGTTCTAGAACCCTGGCTTGGGCTCCATCCTTCCAGAGCCTGACGCGACGTCCATCCTCACCGAGGGGCCTCACCGTGAGGCGAGATCCAGGCGGAACGACCACGGCACGGCTGGAGAGACTCATCGGACAGATGGGAATCACCACAATTGCCTCGATGCCGGGATGGAGAATCGGGCCACCGGCAGCCATGGCGTAGCCTGTCGAACCGGTGGGGGTGGCAATAATCAAACCATCACCGCGATATTGATCTACGACTTCACCGTCTATAGCCAACTCCAGGCAGCAGGTGGGGGCCGCATCTTCAAGGCAGGGCCGAAAGTAAAAGTCGTTGAGGGCCCCATGGACCCCATCGCTTTCAAAGCGGGCCTCAAGCATCATGCGACGGTCGATAGCAAAGCGATCTTCCCGTAAACGGACCCAGAGACCCATGCTTCCAGCCTCCCCCTTGGGTCGCAGCAGGCGCCGATCATGGGTTAGGAAACCAAGGCTGCCGCCCACATTGAAACTGAGCAGGGGAACCCCCCAGGGGGCCAGGTGGCGAGCCGCCCCAAGAACAGTGCCATCGCCACCAAAGACTAGAGCCAGCTGGGGCAAACAGGGAGAATCAGCGGCTAGCAGCTCAGGCAAATCCTGGGCGGTGGGACCGGCTTGAGCCAGCACGACTTGGACACCTTCGGCTACCAACTCATCAGCACAACGTTTGGCCTCGGCCATGGCAACCTGACTGCCCTGGCGTGAGATCAACCAGAGTCGACGCAGCTCCATAGGGAGGCCTGTTTATCGGATCAGGACTGCATAAAAGCGTTCACCAGCGCAGCAGATTGAATCGCTCCATATCCACCGTTTCGCGGTTGCGATAGAGGGAGAGCAAAATGGCCAGCCCGACCGCAGCCTCGGCCGCCGCCACGGTAATGACAAAAATCGCAAAGACCTGGCCTCGCACCAGCTGGCCATCGAGGTAGTTGGAAAAAGCCATCAGGTTGAGGTTCACCGCATTGAGCATCAGTTCGATGCTCATCAGCACTCTCACCGCATTGCGACTGTTTATCAGTCCCCAGACGCCAATGCAGAAGAGAAAAGCTGCGACAGTGAGAAAGGCCTGGAGGGGAATGGCATCGGCGGTCATGGTGAACTCCGGAGGGGCGCTGAATCGGTGGGCTCGAGGAGCAGGGGGCTACGCTCCTTTTCGATCAAAACCTGGTCGGCTGGCTCACCGGTGATGATGTCGGAGCTGAATACATCGCGCCGGGCCAGGACGATGGCACCAATCATGGCCATCAACAGCAGCACTGAAGCTAGTTCAAAAGGAAGCAGATAGTCGCTGAAAAGATGTTCTCCAATACGGATCGTGGCGTCTTCCCCAACGGGGGTGGGACCTGGCAAGGCCCAGGGAGTTGTAAAGGCCACCCGGATCAACAGCCCCAACAGACCGGCGCATACCGCACCGGAAAGGAACCGGCGCAAGGCCATGCCGGGAATCGGGGCCAGGTTCTCCTTTTTGTTCACCAACATGATGGCGAAAAGAATCAGAACGTTGACGGCACCGACATAGACCAAAACCTGGGCTGCCGCGACGAAACTGGCATTGAGCAGCAGATAGAGCCCAGCAACCGAAAGGAATACACCGGCAAGTAGGAAAGCGGAGTAAACGATGTTGGGCAGCAATACCACCGCCAAGGAGCCAAGCACCAAGGTGGATGAGAGAATCACGAAGCAGACCAGCTGCGTGGTGGAAGCAACAGTCATTAGGAGGGCTCGGAGGCTTCGGCGGCAATAACCTGTGCAGGAAGTCTGCCGGCCCGGGGAGCAGTCGGCGAGACCCCATGGGGATCCATTACACCTTGGGGAAGATAGGTCAACTCCTTGAGGGCGAAGACAGCCGGATCTGACGTGACGCTAGTTGGCAGGCGGCCGAGGGCAACATTATCGTAATTAAGACTATGGCGATCGAAGGCGGCTAATTCATATTCTTCAGTCATCGAGAGGCAGTTGGTGGGGCAATATTCAACACAATTACCGCAAAAGATACAGACACCAAAATCGATCGAATAATTGCGGAGTTCCTTTTTCTTAGTGGCCTTATTCATCACCCAGTCGACGACGGGCAAATTGATTGGGCAGACCCGAACACAGACCTCGCAAGCAATGCACTTGTCAAATTCGTAGTGGATGCGCCCCCGGTAGCGTTCGGAGGGAATCAACTTTTCGTAGGGGTACTGCACCGTGACTGGGCGGCGGCGCAGGTGATCAAAGGTCACCCCCAGACCTTGGGTGATGTACTTGGCCGCACCAACGGCATCGCGGGTGTAATCACCAACTTTGCTTAGAAAACCGAACATGGCAGGGCAGAGTGGAGGGTTGGGAGAAAACTGTCAATCCATGATGGCCGAGTTGCTGGCCTGTCGGGGCTTCAGCCGCCGAAGAAGGAGGGGAAAGCCAGTTTGAGGGCAGCCGTAATCAGGAGATTCACCAAGGCGATAGGCAGCAGGAACTTCCAGCCGAGATCCAAAAGCTGATCGATACGAACCCTGGGCACGGTCCAACGCAACAAGATGGCGAAGAACACCAGTAGGTAGGCCTTGAGGATCGTCATAACGATGCCGACGGCACCGGTGATCAACTGGACCAGGGGGGCATCCACCGATTGACCCATCAAGCTCGCCAGCCATTCGACAGAGACGGGAAAGCCCCAGCCGCCTAGGTAAAGAACCGAAACCAAGAGGGCGGAGAGCACAAGATTGATGTAACTGCCCAAATAAAACAGGGCAAACTTCATGCCGGAGTACTCGGTCTGGTAGCCCGCCACCAATTCTTCTTCCGCTTCAGGAAGGTCGAAGGGGAGCCGCTCACATTCGGCCAGAGCGCAGATCCAAAAAATCACAAAACCAATCGGCTGGCGCCAGATATTCCAGCTGAGGATGCCGGCTCCGGTCTGTTGGTTGACGATGTCAACGGTGCTGAGCGAATTGCTCATCATCACGATGGCCAGCACCGCCAGGGCCAGGGGAATCTCATAACTGATCGACTGAGCAGCTGCCCGGAGACCTCCAAGCAAGGAATATTTGTTGTTACTGGCATAGCCGCTCATCAACAGGCCGATCGGCTGAATACTGCTCAGGGCAATCCAAAGGAAAATACCGACCCCCACATTGCTGATCAGCAGGTTCTGGCCAAAGGGAACCACCAGCCAGGAAAGGATCACCGGCACCAGGACCAACACCGGACCCAAGGTGAACAGCAGGCCGTCGGCCCGAGCCGGAATGATGTCTTCTTTGAATAGCAACTTGAGGCCATCGGCCAAGGGCTGCAATAGCCCCAGGGCACCGGCGTACTCCGGTCCGATGCGCTGTTGGGCAGCGGCGGAGATTTTGCGCTCCAGCCAGACGTTGACCAACACCCCCACAACGGCGGCGACAAGCACCAGGAGCATGGGCAGGGGTAGCCAAAGCAAGCGGGCCAGACCAGGCCCCAACCCCAGGCCTCCGAGGGCCTCGATGAAACTGCTCTGGAGATCAAGACCCATGGAAGGGAGTCCCTCAGTCACAACCGTGTTCGAAAGCATCGTGGCAACTCCTGGTGGATCTGGGGGAATCCGCTGGGGACCTTAGGTCGCGGCGGGACGCTGCTCAAGGGGGACCCAGGCCCGCTCGTGCGAGCCGGTGTAGATCTGGCTGGGACGATAGATGCGATTGGCCCCGAGCTGCTCGCGCCAGTGGGCCAACCAGCCAGCGGTGCGGGCAATGGCGAAGATCGGCGTAAAGAGGTCGCGGGGGATGCCGAGCTTGCGGTACACCAGTCCGGAATAGAAGTCGACGTTGGGAAAGATGCCCTTGGGGCCCAGCCGATCAGCGGCCACGGCCTCCAGGCGTCGAGCCACGTCATACATGGTGTCGTAGCCGAAACGCTGGAACAGTTCTTCGGCCAGCCCCTGCAAGATCACGGCCCGAGGATCCTTGACCCGATATTCGCGGTGTCCGAAGCCCATGATTTTCTGCTTCTGGGCGATGGCCCGATCCAGCCAGGAGTCGACCTCCTCCACCGAGCCGATTTGGTCGAGCATGTCCAGCACATCCTCGTTGGCGCCTCCATGCAAAGGGCCCGCCAGGGTGCCGACCGCCGAGGCCACCACCGCATAGGGGTCGGTGAGGGTGCTGGCGGTGACCCGGGCGCTGAAAGTACTGGCGTTGAGACTGTGTTCGGCGTGGAGAATCAGGCAGGCATCAAAGATGCGGGCCGCCAGGGGGTCCGGTTCCCGCTCGGTGAGCATGTAGAGAAAATTGGCGCCATAGGGCAGATCATCGCGGGGTTGAATCGGATCCTGGCCTTTACGAATCAATTGAAAGGCCGCCACCATGGTTGGAATCTTGGCGATCAGCCGAACCACCGCATCGACGATGTACTGCGGGTCGTAGAGGGCGCGGCGCGAATAGAAGAGTCCCAGGGAGGCGGCACTGGCCTGAAGGGCATCCATCGGATGGCCCGAGGCCGGGAAGCATTTCATCATGTCTCGAATGCGGAAGCTGACCCGCCGGTGCATCTGCACATCGTGTTCAAAATCCCGCAACTGAAAAATTGTCGGCAACTCGCCCCAGATCAGGAGATAGGCCGTTTCGAGAAAGCTGCTGTTCTGGGCCAGCTGCTCAAGGGGGTAGCCCCGGTAGGTGAGCAAGCCCCGGTTGCCGTCGATCGAACAAATGGCCGACTGGGTGGCCGGCACCCCCTCTAAGCCAGGCCGAAAAGGGGGCGGGGCGGCTGCGGCCGGGGTGGCCTGGGCGTCGCCATTGTCTGGAGCGTCGCCGCTGGTCTTGGCCGCCATGACAGTGGTTTGAAATCAAGTCAAACCTAGGTGTCAAGAAGGGACCATGCCGTAGTGCAGGCTGCCGACCGCTGCCCAATCAATCGGCCAACAGTATGCGGGGCCGCAGCAGCAAGCTCAACTGCCCCTTCCAGGGGCCACCGGGCTCCCTCAGGGGATCGAGGCTCATAAGCAGCAGGCCCGCCTTGCGCAAGGCAATCGCGCCGGGACGAGCCCCCAGGAGCTGGGCGGCCAACAAGCCCAGGTCGGGCTCATGGCCCACCAGGCCAATGCGGCCGCCCGCGGGCAAGGGAAGGGACCCAAGGCAAGCGTCCAGCCAACCGGGCCCATCCCCCCCGGGCGCCAGGGCCGCAGCGGCCTGCCAACTCGGCGCCAGCCCAACCGCCACGGCAATCTCTGCGGTCTGGCGGGCCCGCGGCAGGGGGCTGCTGAACAGAATCTGCACATCCAGGTCAAGGACGCGGGCCCGACGCAGAACAGTTTCGGTGCGCAGTCGGCCTTCAGTAGTGAGATTGCGGGCTTCGTCATCGAGCCCACTGCGCCGCTCTTCGGCAATGCCGTGGCGCAGCAACAGCAGTTCAATTCCCGCCATGGTCTCTCCCGGGCCGGCCGGTCGACTCAAACTGCAACTGTCCATGAAGCCGCATCGCCCCATCCTGGGGCTCAAGGGCCAGGGCCAACCCCTGGACCGCCCCCTCCAAGGGTTCTCCACCAAGCATGGCCAGCAGGCGCCAAGGCTGCAAGTCCCGCAGCAGTTGGCGGGCTGGGCTGGCGGCCAAGGCCCATTGCAGTGGCGCTTGCTCAGCCATCAGGCCCTGCAACTGGCGAGCCCGCAGGGAATGGGGGCGGCCCCGTCCCAACTCCCTGAGCCTGTCGATGCTGCCCCCCCACCAGGCCAACCCCTGGCCCTGCAGGCGCCAGCCGGCCACGGAAGCGACTAATTGATCAGGACCCTCGTTGCCACGGCGGGGGCGGGCATTGGGGCCTTCGAGCCGGGTCCAGACCGAGGCCATCTGATCGTGGATCTCAAGCGGAGCTTCCACCCAACCCTGGGCGGCCAGGGGAGCTGCCAAAGCCGCGGCGGCAGGCTGGTCGGCGGGGGTTCCGAGCAACCAGTTGCCGTCCAGATCAGCCAGGAGCAAGGGGCCCTCGGCCCTTTCGACCACGAGGCCTGGCAGGGGACCGCTGTCGACGGCAAAAGCCATGGCCCGATCCAGCAGGGGCTTCAAGGCAGGCAGGCTTTGCAGGGCGGCGGACTGACGCAAAAGCAGCAGGGAAGAGGGTTCTTGGTCGAGACCCGCCAGCAAAGCCGCCGCCGCCTGGGCTTCGTCGAGCGCGTTGACAGCAAAGCGCCCGGGGGGCAGCACCTGGGGAGCCAGCAGGCCCTCAAGGCGCACGGACCGCCCCTCCGGCCTCAGGGCCGCCACCAGGTGGGACGGGGGACCTGAGCCAGGATTCTGTTCCGGCAGGGAGGGCCCCGCAAGGCCGACCCCAGCGGCGGCAGGGCGGGCTACCAACAGGGCCACCCCATCGCCCAGCCGGGCCAGACCATCCCGGAACCAAGGTTGGGCAGCCTGGTTGAGATCGTCAATCTGGGAGACGTCAAGGGCCTCTTCGAGCACCCCGCGTCCCGAGGCGATCAACAGCAGGTCGTCATCCACCAAAGCCGTGGCCAAGGGCATCGCCACCTGACCGCGCAGGGCCCCGCGGCCGCTGATAACGCCCATGCCCCGATAACTCGTGACCTGCAAATCGGTGCCCGCCAGGCTGCGGGTTTGCCAGAAACGCTGCACAAAGTGCCGGGCCCCATCGGGGTCGCGGCTGCGCAGGGCCAGCAGCCAGCCGGGCCCGGAGGTCGCCGCATCGGTATCCAGCAGGGCCATGGAAATTTCCGGTGCCAGCCAGCTGGCCAGTTCGCCCTGATAGTCGAGTCCCGCGGCCGCGAAAGCACCATCGCGCAACCGGGTCAGCGCGTCACCGGCACCCCGCCGCTGACGCGGCGGGGCCAGGGCTCGGGCGTAGGCCACAGGCTCCTCGGCATCGGTCATCAAGTAGAAGCTGAACGGGGCCTGCCGGGGCACGAAACGGGCGGCGCGAGGCATGGCCAGGGCCTGGTGCTGAAGCCGCAGGGGACTGCGCTGCCACACCAGCCACCATCCCGCCGCGGCCAGGCTGAGCAGGAGAAGAATCCCCGTCAGCAGCACCGCCAGGAACGCCCGGCCCTTCATAAGGTCCCATCCGAAGACATGGGCCCATCCTCCGCCACCCTCTTCCCAGCCAGCATGGATTCCGCGCCAGTCCCCGCCAGCACCCTGCCAACGCCCAAGGTCCTCCAGGCCCGGGTGCTGCAACAACGCCTCCTGGCGGGGGAGGACCTGCAACTGGTGGACGTGCGCGAGGACGAGGAACTGGAACTCGCCCAAGTGGCCCATCCCGTGATTCACCTGCCCCTGAGCCGCTCGCAAGAGTGGCTGGGGGGGATCGACACCCTGCTGGACGCCCAACGGCCCGTGGCTGTTCTCTGCCATGCGGGAGTACGCAGCTGGCATTTCGGTTGCTGGCTGTTGCAGGAGCGGGGCTTTCGGGAGGTCTGGAACCTGGTGGGGGGAATCGACGCCTGGAGTGTGGAGGTGGATCCCGCAGTGCCGCGCTACTAGCTTGCCAATTCAGCCCCGGCAGGCCGCCCCAGGACGAGGTCCCAGCCCCTACGATCGGCTGAGTAGCCAAACCGCCCGATTGGAGAGCCTGCCGCGCCGTCAACAGGAGGTGCTGCAAGCAACCGTGCGGCATTACGTCGACACTGTCGAGCCCGTAGGCAGCCATACCTTGGTGCGCCGTTTCGGCTTTGCGGCCAGTCCGGCTACCGTGCGTTCGGCCATGGGCGCCCTGGAGCAGCGAGGTCTGCTGACCCAACCCCATACATCAGCGGGCCGTATCCCGAGCCAACTGGGCTACCGCCATTATGTTGATAAGTTGTTGCCCCAGCCCGGGGCCACGGCCCGCCAGCTGGAAAGCGAATTATTGGGGGTGAGTCTGCAGTGGGCCGCCTTCGACGACCTGATGCTGCATCTGGCCCGGCGTCTGGCAGACCTCACTGGCTTGCTCAGTCTGATCAGTCGGCCCCAGGGCCCTGCGCCCACCCTGCTGGAGATCCGACTGGTGCCGAACGCCGATCGGCTCGTGGTGTTCTTGGTGCAGGGGGCCACCCTGACCACCAGCCTCAACCTGCGGCTCCCTGCCGTTGGCCCTGATGATCTGGCGATTCTCGAGCGCTGGACCAATGACCAACTGCGCCGCCAACCTGAGGGACGGATCGCCTGGAAGCAACTGCCGCGGGAACTGCAACGCTGCGGGGACCCCTTGCGCCAGGCACTCGACAGCCACGACAAGGCACCCCACGAGCTCGATGGCGTGGTGGCGGTGGGCCTGGGGGGACTGCTATCCCAACCGGAATTCAGCCGTACCGCCAGCCTGTTGCCCCTGGTGCAACTGGTGGAAAACCACCCTGAAGCGGTGTTGCAACCTTGCCGCAAACAACCGCAGGAATCAATCTGGATCGGCAGCGAGCATCCCCACGACGCCCTGGGTGAATGCGCCGTCGTACAGGCGGTTTATTGCGCCGCCGATGGGGCCCGGGGCCAGGTTGCCCTGGTGGGCCCGATGCGCATGGCCTACGCCACCGCCAGGGCAGCTGTGCAATCGGTGGCCAACATCTTGCAACGGCTGTTGAGCTGAGGGCGAAAGGCATGACCTATTGCGTTGGTTTCCTGCTCGAGAGCGGATTGGTGTTCGTATCCGACTGCCGCACAAATGCGGGGGTGGATTACATCTCCAGCTACAGCAAGCTCCATGTGTTCCAGCCCGCCCCGGATCGGCTGTTCGTGTTGATGGCGGCGGGCAACCTTGGCACCACCCAGGCGGTGCTGAACCGGATCCGCCGGGATCTGGACCTCGATGACGCCACCGCGACCGCCACGGCGGTGAGCGATGGAACCAACGGCCCCGCGGCACCGCCCCGATCTGCGGAGCCTCCGTCGGGCAGCCCAGCGGACGAGGGCCATGATCTGTTCACGGCCCGCTATTTATTCGAGGCGGCCGACTACGTGGGCCGCCTCAGCGTGGCAGTGCAGCGGACCTTCTCCACGCCCCTGCGGCAGGCTGGCGCCAGCGGCGAAGCCAGCTTCATTTTGGGGGGCCAGATCGCCGGCCACCCCCATGGCCTCTACCTGATCTATCCGCAGGGCAACGCGATCATGGCCACGCCGGAAACCCCCTTCCTGCAGATCGGCGAAAGCAAATATGGCAAGCCCCCCCTCGATTACGTGGGCCACACGCGCCTGTCGCTCGAGGATGCGGCACGCCTCTGCCTGGTGTCGCAGATTGTTACGCGCCGCTCCAATCTCACCGTGGGCCCGCCATTCGAGATCGCCCTGGTGCCTGCCGATGAGCTACGAGTTTCCCGCCGCCTCAAGCTGGACAAGGACCACAGCCAGGTGACTCGCTCGATGGAGATCTGGGCACGCAGCATGCAAGAGACCCTCAGCAAGCTGCCGAGGTTTCAATGGGAGGAAGCTCCACTCTGAGAGCATGCGCCCTGAGCGGGGCCGGGGGGAAGCCCGGATCTCAACCCCCCATGCGATCGCCCAGCTTGTCGGCCACCGTATTGACATCCTTATCGCCGCGGCCAGAGAGGTTCAAGACCACTTCGCTGCCGGGGGGCAGGCTGGGGCAGAGGGTTTCGAGCCAGGCGAAGGCATGGGCCGTCTCCAGGGCGGGAATGATGCCTTCGAGGCGGCACAAACGCTGCAGGGCCTCCAGGGCCTCAGCGTCGGTGACGGCGGCGTACTCGGCCCGGTTAATGGACTTGAGGTAGCTGTGCTCGGGACCGACGCCGGGATAATCGAGACCGGCGCTGATGGAATGGGCCTCCTGCACCTGGCCCTCCTCGTCCTGGAGCAGCAAACTCATGGCGCCGTGGAGCACCCCCACCCGGCCTTCGGTGATCGTGGCGGCATGGCGGCCACTGGCCACCCCCTCGCCGGCGGCCTCGACGCCGATCAAGCGCACGGAGGTGTCTTCGACAAAGGCATGGAACAGGCCCATGGCGTTGGAGCCGCCACCGACGCAGGCCACCAGCACATCGGGCAGGCGGCCGAAGGACTCAAGACACTGCTGTTTGGCCTCTTTGCCGATGACGGCGTGGAAATCGCGCACCAGCATCGGGTAGGGGTGGGGGCCGGCCACCGAGCCCAGGATGTAGTGGGTGGTCTCGACGTTCGTCACCCAATCGCGGATCGCCTCACTGGTGGCGTCCTTGAGGGTGGCGGTGCCGGCCGTCACGGGCTGGACGGTGGCCCCCAGCAGCCGCATGCGGAAGACGTTGAGGGCCTGGCGGCGCATGTCCTCGGCGCCCATGTAGATGACGCACTCCAGCCCGAAGCGGGCGCACACCGTGGCGGTGGCGACGCCATGCTGGCCGGCGCCGGTTTCGGCGATGATGCGCTTCTTGCCCATGCGCAGGGCCAGCAGGCCCTGGCCCAGGGCGTTGTTGATCTTGTGGGCGCCGGTATGGTTGAGGTCTTCGCGTTTCAGCCAGATGCGGGGGCCACCTTCGGGACGGCGGTAGTGCTCGCTGAGCCGTTCGGCCTCATAGAGCGGACTGGGCCGGCCCACATAGGTGCGCAGCAGGTGGTCGAGTCGGCTGGTGAAAGCCGGATCGGCCCAGGCCTGGGCGGCGGCCACCTCCAACTCGGCCAGGGCCGGCATCAGGGTTTCGGGCACGTACTGGCCGCCGTAGGGCCCAAAACGGCCCAAGTGGTTGGGGCGAGCTGACACCTGGAGGGCAGCGGCCTCCGGGACCAGGGCGCCAGCGCCGGCAGCTGTGCTCGCTTGGGGGAAGGTGCTGGTCACCGGCGGCGGGGCAAACAAGATGGCTGCAGCGTAGGCAGCGGGGCTGGCCAGCGGCCAGGGACCCTGCCCCTGGGCCCCTGGCGTGCGTGAATGGCTGCCATCGCCGGGGCCCTGCAATGGGATCAGCCGCCCATTCAGCAAGTCGGCGGCTCAGGGAAGCTTGGGGCGGACTGCCACCCGGGCCGACATTTGTGTTTTGGAGCTGGCTCGGCAGTCGTCTGCTGTTTTTCCTCACCCTGGCGCTGGCCCTGCGGCCCCGCACGGCAGCGGAGCTGATGGAGCGCCTGGGGCAGTGGGATGGGGCCCACTACCTCAGGATCGCGGCACAGGGCTATGGGGGCGATGAATTTGCCTTCTTCCCCCTGTTTCCGTACACCACCAAAGCGGTTGCCGCCCTGGTGCCCATCCCCCCCGTGCTGGTGGCCCTGCTGCTGGTGAACGCCGCCTTGCTGGGGGCCCTGCTGGTTTTGTACCGACTCAGTGAGCGCTGCCTGGGAGCTGCCATCGCCAGGAACGTGGTGCTGCTGAGCTGCCTGAACCCGATGGCGATATTTTTTGCAATTCCCTACACCGAATCCTTCTATCTGCTGTTCACCGCCCTGACGCTTGCGGCACTGCTGCGCCGTCCCACGGGACCGGGCGGAGGCCCGGGCGGCCTCGCCGCAGGACTTTGGGGTGGGCTGGCGGCGGCCACCCGCCCCACCGGGGTGGTGCTGGTGGCCTCAATTGGGGTGGGCTTCTGGCGCCAGCGGCGCTGGCGGGCGGGCCTGGTGGCGGTGCTGTTGACCCTGGGCGGGCTGGCGGTGGTGATGGCCATCGGCCTGCAAGGGCAGGGCAATGCGTTGGCCTTTTTGCATGCCCAAAAGGCCTGGGAAGTGACTCCAGGCTTCAACCTGGCGGGCTTGCCTTTCTGGCGCCGCCAGCTATCTCAGGCCATGCTGGGCCCCCTCAACACCGAGGCCGGCGCGTTGGTGGACCTGGCCCACCCCGCAGGTATGGCGACGATCCTGCTCGTTGCCGGCCTGGCCTGGGGTCCGGGTCGGCGCTGGCCCACGGCCAGCTTTGTCCTCTCGGTGCTGGCGTTTGTGGGCTATTGGTTGCTGGGGGGCATGCCGGCCCTTTGCCTGCTGTTCAGCCTCGGTTGCCTGCCGCTGCTGGTCTGGGGCTACGGACGCCTGCCCCTGGAGCTGTGGCTGTTTGGGGTTACCAGCGTGATGGCCTACCTGCTCAAGCAGAACACCATCAGCCTGGAGCGCCATGTCTTTGCGACGGTGCCACTGCTGATGCTCTACGGGGCCTGGTTCAGCGCCCACCCCCGCTGGCTGGGATTTGTACTGGGTTTTGGCAGCCTGCTGAGCGTGATTTACAGCGTGCGCTTCGCCCAGGGCCACTGGATTGGCTGAGTCGCCACCGGCCTGGATGGACAGTGCAATCGCCCCAAGCTGGCGTAGAACAGTTCGAGATTTTGATCTTTGGCGATGTCGGCCAACCCAACCCTGACCCCTGCCAATGGCACCTGGCTCAGCGACAACCTGCGCGAGCGGGTGGAGAGCGCCGCCGCCGCCCGATGCCTGGATCCGGCCGCCCTGTGTGAGCAATGGGTGCTTGCCGCTGTGACCACCTTTGAGCAGCAGCATGGCCTCTACCCCGGTGCTGGCAGCGGCGATGGCCGTTGCTCGATACGCACCGGCAGCCGCACCTTGGGCCCGGTGCCCCTGCCCGTGCAGCAATAAACTGAATTCGCCTTGCTTGCCTCCCCAAGTCGATGGCCAAAGGCGGCTGGCAGGAATTCAGCTCGGCGGAGAGCCTGCAACGCCCCGCCGGGCCTGGGGCTGCAGCACCGGCGAAGACCGAGCAGCGGGTGCGGGTACAGCGCACCAAGGCGGGCAAGGGCGGCAAGCTGGTGACAGCCATCACCGGGATGGAGGTGCCTGAGGCTGAAGCCAAGGCCTTGCTCAAAACCCTCAAGGCCAAAGCAGGCACCGGCGGCACCCTCAAGGACGGGGTGATTGAACTGCAGGGCGACCAGGTGGCTGTGGCCATGGCGGCCCTGGCAGAGGCTGGATTTCGGCCCAAACAGGCGGGGGGTTAAGGGGCTGCCGCCAAATCAGCGGACCGTTGACGCCCTGCGGATGCGGTGGCGAAGCCGGCGCGAGAAGGCGAAGCTGGCGAAGGCGCCCAGGATTGGCAGCGGACCTGGAACGGGAAACAAACCCATGATGGGGAACACCCGATCCACATACATCGGAGTGGTGTCCGCTTGATCTCTGGTGGGCAGGGCATAAATGAATTCACTGGTGCCAATCAGCTTTGGCAGAACGAGCGCGAGCTCGGTTTCTGTTGTAGAGGCTTCCAGAAGGGCTTGATAATAGGGATCGTATGTAACTCCAAGACCGGTAAAAGGAAATGGGAAATAATCACTGCGGGATTGATTTGACCCAGACTCAAAATAACTTAAATAGTAGTTATCGAAGTCATTGAAAAGAGTTCCTGAACCAAGTGCTGGCTCGGCCATCTGACAAGAGGATGGGGAAGGGGCGGAACTAACCAATCCTCTGATGCACCATTCAATGCTGGGTGGAGATTGAACCGGATCAAAATGATTGGCCACCGTTGCGATTTCAGCGATGGTGATGTCAGGGTTCTGTGCTGGCCTGAATAACTGATCCGGGTCCACCCAAACATAGGCCACATGATTCCAGGCCGCCTGATCAGGAGCGCCTGAAAAACTGCCGATGCCACGACCACCAACAAGAAAGTTGGCTCGTGCATGCACAGTTTCTGGTTTGTTCAAATCGTACTCCATAGGCCTGGAGCGCAACCAATCCCCCAGATTAAATTTGTTCTTGAGCGGTTGCGGCGCAAGCTCGGCAAGTACAGGGGCAAAAAAGAGAGGGCTTGAACCTCTGTTCGCAGCACTTGCGTAATTCCTGGATCCATCACAATTGAGGATATCCCCGCACCATAATGCCTTCTTCCTGGGATTATTCTGATTGAACTGGTTAGACATCAGGACGAACCAGTCTCCGGAGAACTGCGTCCACTGGTTAAAATCCTGATCGACATAAATCTCGCGTCCTAAAATTGTTCCTATGGATGTTTTTGACTTGGTCTGATCAATCACATGCAATGGGGCAGGAGTGTTTGCCAAGATATTTTTCAATCGTTGCCAAAGAGTATTACCAAGGGGATTGTCCGAAGGTTTTTGCAGCAGTGGTGGCACGGAGCCAACAGGAATAAGACGTGGTGCATCTGTGCCATCATCGTGACTAAAGCCTGAAGCTCGAATCACATTTTGGTCGGCATAGCAGTCTGGGTGAGTCGGAGAGATTAAGCATCCAGACTTGAGAGATGGCAGCGTAAAGTCGTACGTTCCGCTCGCCTTGGCATGGTCGGCCGTGGCAAGAAGAACAACTGAGGCCGTTAAGGTGCTTGTCAGGCCGAGGCGGAATAATGTGGACAAAGAACCACTCTGGTTATTACCATATAATGATATCGAGCGCCTTGATTGATGATAGATATGTCAGGGATTCGCGATCATGCAAGGCATAAAGTTGTTTAAAACTTCTCTTTCCCAGGCGTTGCCGCGGACCCTCTACCTTGGCGTCGCGAAGCGACTTGAATCCCTGGATGCGGATGCGTTCGAGCATGGCCAGGCCAGCAGCAACCGCCTGCGCTGTTGATCGGCCTGGTTGAGCTGCTGCTCCAGTGGGTCGCAGAGAGCCATTAAATTGTCCATCTTGCAGACGATGCGGTGTTGTTCGGCGGGGGGGGAAGGGGAACCTCTTAAGGTTCCTCTGATGTAAACCAATTATAGTTACATAGATACTTTCGTTTCACTCAGGCTCTCCAGTTGCTTGATCCAGGCATCAAAACGGGGGCAGCGGTTACGCACAAGAGCAAGCCCTGCTGAATAGATAGCATCGGGACCATCGGTAACTTTGCGATAGTCGGGGATATGGCGTAGCAGCCGCTTGCTGGGAGCGGTGTCCCTGGAATCGTTGATCTCTTCAGGCGGCAAGGAGGCTACCTCAATCTGTAGGCTAGTCTCGAACTCATGGAGTTGGATGTATGGGATGAATCGCCAGTCGTTGATTTTGTCTGCCAATACCTGTTGGAGACGATCGCATCGGTCTGCTTGGCTGTGATCTGAAGCAATGCGATTGCGCATGGGGAAGTCATCCGGCAGACCATAGAGGTCAAACAAGGTCGTCAACCGAAAATCCGGAGACGGGTTGTCTTTCAGGCAGTTCCTAATGTCTTTCTCCCAGTCGGCATAGCAACCACCGCCCCGCACACCTCTACCGCTATTACCTCTTGCAGCAGCCTTGGCTTTACCAACGATCGTGGAAGACGCGGACAGTCCAAAGCCCCAGAGATGGTCCCGAAGGCTGCTTCGTACGAAGTTATCTTCTGTGCGCCCCTCCACAGCAAAAATCAAACGTGTCACAGAGTCGACCGTCAAGGCTTGCCTCCGATCACACCCTTGTTGTAGAGCTCGCAAAGGCTGTAGTCCTCCAGCCAGCGCTGCAGAGCATCACTGCTGAGCCTGGTGAGCGTGGTTTCACCATGGTCACTCTCCACCACTACAACTTCATCGGCTGAGAAGTGATCCAGTAGTTCAGTAGACTGGGTCGAGAGGATGATTTGGGTGTGACGGGAGATCGAACGACAAAGCTCAGCGATCAGGGCAATGGCAGAGGGATGTAGGCCAAGTTCCGGTTCATCGATGCTGATCAGCCGAGGCAGGCGTTCGGTGGGTTGGGAAAGCACCGTGATCAGTGCCAGGGCCCGCAGGGTGCCGTCCGAGAACTGATGGCAGCCGAAGCGTTGATCGCGGATATCGACCCAATCGAGGCGAACACTGCCATTGACTGCAACCGGATCCAGCTCCTTAATGGCCGGTGCAATGTGGCGACAGTGGCGGTTGATGCGTTGCCAGGACTTGCGGTCGGCGTCCTGGTCGCTTTCCTTTAGCCGCAGCAGGTAGGCCGCGAGGTTGGAGCCATCGGAACGGGGATAGCGGTCATCTTCACGACGGGCGTGAGTGCGGAGCTTGGATTGGGCAGAGGTGTCGTGAAAGTGATAGAAGGTCATCCGAGCCAGCCACCGATTCACGGCCGCTACGGTCTGGTCTTCAGGATTTGCCTCTAGAAGCTTGGATTCACGGTGGCCACCGCCAAGGCTGCTAATGACCCAGGAGCCATCGGGGTGCAGGCAGGCAGCATTCTCAGTCTGGAAATACAGGCTGTCATCAGATGCGAAGGCCAGCCGAGCGTCGTAACGATAGGTGGAGCCATGATCGCTGATCAGAATCCCAATCTCAATTGCTTCTGTTGATTTGGGTCCGTAGTGCAAAAGGGCGGCACCAAAACCATGATTCGCTACGTAGCTCTGCAGAGAGCGTGTTCTGAGCAGCGGGATCAGCCGCAGGGCCTGCAGCAGATTCGACTTACCGGCACCATTCGGGCCGATCAGCAAGGTGAGGCGGCCGGGCTCCAGAACAACATCCTTCAGGGAGCAGAACCCGGCAATGTGGATCTGTTGAAAGCCGACGCCTCCCAAATCCTGCGCTGACGGCAGATCCTCAGGCAACATTTGCATGGCTCTCCTCCTGCCCTGTGGGCAGTCTGCCGCCCAACGCCTCCGCCAACACCGCCTCCAGCAATCGCCGGCGCTGCTGATCGGCCTGGCTGAGCTGCTGCTCCAGCGGGTCGCAGAGGGCCATCAGGTCGGGGCGAACAGCGGCAAGACAAACAGCCATATCAGATTTTGCCACCATTGGGTAGCTGATCTGGGTTGGGAGCAGGTTGAACAGGAGCGGAGGTTTGCGGGTCAAGGCACCCACTTTCACGCGTACCTGGGAAAGCGTCGACCAGTCGGTTGCGGATGGCGGGATAGTCAACCAATACCTCCATCCAGACACTGAAAAAGCCTGTTGCCTGCGCCAGACGCACCAAGGCCTCAACCACCACAGCATCGCCTGGACGCAAGGCAAGAAGCTGGTCCCGCGCATATTCCGCCATCAGCCATGCTTCAAGGCGCTGCTTGATGCGGTCGAGCGCGATCAGTCGTCCGTTGGCGTCGGCAGCGGCGGGACCTGGCCGCTGAAGTCCCACAAGAGTGAGGGTGGCAAGAGCAAGTTTCTGCTCCGAGCGACTGAGCATCGGGGAAACCTGCACGCCACCACCAGCATCGTAGAGATAAGCAAAAAAGGTATTGTCACGGTCAGGCAGCAGAACATCGCTCAGCACAACATCCTTATCAAGTTTGGTGGAGTTGCAGTTCACGCAAGCCAGAAGAAAGTTCTCCCACCTTCCGATCAAGGTTTGATAAGCGGGCAGGCCCTTGGGCTGGATGTGTTCGACAGCCAGCTGGACAGGGATAAGGCGCTCGCAGTAGCTGCAATAGCGACCCAACCTGCTGACCAGATCCGGAAGGGCATCGCGATAGTTGGCGAAGTCCCCAGGGCGGGGTGAAGCACCACGCCGAATCGGACGCATCACCCACCCCCCAGGCGGGCTGCCCTCTGCAACTCCAAAAGAGCCTGAAAGGCAGGATTATCTGCGAAGGGGGAGATTGTCTCAGCCAATTGATCCTTAAAAGCATCCGATTTGTCGACTGGTGAAAGGGTTGTATCCTCAAGCAACTGGAGATAATTCTTGGCTGTATCCTTCATCTCGGCATAGCGAGCACTGACGCTGGTGTCAGGCACCCCTTGGATTCCTTCTGCGATTTCGGCGATCGAAAGATCACCGAGCTTGGCTGTTGGCTGACCTTCTAACATCAGCAGCTCTTCGCCGGAACGTAGTGACTGGATCAGGAACGGTGAATGGGTGGTGCAGATGAACTGAATCTTCGGGAAAGTGGTGCGCAGATCCTCGATCACATGCCGCTGCCAGGTGGGATGAAGATGCAGATCAAGTTCATCAATCATCACGACACCCTCGGTTTCCCTCAGGACATCTGCACCCAAATGGGGATTCAAGGTGGCGGCCTTCTGGGCAAGATCACCCACGACGGCAAGCATGGCACGCTGGCCATCGCTGAGATTCATGAAGGGTTGTTGATCCCCATTGGCAAAGCGCAAGATCACCTCCCCAAGATTGGCATCAAAATACAGATCTTCGACGCCAGGGATGAATTGGACTAGAGCACGGCGGACCACTTGAAAGCTTTGACTGTCCTGGCCGCCTTGCTGAAAGCTGAGCCAGGATTGGCGGGCAATCCACTGGGTCAGCGCACTGACTGAGAGGCGCGGATCGACACTGGTCTTGTAACCATCCAATCGGGACAGCTGTTTAGTGAGCAGGCTGCTGGGTGGTTCTTTGACTTGCCCTTGCTCCCTTGGCACAAGCCAGAGGCGGCCGGTGCCGTAATAGGAGATCAGCGGAAGATTGATGGATTGGCCTTCACGCACAGCGCGAGTCGCTTGCTCCGCCAACTTCTTGATACCGGCTGCGCCGATGCGGGTAGTGCGACCACCGGGTCCATTGAGGCTACGACGCCATAGGTATCTTTCGTGACTGATGGATCCACTGGCCTCAATAAAACAAGGATATTGGCCTTCCCAGTTGGTACCCGCCTCAGAGGGGTAGCCCTGCAAGCGGACTTCATAGGGATAGATATGGCGCGTATCGACGCCAGAGACGCCGAGAAACCAACTTCCAACAGCAACAGCGAGCGCATCAAGCAAGGATGTTTTTCCCGTTCCGTTTTCACCCACAACCAGATTGAACTGAGGGTGGAAGGTCAGCTCGCGGCGCTGAAAGCCCTTGAAGTTCTCCAGTAGCAGGCTATCGATCCGCATCCTGGTGTCCGGAGGGTTAATCGTGCAGGGCTTTCATGACTCTACCGGGAAAACCGCATGTGATCCCAGCCCTTCTCATGTCATGGCGACCAAGGCCTGCTCCGGCTCCTCTAACGCCTCCGCCAACACCGCCTCCATCAACCGCCTGCGCTGCTGATCGGCCTGGTTGAGCTGCTGCTCAAGTTGGTCGCAGAGGGCCATCAGTTCGTCGACCTTGGCGACGATGCGGTGTTGTTCGGCGAGGGGGGGGAGGGGGATAAGAGTGTTGACAATCTTGACCTTCGAAATATTTGGCTGCGCGCCCCCTTCGCTTGCCAGCCTGAACTCATCGCGTTGAGCAAGCAGGAACAAATAAAGGTATTCAGTGTCTACGCCCCAGCAAGGCGTGCATGCGCAAACAGCCTGATTTGTGACTGCTTCCTCCCCCAAGATGGCAAGCTTACCAATCGTCGCTCCATACATTGCGATCAAGACATCACCCGGACTGTTCAGGCGGAACGAGCATTGCTCCAGGGCCAAATGCGTAATCTTCTCCTCTGAACCACGAAGGCACTTAATGTCATTTAATTCACCTGACTTAAACCATGAGATGGCTCCGCCATAATAATCGCTTCTCCCACGGGAAGGAGTCGAGCCAGATCCCCAATCTCCTATGGCTCCAAGTTGAGTCCATTGCCATGAGGTGGGAACACCAAATGGACCATCTAGGACGAAATCTGCTGAGCGTGGACTTGCCTTCCTGCTCCCTTTGGCTTGTTGTTTCTCTGAGGTAATGGCTGCAAGCAACACCTCCGCCGGCTCATCCTCCGGATCCTGCTCCACCAGCTTCCCGCGCACCGCCAGGTTCAGGATCGTCTGGCGCAGCTGCTTGATCTGGGCCGGGGTGGCGGTGAGATTGGGCAGCACCTGCAGGGCAAAGCTGGCGTCTTTGCGGAAGGTGGCGGGGTCTTCGGCGGGTTGGTTGAGGCGCTGCAGGGTGGCGGCCACCAGGCGCTCGCGGCCTTGCACCCGCTGCTGCCGGGCGGCCTCCAGCTGGTCGCAGAGGGCCATCAGTTCATCCACCTTGGCGACGATGCGGTGTTGTTCGGCGAGGGGTGGGAGGGGAACCTCCAACCGTTCCATCTTCTCCTTGGTCATATGGACCATGGAGATACCATGGCCTGAAGCTTTGATTTCGTCGGTCTTATTGAGAAGGTAAAGATATAAATAGTCGCGAAATAGGTCCTTTGGGCTGTGGAGGGGCAGCTTCCAGATATGGTAATGATAAATGGCCTGGCCCCCATTCCAAATGAATGGGCCAAATGATGCGGACCAGGCGAAAATCAGATCTCCATCGTTGCAATACTTGTCCTCTTCCAACTCGAGATCAGAGTAGTACCATTTGTTGGACGTGAACAAGTTGCCGACCCTCAGTACTGGAGTCCCTGTGTCCAGTAGTTCTGACTGCTTGTAAGCTCGTCCATTCAAGACGGTCACCAGATCCGCAAGGGGTGATGTTGCCCATCGAGCGGGCAGGGGGAAATCCAGTGATTCGTTAGAAGGCTCCGATCGCTTTTTCTTGGTCGTGCGTTCCTTCCTGCCTAGCAAGATCTTGGCTTCAATAATGCGCTCAAGCTGTTCCTCCGCCGGCTCATCCTCCGGATCCTGCTCCACCAGCTTCCCGCGCACCGCCAGGTCGAGGATGAAGCGGCGCAGCCGAGCAATCGCGTCCGGCGCCTCACTGATCCGCTCGAACTGCGCCAGAAGCCGCTCGGCGTTCATCGCAACAGCGCCTCCACCAGGATCGCCTTGAGCTGCTCCCGCAGCTCAACCGCTTTCAGCTCCGCCGCCTGCAGATCAGCCAGCAGCTCCTCGGGGTCGCCATGGTCGGCGGCCACGGTGTGGGGGTTTTTGAGGTCGAGGTTGTAGTTGCGCTCCTGGATCTGGGCGATCGGCACGCGCCAGGCCTGCTCGGTTTCGGCGCGGCCCTCGCGGCTGGGGCCGCCCCACCAGGCCACGCAATCCGCAAAATGCTCCTGCTTGATCGGGCGGGTCATCGAGTAGGCCTTTTGGCCGTCGGGCACGCGGTGCTCGTAGTACCAGATCTCCTGGGTGGGGGATCCCTTCTCAAAAAACAGCAAATTGGTGCCGATGCTGGCGTAGGGGCGGAACACCGAATTGGGCAGCCGCACGATCGTGTGCAGGTTGCATTCGGCCAGCAATCGCTCCTTCAGCCGGGTTTTGACGCCCTCGCCAAACAACGTGCCATCGGGCAACACAATCGCGGCCCGGCCACCGGGTTTGAGCAGGCGAATGAACAGGGCCAAAAACAAATCGGCAGTTTCGCGGGTGCGGAACTGACTTGGGAAGTTGTCCTGAATGCCATCTTCCTCCTGGCCGCCGAAGGGTGGATTGGTGACGATCACGTCCACCTGATCGGCCGGCCCATAATCGCGATAGGGCCTGGCCAAGGTGTTGTCACGCCGCACGAAGCTGGGATCTTCGATGCCATGCAGCAGCATGTTGGTGATGCACAGCATGTAGGGAATGGGCTTCTTCTCGATCAGCCGCAACGAAGCCTGCATCGCCTGCTCATCGGCGAGCGTCTTCACATAGCGCTCGCGCATGTGGCGAATCGAGCAGGTGATGAAGCCGCCGGTGCCGCCCGAGGTGTCCAGCAACAACTCGCCGGGTCGGGGATCGATGCGATCCACCATGAAGCTGGTCACGCCTCTCGGCGTGTAGTACTCGCCGGCATTGCCGGCACTCTGCAAATCGTTGAGCAGTTGCTCGTACACATCGCCAAAATGCTTGCGGTCGGCGAGGTTGTTGAAATCAATGCCATTCACCTTGTTGATCACCTGCCGAAGCAGCTGACCGGATTTCATGTAGTTGTAGGCATCGGTGAATACCTCGCGCACCACCTGGGCCCGGTTGGGGTGGGAACCCTTGAGCGGCATCTCTTTGAGATAAGGAAACAGCTCCTGGTTGATGAACTCCAGCAACCCATCCCCCGTGATGCCCTCCTCATTGGCGGCCCAGCTGCGCCACTGCAGGTGCTCTGGAATGGGGGAGCGGTAGTTGTCTTCGGTGAGCTCCAGGGCCTGGTCCTGGTCGTCGATGATCTTGAGGAAGAACAGCCAGCACAGCTGCGAGAGGCGCTGGGCATCGCCATCGACGCCCACATCCTTGCGCATGATGTCCTGAATCGCCTTGACCGCCGTGCGGGCCGACACCTCAGGCGGCCTCCGCGTAGAGGGCCGCTTGCAGGTCGTGCACCGCCCGCTCGAAGTCGGCCTTTTTGCCGCCAAAGCGATGCAGCAACTCCATCGGGGTGCCCATGGCACTGAACGGCGGAATTTGCAGAATTTTCACGTCGGCCAGCTCGTCCACCACGCCGCCATCCTGGTACTTGGCCAGCAAGGCCTCGAGCACCGCCCGGGCCTGGGGCCCGTAGCGGCTGAAGACGTCCTGTTTCTGCACTCGGGCGGCCCGCTCGCGGCGGCTGAGGGGTGGCTGGTCGTAGGCGATATGGCAGATCAAATCAAACGGATCGAGCTCCAGGCCCAGCTCCTGTTGCAGCGGCTCAAGCAGCAAGCCCTCCTCGGCCAGCTCCTGGATGATCGTCGCCTTGCGCTCTTCTCCCCGCCAGCGGCGCAGGAAGGCATCGAGACTGGCGTACTGCAGACGCACCGTCTTGCGGCTGTAATCACGCAGGGATTCCGTCACCAACTTGCCGTTTTCATCGAGGTATTCGATGCGCTCGGTGAGCACGCGCACCGGCTTGCCCTTGATGTAGTACTTGCGGCGTGGCTCTCCGGGGGGCTGAGGGCCTGGGGGCAGTGGGTCTGGGAACTCCGGATCCTCGCCGTCGCCCAGCAACGGCGTTTCGCCCTCGCCGTCCTCCTCCGGCCAGAGGTCGTCGTCATCCGCCCTGGGGGGGTTTGCTTCCTCCGGCGGCAGTGGCTCATCGCCCTCGCCTGGCTCATAGATCTGCACCGGCTCGCCATCAAAATCGGGATCGGCAAAGTGGTTGCTGGCCTTACGGAAATCCACCAGGGTGAAGTAAAACTTTTGGCTGTCGGCATGGACGCGGGTGCCGCGGCCGACAATTTGCTTGAACTCGGTCATCGAGCCCACTTCCCGGTCCAGCACGATCAACCGGCAGGTCTGGGCATCCACACCCGTGGAGAGCAACCGCGAGGTGGTGACGAGCACCGGGTAAGGATTCATCGGATCGATGAAATCATCGAGGGCTTTCATGCCCTCCTCATCGTTGCCGGTGATGCGCATCACATAGCGGCCGTTGGCAGCCACCAGATCCTGGTTTTGGTTGATCAGCGCCTGACGCATCATCAAGGCGTGCTCGGTATCGACGCAAAACACGATCGTTTTTTGCATCCGGTCGCCGCTAGCCCTGAGGTAGTCGCTGATCCACTTCGCCACCCGCAGGGTGCGCTCATCGATCACCAGGTTGCGATCGAAATCCTTCTGGTTGTAGAGGCGATCTTCGATCTCCATGCCGCGATCATCTACCTCCCCCGGCTTGGGGCGATAGCCCACCACATCAATATCGAGATGCACGCGGATCACCTTGTAGGGTGCCAGGAAGCCATCGCGGATGCCTTGCTTGAGGGAGTAGGTGTAGAGCGGTTCACCGAAATACTCAATGTTGGATACATACTTGGTTTCCTTTGGCGTGGCCGTCAGACCGATCTGGGTGGCGGCGTTGAAATAGGTGAGGATCTCACGCCAAGCCGAATTCTCAGCCGCGCTGCCGCGGTGGCATTCATCCACCACAATCAAATCAAAAAAGGCCGGTGAAAACTCCTTGTAAAGCTTCTGGCGCTCCTCCGGCCCGGTGAGTGCCTGATACAGACCCAGATAAATCTCATGGGATTTGTTGATCTGGCGCTGATTATTCAGGGCCAGGGCAATTGTTTCCAGGGTGCCATCGGGCCGCTCAATCGTTTTAGCCGCGGTGCTCAATTTGGCCATCGCCTGCCCAAAGTGCCGAAAATCGTTCGCCATCGTCTGGTTTACCAGCACGTTGCGATCGGCCAGAAACAGGATGCGTTTCTTTTGCCCCGCCTTCCACAGCCGCCAGATGATCTGGAAGGCTGTGAGCGTTTTGCCAGTGCCGGTGGCCATCACAAGCAGGATGCGCTGCTGGCCTTTGGTGATGGCCTCCACCGTCGCCTGGATGGCGTTGATCTGGTAATAGCGCGGGTCTTTGCGGCTGCCGCCGCCGTCGTAGTAGGGCTGCAGCACCATCTTCTCCTGCTGGGGTGTAAAGCCCTTCCAGCGGCTGTAGCGGCGCCAAAGCTCCTCGGGGCTGGGGAAGGAATCGAGGGCCAGGATGGTTTCGGTCTGGGCGCTCTGGCCGGTGCGATCGTGCTGCAGAAAACCATCGCCATTGGAGGCGAACACAAACGGTGTGTGCAGGGCCTCGGCATAGGCCAGGGCCTGCTGCATGCCAGCCCCCAGCGCCTGGCTGTTGTCCTTGGCCTCAATCACCGCCAGGGGCACGCCCTCGTAAACCAGCAGGTA
>JBIKMU010000041.1:0-31335 GCA_044359075.1 Cyanobium sp. | reverse complement strand
GGCAGTGCTGGTCGTTGGAGGATCCTCCCGAGACCACCGCCACGGCGATTCGCCAGGCACTGGCTTCCTCCTGATCCCAGCCAGCCCAGTCGTCCGTCTCGCCTGAGCCCCCTTGACCCTCTCGCCCGAGACCGTTTCCTCCTTCTCTCCCTAGTCATGAGCGAGCCCCGCCTCACCGTTGCCCTCTCCAACGACTTCTTCAAGGCGTTCGCACGCTTGCCGGAGAAGGCCCGCGGCAAGGTGGCCACGTTCATCTCCAAGTTCCGTGCCAATCCCCGCGGCACCGGGCTCAACTACGAACACATCGATGGAGGCAAGGATCCCTTCATCCGCTCGCTGCGGGTGGATCAGGACATCCGCTGCATCGTGCGCGCCCCCGATGAGGGCAACACCTACGTGATCCTTTGGATCGACAAACACGACGACGCCTACCAGTGGGCGCGGCGCCGCACTTGCCATGTGAACCGGGTCTCCGGTGCCCTGCAGGTGGTGGATGTGGAGGCAGCCGAAATGGCTGTTGGCGCAGAAACAGCCGTGGGCGACGCCATCGCGGCGGCCGTGAGCGAAGCCCTGGCGAGCAATGCGTCCACGCCCCAGGTGGGGGCAGCACCAACTCCGGTGCCTCAGGCAGCAGGGGCGCAAGCACTGCCCAGCCCCGCCGCTTCCCTCTTCGCCCACTGCAGCGACGACCAGCTCATGCTGCTCGGCGTGCCTGAGGCCCTCTTGCCCGCCGTGCGGGCCGTGACCAGCGAGGAAGCCCTCAGCCGCCTGATCTCATGGGTCCCGCAGGACTGCGTGGATGGTCTGATCCTCCTGGCCGATGGCAAGGCCATCGAAGCGGTGATCGAGGAGCTGGAACGGCAGCGCCCCGTTGCCATCGACCCCACCGATGTGGCGGCCGCCCTGGATACGCCTGAGAGCAAGGCCGAATTCCTGGTGATTACCGACGACGACGTGCTTGAGGCGATGCTCTCGGCACCGCTGGAGCGCTGGCGGGTGTTTCTCCATCCCAGCCAGCGGCGGCTGGTGGAACGGACCTGGAGCGGTGCGGTGCGCGTGCTCGGCGGTGCCGGCACCGGCAAGACCGTGGTGGCCATGCACCGAGCTAGGTGGCTGGCCCAGAAGCTGATCGCATCCGGCGCCCCAGGGCGGGTGCTGTTCACTACCTTCACCCGCAACCTCGCCACCGATATTCGCGCCAACCTCACCAAGATCTGTGATCCTGAGCAACTGCAACGCATCGAGGTGATTCACCTCGATGGTTGGGTGATGAACTTCCTCAAAAGCCAGGGGCTGCAGGTGCGGGCGTTCAACGACGAGGCCCGAGAGAGCTGCTGGAGCATGGCCATGGATGTCGCCGACACCTCCCTTGGCCTGGCAAACCGCTTCTACCAAGAAGAGTGGAAGGAGGTGGTACTGGCCCAAGGCTGCCGCAGCCGCGACGACTACCTGGTGGCCCGGCGCGTGGGGCGCGGCACTCGCCTGAACCGTGACCAGCGCAGCCGGATCTGGCCGGTGTTTGATGCGGTGCGGGCTGAGTTCCGCCAGCGGGGCCTGTGGGAGCCGGAGGAGGCCAAGCAGATCGCCGCCGACCTGCTCACCCAACCTGGGCGTGCTCCGCTCTATGCCGCCGTGGTGGTGGATGAGGCCCAGGATCTGGATCTCGCCTCCTTCGCCCTGCTGCGTGCCCTGGTGGGCGAACCCCACGCCAACGACCTGTTCATCGTCGGCGATCCCCACCAGCGGATCTATGGCAAGCCGGTCGTGCTCAGCCGCAGCGGCATCGACATCCGTGGCCGTTCCAAAAAGCTGCGCATCAACTACCGGACCACCGAGGAAACCCGCGCCTGGGCAACCGCCGTGCTGCATGGCGTCGATTTTGATGACCTCGATGGCGGCAGTGATTCGGCCAGCGATTACCGCTCCCTGCTCCATGGCGATGCCCCGCTGGTGCAGGGCTTCGCAGATCCCGCTGATGAACAGCGCTTCCTGGTCGCCACCCTGCGCCAACTGCGCGATGAGCAGCAGTCCCTGGCCTCCACCTGCGTGACGGCCCGCACCAAAAAAGCCGTGGAGAAACTCAATGGCTTGCTCAAGGCCGAGGGCTTTGCCACCCGCGTGATCAACGCTGATGAGTCCGACGACCCCAGTGATCCAGCCCTGAGACTGGCCACGATGCACCGCGTCAAGGGTCTGGAATTCGACCAGGTGTTCCTGCCTGGGCTGGACGCCTCCCAAATGCCCCTTCAGTTTGAGCTGAACAAAAGGCCCGATCAACTCTCCAAGGAGTTGTTCGAGCAACAGGAGCGCTCCCTCCTGCATGTGGCCGCCACCCGTGCCAAGAAGCGGGTGGTGGTGAGCTTCAGTGGGCAACCCTCTCCCTTTCTTCGTCCCGCCTGAGGGTGTAGCCGTACTCGTGCCAGTGCACACCTTGCTGTGATGCCGCTATCACCGGACGATTTGGCATCCGATGCCGCCCGCACCATCGCCATCCAGATGCTTCAGGAGCGCGGCCGTGGCGCCGTTGGCCTCGATCTGTCGCTCGAAGTCGGCATCCAGTCCCACATCGGGCATGGAAGCCAGCAGTTCCGCCAGATTGCGCCGTGGCGGGCTCATCAACGCCGCCGCCAGGATGGCTCGATGCTCCGCTTCGGCGCTGCGGCCATGGGCTCAGCTATTCTTACCTGGGATGGACTGATGCAGAAAGGCATAATCCTAGGGGCCGCCGGCGCATCAGACCGTTGGTTGGGGCAGCTCTCCATTCACTTCGAATTGCTGCCTCAGGAAATGATGCACCGTGTTGTCATCAAGGCAACGGATAGAGACTTCCTGGCGGTTGGCTTCCAGCTGCACCTCCACCTGATCAAACGGTGTGCTGGTGAATACACAGCAACTGATGGCTCCCACCTGAACGACATCCTCAGCACTGCGCGCCGAGTGGTATTCAAAGGCTTCAATTCCAGCTTCGCGCATCTCTCGGCCAATGCTCTGACAGAAGTGGCTGTCGATAGGATCACGCAACCTGGCCTGCAGTTCTCTGCTGCCATGGTGCTGCAGTTTCAGGCCGCTTGCGGTGTGCATCTGTACGTGAAAGATGGCCTTCCGCATTGCGCTGCCGCGGGGAAAGGGACGCTCGGGACCATCCTGAAACACCAGTTCGTAGTTCGCCCCCTCCAGCAGACAGCCGAATCGGCTGCGGGAGCCATAGAACAACCCCCGCTCCCAGCGGGTGGCAAAGCGCGATCCGTGGCGCTTCCGATAGCGAAAGGGTGTGAGCAGCAAGCGATGCCGGACCTCGCACTCCTCGGCGCTGGGTAGCTCTGGCTTGCTGGCCTCCAGAAAGTCCTCCAGCCAGGCCTGCTCATCCAGGCTGTCCGTCGTCCGGCGGGTGGCCTGAGCGCCTTGTTGTTCCACAAGCCGCAGCACCACCCCATCCAGCTGGGCGAGAGCCTTGAGATCCACAGGGGTTCGCTGGCTCAAGGCCGGCCACGCATGGCATCGAGGTACTGCACCAGCTCCACCAGCTGCTCCGGATCCTGCAACTGCTGCCGCGGCAGGCCTCCCGTGTGGCGGTTGGCGGTGTTGATCCAGTGCCGCATCAGTTCGGTGTCGTCGCCCACCAGGGCCGAGAGGCTGCGATGCAAGCGCAGCACCAGGGCAATCATCCGCTGGGTGTGCAGATCGATGCGACTCTGCGCCCGTGCCTGCTCGAAAAAGGTGCGACTCTTGCCGATCGCCCGGGCCGTCTCCTGGGCTGACAGCCCCAGTTCCTCCCCAGCACGCTGCAGCGCCTTGCGCAGCACCAGGTTCCCGTTGACCCCGCTGGCCGCCGCACTCGAGAGCTCTTGTACCTCCATGACCCTCGCACCATCTCTGGGCATCATGCCTCAAAAGCGGCAGTAAAGGCAATACGGCCTCAACCGAGGCACTGCCAATGCGGTGCCGGCCCCATTCCGTCGCGGCTTGTTGGGGCCGCCCCCTGGCGTACACAAAGCTGATGGCACTGCAGACCAGGATTGGCCGGTTTGATTTGCAGCTCGAATGCGGTGAGCTTGGCGGCTTTCTGTTCCTCGCCGTTTAGCTTGTCCAGGCTGGATTTGAAGCTGAAGCTACCGCGAGGAGGAAGGCCATAGGGTTAGGCAGGCAGCTGCTGCTACCAGATGCAGTGAAAGTCTGGCAGTACACGGAGCTTTTCATTAGCGGTGATCAACGGCCAGCCACCGTGAAGCGCCGTGGCCGCGATCAGGCGATCAGCTGGATCGCCATGCTGAAACAGGGAGCTGCGGGAGAGAACAGCGATATCAGCCGTGATTGGCAGTACCTGCAAACGAAGGGCCTGCAGCAGTCGGGAGAGATAATCAACAGGGCTGAAGTCGCCTGGAAGCTAAAGGCGGCCGCGATCGATCAGGAGAGCCAACTCCCACAACGAGATGTCGGCGATGGCCAGCTGACCCGCTTGCCGACCTTTCTCCAGGGCTGTGGCGGCACTCGCACTGAGGCGCGATGGAGCATTGGCCCAGAACAGGGGGATGGGGGTGTCACAAATGATCCGCATCACCACTCCACTCCACAGCCGAGTTCCCTTGGACCCCATCACCAAGGGAGTCGCGATCAAGCAGATCTAGCAGCCACCGGCGGGCATCTTCGGCAGGGTCCCGCTTTGGAGACCGGCAGGGCCTGCAGCACCTGGGGCAGGCCGTCGATTACGCGGGGGGCTCTCCCAGCCATTCGGCCAGTGGTAATTCCTAGCAGGTCCGGGATGCCTTGGCGGGCCGATCTGGAACGGAGAGTGCCTCGAGCAGGGCCTTTTGGGCTGCAGGTTCGAGCGGCGCGCGCTGTAGCTGATCGGGAACGGCAGCCTGGAAATCGGTCTGTGGGGTCATGGGCAGCACCATTGACACGCCTCATTTTAGCCCAGGTCGTAAAAGATGTAAGAGCCCCTGGTTGTCGCCGTTGGCTGGCGGTGAAAGCTACCCGCTGGTTAATGCTTGCTCAAGCTGCATCCATTCGGAGTCGTTAGCCATGCCAACACGTATGTTGAACGAGTTGGAGATCAGCACGATTGAAAATAGTCTCAAAAGCGAACAATGGGCGCCTCCTTTTTACGCATTTCGCGTGGAGAGCGAAATTGATTCCCTTGGCGATCCGGCCCTTTGGATTTGGGTTGTTTACGATGTTGAAGAAGTCGATTTAGAGGCTGCCCATCAAGCCGAAAGAAAAATTCAGAGCCTAATCTCAGAGGCGGGGGATCAACGTTGGGTTTATGCCAGATTTCGCACCCGTGAAGAGGATGCGGACACTGACGAAGATGATGAAGACGAGAACGGGTGGCGAGCGTCTAAATCCTTTTGCCGCAGTCGATCTAGATTTTCATCCCAGCCCTCGGGCAGCCTGGGTGCCCTTAATTAAATTTTAGGTTCTGCTTTGGATTGTTGCCGTTTTTAGTTGACGACTGTTTCTGGTTTCTTCCGCAGAACCACCATTTCCAATGACCACCCCACCCCCCCACTGCGGCGTTCTGCTGCTGCACGGCTTCACCGGCAACCCCGACAGCATGCGGCCGTTGCAGGCGCCCCTGGAGGCCCTCGGAGTGGAGGTATCCCTGCCCGCCCTGATCCAGCAGAGCCATGGCGATCCCACCGTGCTCGATGCCAGCGCCGTCACCCTGTTGAGCGGCCTTGGCACGCCAGCATCTGACAAGCGCATCGTCTGGTTGCAGCGCTCGGGCCATGAGCTGTTGCAAGCCGTGGACCGCGCTGCGGTGATTGAGGCGGTGGTGGGGTTTGTGGGGGGGGAGGATGCAAAGGCAGCTGCTCTTCAGCTTGAATAGGGGCAGGCTGAGTTGAGATAGCCAGGTGCGGTGGTGCTGTTTGTCAGCTGCATTGGGGGCAACCAAAACTCATGTCGAATGGCTTACTTCCTGGGGACCATTCAACATTTGATCTGGACAGTCTTAGGCCCTTGACATCATGGGGAGGATTGGGAGTACAATTACAGAGTGAGCTATACCTAGTTCGCATAGGCGGGTGGGAACCAAACTGCACTACGGAGGCAAATCATGTCTATGTATTTAGGAATGAAAGAAGATGACTATCTTAATGTTCTCAAGAAGACTCCGCGCAGTGTTGCTGACAAACTTGGCATAGAAAATGCATCTGTACTATCTGACGAATTGCTGGGTGAAAAAATTCGGCTTCATTACCAAACGGCATTTACCCTCATGCAGAGTTTTGTAGAGGCCTACCAGGCCTGGTGGGTAAAAAGTAACGAGATAGGCCAGCTGGAATCACCAGGCACTGATAAAACAGCAGAGCTTGTTGCCTTCATTGATCGGCGCGATAAAATGCGACGAGCCCTCCTTAACTACTTGAACTTCGCAGAGAAAAAAGCAATCTTTCAATCATGAGCATCCTGTGCGCATACTATGCGGGCAATGCAGCAGAAATAGATTCTTTACTAAATCGCGGCTCAGGGTTGCCGGAAAATTAGGCACGGAACAATTGACTTATCAGAGGTATCTATTTTTGGAATAGTGTTCCACGCCGAGCTGAGCATTGGCAAGCAATTCATGGTAAAGGAGCGATACTTGAATACGAACTTGAGACAGAACTACTGATTGATATGCTGATTGATGATCAAAGAAGCAGTGGCTTTCTCGATCTGACCCAAACGATTCTCCCTTCAGTTGATGGTATCAATAACAGAGAGTCTCAATATTTTAACAGAGCTTATGAGATTATCAATCGCTTACTACCAAGGCTTCAAGATGAAGAAGATTGTGGTATCAGAATGGCATTTTTTCCTGGATGATCCAATAGCCCCCAATGGCGACCTATTTCCAAATCAGCATATTCAAATTTTTCTATGGGACTCAAGTATCATTCAAAATCCTATGAAATACGTGCCGGGATTGCTATCTGACTAAATCGTCTATCAGATCCCCTCACCCCCCCTAAAACCAATCCAACTCACCTTGACCGCCATGCAACTGCGCCCAAGCCGCCGCCAGCGCCGCCGGCACGGGCCGGCTTTGGTAGTCGCGTTGATCACTGGGCCGGTGCCGCAGCACCGCATTGACGACGATGGCCGGGGCAGTGCCGCGGTTGATCGCCCCATGGGGAACCCCGGGCGGAATGCGCACCCAGGTGGGTTCATCCTCCCGCAGGGTTATGCGGCGCAATCGTTTGTTCTGCAACACGATCAGATCGAGGCCGCCGCGCAGCACCATCAGCTGATCGGTCTGATGGCGGTGGCAGAACAACTCCGGCCGAGTGGATGTGGCAACTTCGGCGATTTGGGTTTCATCGCTGGACAGGGGCTCCCGCAAGAAGGCCAGGCCTGCACTAGCTCCAGGGCTGGGCAGGATTTCAACAGAGCGGCTCAGGGCCATTACTTTTGCATCAAATGATAAAAAGATCGCGGACTCGCGCCTTCCTCGAGCGTGTGCTGTGTTACCGAAACGATCCTTCGTGCTTCAATCCAGACAGCCAGGACAGGGCGCCGCTGAGCCGTTCTTCGGCCCAACCATTGGCACCACAGGGTTGTTTTCCATTCGGCGCCTGGGCCCGTTCCCATCACCTGTGAGCGGTTCCACACCGTCCGGGGCGGTACTTTGCGGCTGCAGTCGCCTGTGGCAGGGGCGATTCCAGTGCTGATCTGACCCGGGCAGCGGCTTAGGTTCTCGTCGATTTTGGATCCCTAACCGCCAGCGGCCCTGCTCGTGAGGCAGAATCTGATTTCACCGCATTTACTGATTGGCCCGCCTGGAGGCTCTGCTCTCGCTGCAGCCAGGATCACTGAACCTTCGTCAGCCCCTTGACCAACTGGGCGTTGAACTGGCGACCGATCTCACCTGGCTGGATCCACGCAATGCCTGCCTGAACCTCGTTGCCGGTCCCAGTGCCCTGCAGGTCCAGGTGCTGTTTGAGTTGCGGAGCCGCGATCAGCTCAGCGTGCTGGTGAACAGCCGTGAGGGCATGTCATCGGGCGCCCCCCTCAGCCGTGCCGTGCTGGAGCAGGTGCTGGATCGCTTGTTGCGGCTTCTGCCCGGCACCTCCCTGGCCTACCGCTCCGATCGCGATGGTCCGATCCGCCAGGGAACCGCCCAGCAGGTCGGCAATACCCCCTATTTGGGGGCATCGACTTTGGACCACAGCAAAGGAAGCTGATTTCAACGACAACCCGGAGGTCCTCATGAAGGACGTCATCCACACCCCCAGACCCGCCGCCCCGGTCACCACTGCCCCTGTTGCCACTCCCCCGGTCGCCGCTGACTGCCTTGGCCGCACCTGCTTGAAATGGAGTGCAGACGGCGAACTAACTTCCATAGATCTCCTGTTGGTCCTGGAGCGCCTGGCCCAGGTGGACCAGCAGGTTTCGGGCCTTTGCCTCGACAGCCTCGATTCCCAGCCCTGTGCCTCAATCAACCAAAGGTTTTAATTTATGGTCCGGCTGCAGGCTTACCCCGCCCTGCCGTGACCACGCAAGACTTTTGTGGTGACTACAACATATCTCGAAACAACATAACTAGAAACAACGGGGCCCGATCTGCTGGGCCATTCCTAGGGTGGTATCAATCTGAGAAGGAGGCCCCATGGCCACTTGCGATCTACCGGCTGTCACTGCCGAAAAATCCTCCGAAAATTCCTCAGCTATGGCGTTGCATCAGCTCAAAGAGTTACTGCAAGACGACCACGCCTTTGCCCAAGCCCTCAGCACCACCGCCTCCACCGAAGCTGCGGCCCGCTTAGCCGCTGAGCACGGCATTCAGGTATCGCCAGAAGCGCTCTGGCGCCATCGCGGCACCTTGGTGAGCGGCGGCCTGCCCACCTGGCGGGGCTGATACGGGGCCTTCGCCCCCATCCGGGGGCGAAGGCTGCCCTACAACTCATGGCCATCCCGCACGACCTTCGTTTGCAAATGGGCCTCGCTGTGGCGATTGGCCGAGACCAGCAGCGGCACCGAACTACGCCACCGCATCCGGCGGCAGCGGCACCTGATTGGCCCAACCCGCCCCAACGGAGGCGACCAAGAGCATTGGCATCAGACCCGCGAGCTTGGCGAGGTCACGAGTTGCCTTGATCAAACGTTCGTCATTGCCTGTCGGGCCTGGATCCAAAAGCGCCTGGGGGTCCCTGGCGATTGGATCGGCTAGGGCCTTGATCTGGGCGTAAGTGGCCCCGGATTTCAAAAATGCACTGCATACCTCCCCATCCGTCGGGAGGCCCATGGCCTCCGCCCGCGGCACCGTCATCACCAGCGCCAAAGGGCCCGTGGAGCTCGCACGCAACGACGCCAGACTTGCCTCGCTCAGCGTCTCGATCGCTGTCATGGCAATTGCTGTCGCAGCGAGGGCTGTCACAGCGAGGGCCCTGTTTTTGTCACCAGGCTGGTCGATTAAGACCGCTGAACCAGTGCGCAGCAATGTGATGGCAAGCGTAGCGGCTTGACTTCGGGTGGCGATAACCTGCCCATCGCTTGGTGGATCGCCGAGATATCGCTGAACCATGAAGGTAGACGTTGCAATCGACGCTGAAATTGCCTGGAAGGCGTTGCTGCTGGCCCGTGATCGCTGGCGGGTCGGCAACCTTACGGAGCCTATCCGCCTGAGCGAAAACGCAGCAACGCTGTTGGAACTGTCGCCCGATCGCACCTGGCAATCTTTCGGGGATGCTGTCCAAGCCGACGCCGCCCTGCTGCTCAATCGCTACCTGCCCCTGCTGGCACCGCAGTTGGTGATTGGCCAGCTCGGCCAGAGCCTGGACGGTCGCATCGCCACCGCCAACGGCCATTCCCACTATGTGACCGGCCCCGAGAGCCTGCTGCATCTGCATCGCCTGCGGGCCCTGGCCGATGCGGTGGTAGTTGGTGCCGGCACCGTGCTCGCCGACGATCCCCAACTGACGGTGCGCCACTGCCCGGGCCCCAATCCCATGCGCGTAGTGCTCGATCCGCTGCGCAAACTTCCACTGCAACGGCGTCTGTTCTGCGACGGCCAAGCTCCGACCCTGGTACTGGCCGCCGCCCCAGCCCTGGCCGCCGTCCCAGGCCCAGCCCCAGCCCCGGCCCCTGCACCGGCAGCCAACCGGGTGGAAACCGCGCTGCTTTCTGTTGCTGACGACGGCTCGGGTTTTGCGCCCGCCGAGGTGCTCTCCCTGCTGGCAGCCCGCGGTGCCCATCGCATCCTGGTGGAGGGCGGCGGCATCACCGTTTCACGCTTTCTGGCGGCCGGCGCCCTCGATCGCCTCCATGTCGTCGTGGCTCCGATGTTGATCGGCTCCGGCCGCCTCGGACTCAGCCTGCCCGCCATCGACCATCTCGACCAAGCGCTGCGGCCGGCGCACCGCCGCGAAAGCCTCGGTGAGGATGTGCTTTACGAGCTGCAGCTCCGCTGACCATGGCGCAGGCATTTTGGATCGTCGCCCCGGGCCAGGGCGCCTTGCGGCCGGTGCAGTTGCCGCCAATCGGGCCCGACAGTTTGACCCCAGACAGCCTGACCATCGAGATGCTCGCCAGTGGCATCAGCCGGGGCACCGAGCGGCTCGTGCTGGAGGGGCGGGTGCCGCCGAGTGAATACGAGCGCATGCGCTGCCCCTTCCAGGAGGGCAATTTCCCCTTTCCGGTCAAATATGGCTACAGCGCCGTGGGTCGCATTGCAGCGGGTCCGCGCTCGGGCGAACGGGTGTTCGTGCTGCATCCGCACCAAGATCGCTTTGTCGTACCCGCCGCCTGGGCCAATCCCATCCCCGATGGCGTGCCCGATGGGCGCGCCACCCTGGCGGCCAACATGGAAACCGCCCTCAACGCCCTCTGGGATGCCGAACTGGTGGCCGGCGAGCGGGTCGCCGTCATCGGCGCCGGCGTGGTGGGGCTGCTGGTGGCCTGCCTGGCACAAACGGTGCTGGGCGCTGCGCCCCTGGTGGTCGACCCGGAACCGACACGGCTGCAGCTGGCGCAAGCCCTGGGATTGGCTGCCGCACCTGCCGCCTCGGACGAGTACGACGTGATCATTCACGCCAGCGGCAATCCGGCCGGGCTGGTCGCGGCCCTGGCAGTCGCCGCCTTCGAAGCACGCATCATCGAGTTGAGCTGGTACGGCGACCAGCTCGTCAGCCTGCCCTTGGGCGGTGCCTTCCATGCCCGCCGGCTGCGACTGATCGCCTCCCAGGTGGGCCATGTCGCCCCCGCCAAACGGGCGACCACCAGCCATACCCAGCGCCTTGCCCAAGCCCTGGCGCTGCTGCTTGATGACCGCTACGACCTGCTACTCGGACCCCGCGTCGCTTTCTCGCAATTGCCCGCCGCCTTGCCGGCGCTGCTGCAAACCAACGCCGGGCGACCGCATATCGTAGTCGAGTACTGATCGGTCGGAGTCGCAGGTGTACAGCTTGACCGTCTGCAATCACTTCATGATTGCTCATAGTTTTCGCGGCGAAGTCTTCGGTCCGGCGCAGAAATTGCACGGGGCCACCTACGCCGTGGAGCTGGAGATCCAGGCCCCAACCCTCGACACCCATGGTCTGGTCGCCGACATCGGTCGCCTGGAGACGATGCTGAAGACAATCATTGATGGTCTCAACTATCGCAATCTCGACGACGAACCCGCCTTTGCGGGGATCAATACCACCACCGAATTTCTAGCAGGCGAGCTCTGGCAGCGCGCCCGCCAGGCCATCAGCGCCGGCGCCCTGGAGCCCTCACCGCCGCCCAACAGTATGAAGCTGACCCTGCGCGAATCGCCCACGGCCTGGGCGGCCTACGCCGCCCCGCTGCAATGAATCGCCCTGGCTGTGATCACATGCCACGGGTGCCACAGGTGCCATGAGCAGTTTTTCAGCCGAGTGGCTGGCGCTGCGCGAGCCCTTTGACATCGCCGCCCGCGACGACGAAATCACGAATTGCTTTCTAGCGCAAGTGGCGCCAGGAGCCCAGGTTGGCCCGATTGTCGACCTTGGCGCCGGTACGGGCTCCAACATCAGCCGATTGCGCAGCTTGGCGGCAAAGCTGGGCCACCAACTCAGCTGGCGCCATATCGACAACGATGGCGACCTGCTGGCGCTGGCCCGTCAGCGCTTCAGCGGCGATAGCTCTGTGAGTATCGAGCAACGTGACATTTGCCTTGCCCTCGACGCTGCCCTGCAGGGAGCCTCAGCCGTGACCTGCGCCGCCTTGCTCGATCTGGTTTCGGCAGCTTGGATCAACCAACTGGCCAACCGCCTCGCCAGCGGGAGGCTGCCCCTGCTGGCGCTGCTCAGCTACGACGGACGCATGCAATGGAGCCTTGCCGACGCCTCTGATGCCGTCCTGGCCCAGGCCTTCCATCGAGACATGCTCAGCGATCAGGGTTTTGGCCCGGCCCTCGGCCCCGCCGCCGCCTTCGCCCTCGCTGCGGCCTTAACCGAGCGCGGCGCCATAACCCAACTGCGCGACAGCTATTGGCGCATCGCCGCCAGCGACAGCGCCATGCTCACCGCCATGAATGCCAGCCTCAGCGCAGCGGCCCTGCGGGCCGCCCACGGCCCCGAACGCAGCGCCATTGAAGCTTGGTCAGCCCGTCGATCCCGTCAAATCGCCGGCGGCGAAGTCTCGCTGGTGGTTGGCCATCAAGAGCTGCTGGCAACCTGGCCATAAACGGCTCGTGATTACGTACGGGCCATGGCCCCACGTCACGCTACAGGTAGTGTGCCAATCGGACGCTGCAAGTTGGCGCTGGCAAGGCCATGCCCCCCGCTGAGCGATAGCAACACAGCCCTCCAGCCAATTATTCAAGCGCAATCTCATCAATCGCAATCTCATCAATCGCCAACTAATCAACCGCAAACTAATCAACCGCAAACTAATCATCCACAAACCTGCCCTTAAAGATGTCGATTCAAAGCCAACCACCAGCCCAGAAAAACACCAAGCATCACCACCAGACTCAATAAAATAATGGTGATCCAGCGGGGTAGCACCATCTCAGCCCGCACCAAATCAAGCCGAACCAATAACACCGAGCAAGCCAGAATCAGCACACTCGAAAACACCGCAAGGTGCAGCAGATACAGCCCTCCGGCAATCACCAACAACAGGGATCCAACCAGGCTGACGACCCGGCTGTAGGCCATCATTGTGCTCAACTGATGCATCAAAACATCCGGGATAGTACACACCACCACCACCAACAAGGCCTGCAGGCATTCCACCGATAACAGCAGGTTTCGGTACAGACCAGTGCCGAAAATCTGAGGATCCAGCGTATAGCTCCAACGACTGCCGAGATAGGTGCTCACCCCAAACAGCAACAGCAGCATCGGCGCCCGCACCGGCAACAGGGCATAACGCAGCAGATTCATTGGGGTTCAAGTACCAGGGAAATCGCCGCCAGCGGACAGCTGGGCAGGCATTGTTCGCAAACCAGGCAGAGGGCTGCGGCAAAAGTCAGCCGTTGTTCCTGGTGCTGAAAGCGCAGGGCGCCGCTGGGACAGACGCTGGAACAAATGCCGCAGTCCACGCACAGGGCGGGGTCGATGCGGATCTCGCCCAGGCTGCGATCCAAGCCCAGCCCCTGGCGCTCCAACCAGAACTCGGCGGCATCGAGTTCGTCGATATCGCCGGAAAGCTCCACCACCATGGTGCCGCTTTGGTTCGGCGCAATCTGGGCCCGCAGGATCTTGGCGGCGATATTGAACTCCACCGCCAATCTGTAGGTGATCGGTTGATGCACCGCTTCCTGAGGGAAATGCAGGGTGAGGCGCCGTTTCACCGCCGGGGTCCGAAGTCCTGAAACTTAGCGGTTTGGGGCGGCCAGGCCAACGGCAGCGGCAGCCAGCGGCCGCTCTCTCCAACGGCTGCGGCTGCCAACGGCTGCGGCTGCCAGCGGCTGAGACTGCGGCTGCCAGCGGCTGAGACTGCGGCAGCAAGCGGCTGCGGCTGCCGCAGCCAGCGGCGGAGTCCCCCAACGGCAAAGTCCCCCAACGGCAGCTGCCTCCAACGGCACCCGGGGGATCTCCAAGTGCTGTCCGCATGATTTCCCACTGCTGCCAGAGTGAGTCCACCTTTCTGACCAGCCCCAGCCATGTCCCCCAGTTCGGGCCCCTCCCCCAACGCTCCCGCCGCAGCGCCCTTGGGCCGCCGAGAAAGGATGCTGCTGGCGGCGGTGGCGGCGCTGCTGGCCCTGCTGCTGTTCTGGTGGCGGGGGGGACTCCATCCCGGTGCCCCCCTGGAGCGCCTGGCCCGCCAATCCCCCGAACTGGACATCGCCCTGGCGAACGGCCGTCCAACGTTGGTCGAGTTCTATGCCGACTGGTGCGAAGCCTGCCGCGCCATGGCGCCGGCGATGGAATCCATCGAACGCAGCCACCACGGCGCCCTCGATGTGGTGCTGCTGAACGTGGACAACCCCCGCTGGCAGCCCCAGGTGGAGAGCTTTGACGTCAACGGCATCCCCCAATTGGAATTATTCGATGCGGCGGGCCAATCCGTCGGCCGCTCCATCGGCGCCCGGCGGCCGGCCGAGCTGGAAGCCCTCACCACTGCCCTGATCGAAGGCAAGCCGCTGCCGCCCTTGGCCGGCGTGGGCCCCACCAGCCGCCTGGCAAGCGGCGGATCCAACCCGGACTTGGCTGGGGCCAACGATGCCACCCAAGGCAACGGCGCCAGCCCGTCTGCCGACGGCGGCTCCAAGGACCGCCAGGCCGCCATCGGCCCCCGCAGCCACGGTTGACCCCCAAAAGCCCCGCCAACCCATGGATCCCCGCTTCCGCGTCGATTTGATCGCCTCCACCCCCAACCCCCAGCAGTGCGTCTATGCCGGCATGCACCAGGACTACAGCGAGGGCTTCGTGGCGGACGACCGGGTCCAATGGCCTGCTGAAAAACAAGCAGGCGAAATCTGCGTCAAGCGCCTACTGGCCGGCGAGCGAGGCCACTACGGCCCCCTGGAGCACGCCCAGATTGTATTGAATGTGGGCTGGTTTCCCCATTCGGTGATGCAGCAGGCCCGCACCCATCGGGTGGGGGTGAGTTTTGATGTGCAATCAATGCGTTATACAGGCGACCGTATCTGCAAAGCGGCTAATGGTGAACTTGATTTAGAAGAGGTATTCTATCTCAGGCCCGTAGGTAGCTATAGCGACCGCCAGGGGAAGAAATACACCTACACCACAGACGAGCGGGCTAAAGATCTTGCCCTTTGCCGCGCCGCCGCCGAGCGCTATGCCGAACTGCTGGCCGCCGGCTTCGCCGAGGAACATGCCCGCGGCATCCTGCCCTTCGATTACCGCCAGCACTTTGTGGTCAGCTTCAGCCTGCGGGCCTTCCTGCACTTCCTCGATCTGCGCGCCAAACTCGACGCCCAACAAGAAATCCGCGAACTCTGCGACCTGATGTGGCCCCACCTGGTGGCCTGGGCACCGCAGTTTGCCGAATGGTATGAAAAAAGCCGCCTGCACAAGGCCCGGTTGGCGCCTTGACCTTCGGGGTTGCATCCGGACTTAAACTAAAATTCACCAGGCCGAACCCGTTCCGGATCAATCATCATGAGCCTTCGTATCGCCTTAATCATGATGCAGAAGAACGAAACCATTCTTTTAGATCCATGGCTCAGATACCATGAAGCTATGATTCCGGCCCAGAGCATTTTCGTCTTCGACAATGGCTCAAGCGACCTCGAAACTCTTAGAATTCTGAGGGAGGCAGAAAGTCGCGGGATCCTTGTTAACAGATCACATAACCAACTTCAAGATTACTTCGCTAGAGGCACCATCTTCTCAGAATTTATCAACCATTTAGATCGCGATGATCCTCACGATTTCTATTTCCCCATCGATTGCGATGAATTTCTTGCCTGCAAGCTGAATGGCCGGCTCTCCTGTTCAAGAGATGATTTGGACAGATCCCTCAGCGATTTCATCAGGAACGACAATGTTCTCACCATGCCGCGCAAATACTTCAATAGCCCCTATCATCCAAATAGATACACTGAAAAAGATTGGAGTAGAAAATGTTTTTTCGCCCAAGGCGCCTGTGCAACTCTTGTTGATGGCTTTCACTCAGGCACTTCGAAGGCAGGTAGCGATCAAGTAGAAACCAATATTATCTACATCGAATTACATTACAAGCCCTACCAAGAACACCGGAGAATTAGCAAGCAAAAAATAGAATATCTTGTTCCAAACCCCACTCGAAGAGCAATAGCAAATTATGCCAAAACTCTAAGAAGTAATGCCCATGCGGCAGCCGCGCTTTTAGAAAGTGAATACTCTTATCTTAATTATTTCAAGAATGAACATCCAACTATTTACGATGAGAGTCTTCTAAATCGTTTGAATGAACTTAACCTTGACACGACTAAATTTTTTAGTGATTCGAATGTAAATAGCCTGCGGTTTCAAGTCAAGATTTTGGCGCAACATTTGGGCCTAATGTCATTAGACTTTGCTGATGCGATTTTTATAAAGCTGCGCTCCATTGCAGGCAAGGCTAAAAGATTGATCAGAAGCTTTGCCCGGTAATATTTAAGCTATAATTTTTATATTAATTTATTACACTTAGTAAGTGATCACACTTTCGCCAAAGTCACCCGCTCCGGCTGGTACTGGTATTTACCCGCCCGATCTTGATAGGTGGTTTCACAGGGATCCCCTTCAAAGAAGAGCAGCTGGCAGATGCCCTCTTCGGCATAGATGCGGCAATCGGCGCCGGAAGAATTACTGAACTCCAGGGTAAGGTGCCCTTCCCAGCTGGCTTCGGCCGGTGTGGTGTTGACGATTATTCCTAACCGGGCATAGGTGCTTTTGCCCAGGCAGATCACGGTGATATTGGGCGGCACCTTCAGCTTTTCGAGGGCCACACCCAGGCCATAGGTGTGGGCCGGCAGAATGAAATAGCGACCATCTTCGTCCTGGTGCAGGGGGGCCGGCTCCAGGTTGGCGGGATTGAACCGCTTGGGGTTCATGACCGTGCCGGGCACATGGCGAAAGGTCAAAAATTCCTGGGCCGATAGCCGAATGTCGTAGCCGTAGGACGAACAGCCATAACTGAGCACCGGCTGACTCTGGAACTCCGGCTCCAGATGGCGCACCAGGGCCGCCTCGAAGGGCTCAATCATGCCGGCGGCGGCCTGGGCGTTGATCCAGCGGTCGTTCTTGAGCATCGCGCAGGTGGGAGATCAGCGCCGCAGGTGGGTCACCTGGTCCGCCAGGGCCATCAGGGCCGGCGGCATCGCCGGTCCGGTCACGATGACATCCAGATGGGCGGGCCGTTGGGCCAAGGTGGCGGTCACCTCGTTGGCCGCCAGGTAACCCAGCTCGATCGCCAGCCCCAATTCATCCAGCACCAGCAGGTTCAAATCGCCCTGCTCCAAACGCTGGCGGCTGTAGACCCAGACCTGACGCACCGCCTCCAGCGCCTCGGCATCGCCGCTGGCGGGACCCGTGAGGCAATGGGGGGTGGCGGGGCGCAGCCACTGCAAACGGCCACACAGCCAGAGGCTGCCTTCCACACCCTGCTCGGCGCCCCCCTTGAGAAACTGGCTCACCAGCACCTGGCTGCCCAGGCCAGCGGCCCGCAGGGCCTGGCTGAACACCGTGGCGACGCTGCCCCGATAGGGGGCGGTGTGGATCTGCAGCAATCCTTCGGCCTGGGGGACCAGCCGCAGGGCCGCCGAGCCGGCGCCATCGGCCCTGGCAGGCCCGACCGAACCGCCGGCCCCGTGGTGGGGCGGCGGCCCCTGGCGCTGGGGCAAACGGTGGTTGGCGAGGCTCGCGGTCATGGGGCCCTACGGGGATGGCTGGCGGCGGCAAAAACCGCTGGCGCCTCGGGCTCCGGGAGAAGGCAGCGGGCCCTGATCACCTGAATGTAGCGGTAGGGAGGCGGCCTCGACACCACCAATAGCGCCCACTGGCCCCGGTGGCCGGACCCCTACGCTGCGATCCCATGTTTGGTGGTCACCGTGTCCAGCCCTTCGCCAGAGCCGCTGGCAACGGCGGCAGCCGCCCCGGACCGGGCCGAGCAACGGCCCGCCCACGGCCTGCGGCCGGTGACATTCAGCTGGGATCCGATGGGCTTTGCCCTCAGTTCGTTGATCGTGGCCACCGGCCGCACCCGGGTGCTGTGCAGCCTCTGCGTGCAGGAGGGGGTGCCTCGCTGGCGCCAGGGCTCGGGCCAAGGTTGGCTGAGCGCCGAATACCGCCTGCTGCCGGCCTCCACCCCGGAACGCCAGGGCCGCGAGCTGATGAAACTCTCAGGCAGAACCCAGGAAATCCAGCGACTGATCGGCCGCAGCCTGCGGGCCTCCCTCGACATGGCCGCCCTGGGCGAGCGCACTTTGTTGGTGGATTGTGATGTGCTGCAGGCGGATGCCGGCACCCGCACCGCCTCGATCACCGGGGCCTGGCTGGCCCTGGCCGTCGGCCTGCGGCGACTCCAGGGCCAGGGGCTGATGCTGGAGGATCCCCTGCGCCAGCAGGTGGCCGCCGTGGCCGTGGGCCTGGTCGACGGGCGGCCGCTGCTGGACCTCGATTACCGCGAGGACAGCCGGGCGGCGGTGGATCTCAACGTGGTGATGGATGGCCAGGGACGGCTGCTGGAAATCCAAGGCACGGCCGAAGGGGCGCCCTTCAGCCGAACCGAACTAAATGCCATGCTGGACCTGGCCCAGGCGGGCATCAGCGAGCTGCAAGCGCAGCAAAAAGCGGCCCTGGCCGCAGCCCCCTGAGTCCTCCCGACGCACGAGCAAGTAAAAACTGTGTGATTTGCTACAGGGAGTCCCCAGGGCGATCCGTAGTTTCCCCCACACCGGAGCCACCGACATGGTTGGAGCCACCCGCGGTTTCACCCGCCTTCCCAGCACTCCCAATCCGGGGGGCCCAGGTTCGGTGACATCCCCATCACCGGCCGTGGCCGTGCCGCCCACCCTGCTGGAGGTGATGCGAGCTTTGGCAGGCAGCAACCAGGAGGCCATTGAGCGGGGCAAGACCATCTTTTTTCCTGGTGATCCCGCTGAAAAGGTCTACCTGCTGCGTCGGGGTGCCGTGCGCCTTTCACGGGTATATGAATCGGGAGAAGAGATCACCGTGGCGCTGCTGCGCGAAAACAGCCTGTTTGGGGTGTTGTCCCTGCTCACCGGCCAGCGATCCGACCGCTTCTATCATGCGGTGGCCTTCACCAGGGTTGAGTTGGTGACGGCCCCGGCCTCCTCGGTGCGGCGGGCCATTGAACAGGACGCCAGTGTTGGTCTGCTGTTGTTGCAGGGGCTGTCCTCCCGCATCCTGCAAACCGAAACCATGATCGAAACCCTTACCCACCGGGATATGTCGTCCCGATTGGTGAGTTTCTTATTGGTTCTTTGCCGCGATTTCGGCGTACCGGGCAGTGAGGGAATCACCATCGACCTGCGCCTCTCCCACCAGGCCATTGCCGAAGCCATCGGCTCCACCCGGGTGACGATTACCCGCTTGCTGGGTGATCTGCGCACTGATGGTCTGGTGCAGATCGACCGCAAGAAGATCACGGTGTTTGATCCCATCGCCCTCGCCAAGCGCTTCAGCTAGGGGCCAGAGGGATACTGGAGTCGATCCGGAGACTCTCTTGTCGGCCTGGTTGTTGATCCTGGCCCTGCTCGTGCTGGGTGGGGTTCTATCCACCCTGGGTGATCGCCTCGGCTCGATGGTGGGCAAGGCCCGCCTCAGCCTGTTCAACCTGCGGCCCCGTAAGACGGCTGTGGTGATCACGGCTCTGACCGGCAGCCTGATCAGTGCCCTTTCGCTGGGGCTGATGCTGCTGGTGAGCGAACGGTTGCGGGTGGGGTTGTTCCAGCTGGACCAGATCCAGGCCAAGGTGCGCGAGGGCCGCGTCGCCCTGGCCCGCAGCCAGCAGGATCTGCAAACCAACCGCCTTGAATTGGCCCAGAATCGGCTGGAGTTGCAGCGCAGTCGCCAGGAACGCAACCGGGCCGAACAGGGTCGCCAGCAGGCTCTGCAGAGTCGCAGCCTGGCGATCGAAAGCAAGCGGGTCGTGGCTGGCCAGTTGGCGGCGGCCCAGCAACGGGTCGGCTCCCTGCGGCAAGAACTCCAGCCCCTGCAAAACCAACGTCAGCGTCTGGAGCGCGAGCGGGATCGGCTCAGCCTTGACATCAAGGGTCGGGATGCGGACATTCGCCGCACCGAAGCCGAATTGGCGAAGGTGCGACGCAGCATTACCGCAGGACAACAGGAGCTCAAGGACCTGGAAACCAAGGTGATTGCCCTGCGGCGCGGCGATGTGGTGATTGCCAGCGGCCAGCCCCTGGCCACGGCCAAGGTGAAATTGCGCCGGGGGGAAGAGGCCAAAGCGGTGATAGACACCTTGATGCAACGGGCCAACCAAACGGCCTTCGGCCTGCTGCTGCCGGGTCAGAAGCCCGATCGCCAGATCCTGCTGGTGCCCCGCATTGATGTGGAAAAACTCGAGCAGTACCTGCAACGCTCCGGCACCTGGGTGGTATCGATTCGCTCGGCGGCCAATGTGTTGCGGGGTGAGAATCGGGTGCTGGCATTCCCCGATCTGCGGCCCAATCGCCAGGTCGTACGCCAGGGGGAATCCCTGGCCCGCACGGTGCTGGAGGCTGATGTGCGCAGCCCCGAGGAGATCCGCAGCCGCATGAACCTGCTGCTGGCGGCCTCCTATGCCCGGGCCCAGCGCCAGGGCACCCTGGTGGACGGCCTGCAATTTGATGTGACCGCCTTCAATACCCTTGGCCGCGCCCTCAGCGCCCGCCCCCAGGGCCAGCAGGCCACCCTGGAGGCCGTGGCCCTGGTGGCCGCCGATACTCCCGATCCAATTGTGGTCGAACTGCGTTGGGTGCCAGCCAGTGGTCGCGGCGGATGATCGATCGCCGCGCTTTTGCTGATGCCCAGGCGCCAAGGCCTGGGGCCCAGGCGCCAAGACCTGATGCCCAGGCGGCAAGGCAAGGAGCCCTCGCTGCCCTGGATCCGGGCCGCAGCAAATGCGGCCTGGTGCGCACCGATGCCCACCGCAACCAAATCGTGGCCGCCCTGGTGCTGCCGCCGGAAGCCGCCCTGACCCGCCTGTGCCAGTGGCAAGCCGAGACGCCCGTGGACCTGCTGCTGCTGGGGGCCGGCACCGGCTCGGCCCCCTGGCGAACAAGCCTCAAGGGGCTGGTCGACTTCGAGCTGGTCGAAGAAGGGGGCACCACCCTGGCGGCCCGGCGGCGCTACTGGCAACTGATGCCACCCCGGGGCTGGCGGCGCTGGCTGCCCCAGGGCATGCGCCAGCCGCCCAGGGACTGGGATGATGTGGTCGCCCAGGTGCTAATGGAGCGCTGGCTGGGGCGGGAGTTGCCAAGGCTGGACTGTTGAGGCTGGACTGTTGAGGCTGGGCTGTTGCCCCACACCCAGGAGCGCTTGCTGATGGAGAACGGCCGAGTGCTGATCGAGAAGGAGTATGGGGAATGCACACCCGGCAGCGAAGGGCTGCATCGCCTGACACGCGACGAAATCCTCAGCCAGGTTATTCAGCCTCTGCCAGACCATTGGCCTCAGCCAGACCCTTGGCCTCAGCCAGAGCTAGGTGGTAAAGGCTGGCATCGAATTGTTGCAACAGCACTCCATCTGCCCGGCGGCCCTGGTGGAAGGCTTCGGACTGATCGGCAGCTTTTCCAGTGCGGCTCAGGAAAGCGGCACCACCAGCCTTGGGTGGGATAACTCAGCGCTGCTTCGGCAGAAGCTGAGCGGGCAGCAGGGACAGCAGTGGCTGAGCAGACCTCAATCTTGAGCAGCGTGCCTTTCCCTGGTTACCCGATAGCCTTTGCCAGACCGAAAGGATCAGACTCGGTTGATACGCTGACGGAGCTTGCGACTAAACCCAAAGGCTGCAAAGATTCCTAGAACAGGTAGCGGCCCTGGCACTTGAGCCGGGGAAGCGAAATTGAATCTAATGGAGTTAGAGCCTGTGCCACTGATAGATTCTGCATTGTAGTAGAAAATGACTCGACTGATACTTGTATTAGCTTGTAGCGCAACAGCCGGGTCGTTTTTACTTACGTTAGTTGTATCCTGCAAAAATCCACTTACCGCACTGGTGCCAACCCAGCCGGTGTTGTCAGTGGTGGCCCAACCTTGCGTGGGGTTGGTATTTGTCCAAGTTGGTGTTGTGAGGGACGAACCTCCCGCCAACTCACCATCCAGGCGGGAAAAACTAAGATTAGCAAAAGGGATCAAATTATTTGACTGATCGTATGCTGCTATAGCTAGACCTTCGTAAGAGTCAAAGTCTGTAAAAACCATGAAAGACTGTGAGTTCAGCAAATTGCCGAAGGTAAATTCGAGCTGAGCAAGTTCTTTTGGACCGCCAGATGCGCTTCCTGAATATGAGAGTACGAACATCGGCTGTACCCCACCCATCCAGGCAGGATTATTCGTTCCCGTAGAGCCGAAATCAATGTCTACTGTCCCGAAACTTATGTTAGTGCCCTGAAAGGGAACTGTTACACCCAAGTCACCTGTGCCTAAGAAGTCGTAAACACCTAATGCACTTGTTTGCGAACTAAATCCTGTAGGGTTTGCAAAAACAAAAGCCGCATGAGCCTTGACGGGCAGCAACGCGATGGCAGCCATCACCGCAATTGGAGCAGCCACGCGTAGCGAGGAGCGGAATTCCACCCTGTTTGATCCACATTCAATCAGATAATACATCATGTCGGCTCTCAGCCGCGGTGAAGAGCATCCCTGATGGTGTTCGTCGATTTCAATTTCAATGTGATCCTCGATGTGATCACGACTGATCCCGTTTGGCAGGCGTGGAGCGAGGAGCAGCCGCGACCGGCGCCGCTTTCGCCGGGCCTTCACCGGCCTGGAGTTGATCGCGCCCTCACCCGCCTGATTCACGCATCGATCAACCACAGGGCATCGCGCCCACCAACCACAGCCTCGCAGCTCAGGCGGCGATCGAAGCTCAGCAGCCTGCCGCCGTGATGCACCGCCAGGGCCAGCAGGTAGGTGTCGGTGAGCTGGCCCGCCTCCAGCAGCCGGGAAGCATCGATGCCGATTGGATTTAGCAGGCTGATTCCATCGGGCCAGAACTGGTGATTGGGATAGCGAATCAGTTCGGCCACCACGGGCGCCACCACCGCCGGCGGCCCCGGACTGTTGGGGTAGCGCGGCTGGCCCAGGACGCGTAGCACGGCGTTCTGGGTGAGCGGGCAGGTGGCCCAGCCATTCGCTTGAGCAGCGGCGAACCAGTTGTGGGCCGGCTCGTGCTGCCCATGGCGCCGATCCAGCAGGGCGATCAGCACGTTTACATCGAGTAGGGCAGCACTCACGGCTTTGTCTCGCTGACAGCCTGTTGGCTCAAGGCAGTTCGCTCAAGGCAGTTCGTCCCGCAGGCTGTTGATCAGCTCCAGATCAACCGGAGCGCCCTGGGCGTTCCAAGGCAGCAGGGGCAAGCCGTTGCGATGGTTGGGTTCGGGGCTGACTGGGCTGGCGCCAGGCGCTGGGGCCACCAGGGCCTGGCGCGCCAGCTCACTGATCACGGCGCCCAGGCTGGTGTGCTGTTGCCGCGCCAGCACCCGGGCGGCGGCCAGCACGTCGTCGTCAAGCTGCAGGGTGATGCGCATCTGATGACTTCGCATCAAGCATCGATATTAGGCGCTGGGTCATCCCTTCAGACTCTCCGTCAGCTCAGCCAGTGACTGCGGCAGGAAGCCCGCTGCCTGGATCGCCCAGCTGGCTGGTAGCTGGAGCCGATTTATGCAGCCAGCGCATACCCCTCCTCTTTAGCGGGAGAAATAGGCCATATCTTCCAACTAGCCATAGGCTCATTACATCAAATCCTCATGGAGACGGCCCTCTTGGCTGACGCTGCGCCCAGCCGAGTGCCAGGATTGCCATGGTGCTGCCCACTTGTTTCCTTGCTCCGTCCAGCGCCGCAGACGCCTCGCTACTGCCTGAGCTTTACGGCTGCAGGCCTGAGGCCAGAACTGGCTGCTGTGATCGCGAGCATCCACATCGATGAGGAGGGCGACTGGACCCGCACCAAAGCAGCGGTCTTGGAACGCAACGCCCTGCAGACCCGTTCCGTCAGCACGGGCAAGCGCCTGGAATCGGAGCTGCGCCAGAGGCTGCAGCGGCTCAACGGACCACAACTGAAGCTGCTGGCGAGGGGATCAAGCGATGAGCGCAGTGCCATGGCCTGGTTGGCGGTGCTCAAGCGCATTGAGATCGCGGCGGACCTGACGCGGGAGGTGTTGGCAGGGAAGCTGGGCAGCCAGGACCCTGAACTGCGTCGCTCGGATATGGCTGCGTTCTTCGAGGACTGCGAGCGTGATCACCCTGAGCTGGCGGCCCTGGCGCCTTCCTCGCAGCAGAAGGTGCGATCCGCCCTATTGCAGATGCTCAGGGATGCCGGTCTCCTGGTCGGCAAGGCGGGAAAAGGGGGAACGCTTGGCACGGTGCAGCGGCCTCTCCTCTCGCCGCAGGTGCAGGAGCTGGTGACCAGCGACGATCCGGCCCTGTTGGCCGGTTTCCTGCTCCAGACGCCCGCCAGGCCCGCCAGGAGCCATAGGCCGGCTGCTTCACCAAAGACGTCATCCCGGCCAGCGGCGAAACCTGAGGTGAAGTCCACAGCCAAGCCAACAGCGGCTTCGAAACCAGGGGCCAATCCCAAAGCCAAGGCCGCCGCCAAGCCTGCAGCCCAAAAAGCCGCACCGGCCCGGAGGGCGAAACCATGAACAGCGTCAGCGGCCTCGACAAGCGCCTGCAGGAGGTGCTCACCCGCCCCGAGTTCCTGGAGATGCGCGGCGTGGCCAAGGAGGTGCCGATCTTCATCCAGACCCATAGCCCCGCTGATGAAGACCAGTTGCGATTGGTGGTGAAGGGTCGACGGGGCATGAGGAAGGTGACTGAAGCCTGCTCGTTAAGAACAAACCCGTAACAGCGAACAACATCGTTCGTTTCTCCCGTCAAGCCGCCCCTGTGGCTGCCTGACACTCTTAAGTGCGATGGGGTGAGGTCAGCCTTATCACCCAAATCACCCATGGGGCCTGGTAGGGCACATTCAATGTGTTGGGGGTTTTCGGGCTGGGGCTTGCCGGTTGCAGGCGGGGGCAAGCCAATGGCGAGGAACCTGTCCGCCACCTTCCTTCAGCGGGAGGAAGCGCGAAAGCCCCAGTCCAGCAAACGCAGACGGAGATGCCAATGCCGCAACGGGCGACAAATCACCGATCGGCGCTGGTTGGCGAGGCTTGGTCTTATCTGGGATGTATGGGATGAATGGATCCAGAGGCTGGGGACGTTGACGCAATCCTCTGACTCAGTAAGCTAAGTCCAATTGGGTAGTGGAGCTGAGCAATCCAAGATTGTCCTTGGTGTCATTGACTTGCTTCCCTGCTTCATTTATATTCAACACAAACAACCATGCATCCACAACTGGTTACCGCATGCGGTCATCTTCGCAATGGCGTGGTGATGCGTTGGCTGCTCGCTGCCTTGGTGCTGGTCGACTTCTCCTCGGCCAGCTGGGCTGATGACAGTGGCGGTCATCATCATGATGGAGGTGGCAACAGCAGCGGACCGCTGCCAGGGTTCAACCAGGTGCGTACCACACGAGGCAGCTTCGAGGTGTGGTTGAGCGACCAGGCCAACACCGTGGGCCTGAGTCTGAACAGCCCGACCGGCACCCATGGTGGCAAGGTGCGGATCTACGACTCCGCCGACCTGCTGCGTCCACAACCCTTAAATAATCCAATCGTCCTTGATGCGACTTTGGATTTATTTCCAAATGCACTGCAAACAACCAATAGCCATACAACGCGGCTGCATGGAATCATGCCAAGCCCAGATTTTGAATATATGGCGCTTAATTTTGTCAGTTCCGGCCATCTTGGCATCGTCCATGGGCCATCCAAGCAGCCGGTATGTCTATTCCGCAGCACAGGGACATCAACGGGTCGGCAGAACCACATGAGCTTTTGGACCCCCAACGGCAATCACATCGTCGTTGGTAATCAGAACGGGCGCATGCTTGAGCGGGTTGATGTCATCCGTCACACCTCAGGTGCAGTCAAAGAGTTTGTTTTTAATGCGAGCTCAAGTCTCGATTTTGTCGGCGGGTTAGGCCGAGTCACAGCCCAACCCATCGCCGTGACGATGGACACCTCGAATGGTATTGGCTGCAGAGTTGAAGGGACTGTGCCTGATAATCAAACCATCCTCACACCAGCGAACCGTCCGAAGCAAGCCCCGGGCATCCGCCCACTCAATAGCGTGATCTGCCCGATTCCATCCAGTAGCGGCAAGCACGTTTTCTCCACGCTGGGTGGCGGCGGCATGTTCGTAGTTGATGTGAGCGCGTCACCGATGGCCATCGTGGCTGAGTACGATTTGAGCATTATGAATGCCGCAGGCTGTGGAGGCATTGAAACGCAGGGCTACATACATATGGACACAGGAACTTCCGGTGCTGGCGTGTCGGAGTTCAGTGTTTATCGCTTTGGTGTCGACTATCCGCTGGCTCCTAACTTTTTGCTGCCAAACTCACCGCTGCCCATCGCTGTCTGGCAAGACCCTGACAACGGCAAACTCCTTCCAGGCAACAACCGCGACGCCCACGGCATGGTGGTGATCGACGATGAGCTTCACGTCTTTGATCGCGTCCGCAATACCGGCGACATCTTCCATATGCACGAACCATGGAATATCCTAGAGACCCACGACAGCTACGATCTCACCGAATCACAAGCCTGCGGAACCACCCTAGGCGCAACGACCAGCAACGATCCCACGCCTGATCTAGGGGATGCTTCTCCTGAGGGAGACACAATCTTCATCGCCTTGCGCGGCCCCTTCCCATTGACCGTGAGCCATGCGGCTGCGGGCAGCTGCCCTGGCCTTGGCATCATCGTGCGCGACCCGATCACAAGGGAATGGCAGCTTGCCCATGTGCTGCCGTCCACAGTGCTGGATTTCAGCGGTTCCCTCAACCTCAGTGATCCCCACGCTGTAATCGTGCGCCGCAATGGAGCTGCCGCGGTACCTGGCCCCTTACCTCTGCTGGGCCTTGGCATGGGCTTGACCTGGAGTCGCAGGTTGCGCAAGCGCCAACAAACGCGAGCCCGCCAGACGCAAGCTTGAGCGCTGTTCGGCAGCGCTCTGGATTGGAAGGGCTGACAAGATCTCCGCGCATAGCTCAATCTGGTCAGCAGGTCTGCGCGGCAGCGATGGTGCGGCGTCCATACAGAATCGCGGCAAATCCGGTGAGTTACATCAGCAGGCTGTAGACCGCGAAGGGCATAGCCATATCGTTGTTCGTAACCATTCAGGGTTCTTCGCGACGCTCCGCCGCACGAATGCAAGCCTGGTCGTTCATCGCTGAGCGTGCAGACATTCGCTGTTGCTTTCCTGCTTACCTCAGGGATCCGGTCGTTGTAATGGCATCTCCCCGCCGCGGTGATGGCCATCCAGACCTGCTCCTGGAACTGCCAAATATCGCGGCCCTGTTGCCGCAGGGTGGTGTTGACCGTGAGCAGGCGGCTGAGGCAGATCGCGCCATGGCGGGATTGGGCGCCATGGCTGATCTTGCGCTGAATCACCGACTGGCGCAGGGCTCGATCGGCAGCATTGTTGGTGGCTCGCTTCCCTAAATCTGGCTGCATTGACCGCCCATTAGGCCGAGCAACAATTGCAGATCCCGCAAGCGCCAAGTCCAGCGGTGGCGCCGATCCGCCGCTGCGTGACCGGCAGGCGTTCACTTGGCGGGGGCATGGATTTAGTTGGGGAGCTCAGATGCCCCCACGAACTCGGCCGAGATGACCCCGGGCGGCAGGAAGCAAGGGCCAGCTCACCACAGGCATATCTGGCGCCTGGTTGGCCACAGCCTTGAAGCTGGCGGAGGCTGCTGTCCATTCGGAACAGCTTCCAATCGGTCTCCCCAGCTACTCGCCGATGGCATATCGATGCACGTAGCGCATAGTTTTCTTTTTTCGCAGGAGAGGGAGGCCAAAGGTTAGGCGCCAGCCATAAGCTTCATCTTATAAATCCAAACGGAGACAGGCTTCTTGGCTGACGCTTTGCCCTGCGCGGTGCCAGGATTCGCCAGGCGCTGCCAGCTGGTTTCCTTGCCTCGTCCCTTCCCGCAGCCGGCCCGCTATTGCCTCAGTTTCACGGCGGCAGGGCTTAAGCCAGAGCTGGCGCCTTCTTCTCAGCAGAAGGTGCGATCGGCCCTGCTGCAGATGCTGAGGGATGCCGGATTGCTTGCCGGCAAGCCAGGCAAGGGCGGAACGCTGGGCAGCGTGCAATGGCCGCTGGTGACACCGCAGGTCCAGGCGCTGTTGGAGGACGACGATCCTTTTCTGCTGGCCGGTTTCCTGTTGGAACCTGCGTCTCGGCAGCACAAAGCTGGTCAGTCCATCGCGACGAAGCCGAGAGCCTCAGCCAAATCCGGCTCGAAACCAACGCGGAAGCCCGCAACCAAGCCAGCAGGTCAGGCTGCGGCGAAGGCAGCACCAGGGACACCGCCCAAGCCAGTGATCAAGAGGACCACCAGCCCTGCCCGGAGGCAGGCGTCATGAGCAGCGTCAGCGGCCTCAACAAGCGCCTGCAGGAGGTGCTCACCCGCCCCGGATTCCTGGAGATGCGGGGGGTGGCCAAGGAGGTGCCGATCTTCATTCAGACCTACAGCCCCGCCGATGAAGACCAGCTGCGGCTGGTGGTGAAGGGGGCGGAGCAGTTTCTGCGCAAGCAGGGCCTGCGGGTGAAGCACGTTGACCTGTTTGAGCTGGTGCTGCAGCTGCTGGAAGCCAAGGGCTATCTCGATGTGGTTTTGCAGGAGGAAACGAGCTGGAGCAAGAGCGACCTGTTCGACACCCTGCAGAACGTGGCCGAACCCACCACAGCCCTGATGCCAAAGCTGATGAAAGAGCTGGGAGAGGACACTCAAATCAGCTTGATCACCGGGTCCGGCCGGATCTACCCGTTCCTGCGCACCCACACGATCATCGAAGCGCTGCAACCAAAGATGGTGCGCCACCCGGTGGTGATCTTCTTCCCGGGCGAGTACTCCCAGGACGCCGACGGCGGCTCCTACCTACGCCTGTTTGGCAGCACGACCGCCAGCAAGATCGAAAACGCCCATTACCGCGCCATCAACCTCGACTACTTCGACATCAAGAGCTCATGACTTCTCAAACCATCGGCGAGCTCTTCCTCAAGCCGGTTGACCGCCCCATTGACGGGGTGATCAAGGCCGCTGACGAGAGACACCTCGACATCGAACTTGACGAGTACGTCGTCACCCGTGAGGTGAGCAAAGGCCTCGGTGCCTTCACTGATGCCTATTTGCACAACCCCACCGCTAATGGGGTGTGGATCTCGGGGTTCTTCGGGTCGGGCAAGTCGCACCTGCTGAAGATGCTGTCGCTGATGCTCGACAGCGAGAAGCGGGTGGGCGAACGGGAGAGCAGGCCAGTGGAGATCCTGCTGCCGAAGGTGGAGGATGAGATCATCCGCGCCGATCTCAAGAAGGCAACGGCGATCCCGGCACGCAGCCTGCTATTCAATATTGCAGAGAAATTTGATGGTGTTGGCGGCACCCACGAGGCACCGATCCTCGAAGTGTTCATGAAAGTGCTCAACGAGTTGCAGTGCTACTACGGCAACCAAGGCTATGTGGCCCAGTTCGAGCACGACCTCAACAAGCGCGGCCAGTTCGAAGTGTTCAAGCAGACCTACCAGCGAGTGAACGGCCGCAGCTGGGAGAACGACCGCGATGCAGTTGCAACAGTAACCAAACGCAGCTTTGCAAAAGCCTATGCCGAGCAGTTCGGTGGCAGCGAAGATGATGCAGTCAAAGTTGTTAATGACGCTAAGGACAGCTACCGCCTCTCGATTGAAGGCTTGGCTGGCCGGGTCAAGGAGTACCTCGATAGCCAGCCGGCGGGATTCCGGCTCAATTTCTTCGTAGACGAGGCAGGCCAGTTCATCGGAGAAGAACGAACGCGTCTGCTCGATTTGCAGACTGTTGTGGAGAGTCTTGCTATCGCTACAGATGGTCGGGCGACCGTATTCATTACCTCCCAGGCCGACCTCGAAGGTATAATCGGCCAGGTGAAGTTTGAGCAGGCGGACGACCTGAGCAAGATTCAGGGCCGCTTCAAGACCAAGCTCACCCTGGCCAGCGCCGATGTGCAGGAGGTGATCCAGCGGCGCCTGCTGGCCAAGAGCCCGGATGAACCAGAGCAACTTATCAATATTTACGAGCAGGAGAAGGAGAACTTCACCACCCTCTATCGCTTCAGCGATGGCTCGATTCAGCTCAAGGGCTGGGGTGACTGCCAGAGCTTCTGCGGGCTGTATCCGTTCCACCCCTATCAGCTGAGCCTGTTCCAGCAGGCGATCCAGAGCCTGGCGATCCACAGCATTTTCGAGGGGCGCAACATGGCGGTGGGCGAACGCTCGATGCTCTCGGTGTTCCAGGAGGTGGCCAAGGCGATCAAGGAGCTGCCGGTGGGGCGCCTGGCCAGCTTTGACCAGCTCTACGACGGCATCCGCGATGTGATCCGGGCCGACAAGCAGCAAACGATGGTGACGGCCCAGAACCAGGTGGGGCCGCTGGAGCTGCGCATCCTCAAGGCCCTGTTCCTGCTCAAGTGGGTGCCGCAGTTCAAGAGCACGGCGCGCAACATCGCCATCCTGCTGATCAATCAGCCCAACTTCGACATCCGCGCCCATGAGCAGGCGGTGAAGGACGCCCTGATCAACCTGGAAAGCCAGAGCTACCTGCAGCGCAGCGGTGAGGTCTACGAGTTTCTCACCGACAAGGAAAAGGATGTGGAGCAGGAGATCAAGCGCGTTGAAGTATCGGATTCGGTGGTGGTCAAGACCCTGCACGGCGTGGTGTTCGACGACGTGCTGCGCAGCAACAAGATCCGTTTCGAAGACAACGGCAACGACTACCCCTTCGCCCAGAAGATCGACGACGGCCTGGTCAAGGGCAAAGACACCGATGTGATGGTGAACCTGGTGACGCCGGAGCACCCCAACTACGGCAGTGAGGCGATCCTCCACAGCCGCAACATGGGCGGCAGTGAGTTGATGGCGATCCTGCCGGCAAAGGAGCGGCTGCTCGATCAGATCCGCAGCCACCTCAAGACCGACCTCTACATCCGCCAGAACAGCGGCGGCGAGGACGAGACCCTCAACGCCATCCTGGCGGTGCGCTCCAGGCAGAACAGTGCCCGGCGCCAGGAGATCACGCAGATCGCCGATGATTTGCTGCGCACGGCCGTGCTGGTGGTGAATGGCCAGACCCTCTCGGTTGGCGAGGGTGATCCGAAAAACCGCTTCAGCAAGGCCTATCAGGAGC
>JBIKMU010000075.1:0-9721 GCA_044359075.1 Cyanobium sp. | reverse complement strand
GCCAGCACCATGCCCGCGCTGCCGATGCTGAGAGCCAGGCGGCTGGCAGCGGCGTCTGCCGAAAGCAGGGCCCTTGCCGCTTCCAGCACATAGGCCGGGCCCACGTAGGAGGATTCTCCACGCATTCGATCGGGCTGGCGGTATTCAATCCTGGCGGGGTTCTGACAGGCATTGGCTATACACATTCTCAGGTTCAGCCCAGACTCTTCCCAGTAACGCAGCACTTCATCCACCACCTCGCTCCGATAGCAACCGAATCCATGAAAGCCGCTCGGCACCAATTGCAAGCGTGAGGAAATGCCGAGAGCTCTGTAGTATCCCCGCCTACCCATCCTGAGCAACGGTCCGCCGGCAGAGCGACTCTTGATTGCCAGTACGGCATCGGTTTGCTCTTCCCTGAGCAGGCGCTGCACCATCGCTATGCTCAGCTCCGGTGGATCCTGCAGGTCCGAGCAGAGCAACACCACCAGATCGCAGTCGCGCACGTGCCGCAGCACATTCGCAAACGAAGCATCTGGTCCGTAATTGGCGCCATTGGCAATGCCAATCACCTCTGGATCACTGGCGATGATGCGCTGCAGGGTTGCCAGACTGTCGTCGCTGCTGTGGTTATCGGCGATCACCATCCGGAACCCAAGCTCCTGGCCCGTATCACTCTTCATTTCCTTTGCCAGCTCTCGCCAAGCCAAGCGGCAGCGGCGATGGAATTCCTCAAGATTAAGGGTTTCGTTGTAGGCGCTGGTCACGTAGGCCATTGTAAATTGATTCATGTGATTCATGTCTCGCGGCGATGCTGTTTCGAATTGTATCCAGCCATCTTAACGGCTGTTTAATAAGTTGTTCAACGTACCATAGCATACTTCTCTGCGTTTTTCACTATCACTAATTCAAGGAGAGAGGTTGCCCTTTATCAGTGCATCTGCTGCGTGGTTGAAACTGGCCGCCGCTGACGTCTTCCTTCTTCACCATGGCTGATTATTCGCCTAGCTGCATCCTGCCCATTTCAATCACCAGCCAAGTTAATATAATCAACCTATAATGGGGGTGGATTGTTGCATTCTTCCATGCAGCCTGCAGCTTCCAGCTCTTTTCGAGGGGGCTTCTTCACTGCCGAAGTGAGCACAGCTGTGCTGGTGTTCATGGTGGCCTCCACGGCGATCTTGGCTCGCATCCTCCAGGCCGGCGTGATCAGCAGCGGTTTTGTCGAAGATGTTCATGTGGCCACCACACTGGCACGCCACTACCTGCACAGACCCCCCGGCACCGAAGTGGTGGACATGTACACGCAGGGCTTCCTCCACCCTCTGTTGTATGTGCCACTCCTGGCCTTCCTCAGGGCCGTCGGTATCACTCCTCCATTACAGGACGGGCTGGCCATCGCTCTTGTGCAGGCGGTGGCCGCTGGCCTGATTGCCCTGCTGGCCTACATCGGCAGCCGGTCCCTGCTGAACCGGGGGCCGGCCTTGGCTGTTGCCTGCCTCTGCATCGGCCTGCCGCTGCTCCTGCGTCCTGTGGACTTGGCTATTACTCAGCTCTCTCCCAACGGCGAGGTCCTCGGCAGTGTGTTGCTTCTGGGGATCTGGGTCATCCTGGTCCGCCACCCGCCTGGCAGAGGCGCTATTTCTTGGGTGATCGGGCTTTCGGTGGTGGCCTTTCACCTCAAATACCAACTGGTGCCTCAGGTGGCGGCTCTGATCCTTGGCGGCGGCTTAGGAAGGCAGCGGGCCCTTCGGCTGTTGGCCCTCTCCCTGCTGGCCTGTCTTGTAGTTGATCTGATCGTCTACCGATTGGGAGGCTCTGGGATTTTCAGCCGAGCTGGCTCTCTGCTGGTCGACTACATGGGCATCGCCGACAGTGGCACCCCAGCCCGTGCCGAATCCGGATTTTCTCTGCGGGGAATGGCCGTATCGCTGGCGATCCAGATTTCCACATGGATTGGCAACGCTCCCGTCTGGTTAATGGGGAATCTTCGCGCCATTTCTACCGAAGCCCCTCAGTTCCTGTTGGCCTGGGCTGTGTGGCTGGTGCCCCTACTGCGTTCCCAGCACCATGGGCCCCGCTTCCGCAAAAACCTCCTGGGGGCGCTGCTGCTCTCGTTAGCCACCATCACAGCGATCCTCCTGCCCAACAAGGGCTTCAGTCATTACTACCTGCTGCTGATCCCCACGGCGGTGGTGGTGATGGCCACCGGCTTGGCCCAATTTTCCGCCCTTGCCCGCAGCACCGTGGTCCCATCGAGGCTGGCGGCATCAAGGACGGCTCGTCCACTTGCGAACACCTGCTGGGCTGCGCTGCTGGCACTGGCCCCCGCCACGGCTTTGCTGTTTGGCACAGGCCTGCAACTGAATCGGGAGTTCATGGCCAGCGGACACCAATTCAAATCAACACTTCCTGCTGATACCCGCCAGGCAGGGCTTCATGTTTACGGCTGGAATTATCGCCTATTTGGCCTTCAGGACGTGCACACCGTCGATCCAAACCTGGACGTTCTTCTGGCAAAATCTTTTTTTCGTAAGGACACCGGCGACTACATCCGTGCCTTGACAGGACCTAACAACAGGCCCCGTTTCGTGCTCGATCATGTGGCCTCTGCTAAACAGGGTGGCGTTTTCGCTCTGGCCAACTATCCCCCCCTGGTTGAGCTTGCTCGTCGTCATGGCGTCAACCTCCTCTCCCTCTACAAAGTGCGTCAGGTTGACGAGCTGGGCATTCTCTACGAACGGATCAGCGATCCGCGTGCCAGATCAGGCGCTTCGATCGATGCAAAGTTAAAAATTAAGCTATAATAATACTCTCGGAAGCAGCAACGGCTGGGGATCATTCACTTGACGGGGCCCCCGGGAATCGTTCCACAGTGAATGTCCGTCCTCATCCGGCTGGCGTTGCAAGGGATGGGCAGGCCCTCCCCGCACTTCACCGGCCTACATTGAAACGATCCGCAAGGCTGGGGTGATGACCGTCCCTGCTGCACCGGAAGCCACCTCTGGCGCCGATGGCCTGGCGCCACTGCGGTTACCGCCTGAGCTACGGCTTACACCCGAGCAGTTCGCCTTGGTCTGCGCCGGGAATCGTGAGGCGGTACTGGAGCTCGCTGCCGACGGCAGCCTGGTCGTGATATCGCCCACAGGCAGTGAAACAGGAGCCCGCAACACCCGGCTCGAAATGCGCTTGCTCCTCTGGGCTGATCAGCACGGGGGAAGGAAGGTGTTCGGCAGCTCCAGTGGGTTCCGTCTGCCCGACGGTTCGGTGCTAAGCCCCGATGCCTCTTTGGTAGCCCTCGATCGCTGGCAGGCGCTCAGCGCCGAGCAGCGGCGTGGTTTCGCGCCACTCTGTCCAGATCTGGTGGTGGAGCTGGCGAGTCCCGGCGACGAGGGTCTACGCGGTGTCGCGGCTTTGCGCTGCAAGATGGACTTCTATCAATGCAATGGTGCCCGCCTCGGCTGGCTTCTGCTGCCCGAGCAACAGGCTGTGGAGGTGTGGTCAGCAGAAGGTGAGCCTCAACGATTCAACAATCTCCTGCTGCTGGAAGCCGGCGCCCCATTCCAGGGCCTCCAGCTTCTGATGGAGGAGATCTGGGCCGCCTGAACCAGCCCAACGGGCCAGAGAGACGGAGTAGGCACGCTGATCATCAACCGCTTCTGCCCGACGAGGCCCCCTTTGGCTGTTTCGCTATTGGCTTCTTCACCTCCCATAGCCATGTCGACATCCCCGCTCATGAGAGCGTCGCGGTTAATCAGCAAAGCGGAATTCCCCTCTCCTCCTTGCCACCCTGGCGGCGCTTGTTGAACCTTGATCTTGGGGCCATCACGCCACCGCCCTGGCAGGCTGCTAGCGTGCTATCAGAACTTGTTTGATGCATGGCCCAGTTGCTGGTGCGCCACCTCGAGCCGGCAGTCAAGGAAGCCTTGCAGCGCCGCGCCCGCCGCCACGGTGTCAGCATGGAGGAGGAGGTGCGCCAGATCCTCGGCAAGGTTGTCCAGGAAGAATCCGGGATGACGGTCTCTGCAGGGCTCGGCTCCGCCATCGCGGCACTCTTTGTAGATGCGGCCTTGGAGCTGCCGATCCCCGAATGGCGAGGTGAGGAGCCCCAGGCCGCCCTCCTGGACCCGTGATCCTGCTGGATACCAACGTGGTTTCGGCCTTGATGAAAAAGCATCCGGACCCCGCTGTGGTGCATTGGCTTGATCAGCAGAGCGCCGCTGAGATCTGGTTGCCCAGTGTGGTGGTGTTTGAGCTGCGCTACGGGGCTGCGATCCATCCCAAGCCAGGCCGCAGGCGCCTCCTGCAGGAGGGTTTGCAGACCCTGCTCAATCAGCTGATCGCGGAACGGGTTGCCCCGCTCGATGCCCTTGCCTCGCAGCGGGCCGCTCTCCTGGCGGCCGCCCGCCGCGCCAACGGCCGCAGCATCGATCTGCGCGACACCCTGATCGCCGGCATCGCCCTCGCCCGCGAGGCTCAGCTGGCGACCCGCAACCTGCGCCACTTCGATGACACCACGATCAGCCTGATCAATCCCTTCGGCGGCTGAACGGAGGGCTCCGCGAGGCTTCCTCGCCTATTCCCCCCGCAACCGATTGCAACTGAACCAAACCATAGTGAGTATTGGTGTGCTGGTGTGCTGGTGATCATGGAGGCCTCTATACAAATCCTTGTTCACATCCTACGGGCCGACTGGAGCAGCATCGGTTTCGTCCAAGACAATTATGAGACATATATCAATAACTTGTACGGCAATGATATGGAATGGCAATGGGAACAGTCGTCATTATATCTAGCCCCGCAGCGAAGCGTGCTTTAAAAAAATTGACACAAAAACTAACCCATACCATGACAAGATAAATACAACTCCTGGCATCAAGAAGTAAGGCCTGTAAAGACTTCCCTGAGTGGAATTTTTCAAGGATTGATTTTCAGGCCTATCCGCACGAAGAAAAGAAATTGCTAAGAGTATTAAAATTAGAATCTGGGTTAAACTATATGTAATCCAGCTAAACTGCAGAGCCAAGCCCACTGGTTGCTGACGAAAAATTGCTCGCAATATAGCCGGCATGATCGAAGAACTCAGATAAGGAACCATCTCTTTGCGTAACATTGCAAATGACATTGTAATATCTGTAATTGTATACCAATATTGCGTGGCAAAAACAAAAGTCAATGCTTGCAAGACAAGGAGAATAAGTAAGATTTTAGCCATACGACCTTTAGGAGCTAAAGCAATCCAAGAGGCTGCAAGACTAATGCCATAATAAATTTGCCACTGCGGATGCCAAAAAATTGAAGGAAATAGAATTGAAAATATTCCTAGTGGAACCAAGCCTCCCAACGCCAATCTATTACCACTTGTCCTGCGAGCATAGATAACGACAATAAAATATAGCAATAACAGTATAAACCCAATAAATTTGGGATAAAGAAGAAGACTGGAATCTGTTTCAGCTTTACTCTGAAGAATTCTAAGCGGGTTACCACCTGAGCTTTGAACAATCCATATTTGTCCCAATGTTAAAATTACTGGTACTCCAATTCCCACCAAGGAATCTTTCCATTTCTTGGAGAAGATAATACAGGTACCAAGAAGCAAAACAAATGGGAAAAATTTCGCACTAACGCCAATTGAGGCCAGAATTAGCCCGAATAAAGACACAATCATTTGTGGCCAATATTTGTGGCCAACCAAAACCGAAGAATTAAAATATAATAAACCTCCAATTAAGGTAATAAATGCACCAAGGCCATCATACGCTCCGAATAAAAAGATTGAGTAGAATATAGGTGGGAGCGAAAGAAGATATAAAATTGACTTGTCGAAAAACTTGTAAGGATCGATTGTCGACGATGTAACGCTTTGTTTTCCGTGGTACATCTCATTTTTGACTCGAAAAATCCATTGAAGGAGGGCAATCCAAACAACAGCTAAAATAATTGTGAAACCTTTTAAAGATACCGTTTCTATTAAGCAGGATTTATCAACATTATCGGCGAAAATGGTACAATGGCCAAGACCAAATAAATTCTCCAGGATTTGACCAGGAAAAATCGCCATCTGAAGAAGTCCGTATAATCCTGGAAGGTAGTCACTTCCGCCCAGGCTCTCGATAGTCTTACTTTTTTCGAAAAAAGCAAGTCCATACCTACTCAAGCCATCCAAAAAAGTGACGGAATGCAAAAAATCATATTTGTTACCTGAAAACAAAAAAGCAAGTAACGAAAGTGCAGCAACGAGCGTCAATATTATGGAAATAAGAATCTTTGGCAATTCACGCATCGTGGGTCCTCAAGGGCTTAAATAATTCCACCACTTAACCTAGCATATATTTCTGAGGTGAGGCAACCTAAAACTCATCAACTACAGTATCGGCCGGCCATCGCCTTCGTGCAGGCGGGGTCGTTGGCCAAATCGCCCTGCTGGCTTACATCGAATGAGCTGCCAGAAGCCCACATGGAAATAATCGACAGCTGCACCCCAGCCAGCTCGGGATCCGGGTTTTCTCCGAGAGAAATGGCCATTTGGCTGGCCAAACCCGGGAAGAATCGCCTGTGCCGACCTGCAGCCCCAACCGCTCTCCCCTTAAGCTCCCGCCAACCTGCCCATCTTGAACGCCCATGCCCCCTGAGCCGACCATGACCGCCTTCTCCGAGACCCCTGGTGACCGCAAGGCGGCCGAAAAGGCTGAGGTGCAGACCTATTTTGAAACCAAAGGTTTTGAGCGCTGGAACCGCATCTATAGCGACAGCGATGAAGTCAACAAGGTTCAGCGCAACATTCGCATCGGCCATCAAAAAACCGTCGATGCGGTGTTGGCCTGGGTGGCTCAGCATGGCGACCTAGAGGGCAGCAGCATCTGTGACGCCGGCTGTGGGGTCGGCAGCCTGGCCCTGCCCCTCGCCCAGCTCGGTGCCACCGTGGCCGCCAGCGATCTCTCCGCCGCCATGGTGGCCGAGGCGGCGCGGCGCGCCACGGAGGCCGGCATCAGCACCGAACGGCTGCACTTTGAGGCCTCCGACCTGGAAAGCCTTGCTGGTCGCTACGACACCGTGATCTGTCTGGATGTCTTCATCCATTATCCCCAGGCCGCTGCCGAGGAGATGGTCACCCACCTGGCTGGGTTGGCCGAAAAGCGCCTGATCGTCAGTTTTGCCCCCTACACCCCCCTGCTGGCGCTGCTCAAGGGCATCGGCCAGCTGTTTCCCGGCCCCAGCAAGACCACCCGTGCCTATCAACTGCGCGAAGACGGCATCGTCGCCGCCGCCGCCGCCGCCGGCTTCACCCCCGTACACCGGGAACTGAACCAGGCCCCTTTCTATTTTTCGCGGTTGGTCTGCTTCGAGCGGGCCTGAACACCAAGCTCAGTAACGGGCGCCCCTGCAGCGGCGGCATCAGCGGCAGCCTCAGAGACGGCCTCAACGTCCGGTGCCCTCCCCTTTGGCCAACGCCACCAGCAGGTCCGCCAGCCGCCGGTCCGCATCCCGCACCGCCAGGCTCTCCATGCCAGATCGCAGGCTGCCGAGCGGATCGCCCCCCCCGGCCACGGTCGGAAATGCTTCCGGGGCAGCCCCCCGTAGCCGCGGCCCCAGCAGTCGCCAGACGGTGCGCTCCAGGGTGGGCTCCTCCGGTGGGTGCTGGGCAACGATCACCGCCGCCCCCAGGGCCGCCGCCGCCTCCGCATTGGCATCCTGGTGCTTCTCAGCGGCCTGGGGGTAGGGCACCAGAATGGTGGGGGTGCCGCATACGGCCAGCTCGCTAAGGCTGCCGGCCCCCGCCCGGCTGATGGCCAGGTCAGCGTGCTGCAGCAACCCCGGCAGTTCATCGCTGAAGGGCCGCTCCACCGCCCCCTGCAGCCGCAGCTGACCCGCCTCCGGATCGTTGCTGCCGGTGAGATGGACCACCCGGCAGCCCGCCGCCACCAGCTTGGGCAGCAGCGGTCGCACCATGCGGTTCAACCCCACCGCCCCCTGGCTGCCACCCATGGCCAGCACCAAGGGCCCATGGCCGCTGGGAACCCAGTCCGGTAACGGGGCGGCATCGAGGAAAGCGCGGCGCACCGGCGTGCCGGTCAGCAGCGGCCGGCAACGGGGCAGCCGCTCGCTGGCCTGGGGCAGACCCACCGCCACATGGGTGCAGAACCGCCCCAACAGCCGCGTCACCTTGCCGGGGATGGCATTGCTTTCGTGCAACACCACCGGCACACCGCACCAGCGAGCCGCCAGGATCGCCGGCGCCGCAATGTATCCACCACTGCTGAACACGACCGCCATGCGGCGGCGGCGAATCAGGGACCGCGCCACCCGGGTGGCGTTGAGCAATTGCGCCAGATTCCAAATCTGGCGCAGACCCCGGCCCTGCAGCCCGCCGGCCCGCACCGTATGCAATGGATAGGTTTGCGGCACCAATTGCCGCTCCATGCGGTCCGGAACCCCCAGCCATTCCACCTGCCAATCCGCTGGCAGGGCTTGCGCCACCGCCAGCGCTGGAAAGAGGTGGCCACCCGTGCCGCTGGCGGCAATCAGGAGGGTTGGCATGGGATAAGGGTGCGCGCGCGCCTAACTTAAAAGCAGGGTTAGGGCTCCTCTGCCCACCCGTCGCCGCCCCCATGCCGCCCGAGATGCGCCCCGCCCGGCCCTTGCCCCGTTTCTTCGCCGTCAAGGCGTTAGCTCCCTTCTGCCTGGCTCTGGCGACCCCTGCCTTCGCTGGCACCCCTTCGGCGGGACAGTTGCAGTCCCTGGAGACGGCCCTCAACAGTGCCGATGATGGGGCCCTCAACAGCCTGCTGCAGCCAGGCCCGGGCTTGGATCCAGGCCAGGTTCGCGCTCGCCGCCTGACCTTGCGCCAGCAGTTCCCCAATGCCCGTTGGCAGGTGCTGCCCGCCACGCCCCTGCGCGATGGTCGACCTACGGTCACCGTATCGGTCAGCGGCACCCGGACCTCCGGCGGCGCCACCTACCGGCTCCAATCCGAACAACAGCTGGCCTTGACAAGTGATGGCCAGCGCATCAACGGCCAGACCGTGCTGCGGGAGCTGTCCCTGCTGCGCAGTGGCGAGCAATCCCCCAGCATCACCGTGCAGATTCCTGATGTGGTGCTCACCGGCCAGCGTTACGACGTCGACGTGATCTTTGACGAACCCCTCGATGGGGCCCTGCTCGCTGGCGGTCTGGCAGCGGTCAGCCCCGAGCAGGTCGCAACCCAGTCCAGCCCCAACCTTGAGCTATCAACCCTCTGGGGCGGCGGCCTGTTCAAGTCGGTCCAGGCACCCCTCAGCCCCGGCTCCCAGACCTGGGCCGTGCTGCTGGTCCATCCCAAGGGGGTGATCAGCGCCTCCAAGCTGGTGCGGGTCGTCTCGGATCGCCGCGCCCTGCAGCCCTAGTCGATGGCCGCTGCGCCACGGGTCTGGGTGGTGGATGACGATCCGGAACTGCGCCGCATGCTGGCCACCTACCTGGGGGATCTCGGCTACGAGGTGCGCACCCTCCAGGACGGAGCCCAGTTGCTGGCCCGTCTCCAGGGCCAACGGCCCGACCTGGTGGTGCTTGATCTGATGCTGCCCGGCGCAGACGGGCTCAGCCTGCTGCGGCGCCTGCGCGATGCCGGCGACAGCCTGCCGGTGTTGATGCTGACCGCCCGGGCCGATGGCGTCGATCGCATCATCGGGCTGGAGCAGGGCGCCGACGATTACCTCGCCAAACCCTTCCTGCCCCGCGAGCTCAGCGCCCGCATCGAGGC
>JBIKMU010000040.1:0-31629 GCA_044359075.1 Cyanobium sp. | reverse complement strand
ACCTCTTCAGGGAAGACGAATTGTTCGTGAGGCTGGTCTGCGGGGGCCATCCAGGCGCGCAGACCTTCGTTGAGCAGGATGTTCTTGGTGTAGAAGGTTTCGAATTCGGGATCTTCGGCGGCCCGGATTTCCTGGCTCACGAAGTCATAGGCCCGCAGGTTCAGGGCCAGGCCGATGATGCCGATGCTGCTGGTCCACAGACCCATCACGGGCACGAACAGCATGAAGAAGTGCAGCCAACGCTTGTTGGAGAAGGCGATCCCGAAGATCTGGCTCCAGAAACGGTTGGCGGTGACCATCGAATAGGTCTCTTCTTCCTGGGTTGGCTCGAACGCCTTGAAGGTGTTGGCCTGCTCGGAGTCTTCAAACAGGGTGTTCTCCACCGTGGCGCCATGGATGGCGCAGAGCAGGGCACCGCCGAGAATGCCGGCCACGCCCATCATGTGGAAGGGGTTCAGCGTCCAGTTATGGAAGCCCTGCAGGAAGAGCAGGAAGCGGAAGATGGCGGCCACGCCGAAGCTGGGTGCGAAGAACCAGCTGCTCTGGCCGAGGGGGTACATCAGGAAGACGCTGACGAAAACCGCGATCGGGCCGGAGAAGGCGATGGCGTTGTAGGGACGGATGCCCACCAAACGGGCAATTTCGAACTGACGCAGCATGAAGCCGATCAGGGCGAAGGCGCCGTGCAGGGCCACGAAGGGCCAGAGGCCGCCGAGCTGGACCCAGCGCACGAAATCGCCCTGGGCTTCAGGGCCCCAGAGCAGCAGGAGGCTGTGGCCCATGGCGTCAGCGGGAGTGCTGACGGCGGCGGTGAGGAAGTTGCAGCCCTCCAGATAGGAGCTGGCAATGCCGTGGGTGTACCAGGAAGTGGCGAAGGTGGTGCCGGTCAGCCAGCCCCCCAGTGCCAGGTAGGCGCAGGGGAAAAGCAGCAGACCGGACCACCCCACGAAAACGAAGCGGTCGCGCTTCAGCCAGTCATCGAGGACATCGAACCATCCCCGGGCCGATGGCGCCCGCCCTACAGCAATCGTCATGAGAGGCTTTATGAAGCTTTACAAACGAAATCCTAGGGGGTGGACGACGCCCCTGCAGCCGCCTTGTCTGGAACCAGGCGATTTTTAAGAATAAATGCCTAGAGGCCAACAGAAGCCGGGCCAGCAGACCTCCAGGGAGATCGGCAAAAGCCCGACCCAGAGCCAAGCCAACCCAAGCGAACGCAGTCGGTCGTGGTTGGGGGAAAGAAGACTTTTGCAAGCAGAAAGCCCCCCAAGACAGAGGATGGGTAAAGCCGGAAAGGGGAGGCTGACCTAAAGTAAACATTATTAGAAACTTGCAACTTTGAAAGTTCTACTCGTCTATCCGCAATTCCCCAAGACCTTCTGGAGTTACGAGAAAATTCTCGAGTTAGTTCAACGCAAGGTCCTTCTCCCACCCCTAGGCCTAATCACTGTCGCGGCAATCCTGCCGCAGGAATGGGAATTCAGGCTTGTTGATGTGAACATTCGTTCGGTCAGCCCCGAGGAATGGCAATGGGCAGACTTGGTGATCATGTCGGCCATGATTGTACAAAAAGATGATATTATTCGCCAGATAAGTATGGCACACTATTTTGGCAAACCTGTCGCGGTCGGCGGCCCCTACCCCACTTCAACCCCTGACGAATTGACTGCGGCCGGAGCTGACTTTCTCATCCTGGACGAAGGGGAAATCACGTTGCCGCTTTTTGTCGAAGCCCTGCAGCAAGGTGCCAAGAGCGGACGATTTACGGCTAATGGTGAAAAGCCCGATGTCAGCCTGACCCCGATCGCGCGCTACGACTTGCTCGAAATGGGTGCCTATGACTCCATGAGCGTACAGTTCTCTCGAGGCTGTCCGTTTCAGTGTGAGTTCTGCGACATCATCGTGCTCTATGGACGCAAACCTCGGACCAAAACACCCCAACAGCTCATAGCCGAACTAGAGGTGCTCTACAACCTAGGGTGGCGTGGCGGTATATTCATGGTTGATGATAACTTCATTGGCAATAAGCGCAATGTCAAACTCTTACTGACAGCGTTAGAATCATGGCAAAGAGAACACGGCTATCCTTTTCGCTTTGATACAGAAGCCTCCCTTGATCTCGCCGACGATGACGAGATGATCGACTTGATGATGGCCTGCAATTTTGCCGCCGTCTTCATGGGAATTGAGACTCCTGATGCCGAAAGTCTTTCATTTACCAAGAAATTTCAAAACACCCGTTCACCGCTCCACGAATCGGTGGACAAAGTGACCCGGGCAGGCCTGCGGGTGATTGCCGGTTTCATCATCGGCTTCGACGGCGAGAAAGCCGGGGCTGGTCAACGAATCGTGGCCTTTGCCGAGCAAACCGGCATTCCCACAACCACCTTTGCCATGCTTCAGGCCTTGCCCCATACGGCCCTGTGGCACCGTCTTGACAAAGAGGGTCGTTTGATTGCCGATGGGGGCAATATCAATCAGACCACATTGATGAACTTCATCCCAACCCGGCCGGTGGAGGACATCGCCAATGAATATGTTGACGCTTTCTGCACTCTCTACGAACCGGGTCAATATCTCGACCGTGTCTATCGTTATTTCCTAAAGTTAGGTGCCCCGCGGATTAAAGCGGCTTTCAAAATGCCTGACTGGGTCATCGTCCGTGCCCTGTTGATTGTCTGCTGGCGGCAAGGAGTGGTCCGCCGCACCCGTTGGGCCTTTTGGCACCATCTGGTCCACATCATCATCGCCAACCCAGGCGTTGCCGAGCAGTATCTGGCCGTGTGCGCCCACAACGAACACTTTCTTGAATACCGTGACATCGTTCGCCAGCAGATTGGAGATCAGCTGGCGGCCCATCGCCAGCGTCAACGTACCCCAATAGCCCCCCCCTCCCCCGTCGAGCTGGCCACCCCCTAAACCCACCCTTTCCACCCCCCGCCCTGAAGGCCGCGGCTTTCGGCCAGAGTGGGGCGGTCCCAGTCCTTGCCATGTACGTCGTCGAGCTCTCTCTCCGCCTCACCGCCATGCCGGTCGCTGTCCAGCGCAAGGACCTGGCAGCTGCCCAGTCGCTTTATCAGGAACTTCGCCAGGCGATGGAAACAGGCCATCCCAAATTGCTTGAGCTGACCTGTGAAAAGGACGAACACAAGCGCATCAGCTTGCTTTGCACCGAGCTTGTCGCCATCCAGATTTACGAGAAATCAGCCATCGGCGCCAGCGGCAAAAGGCCAGGTTTCAGCCTGGACGGCTGATCTCGATGGTTCAGGACGCGCCAACGGCCAGCCTGGCCTCCCCCCTGGTCGTGGAGGACTTGAGCTTTTGCTGGCCTTCGGGACAGCCGGCCTTGCGTCACTGCAGCCTGCGCATCCCCCGTTCCGGCCTCTGGATGCTGGTGGGAAGCAACGGCAGCGGTAAGAGCACCCTGCTGCGCTGTGTCGCGGGCCTCTTGCATTACCAGTCGGGGCGCATCAACACTGACCTGCGACCCGCCCTGGTCTTTCAAAACCCAGATCACCAATTGCTTCTGCCCAGCTGTGGCAGTGACCTGATGATCGGCCTGAGGGGGCCAATGGTCTCCGATCAACGCCAACGAGCGGTGCAGCAAGCGCTGGGTCAGGTGGGCCTTCTGGGATTCGAGCAACGGCCCATCCACACCCTGAGCGGGGGACAGAAACAGCGCCTGGCAATCGCCGGCACCCTGGCCGCCCAGGCCGATCTGCTGCTGCTGGATGAACCCACGGCCCTGCTGGATCCCGAGAGCCAAAGGGAGGTGCTGCACCTGATACGCAGGCTTTGCAGCGACCCAGCGAAGCCTCTAACCGCCCTCTGGATCACCCACCGACTGGAAGAACTGAACCTGTGTGATGGAGCGGCCTTGATGGAAGGGGGCCTGGTGGGGCCTTGGTGCAGTGGCACCAGTATGAGAAGCCAGCTGGCCCCCTTGCCCGAAGGCCAGGCTCAGGGTTAGGTTCCAAGGGTTCTGGGAGATTTTGGCCCTCGGGTCCTTCCGGTCCATTCCTCGGTAGCTCAGTGGTAGAGCGGTCGGCTGTTAACCGATTGGTCGCAGGTTCGAATCCCGCCCGGGGAGTTCAGGTCAATTCTTAAACAAATGCAAGCTGCGTCCCTTCCCTGGGGGACATGGAGGATGAATGAATCAATCCACCTGAACCATAAGGCCTGCTTTTTGACCCAGCAGGCGGTGCAACACAGACTGGATATTTTCGATCCAAAATACTGAAACCAAAGATTTCTTTAAGATTTGCCGCCCATGGCTTGGTGGCTGCACCATTGTTACTGAGCAATGAGGCCAGTGCAGCAGAAGGGTTTGACAACCCAAGGGCGGTTCCAAAACCCTCCTGCCGGGCCGCAGGATTCCAACCAGCGCTTGAACGGTGGCCCAACGGACCTGCCACTGGCTTACCTTGGCGGTAACAATGGCCGTGAATCCCCTAAAAAGTCGGGAGATTTGTTTACCGTTGCGGTTCTCCTTAATCTTGCTATGAAACCCTGCATTCTGCTGATCGAGGACGACAGTGACATGCGTGACCTAGTCGCGGGTCACCTTGAACATGGCGGCTTTGATGTTCAGCGTGCCGACGATGGTATTAAAGGGCAGGCGCTTGCGCTTCAACACAATCCAGATGTGATTCTTCTGGATCTGATGCTTCCCAAGGTTGATGGACTCACCCTCTGTCAGCGGCTGCGACGTGATGAAAGAACCGCCAAAATTCCAATTTTAATGATCACCGCTCTTGGCGGAACCAAAGACAAGGTGAGTGGATTCAACTCTGGGGCAGATGATTACTTGACCAAGCCTTTTGATCTAGAAGAACTCATGGTCCGGGTCAAGGCTTTGTTGCGGCGCAGCGAGCGGGCGCCGCTGTCAAGCAAACATAACGAAATTCTCAACTACGGGCCGCTTACCCTAGTTCCAGAACGCTTTGAGGCCATTTGGTTTGACCAGCCAATCAGGCTCACCCACTTGGAGTTTGAGCTGCTGCATTGCCTCCTGCAACGCCATGGCCAAACCGTTTCCCCTTCCCTGATTCTCAAGGAGGTTTGGGGCTACGAGCCGGACGATGACATCGAAACGATTCGTGTCCATGTGCGCCATCTGCGCACCAAACTGGAACCAGAACCCCGTAAACCTCGTTTCATCAAAACCGTCTACGGCGCCGGCTACTGCCTGGAGCTTCCCGTCGGTGAGCGGGTGGAACAGCTGGCAGAAGTTATGGCTGCCTCCCGCACCGCCCCTGCAGATCCGGCGACGCGGCGCTCCAAAGACAGTGCCAACGCCGTGGCCTGAATTCAGCGATGCTCTGACCTTCCCAGGCTGGTCAGAATCAGGGTGTTGGCTTCAGCTACCAGCATCTTGAGAGCCTTGTCCACTTGGCCCACCTTGATGTCTTGCAGCCCCTCCTGGACCAAGCGACGGGCCTGGCTGCCCATGGCGATCCCCGCGAACGGGACGCCACAACGGGCCGCCAATTCGCCTGTACCCCTGTTGGTGCCCCCGGAAAGCACAACCGGCAGGTGCCGAAAGCGGGGATCTCTCGCCTTGAGTTCCCGTTCAATCACATCCGCCATCGCCACCGCTTGGAGAGTGGCCTTCCAACCCGATCCCGCCACCCCACCCATGGGTACGCCGTCTGCCTGGAGCATCAAACGGTTCCCGGCCACTGCATGGGCCCGGCGGATCCGCTCCAGGAGATCGTGGTTGGAAAGGTAGTGACGATCGAGGCAAAGGGAAACCAGCCCATCGGGCAAACAGTCATTAACCACCTGCCATTCGGCCAAAGTGGCCTCCTCATCGGCAACGGCGGCGTGGAGTTCGATGCTTTCCGCCCCCGCCTGCAGACAGGCCGGCAGGATGCTGCGCAGGGACTTGGCATCATGGCGCCAACGAATCGCCGACGCCGCTGGCGGACAAACGGCCTCACACCGCCCACAGCCAATACAAAGCGGGTCCACAACAAATAAATTCGCCGTGATCGCCGCCGTTGGACAGGCCGGTATGCACAGATCGCAGGCCACACAATCGCTGCTGATCACGGCCTTGCGCACATGGTGATCCCCTGGCATGCCCACACTCACCGTGATGAAGGGGCGAACCCCGAGGCTCAGTCCCATGGCGGGAGCCACCTCGACGGCGGCTTGTATGCCGCGGCCGCAGGCCTCGACCACCTCAGGCTTGGCGGAGACATCAAAACCATTGCAACCGGCCAGGGTAAATATGTAGGCCAGCCGCTCGACATCGGCCTCCACCTCGTGGCCGGCACCGCAGACCACCTTGAAATACTGGCCGTCCGCCAACAATTGACGCCACTCCTCCTGACGCTCCATCAACCAGGGCCGTCGTCTTCTATCCCTGTCTAAGTGCCGGACGGGCGGCCAGCCCCAAAGGGCAGAGCCGGCAACGCAGCGAGCTCCAACAACGCCACCTCCCAGGCCAAACGGGGTTGACCATGGCCCAGCAGCTGGGCCCTCAGCCGTTCGAGCCGACGCCAGCGCAACGGATCCTGGCGCCGGCGCCAGCCGGCGAGTTGCCACCAACCCAGCAGCCAAAGCTGCTGCTCCCCCTCCAGGGCTTCACTCAGATCCCTGGCCAGGGCCAGGGATTCCAACGGGTCTGGCCCCAGGGCGAGGAGGCGATCGGCCAGCCCCTCGGGCAGGGATTGCCACTGCTGGCGATGGGCCAGCAGGCCCCCAGGGGAGCCCTCCGCCAGTTCCAGGAGTTCGGGGGGATCAGGGGGGCAAGCCAGCGCATCCGGGGAAGCCCCGTCAGCTGTGGCCGATGCGGTGGCCTGCAATACCGCCAGCACCTGCTCATGAGCCAGGCAACGGAAGGGAATGCGCTGGCAGCGGGAGCGGATCGTGGCTAGCAGGCGATCGGGGGCGGCGCTGATCAACACCAAAACCCCGTCCCCTGGTTCTTCCAGGGTTTTGAGCAGGGCATTGGCGACCGTCTCGGCCATGGACTCGACCGACTCCAACACAACCATGCAGCGCCCAGATTCGACCGGTCGCCTGGCAAGGAAGCGGGAGACCTCACGGATCTGCTCCAGCCTGAGTTGGGGCGGCACCTTACGGCTGATGCCGCTCTCAGCGGCTTGGGAGGCAGGAATCAGCCGGCCCTGGTGCTGGAAGGTAGGTTCCACCCACAGCAGATCGGGGTGATTGCCCTGGGCCATCAAGCGCCGGATACGACCATCCCCCGCCAGCTCATCCAAGGCGGCAGCTTGGCCGCCGCTGTCGGGTTTCGTGGCCACTACACCCTCTAGAAATCGCAACGCCGCTAGTCGCCTGCCCACCCCATCGGGACCGGCGAACAAATAGGCCGGCGCCAGGCGACGAGACCGCAGCGCCGCCGTAAGCAAGTGGGTGGCCAGATCCTGCCCCAACAGGTCAGCAAAAAGTGGAACGGGAGGTGCGAAAACGTCAGTCATCGCCCCGGCTGCAGCGAAAGAAGCGCCATCGTCAAGGTAGAGCGCCGGGGAGATAGCAATAAAGGCTAGGGACCTGGCCAGAGCCCACCACAGTTGGAAGTGACGCAGCGACGGATGGCGGCGCAACAGGACTCCGTCACAGCAGCCTCAGGCTGAGAGGCCTCAATGCGGATCCAGCCCCTCTGGGCGGCCAGGGTGGCAAAGCCAGCGGCCATCCGGGTCTGAAAGACCTCCCCCGCCGACTCAATGCGGTCGGCCGGACGCCCGCCACGGCGGCGGCGGGACTCGGCGAGGGACACATCGAGCCAGAGGGTGAGATCGGCCTGAAGACCGCCTGTGGCCAGGCTTTCCAGCGTGTCGATCAGGGCCAGGGGCAAGCCCCTGCCATAGCCCTGATAGGCGGCTGTCGATCCGGTGAAGCGATCGCAAAGCACCCAATCTCCGGCCGCCAACGCAGGCAACAGGAGCGCTTCGACATGCTGGGCCCGGTCGGCTGCATAGAGAAGAAGTTCGGCCCGGGGTAGGGGCTGCACACCCTGGGGCGGATGCAGCAATAACTCCCGCAAGGCCTGACCCAGGGCCGTCCCCCCCGGCTCGCGACTCACAACCAAACGGGCGCCAGGGGCCATCAGGCCACTTCTGGGCAGCCATTGGCGCAGGGCCTGGAGCTGGGTGGTCTTGCCGCAGCCATCGATCCCCTCCAGCACCACAAATCGGCCTTGGGTCAAGCCGGTGCCTATCGGCGCCTCAGGGCTCACGGTGAATCCCTCCACCGGTGCGACTGCCAACTTGAAGCAGCACTGCATTCAGCACAACCGTGATTGAACTCATGGCCATCAGCAAAGCGGCCAGGGGGGGCGTCAGCCTGATGCCTTGAAAGGGCAACAACAAACCAGCGGCAATCGGCAGGACCAGCAGGTTGTAACCAAAGGCCCAGACAAGGTTCTGTCGCACCTTGGCCATCGTGCGACGCGAGAGAGCCAAGGCGGTGGGCAGGCCCCCGAGCCGATCCCCGAGGATGACCAGGTCAGCCGCTTCCTGGGCGATTTGGGTGCCAGTGCCCACGGCCACGCCAAGGTCGGCGGCGGCAAGGGCGGGAGCGTCATTGATCCCATCTCCAACCATGGCCACCGGCCCCGTTTCCCGGGCCAAAAGGATCCGCTGCAGCTTCTGCTCGGGTCGGAGATCCCAAGCCAACTCATCTGACGCCAAAGCAACCTCGGTCGCCAGCCTCTGGACGCTGCCCTGACGGTCACCACTGAGCAGACCAAGGCGCAATCCCTGGGCCCGCAGGCTGGCCAAGGTGGCGAGGGCCTCGTCCCGGGGACGGTCCTCTAGGCCAATCCAGCCCAACAAAACCTGGTCCGCCGCCACCGCCAGCAGAGATCCCCCGTTCTGGGCTCCGCTGGCCAGCGGCGGCGCAACGCCGAGGACCCCCTGGTCCGCCAACCACTCGGGGCGACCCACCCTGAGCCTGGCCGCCACCCCATCAACGAACCCAACCAGACCATCCCCCGGCACCACTTCCGAGGGCCCCAAGGCCAGCAAGGGAAGTTTGCGGTTCTGGGCCTCCAGGTGAAGGGCGTGCGCGAAGGGATGGCGACTGGCTTGCTCCAAACTGGCCGCCAGCTGGATCAGTCGATCGGCGCTGACCCGGGAATCAGTTTTTGCGGTGATCCCCTCCAAAGCCAAGGTCCCATCAAGAACCAATGGAGTTGTCGTCACGGTTGTGACCAGGGGGCATCCCGTCGTCAGGGTGCCGGTCTTGTCAAACAGCACGGTTTTCAGACTCGCCGCGGCCTCCATGGCATCCCCTCCCCGAAATAGGAGGCCCGAACGGGCGGCCAAGCCAAGTCCGACGGTGATGGCGGTGGGGGTGGCCAGCCCCAGGGCGCAGGGGCAAGCGACCACGAGAACGGCAATGGCCAACTGCAGCGCTAGCGCCAGGGGGGAGAGGGCCACCGCTGCCATGCCATGGCCCCCATGGCCACTGGCGCCCTGGGCCGTGAGCACCCAAGGCCAGAGCCGGGAGCCCCAGCGCCACCAAAACAAAAAAGTGGCGGCTGCCAGGAGCAAAACAGCCAAGCTGAAGCGTCCGGCCACGGCATCGGCCAGGCCCTGGATCGGCGCCTTGCGGGCCTGGGCCTGGCCGACCATCTGGACGATGCGGGCGAGGGCACTATGGGCCCCGGACCGCAGCACCTCCAGCTCCAGGGGAGCCTCCTGATTGAGGCTGCCCGCTGGCAGTTCGCTACCTGGTTCCACCCGCAGCGGCAGATTTTCTCCGGTCAAAGCGGAGCAATCCACAGTCGAACAACCGTCCCGAACGATGCCATCGACTGGCATCCTGTCGCCGGGCAGGAGTCGCAGCCGATCTCCAGGGCGCAGGGCCCCGACCCGCACCGACCGGGGCGGGCCGCCATCGACGATCAACAGGGCTGCGTCGGGCTGCAGTTCGACCAATTGCTCAATGGCCAGCCCCGTGCGCCAGCGAGCCCGTTCTTCCAAAAAGCGACCGCTGAGCACAAAACCCAGCAGCATCACTGGCTCGTTGAAGTAACAGGGCCAACCACTGGCAGGCCATAGCCAGCCGTAGAGGCTGGTTATGTAAGCGCTGGTGACCCCAAGGGCCACCAGGGTGTCCATGCCAGGGGCGCCGGCCAGGGCAGATCGGGCCCCCGTCTGCAGGATGGAACGACCGGGCCCTAGCAACGCGATGGTGGCCACCAGGGCATGCAAGCCGTTACGTGCCAGCAGGGAGGCCAATGCAGCGGTCCCCAGGGCACCTGACTCAGCCAAATGGCCCAGACCCGAAAGCAACAGCAAAGCCAGGACCACCAGCAACTGGTGCCAATGGCGCCACCAATGCTGCTGCTTCTGAAGCTCCCGGCGGGACACCAGAGGTGCGTCCTGATCGCGGGAGTGGGCGCTGAAGCCAAGGCTTTCGAGACTGGCCAGCAAGGGATTCAGGTCGACGCTGGCGTTGGCCAGCTCCAGCCAGGCGGTGCGGGTCAGCAAATTGACACTTACATGACGCACGCCCGGCTGTTGGGCCAGGCGCTGCTCGACCGCCCGGACACAGCCGCCACATTTCATGCCCTCTACGGCCAGCAAAAGACTGGGTCCAGGGCTGTCCCCTGCAAGGGTCGGGGCCCCAGCGACAGGATCAACGACGGGCTGGGCAGGCAAAGGCATCAATCGGGGTCCCCGATCAGGCTAGGAAAGCCGGCGATCCAGCCCGGCCCCAAAGCAACTGGGCAGGGACCCGGGCAGGATGGGGGACCGATGCCTTGTAGCCCCGCGTGCCCCGCTCCCAGCGCAACGACAACTTCATCGACAAAAGCTTCACGGTGATGGCGGACCTGATCTTGAAGGTCATGCCCACGAACCGTCGCGCCAAGGAAGCCTTTGCCTACTACCGCGACGGCATGAGCGCCCAGGGAGATGGCGAATATGCCGAAGCCCTGGAAAACTACGAAGAGGCGCTGAAATTAGAAGACGACCCAAACGACAAGGCCTTTATTCTTTACAATATGGCCCTAGTATTTACAAGCAATGGCGACCATGACAAAGCGATGGAATTATACAATGAAGCCCTCGATCTCAACAGCCACATGCCACAGGTGTTCAATAACATGGCCGTCATCCACCACCACCTTGGCTCCATCGCCGAAGAGCAAGGAGATCAGGACGAAGCAGACCGGCGTTTCGATCTGGCCGCCGATTTCTGGACCAAGGCCATCCGACTTGCACCCAATAATTATATTGAAGCCCAAAACTGGTTGAAAACCACCGGCCGCGGCACGGTAGACGTTTACTTTTAACTCAGATCTATTAAATCTGATTCAGCTGGACGATTTCGCTCAATCCTGGACCTGGGGGTCCACGCCCAAGGCCGCCACCAAGGCTTCAGCCACGGTGGCGGCGGGCAAGAATTGCACCCCCAGCTGGTGCGCCTGCCGCTCCAGCCCACTTCCCGTTGGAGCCACCACCCGGTTGAAGCCGAGGCGAGCCGCCTCCTGCAGACGCAACTCCAGCTGCCCCACTGGCCTGAGCTGCCCCCCTAAACCCAGTTCCCCGATCAGCACGGTGCCCGGGGGTAGGACCAAATCACGAAAACTGGCCACCACGGCGGCGGCTACGCCTAGATCGGCGGCCGGCTCCTCCACCTGCAAGCCACCGGCCACTGCCAGATAGCAATCAAACCGGGAAAGGGGCAGACCCAAGTGTTTTTCAAGCACCGCCAGGATCTGATGGAGACGGTTGGTGCCGATGCCGGTGGCGGTGCGGCGGGGGCTGGCGTAACTGGTCGGACTGACTAGGGCCTGGAGTTCTACCAAGAGCGGACGGGTGCCCTCGCAGGCAACGATGATGGCGCTACCCGGGCTGGGAGCACTCCCGCCCAGAAACAGCTCGCTGGGATTGCTGACCTCGACCAGGCCCTGGCCGCGCATCTCAAAGACCCCCAACTCATGGGTGGCCCCAAAGCGGTTTTTAACGGCCCGCAAGAGGCGGTGGCTGACATACCGATCCCCTTCGAAGGTGAGCACCGCATCGACAAGATGTTCCAACACCTTGGGCCCGGCCAGCAGGCCCTCCTTGGTGACGTGGCCCACCAGCATCAGGGCTGTGTGCTGCCGTTTGGCGACCCGCTGCAGGGCAGCGGCACATTCGCGCACCTGGGCCACCGAACCGGGGGCGCTGGCCAGCTCGCCATCGTGCAGGGCCTGGATGCTGTCGATGATGGCGACGGCGGGCCGCAAGGCCTCCAGTTCCTGCAGCACCAGCTCGAGGTCGGTTTCGGCCAGAAGGCGCAAGGCATCCCCAACGGGCGGCCCGGGCTCAGCCAGGCGCTGCCAGCGCAATTTCACCTGCTGGGCCGATTCTTCGGCGCTGACGTACAGCACTGAGACCTGACCGGCCATGGCCCGGGCGCATTGCAGCAGCAGGGTCGACTTACCGATGCCCGGATCGCCGCCCAGCAGCACCAGGGAGCCGGGCACGAGGCCGCCACCGAGAACCCTATCCAGTTCGCCGTAACCACTGGCCAAGCGCCGCAAGGGCTGTTCGCCCACCGCCGTGATCGCTTCGGAGCGCTGGGGTCGACCGGCACCCTCGACCCCGTCCCTCCCCCCGGCCGTCAAGGGCCTGCGGCGGCGGCCATCCGTGACTGCGGCGGCTTGTTCAACCAGGGAATTCCAGCTGCCGCAACTGGAACAACGGCCAAAAAACTGGCGGGTCTGGGCGCCACAACCCTGACAGATGTAGACGGAGACGGGGCGGGCCAATCGCACTCAAGGACAGATTTTTATGAACAAAGGTGGCTTTCGGTGAACAGAGCGGCCCTCGGGCCTTTTCAGTAGGACCGATCCGTTGTAACGAGATCGTCGGCGCGATGACGGCACCTGTCCCAGCCAAAGAGACCATTCTGGTCGTGGATGACGAAGCGAGCATCCGACGCATTCTGGAAACTCGTCTTTCGATGATCGGTTACCAGGTTGTGACCGCCTGCGATGGCGAGGAGGCCCTGGTGGCCTTCCAGAACTGTCAACCCGACCTGGTGGTGCTGGACGTGATGATGCCAAAACTGGATGGCTATGGGGTCTGCCAGGAGCTGCGCAAGGATTCCGACGTGCCGATCGTGATGTTGACGGCCCTTGGCGATGTCGCCGACCGCATCACCGGTCTAGAGCTGGGAGCCGATGACTACGTCGTCAAACCGTTCAGCCCCAAGGAGTTGGAAGCGCGCATCCGCTGCGTGCTCCGGCGGGTTGAGAAAGAACAGGTGGCTGGCCTGCCCAACACCGGCGTCATCCAGGTGGGCAGTCTCCGGATCGATACCAACAAACGCCAGGTCTATCGGGGCGAAGAACGCATCCGCCTGACCGGCATGGAATTCAGCCTGCTTGAACTGCTGGTGAGCCGTTCGGGAGAACCCTTCAGCCGCGGTGAAATCCTCAAGGATGTCTGGGGCTACACACCAGAACGTCACGTCGATACCCGGGTCGTGGATGTCCACATCTCCCGGCTGCGATCCAAACTGGAAGATGATCCAGCCAACCCCGAGCTGATCCTCACGGCCCGGGGCACCGGCTATCTGTTCCAGCGCATCGTTGAACCCGTTGCCACCGAAGGAGCCTGACCCGATCCGACCGGCCGCCCGGCGGATGACAAGCCGGCGCACCAAGCCGAATCGCACGATCCGGCGCCTGGTGATCTGGTATCGACGCAACGCCGCCATCACCTCCCTGGCGGGATCAGCTTCAGTGGCCGGCTCGATGGCCGGCAGCGTGGCAGGTGCAGCCACATCTGTGGCCGGTGCCGCCACCTCCGTGGCCGGGAACGTGTTGCAACCCCTCGTCTTCGATCCCCTGCGGCGCTTGCAGCAAAGCGGCACCGATGGTGAAGACGCCTTCATCGATGACCACCAGCGCCTCTGGGTGGCCGTCGATGGCATGGGGGGCGACAACGCCCCGGGGGCCATCCTTGAGGGCTGTCTCATGGCCGTGGAGCGGTTGCCCGTACGTATCCGCTTCGTCGCCGAAAGCGAGCCCCTGCACCGTTGCATCGATGCCTTTGGACTGCGCGAGGACCTCGAGGGGGCCCTGGCCCGGGGGTTGATCAGCTTGGTTCCCAGTGGCCCTTCAGTGGCGATGCATGACGAAGCGACCGTCGTGCGGCGCAAGCGCGACGCGAGTATCAACATGGCCATGGACCTGGTCAAGAGTGGGGAGGCAACCGCCGTCTACTCGGCCGGCAACTCCGGTGCCGTCATGGCGGCGGCCATCTTCCGACTGGGTCGCCTCAACGGCATCGAGCGACCGGCCATCGGCGCCCTTTTCCCCACCCGTGACCCCGATCAACAGGTGCTGGTGCTGGACGTGGGGGCCAACACCGACTGCAAACCCGCCTGGCTGCACCAGTTCGCACTGCTGGGCAACATCTACAGCCGAGATGTGCTGCAGGTGAGTCAACCACGCATTGGCCTTCTCAATATCGGTGAGGAGGAATGCAAGGGCAACGACCTGGCCCTCAAGACTCACCCCTTGCTAGCCGCTGAAACCCGCCTGCACTTCGCTGGCAACTGCGAGGGTAGGGATGTGCTTTCCGGCGATTTCGACGTGGTGGTGTGTGATGGATTCACGGGCAATGTCCTGTTGAAATTCCTTGAATCCGTGGGGGGCGTCCTGCTGGACGTCCTGAGGGCCGAACTGCCCAGGGGCCGTCGCGGCAAGGTTGGATCCGCCTTTCTGCGCACCAATCTGGTGAGGATCAAAAAGCGCCTCGACCACGCCGAACATGGCGGCGCCCTGTTGCTTGGGGTCAATGGCATCTGCGTGATCGGCCATGGCAGCAGCAAGGCCCTCTCGGTCGTAAGCGCCCTGCGCCTGGCCCACTCCGCCGCCAGCCATCGCGTCATGGATGACCTCCATGACCTGGGATCGACCCCGCAACCTGCGGCAACCTGTGGTTGACTGACCACACGATGGGCCGGTCCTCAGTGGTGCTCAGCGCGACTGAATTGAGCAACCTCCCCCAGCTCCTGCCCCCCCGCGGCATGGAATTGGTTGCCTGTGGTAGTTGCCTACCGCAGAGCGTTGTCAGCAATGACTTGCTCAGCAGACGGGTTGAGACGAACGACGACTGGATTCGTGATCGCACCGGCATCGGCAGCCGCAGGATCGCCTCCGCAAGCGAATCCCTGACCAGCCTGGCCAGTGCCGCCGCCCAAGCCGCCCTGGATCAAGCGGGCTGGCAGGCTGAGGACCTGGATCTGATCCTTTTAGCCACCTCCAGCCCCGACGACCTGTTCGGCACCGCCCCCCGCATCCAGGCGGTTCTTGGGGCCCATCGGGCTGTGGCGTTTGATCTGACTGCAGCCTGCAGCGGCTTTCTATTCGCTCTGATCACCGCTGCCCAGTTCATCCGGGGCGGCAGCATGGACAAGGTGCTGGTGATCGGCGCCGACCTGCTGAGTCGGTGGGTGGACTGGGATGACAGACGTACCTGTGTGCTGTTCGGCGACGGGGCCGGGGCAGTGGCCCTGCAAGCCTGCCCAGCCCAGCAGGATGGCCTTGTGGCCTTCCGCATGCGCTCTGATGGCCAGCGCAACAGCTGTCTCACCCTGGCCCGCAGTGGCGCCCGCCTCCCCCTGGTCGAAGACCTATCCAGGGAAGTGGGGGGCTTCGGCACCATTGCCATGAATGGTCAAGAGGTGTACAAGTTCGCCGTCCGCGAAGTGCCTTTAGTGCTCGCCGACCTGCTTGAGCAAGCGGGCCTGGCGGCGGAGCAACTCGACTGGTTGCTGTTACACCAGGCAAACCAACGGATCCTTGACGCCGTGGCCGATCGTGTTGCGGTCCCGCGGGAGCGGGTTCTCAGCAACCTGGCGACCTACGGCAACACTTCCGCCGCCACGATTCCCCTGATGCTCGATGAAGCCGTACGCGATGGCCGCATCCGGCCGGGCCATCTGATCGCCAGCAGCGGTTTCGGGGCTGGCCTGAGCTGGGGTGGGGCCCTGCTGCGCTGGGGCGGTCCACCCCATTGACCAGGAAACCAGATCGAAGGGCTGGGCCGTAATCTCCTGCCGTTCAGTTGGCATGAGGGTGCATGGCAGTTGCCTGGGTCTTTCCTGGACAGGGATCGCAGAAACTAGGCATGGCAGAAGGAGTGCTGGATCTGCCCGGTGCCGCCCAGCGCTTCGCCTTGGCCTCCAAAAAGTTGGGACGGGATCTACTGGCCATCTGCTCCGGCAGCGATGACCCCAAGGGAAGCGGCCCCTCAGACCTCAACGACACACGCAACACCCAGCCGGCCCTGTTTGTGATCGAGAGCCTGCTGGTAGATGCCCTGCGGGCCAAAGGCCCACTGCCCGCCCTGGTGGCGGGCCACAGCTTGGGTGAATTGGTGGCCCTCTATGCCGCCGGGGTGTTCGACGCCGAGACCGGACTCGCCTTGATGCAACGGCGCAGCGAGCTGATGGCTGCGGCCGGCGGTGGCGCGATGACCGCCGTGATGGGATTTGACAGGGCCCAGCTGGAACAGCTGGTAGACGCCACCGAAGGGGTGGTGATTGCCAATGACAACAGCGAGGCCCAGGTGGTGCTCTCCGGCAGCCCTGAAGCGGTGAGCGCCGTGAGCGAGATCCTCGCCTGCAAGCGGGCGATCCCATTGGCGGTCTCCGGGGCCTTCCATTCGCCCTTGATGGCCCAAGCCGCAGCTGCTTTTGCCTTGGATCTGGAGGCGGTGCCCTTCGCCGAAGCCTCCATCCCGGTGCTGAGCAACACCGATCCCAGCCCCAGCACCGATGCCGGCTTGCTCAAACAACGCCTGCTACAACAAATGACCACGGGGGTGCGCTGGCGGGAAACCATGGAGCAGTTCGGCCGCGAAGGCATCGATGAGGCGGTGGAAATCGGTCCGGGCAACGTGCTCAGCGGTCTGATCAAGCGCGGCTGCCCGGGCCTCCGCTGTCGCCAGGTCGCTTCAGCGACGGATCTGGGCTAATGGCTGTGCCAGGCCCTCTGGCCCAGCGGCCACTAGAGCGCCCGGCGCTGCTGGGCAGTCCCCAACCGGACCTGGGCTACACATTGATAAGCAGCCTTTTGGTCTGGCCGATCTACCGAATTTTGCTCCGGGGCCGTACCAGCGGCCTGGGCCATGTGCCCCGGATCGGGGGGCTTGTGGTGGTCGCCAACCACGGCTCCCACCTCGACCCGCCGCTCATCAGCCACGCCATCGGCCGCCCAGTGGCCTTCATGGCCAAGGAGGAGTTGTTCCGGGTCCCCCTGCTCGGGCCCCTGATCAAAGCCTGCGGGGCCTACCCAGTTGCCCGCGGTGCCAGTGACCGGGAGGCCCTCCGCACCGCCAGTGAACGGCTGGCCCAGGGCTGGGCCACCGGGGTGTTTCTGGACGGCACCCGCCAGGAAGATGGTCGGGTCCACGCCCCCCAACCAGGGGCCGCCCTGCTGGCGGCAAGGCTGGGGGTGCCCCTCCTGCCGGTGGCCATCCTCAACAGCAACCGGGCCCTAGGCCGCAGCGGCGGCCTGCGGTTGGTGCCTGTGCATGTCCGCATCGGGCACCTGCTACCCCCACCCACCTCCCGCCGTCGTGGCGACCTGGACGCCACGACGCAGGCCCTGCAGCGAGAAATCAACGACCTTCTCGACGCCGGTCCGATCCAGCTCAAACGATTCGAGCCCCCTAGGGTCCCAGGGACCGCAACCGCTCTGCCGCCCAGCCCCTCAGATCGCGGCCACTGATCACCCACAGCAGGGCCCGGGCCCCGTCCCCCCAGACCTTGCGCCTGCCTTCCACCACACAACGCTGGCCGCAGGGCACGGGCACCGGCGTGAGCTGGATGCCCCGGCTGCCGGCCACGATCCGGCCCACCAGCAGGGCCCGATTCATGTGATCACTGCTGGTGACAAGTAGGGCATGGCGGATCCGGGCCCGGCGCAGGTCATCGACCAGCGAAGTGAAATTACTCAGGGTGTCCCGGGCCCGGTAGTCCAGTTGCACCTGATCCGGCGCCAGGCCCTCCTGCTCTCGGAACAGCCAATGAGCGTATTCAGGGTTGCTGCCGCTGCTAACGATCACGGGCAAGCCATCCTGATGGGCCAATCGGGCAGCGAAGACTTCCCGCTGGGTGTCGCCACCCAACACAAGAATCATCTGGGGAGGCGGCGGTGAGGGCCACCACCACCCCCGCGACAGCCACACCAGGACCAACCCGCCCACAAGCAGGAACTTGGTGAGGCACCGGCTGCGCCGGCGCCTGCGGAGGCGGGCTCGACCCTGGGTATCGCGGGCGATCCGATTCGGGGGAGACGGGCGCTGGGCCCGCCGGGAAGCAACAGTCCGGCTCAAGGGAGCCCAACCTCGACCGGACTGGTGGGGTAGATAGGCAAAACCGATTGCCAGGGTCCGGGCCTTAGGGCCAGGGCCGCCGCCTGGGAATGGCGCAAGAGTTGGACGACATCTTGTGGCACGAGGGCCACGGCCGGGTGCCGCAATGCTGCCCCCATCGCCTCCTCCAGATCAGCCTCGCTGCGATACAAGCGAGGAATCTTCAATTCGACCACACCGCCTGGGGCCATGGCATCAAGACCATAAAGACCGGCCACCAATCCATGGCGTGGCAGCTCCTGCACCAGGGCAACGGGAGCGGATCCGGGGCTCTGGCCGCCGCCCAAAACGCGCTGGGCAATCAGCTGGAAACTGCCGACCCCATCGAGAGGAATCCCCAGTTGTTGGGCCAGGGTGCGGGCCAGGGTCACGGTGAGGCGGGTGCCGGTAAACCCCCCGGGCCCTATGGCCACCGCCAAGCGACCCAGGGAGGGCCAGGCAGCAGCGGGTAGAACCTGCTCAATGGCGCCAAGGAGACCACTGGAAAGGTCCCGCCCCCCTGGAAAGATCTCCAGCACAGGCCCCTCGGTCTGGTCAAGGGGCTGTAGTCCGACCCCCAGCAGGTCACTACAGCTGTGCAAGGCCAACAACCAACGACGGGAATCAGGTGCTGCGGTCGTCATGCGGGCAAGGCCTGCCCAGGGCGCAGGCGGCTCCAGCGGCCCAGCTCGCTGCGGAAGTCGGCGCAACCGCGCACATCCCATTCCACTCCCACGCCTCCATCCGGTAGATCCTTGACCTGCACATGGATACGGGGATCTCGGGGCTGCCAATCCGGGGCGGCGCTGAGATGGGGTGCCCCGTGCTGACGTTCGACGGCGTGGTAGGCCTTGCATCGGTCGACCCAGTGGCAATCGACACAAATGCACATGCCGCCAGATCCCGACCTTGAGTCCATTCTGACCCTGGCGCCGGGGAATCAGGCCTGGGCCCTGTGGCAGCTGCTCGACCCCCCCCAATGGCCGATTCCGTTCCAGGATCTTCCCCAGGGCAGTGCCCTGGTGGGTGGAGCGGTGCGGGACGGCCTGCTGGGACGACTGGCCGCCAGGCCAGACCTGGATCTGGTGGTACCCGTGGAGGCGATCGGCCTGGCCCAGACCTTGGCCCGACGCCACGGAGCAAGCGTTGTGGTTCTTGATCGGGATCGGTCCATCGCCCGGCTTGTACTCCGCGGCTGGACCGTGGATCTGGCACGGCAGGAGGGAGACACGTTGGCGGCGGACCTGCAGCGCCGTGATTACAGCATTAATGCCATCGCCCTGACCCTGCCCCAGGGCAGGGCAGGGGCAGTCCTGGTCGATCCCTGCAATGGACTCCAGGATCTGGCCGCGGGCCGGCTGCGCGCCCTCAGTGAGGCCAATCTGCTCGACGACCCCCTGCGGTTGCTCCGGGGGATGCGACTGGTCGGGGACCTGGCGCTGTCGATCGATCGCCAGAGCGAAGGCTGGATCCGGGAGCACCGGGCCCGACTGACCCAGGTCGCTCCAGAGCGGGTCCTTGCCGAACTGGAGCGCATGGCCGCCAGCTGCTCAGGCCATCAAGGTTTGGCCCTGGCAATGAACTACGGGCTGCTGGAACCCTGGCTGGCTGGCGACGCGCCCCCGCAAGGTGCAGATCTTCTACTGGAAGCGCTGACGCCGGAACAGGCCCAAGCCCGGGGTCTCTCGTCGGACGAATGGCTCACAGCCCTCCCCGTGGCAAGGCTCGCCCTGTTGTTCGACACGACCAGCCTGGTCCGGCTCCAAGCCAGTCGCCGCCTGCAGAAAAGGGTCGGCAACCTGCACCACTGGCTGAAACGGCTCCAAGGGCCTGGAATCTCTGGCGCACTGGAGCGGCTAGCGGAGGACGAGCGCCTCCAGCTGCAAATTGAGCTGGAGACGGACATGCCTGCCCTGCTGCTCCATCTAGAGCGCCGCCAGGCCGAAACGGCCCTGGAACGTTGGCGCGACCCAGACGACCCCCTCTTCCACCCCGCTGCCCCCATGGACGGCCACACCCTGCAAAAGCAGCTGCAGGTTCCGGCCGGGCCGCTGCTGGGGCAACTGTTGCACTACTTGAAACAGGAACGGGCCATGGGCCGACTACCAGCCCAGAACCATGACCAGGAATTGATCCGCAGCAAAGCGGCAGGCTGGCTCCAGGCAAGGGCAAGGGAGGGTGGCGTGATTAACTACTTGTTGTAATGGCGTGAATCCTCCGCCTGCCAGAGCCTTCCTTCTCCGTCTCTTTAATCCCATGAGCGTTCGCCTCTACGTCGGCAACCTGCCGCAGACTTTTGATGAAAATGAGCTGGTGGCCCTGTTCCAGGGTGTTGGCGAAGGCGTTCGTTTCAAGACCGTGACTGACCGTGAGACTGGCGTCTGCCGTGGTTTCGGTTTTGCCAACGTCGATGACGAGAAGCTGGCTGAGGCCCTGATCGGCCAATTGCATGGACGCGAATTCGGTGGCAACACCCTGCGGGTTGAGGTTTCCGAGCGTCGCGATGCCCGCGGAGCGGCGCCGACCGATCGGCGTCCCACCGCTGGGGCCCCCGTTGCCCAGCGGCGTGCGGCCGACAAGATCGTCCACACTGACAATGTGGACAGCCAAGCCCCTGACCCCCGTTGGGCTGGCGAACTGGCCAAACTCAAGGACCTCCTTGCCAACCAGACTGTCGGAGTCTGATGGCCGTCTTTGGTCCGGCCAGCTCGCCGGACCCCTGGAGCTGGGGACCGCACCGTATTCACTGGGTTCGCCAAGAAGCGACGGACGTCAGCCAGAATGGTCGCGGATCCGTTCTTCTCATCCATGGGTTCGGTGCCTGCGTTGGTCACTGGCGCCACACCCTGGGGGACCTCAATCCAGGGCTTGATATCTATGCCCTCGACCTACTTGGGTTTGGTGCAAGTGACAAACCCCGTTCGCAGTTGAGCGGGGAGCCCGCTGAAGCCGGTTCAGTCAGGTATTGCTTTGACCTCTGGGCTGACCAAGTGCAGGCCTTCTTGGCGGAGGTCGTGCCTAGAGGCCCCGTCCAACTTGTTGGTAATTCAATTGGAGCCCTCGTGGCATTGGTGGCAGCCGATCGCCTCCAGAGCGCAGGCACCCCCCCCCTCCAGGTAGTGCTTATCGATTGCGCCCAGCGCACCCTGGATGAGCGCCGCCTCTCCAGCCTGCCTGGTTGGGAGCGGCTGAGCCGACCGCTGGTAAAACGCTTGGTTCGTCAGCGCTGGATACTGCAGCCCCTGTTCCGTTTTGTGGGCCGACCCAGCTTCATTCGTCAGGTGTTGGCCCAGGCATACCCGAGTGGCGCAAATCTTGATGACGAACTTGTGGAGATCCTGCTAAAGCCAGCCCTCGATGTCGGGGCGGTGGAAAGCTTTCGCGGGTTCGTCAATCTGTTCGAAGATCACCTGGCCCCCGACCACCTGGCTAGCCTTTCAGTGCCCGTACGCATGATCTGGGGAGCCAAGGACCCCTGGGAAGATCCCGCCGAAGCAAGGCGTTGGGCCGCCCAGTTTTCTTGCATTCAAGAACTCGTTGTTCTGGATGGACTGGGTCACTGCCCCCACGATGAATCCCCTGAGCAAGTCAACCCAATCCTGCGGCGTTGGTTGGCCCTGTTGGAATGAAGCAAAGACGGCAGTCAAGCCTCACCAGCAGGAATCAGTGCACCTGGGCCACCAAAAATGACACGGGCAGATCAAGCAGTTTGCCAGCAGTAGGTACATACGCCCGACGATTAAACACGTCGTAATCCTGGCGCTCAATCACATCAAGTATGCCTCGATAAAGGCGCAAAGAGGTCCACACCGGCCAGCGGGCATCGGCCGAAAGCCAACGCACCCCTGCCTCGGAGCGGGCAAACCAAAAACGAGCCCTTTCAAGCTGAAATGCCATCAGACGTCGCCAGTTGTCATTAACAACTCCGGCAAAGAGCTGAGCTTCTGTATAGTCAAATCGCAGGAGATCCTCTTGGGGAAGATAGATTCGCCCCCGTTCCCGATCCTCGCCAACATCACGCAAAATATTGGTTAGCTGGTTAGCAATACCCAGGGCAACAGCCGCCTCAGTGGGATCGGGATGCTCACTCCACGGAGCAGTGGTATAGGCCGGATCCACCCCCATCACAGCCTGACACATCAAGCCGACGGTGCCGGCAACACGATAACAATATAATTCAAGCTCGGCAAAGGTAGTATAACGATGGCAACGCACATCCATGCGTTGGCCTTCGATCATATCAAGATATGGTTGCAGGGACTGGGGGAATTGCTGGAACATGTCCACCATTACAAGATCCAAGGCATCGCTCACCTCCCCCAGATACATTTGGCGACTCTTACTTTCCCAAGCATCCAGCCGAGCCTCCAGCTCGTCGGCTGGCAGGCCCTGGGCCTGGGGGCTGTCCATCAATTCATCGGTGCGACGGCACCACACATAAATAGCCCAGATAGCCCGGCGCTTGGCGAGCGGCAACAACAGGGTGCCGAGATAAAAAGTTTTGGCCCAGCGGGCTGTTTCTAGACGACACAGCTCATATGCCTCATCCAAGTTTGGATGGAGGGGCAATCCTGCCTGGGTGGCCGACGAAAGGGTCACACGCTCAAACGGGTACAAATGCGGCGGTGGCAACTCCGTCAGGAACGGGGAGTTGGCTACTGGCATCAACCGCTTCGGCGCAGAGTCGACCACTGAGCACGGCCCCCTCCATCGAAGCCAGATAGCGTTGCATGGTGTAACACCCCGCAAGGAAGAAATTGTCAATCGGCGAGCGTTGGTCGGGACGCAACTGCTGACAGCCAGGTACCGTCTTATAAACCGAAAGCGGTGTTTTGACAACAATTGACTTGCGCAGAACGGCCGGATTGTCCCCTAGGAAATGGGCCGGGAACAAGCGCTTCAACTCTTCCAATGTGGCGGCAACAATCTCCCCATCGGGTCGCCCGATCCAATCGTGGGCTGGGGCGAACACCAACTCAAGCATGGAGCGTTCTGAATCGGCATATTCCCGACAGGTGTTGCTCATGTCGGCATAGACACTCAGCAGGTCAGAACGACTAAACAAAAGGTGGTCAATATCCGTTAACTTGCGATCAAACCAGAGATGGATATTGATGACTGGAACCCCCTTTAATCCATCCAGTTTTGCAAAATAGGGAAGGGATTTCCACGGCTCCGGCAATAACAATTTCAAGGGATCCACCGGCATGGCACTGACGTAGGCATCAGCCTCGACCACTTGGGGCTTTTGCCCTCGAATCCCACCGATATGGAATGCTTTGACCCGCCCTTGATCATCAACCTCAATCTGCCTAAGTGGCGCATTAAGCTGCACATCACCCCCCCGTGCACGGATGTAGTCAACGAGGGGCTGACATAGGCGTTCGGGTGGATTGCCATCGAGAAAAGCCATGCGCGAGCCATCGGACTCCTGCAGGAAGCGATTGAGCGCCGTCAACACGACCGTGCTGGAAATTTCTTCGGGATTGATGAAGTTGAGGGCCTTGCTCATGGCCATGAACACTTCGTCATTAACCCGCTCAGGAATGCGATGCAGCCGCAACCACTCACTCCAGGAATACTTATCACACGCTTCAACGTAACCCTGTCCCCTCAGCATGGCCGGAACAAGGCCCAGGCCGAAGGAAATCTTTTCGGGCCAGGTCAACATGTCGTTATTGCCAAGAATGGCAGCCACCCCATTCAAGGGAGCCGGCAGGTCCGGAAAATCAAACCGACTATATGTTCCGGGGACTTCCCGTTGATTAAAGATCATGGAATGGGATTTCCATTGCAATCGATCTTCGATATCCAACTCGTTAAAGAGGCGCCGCATATTACGATATGCTCCAAAAAATATGTGCAATCCCGTTTCATACCAATCCCCCTCCTCGTCCTGCCATGCGGCCACCTTGCCCCCCAAGACATCGCGGGCCTCAAAAATCACCGGAGTATGACCGGCATCGCATAGGTACTTGGCACAAGCCAATCCAGCCAGCCCGGCCCCAGCTATGGCGACACGCATGACCCCAGCAGCAAACAGGCTGCAACCCTATCGGCCAAAGCCCCCGCACCGTGCCGATAGGGCCCCTGGCCCCCGAACTCCTGGAGTTCCTAGAGTCAGCTCACGCCGTAAGCGGCGGCTATCCCGTTCCACCTCTTCCGTTCCACCTACTTCCGTGCCACCGGCGTCCCATGGCCGATACCCTGCTCAAATCCACCACGCGCCACGTCAGGCTGTTCACCGCCCGTGTCGAAAACGGTGATCTGCTCCCCGACCCAAACCAACTCACCCTGGACATCGATCCGGACAATGAGTTTCTCTGGGATGATTCGGCGCTAACCAAGGTGCAGTCCAGCTTTCGTACCCTTGTCGAGGCCCAGGCTGGGGCCGATCTGACCGACTACAACCTGCGCCGCATCGGCTCTGAACTGGAAGGGGTCATCCGGCAGCTACTGCAAGCCGGCGAGATCCGTTACAACCCTGCCGCCCGCGTTCAGAATTTTTCCATGGGGCTGCCACGCACCCCCGACTCCATTTGAGCCGCTCCCGCCCGGATGAACGCGCCTTTAGGTCCAGGGGAACCGGGGCCTACCGCGACGACCCTGGCGACCCCTACGAAGGTCGTCCGCGGGATCGCTATGGCCCCAGGGGCCAGGAAATACCCTTTGATCGCCGCGAAGGCCCCCGCCCCGCTGGATCGGGCAAAGGTGCCGGCGGCGGTGGGGCGGGCGGTGATGGGGGGCCAGGATTCAAATTCAACGTCGGCACCCTGGCGGTGCTGGCCGGGGTCCTTGTGGTGGGCATTGGCATCGGCAGTGCCGTGACCAGCACCACCGTGGGGAATCAGGGGAACATCGCCAGCAGCCAACAGCTCGATATGGCCGTTCCCGATCCCGAATTCTGCCGCCAATGGGGAGCGAGTGCCTTTGTGATCAACGTGGAGATGTACACCACCATGAATCCCAGCAGCAGCTTCGTCACCCAACCCACCCTCAAGCCCGGCTGCGTCATCCGTCGGGAAAACTGGACCGTGCTGGAGAAAGAAGGCGCCATCACGCCGGAACAGATGCGCGAGTGCAAACAGCGCATGAATACCTTTGCCTATGTCGGTTCAGTGCGCGACAAGCCCATCGTGCGCTGTGTCTACCAAACCGATATCACCCAGAACCAATTTCTGCAGAAAGGGGTGGCCGGGGCCGCACCCAACAGCAGTGTTGGAGTGACCCCAGAAGCCGACCAGTTCTGATAGGGACCGCTCCTGCTCCGCCCAGGGTGATCAACCAGTGGGATCAATACGCCTGGGAGTTATCCCCCAGGCGCCACCGTTGTTGCTTCAGCCCTGGGCTGAGCCTGGCGCAACGGACTATCAGGACTGGCGAATACGGGCAGCACCTCCCTGCGGAAGGCCTCGGCCGCCCTCGAACAGTAACGGGCTGGATGGGTGATCAGCTTCAACTGGCGGCGCACCAGCAGATCGGCCAAGGGAGGACGGTGCAGGGTACCTGCAGCCAATTCACGCTCGATGGAGACCACCGGCAGGAAAGCGGCCCCCAAACCAGCCTGGACAGCATTTTTGATGGCCTCAAAGGAATTAAGTTCCATTTCAATCTTGAGCCGCTGCACATCCAGCTTGGACCGCAACAACAATTGATCAACCATCTTGCGGGTTGTTGACTGGGCATCCAGGCAAACGAAGCCAAGCCTGTACAGATCTTCTTTGGTAAGTTCGCTCAGGCGTGCCAAAGGATGCTTCGGAGGCAGCACCAAGGCGAGTTCATCGTTGGCATAAGGGACTACCTGGAGCAGGTCGTTGAGTTCGGCGGGCAGCTCGCCACCAATGATGGCCAGGTCGATCTGGCCGTTGGCGACACTCCAACCGGTGCGACGGGTGCTGTGAACCTGCAACTGCACCGCGACATCAGGATATTTCTGACGAAACAGTCCGATCATGCGTGGCATGAGATAGGTGCCCGTGGTCTGGCTGGCCCCGACCACAAGGGAACCTCCCTTGAGGTTATGGAGATCATCCAGGGCCCGACAAGCCTCCTGGCACTGGCTCAAGATGCGGTCGCAGTAACTCAACAGCAGATGGCCCGCCTCGGTGAGCTGGGCCTTGCGCCCGCCACGATCAAAGAGGGAAACATCCAGTTGCTTCTCAAGATTCTGAATCTGCAGGCTCACCGCAGGCTGGGTGACATAAAGGCTGTCAGCCGCCTTCTTGAAGCTGCCCTCGCTGGCAATGGCCCGCAGGATGCGTAGTTGGTCGAGGGTGAAAGGCAGATCGGCCATGGAGTCTGGTGAGCCTGGGAATAGCCGATGGCCGAACCGGCACGCAGCACCAAACTCTAGGGTGGCCCCCGGATTCATTCCCAAGCACCCATCGTTAATTCCGTTCTCGCTCCGATGTCCCAGCACAGCTCCTGGGTGATGCTGGCCCTGCTGCTGGGCTTTGCGGTGCTGCACAGCGGTGGTGCTGCCCTGCGCTCCTGGGCGGAAAAACGCATTGGAGCCCGGGCCTGGCGCCTGCTGTTTGCCCTGGCGAGCGTGCCCGCAGCGGGTCTGGTGATCGCCTATTTCTTAGCCCATCGTTATGACGGCTGGCGGCTCTGGAATCTTCAGGACCGGCCCTGGATCTTGCCCCTGGTCTGGCTGGGTTCAGCGATCAGCTTTTTCTTCCTCTATCCAGCCACTTACAACCTGCTGGAGATCCCAGCCCTGCTGCGACCCCAGGTGCGGCTTTATGGCAGCGGCATCATCCGCATCAGCCGCCACCCCCAGGCCGTCGGTCAGATCCTTTGGTGTGCCACCCACCTGCTCTGGATCGGCAGCAGTTTCATGGTGGCCACCTGCTTCGGGTTGATCGCCCACCATCTCTTTGCCATCTGGCATGGCGATCGTCGATTGCGAGAACGCTTTGGCAGCGCCGCCAGCGAACTCCAGGCCCAAACCTCCATCGTGCCCTTCGCCGCCGTGTTGGATGGCAGACAAAAACTGGTCCTTGCCGAATTTCTGCGGCCAGCCCAGGTTGGTATCGCCGTGGCCATAGGGCTGTTCTGGTGGGCTCACCAAAGCATCGGTCTGGTGGCCACCAGCTTCCAACGCACCGCCTGGGCCCACTGGTTGGGTTAAACCCTGCCTGCCAGACCTGCCTACACTCCCTGCAGCCGTCCCCTGAGGATGCCGTCCGCTTCTGATCTCGCCTGGCTGATCCCAGTGCTACCCCTGCTGGGCGCCTGCCTCACGGGTCTGGGTCTGATCAGCTTCAATCGCACCATCAATCGCCTGCGCAAGCCGGTGGCCCTTTTCCTGATCAGCTTTGTCGGGGCCGCCGCTGTGCTCAGTTACGCCGTGCTGGCGGAACAACTGGCAGGGGCAGGTACCACCGAAATACTGTTCAACTGGGCCAGCGCCGGCACCTTCAACCTGCCGATGGGCTTCCGGGTTGACCCCCTGGGAGCCGTGATGCTTGCCCTGGTCACCACCATTGCCTTGTTGGTGATGGTCTATTCCGATGGCTACATGGCCCACGACAAGGGTTATGTGCGCTTCTTCACCTACCTGGCCCTGTTCAGCAGTTCGATGCTTGGACTGGTCATCAGCCCCAACCTGCTGCAGATCTATGTCTTCTGGGAGTTGGTAGGCATGTGCTCCTATCTGCTCGTGGGCTTCTGGTACGACCGCGATGCCGCCGCCAATGCCGCCCAGAAGGCCTTTGTGGTGAACCGCGTCGGTGATTTCGGACTCCTGCTCGGCATGCTCGGCCTGTTTTGGGCCACTGGCAGTTTCGGCTTCGAAGAGATTGGCATCCGCCTGCAGGAGGCTGTCGCCAACGGATCCGTTTCAACCGCAGTGGCGGTTCTGCTCTGCCTGCTGGTGTTTATGGGCCCGATGGCCAAATCGGCCCAGTTTCCCCTCCATGTTTGGCTGCCCGACGCCATGGAGGGCCCGACTCCCATCTCCGCCCTGATCCATGCCGCCACCATGGTGGCCGCCGGGGTGTTCCTTGTGGCCCGCCTGCAGCCGGTTTACGCCCCCTTCCCCGCCGTTCAAGCGGTGATCGCCGTCATCGGCACAATCACCTTGTTTCTGGGCGCTTCCATCGCCCTCACCCAGCAGGATCTCAAAAAGGGTCTGGCGTACAGCACCGTCTCCCAGCTGGGTTACATGATGCTGGCCATGGGCTGCGGCGCCCCCGTTGCCGGCATGTTCCACCTGGTGACCCATGCCTTCTTCAAGGCCATGCTTTTCTTGGGCTCAGGCTCGGTGATCCATGCCATGGAGGAGGTGGTAGGCCATGAACCCGTGCTGGCCCAGGACATGCGCCTGATGGGGGGGTTGCGCCGTTACATGCCGATCACCGCAAGTACCTTCCTGATTGGCTGCATCGCCATCGCCGGCATACCCCCCTTGGCGGGCTTCTGGAGCAAGGACGAAATCCTCGGGCAGGCCTTCCATACCTTCCCGATCCTCTGGGCGGCAGGTTTCCTGACGGCGGGCATGACGGCGTTTTACATGTTCCGCCTTTACTTCCTCACCTTTGAGGGAAGTTTCAGAGGCAACGACAAGGGTCTGCAGGCCCAGCTGCTGGCCGCCGCAGGTAAGTCCAGCGATCACGAACATGCTGAACAAGGTGATAGCCACCACGCCGACCATCCCCATGAATCGGGCTGGCAGATGGCGGCACCCCTGGTGGTTTTAGCGGTTCCCTCGGTCCTGATCGGCCTGCTGGGGATGCCTTGGAACAGTCGGTTTGCGGCCCTGGTGGACCCCCATGAAGCCGTCGAGATGGCGGAACATTTCTCGTGGCAGGACTTTCTGCCCCTGGCCGGTTCCTCGGTGGCCATTTCGGTAGCGGGCATCAGCCTGGCGGTGTTGGCCTATGCCCTGCACCGCATTGATCTGGGCCAGGCGGCGGCGGCCCGTTTTCCTGCTGTCAACAGATTTCTGGCCAACAAGTGGAACTTGGATACCATTAACGACAAAATCTTCGTGCAAGGCAGTCGCAAGATTGCCCGCAAGGTGTTGGATGTCGATTCCAAGGTGGTTGATGGGGTTGTGAACCTCACCGGCCTGCTCACCCTGGGCAGTGGCGAGGGTCTCAAGTATTTCGAAACCGGCCGGGCCCAGTTCTATGCCCTAATCGTTTTTGGCGGTGTCATAGCCATGGTCGTCCTGTTTGGAGCTTTCGGCTAAGCCCCTGAGCGGTTTCAGCACCCCCCTTCGATACAGTCGAGAGTTCCTATACCGCCAACAAACACCGGCTTAGGGGGTTTGCCCTACCCTTTTGGTAAGCAGGCCCCTGCAATAACGCACCAGTTTCAAGCAAGGCTTGGGGCATGGCTGAGCAGCCGATCGATCAGCCGTATCTGCTTAGGCAGGCAAACGGTCTCTAGATCAAAGCGGTTGACCACGCTGATTCGAGCCGCCTGACGGATTTGGATAAAGCGCTCTGGATTATTCAAAACCTGCGACACAGTCTCCACTAGGGCTTGCTGATCAAAAAAGTCCACCAGCAGGCCATTTTCTCCATTGCAGATTACCTCTTGCACCGGAGGTGTTGCACTCCCCACCACCAAAGCGCCTGCAGCCATAGCCTCCAAACAACTCCAGCCCAGCACAAAAGGATAAGTAAAGTAAACATGGCAGGCGCTAACTTGCAGCAGAGCGAGATAATCTTTATAGGCAAGTTTGCCAGTAAAAAATATCCGACTCAGATCGAGATCATCATTCACCTCCTGGAGAATGAGGTCTTTCCAGCTTTTACCCTCGGGCGCAGCGGCTCCATAGCTCACTCCGTGACCGCCCACAATCACGGTTATGGCATTTGGGCATCTTTGCTGGATCGAGGGCAATGCCCGCATGAACCGGTGGTAGCCGCGGTAAGGCTCAAGGTTGCGGTTCACAAAAGTGAGTACAGGATCGCCATTGCGAATATCTGGACCTTGACGGCCGAGGCGCAGGTGCGCGCCGGGATTGGGGACCACCTGGCTAGTATTAATGCCATCGTGGATCACCTCGATGCGATCCCTGGCCCAAGCGGGGTAGGTGCTGGCCTGGAAATGGGTGGGCGATAGAGCGGCGGTCATGTTTTCTAGGCCCATCAGGCTTGGACCTGACTTGGCGGTCACCCGCGCTGCTGACTGCCAATCGGCAAGCGGAAATTCGGGGTCAAATCCCACATCCAAACCAGCGCTTCTATAGAAAAATTCCAGGAAGTGCAGTTGGGGAACTTGGGGCCAGATGTGATGCAGAAACAACATCTCACCCCAGCCGGGATGCCCAACAATGAGATCGGGGCACCAACCATCTCGTTTGAGCTTAAAAGCCGCCGCCGCCGCCGCTTCGCCTCGAATCAGCTTGGTTTCGGTGTCATGGGCCCACGGGTGGGCATCAAGGCAGGTGCCCCGTTGGGCTTGCCACTTCTCCAGTACAACTCCCTGGATGGCGTATGGCAGGCTTTTTTGAGCTTGCCTGAGGGCCTTCACGCTATGGGCTCGCTGGGCCAAGGCCGGTGCCAGGTGTTTGAACTGCCCGGGAAAGTTTTGATGAACAAAGAGGATGTTCAAGCGCTTCACCTAGCCGATGATTGAGGCTGAGCTTGCCTCAATCTCTTGCCCTAGGGCTTAATTATAGAACGCGATAGCGGCCTGGGAAATGCTTGTAAGAGCTTGCCATGGCCGACTGATCCTCCAGCTCTGGGATTGCGGCCATGATTTCGGTGAATTCATGCGGCAGCCCTCCAACAGCCAGCGCAAGAGCTGCTCCGGTGGCACCTTGGCCTGCCGCTGGATAATCGCCACGTCCATTGGCAAAGATGCTGACGACGCAGGTGCAAGAATCCGGCCATCGTCAAAAAAGAGGCCCACGGGCTGAACGAACCGGAGTTGGGGCCACCCATGGGCCCGCTGGACAAAACAGACCTAAGGATTCACAGGGTTCTTGATGGGTGGCTGGCGAACGCGAACGTTTAATGGTCGCTTTGCTGAACCAGCAGCAACCTGCTCAAGCCAGTCAGAGAAATAGCAGTTAATGACATAACGGCAATGGCCTGAGAGGGCCAGGGAAGCCAGATTCCAGCAGCTGGCACCGCGAAAACAGCAACCATCAAGCAGATTTATCGAAATCTTCGGGAATCATCCGCCGACCGGAGGCTGCCAGGTCAACTTGCCCCAGCGAAGCGAGGTGGATCACTCAACAGCCAACCGCAGCCCTTGGGCTTGGCAAGAAGCTCCTCATCCCCTGAACCCCTGGAATCCACCAAAGCAGTCCCCCCCCCCTGCGTCCCTA
>JBIKMU010000039.1:0-31727 GCA_044359075.1 Cyanobium sp. | reverse complement strand
CTATTAGCTGCTCTGGGGAGCTCTCGCCTGGATTTTCCGATCTTGAAAAGCACCATTTCGTACCAGACCGTTTCGTAAAGATTTATCAATAAATTGCTCATCGCTTCTCCGTCAAAGTAGTTTGGCAATCCATATATATTATTACCTGTGAAATACACTACAGCAATTGCGTTGCTAATGATTTCATGTTTAGAGATGAAAGCTATGGCGCAAACTTCAACAGCTGAATGTATGGGTTATACCTTGGGCACATTAATTGGTGTTCTTATAAATCCCCGAGCTAACACGTCTGGCGCCATTCCTGCCCATTGCAGGGGTGAAGCAGATACGCAATATATGCGACAACCATCTTCATCTCAAAAGTATAATGGACAGGATGCCGATGTCTATATTAGGCAACAAGAACTTCGCAACAGAAGACTTCAGAGGGAAGCCGATAGTAACTTGGATTCAATTCGTGATAGCAATTGCCTTGCTTCATCTGAGGGATGCTAACGGATTTGCAGGGACTAGTATGACTTGTCGACTTCTTGCCATGCACATTAAATCTTTGGTTACAATTCCACTAACATGCATTGAAACTTGCGCCCAAACCTGATAAGTACGACAAGTTAAGAAAGTTGAGTGGAATTAAACCTTCCAAGCGTCGACAAGGGATTGACGGCGGTGTCTTAGTTGATCTAGCTCTCTATATCTTATTAGGTGGCATAGCCAAGGCTTGATTGAGTGACTTTTGGAAATATGCCAACGGAGCCCCACCAACTCTCATAGGAACTGGACCACTGATGGGGATCACGTCACCCAACCCGGCGCCATGGTCGTTTGAACACCCCCATGCAGGGCGGAGCGGTCACACCACCCAGATATCCTCCAGATCCAGCGCCAGCCCCTCCGCCAGCTCGCTGCCATCCAGTCGGTTGGCGTTCTCCAGCCGCTGCGCCATCCCCTGCTGGCCGCCCCGCCAGATTTCCACCGCCCGCTCCTGGGGCAGCAGCAGCCAGCCGAGACGGACGCCATTGGCCTGGTAGAGGTCCATCTTGCGGCGCAGGGCCGTGATGCCTCGGGGCCCTGCGTCGCTGGGGCTAACTAGCTCCACCACCAGATCGGGGCAGAGGGGCGGGAAGCGGCGGCGTTGTTCGGGGCTGAGGGCCTGCCAGCGATCTTCCAGCACTAGGGAGGCATCGGGGCTGAGCACGGAGCCATCCGGCAGGAGGAAGCCTGTGGAACTGTCAAAGATCCTCAAGCTGGGCTGACCGCGGGTGAGGGCCAGGCCCAGCTGGATGAGCAGACGACTATTGCGGCTGCCTGTCTCCCCTCCTGTTGGCGTCATGACAATTAGTAGGCCATCAGCCGTCAGCTCCAGCACCGCCTGCGGATTGGCCTGGCAAACCTGCTCGAACTGCTCGGGCGTCAGCCGCAAATTCGAGGGCAACAGCAGCGGTGCCGGCTCAAACCCCGGGGGCTGGGCGGTTGCGGCTGGGGGCGCCAGGGCCATGGGCTGGGCCGAAGATGGGGTACAACCCTAATGGCGGCAGTGGTTCAAGAGCCAGGGCGCAATCCCTGAGCGTTATGCCCATGAACCGATGGGAGGGTGCCTGTAAAGCGGCTTTGGGCCCGTTGGGGCGGCCCTAAGCTGCTGGCCTTGTCAGCGGTCGGATGGCTTGATGGCGCGTCTGCCCTGGAGATCGGGGCCTCTGGGCAAGGGGGCCGGCGATGGCCATTCGTAAGTCGGAGCTTTACTCCAGCCTCTGGGCCAGCTGTGATGAGCTGCGGGGCGGGATGGATGCCAGCCAGTACAAGGATTATGTGCTGGTGTTGCTGTTCATCAAATACATCAGCGATAAGTACGCCGGCCAGCCCTATGCGCCCCTGGTGATTCCGGCGGGGTCAAGCTTTGCCGACATGGTGGCCCTTAAGGGCAAGGCGGAGATTGGCGATCAAACCAACAAAGCCATCATCGCCCCGCTGGTGGCCGCCAACCAGCAACTGAGCCCCAGCGACTTCCCGGACTTCAACGACCAGGCCAAGTTGGGCAGCGGCAAGGAGCTGGTGGACCGGCTCACCAGCCTGATCGCGATCTTTGAAAAACCCGCCCTCAACTTTGCCAGCAACCGGGCCGATGACGACGACATTCTCGGCGATGCCTACGAATATCTGATGCGGAATTTTGCCGTTGAAAGTGGCAAAAGCAAGGGGCAATTCCTCACCCCGGCGGAGGTGAGTCGCGTCAAGGCCCAACTCGCTCAAAAGCCCAAAGCCTGCCTTGATTACGTTGTTCTGCACGAGCTTTGCCACCTGCGCGTGCCGCGCCATGGCGGAGCGTTTGTGGCCTTGCTCAATCAGCACCCTGCGGATTGGCAGGAGCGCAAACAACTCCTCAACCGGCTGCCCATCATTCCAGCTGGCTGATACGCCAGCAGGGTCTCAGAGGGATCGAAACAGGCAACAATCACCGTAACGCGCAAGCAGGCCACTAAAGCCAAACACCATTTACCCGCAATGCCATCTATAATTGCTCGCAAACGGCACAACAAACACTACGCTTAATTGTCAGTCTCTATCACTTGCGTTCCAAATTGACTCCTTTGAAGCACAGGTCTCTGTGAATCAAAAGCCAGCCCCCGCAACTACAACCCCATAGCTTCTCCCAATTCAGCCCCATGGTTCACCGCGTACCCTCCCACAGTCACCGCTGGGCCCGCCTGATTGCCTGCACCTTGGCGCTGCCGCTGGCGGGCTCCTTACAGGCTGCCCAGGCGGCAACATTGCTGTCTTTCCTCAGCAGCCCCTACAGCTTTGTGGGTGGCGGAGAAACAGTGTCCGCTGGGCCAGACAACGGTTTCGACATCGGTGTCGAGGGAGATCCATTCACAATGCTTCGCTTCAGCATCGCCGAACCCTGGACGTCTGAGGGATTGAGTCGCTATTGGAACCTTGAACTGGCAGCTCCCCAGGGCGCCAGCCTTGCCATTGGCTCTTACGCCAACGCAACCCGGTGGCCCTTTCAGGAAACAACAGCTCCAGGCCTCACCTTCAGTGGCAACTATCGCGGCAACAACAGATTAACGGGCTCATTCAATATTTTGGAGTCCAACGTTGCTGACGACGGCACCTTCTCCTTCGCCGTGGATTTTTTACAATACGACGAAGAAAGTACTAATGCCTGGATCAAAGGAGCGATCCGATTCAACTCAGAAGTGCCTGTCAACTTGACTCCCGAGCCCATCATCGTAGATTCTCCGATCGATTTCGGTTACAACCCCGATCCCTATCCGTATCCATATACGCCCATCATTGACCCCGTCATCGAAGAACCTGGGATCAGGGAACCATGGCCAGATGGAAGCAGTATCGATCTGCCAATTTCAATTCTACCCTATCCAATCGACGACCAAGATTTGCCTGTTCATTGGTATTGTTGCAGTTCGGGCTCCTCAATGGTTATCAACCAAACCCCAATCACTTTTGAAACCATGGGTTCCGACCCCGTCCCCACCCCCGGGCCTCTACCCATCGCGGGCACCCTTGCGGGCTGGCATAGCGCCCGCCGCTTGCGGCGCCGCTGCCGGGAGACCAGCCAAAAGGTTGCCAAGCCTTAGATCCCGGAGAGCGGTCGCAGAAAACGTTTGGCCTGAGGATGGGACCACGGCGCCTGGGAGCCCACCCCTGCCATGACGGCTGACCTGGCCCGCGAAATCCTGCAACGCTGCGGCGAGCATCTGCTGATGGTGGCCTTGGCGGTGGCCATCGCCCTGCTGATCGCCCTGCCTCTGGGGGTGCTGATACAGGGGCGGCCCCGGCTGGCCCAGCTCGTGCTGGGGCTCGCCAACGCCGTGCAGACCATCCCCAGCCTGGCGATTTTTGGCCTGCTGCTCACGGTGCCGGTGTTGGGGGGCATCGGCCCCACCCCGGCGGTGCTGGCCCTAGTCCTCTATGCCCTGCTGCCACTGCTGCGGGGCCTGGTCACCGGCCTGAACCAGGTGCCGTCGGGGCTCAAGGAGGCGGGCCGGGCCCTGGGCCTCAGCCGCAGCCAGGTGTTGCGCCATGTGGAATTCCCCCAGGCGCTGCCCAGCCTGATGGCGGGCCTGCGGGTGGCCACGGTGATCTCCGTGGGGGTGGCCACAATCGGCGCGGCCATTGGCGCCGGTGGGCTGGGGGTGTTCATCTTCCGGGGCATCGCCACGGTGAACAACTCTTTGCTATTGGCCGGCGCCCTGCCGGCGGCGGCAATCGCCCTGGTGGCCGATGGCGCCCTCGGCGCCCTGGAAACCCGCCTCTCCCGGCGCGCCGCCAAGAGCGGTAGCCAAGAACGCAGCCGAGGCGGCGGGCGGCCGGCCTTGTGGCGGCGCGGCTGGACCCGGGTGCTGGCGGGTGCTTTGCTCGTGGCGGCCCTGCTGGCCATCCCGGTCGCCTGGCGCTGGCTGGCCCCCGCGGGCGGCAACCCCGAAGGCGGCAAAGCCGCGGGAGGCGAAACGGTGGTGGTGGGCGCCAAGGGCTACACCGAGCAGCTGCTGCTGGGGGAGCTCCTGGCCCAAGAGATTGAGGCGAACACGTCCCTGCGGGTCAAACGGGAATTCAGCCTGGGCAGCACCTTTTTGCTCCATGAAGCCGTGCGCCAGGGGCGCATCGACGGCTACGTGGAGTACACGGGCACAGCCTGGACGGCGATCCTGCGCCAGCCACCCTTGCCGCCCGAGCGGCGGGCGGCGGTTTGGCAGCAAGCGCGTCAGCTCTACGACGAACGTTATGGCCTGCGCATGTTCCCCTCCCTGGGGTTCGAAAACACCTTCGCGATCCTCATCCGCCAGGCCGATGGGCAGCGGCTGGGTCTGCGCACGATCAGCGATGCGGTGAAACCAGCCCGGCAATGGCGCGCGGCCTTTGGCTACGAATTTCTCAACCGCGCCGATGGCTTCCCGGGCCTGGCGGAGCGCTACGGACTGCGCTTCGCCGCACCGCCCAGCGCCATGGATCTGGGCCTCACCTACCGGGCCCTGGCGGACGGGCGGGTGGATCTGATCGCGGGCGACAGCACCAATGGGCTGATTTCAGCCATGAAGCTGCAAAAGCTGGAAGACGACCGCGCCTATTTCCCCCCCTACGACGCCGTGCCGGTGTTCAACGCGGCCAGCCTGCGGCGCCACCCGGAGCTGGTGCCGGTGCTGGAGCGATTGAGCGGGCGCTTGTCGGCCGCCACCATGCAACGGCTCAACGCGGCGGTGGATCTGCAGGGGCAAACGCCAGAGCTTGTAGTGCGCCGCTGGCGGCGCGATTCCGCTGCCGTGCTTCCGGCTTAGGAGTTTGCAGGCGATCCGGCGCGGCTCAACCGGAGGCTGTGCTGGTCATCCAGCAGCGCAACCCCCCTTAGATTTCATGTCTCTTCAGATATACGAGGACCATGGAAGAACTACCACAAGCCCTGGCCCGCAATGCGATCGCTAGCGCCTCTGCCCTCGCAGCCCTGCCCCTGCTGCTGGGCCTGCCAGCGCTTGCCGCCCCCGCCAAACCAGCGGCGGCTGCCCAGCCTGCGGCTTCGGCCAAACCCACGCTCAAGGCAATCCCAATCCCCACCTACCAGATGGAGGCGATCACCCGCACCGGCCTGGATATCAAGCCGATTGGGGGCGCCAACATCATGCGCATGATGCTGGGGGGTTCACCCGCCATCGGAACCACCACCAACCGCACCCTGGAGCTGCGGCTGGAATCGCCCCGGGTGGTGGCCAACCCCACGGCGGAGCATCGCATCCCGGCGGGGCTGGGCATGGGGGCGGCCCTACCCCTCAAAACCCTCACCCTGGAGAAAGGGGAGCCCCCCAATTTCAATGATGTGGAACTGGTGGAGGGCAATGGGCGGCTGCTGCTGTTTCGCGGCTGCGCCGAGAGCGCCGGGGCGGACCAACCGGAGATCGTTTCGCTGCGGGGGTGGGGTGAGGAGCAAAAACGCCAGGCCAAGGCGGCGATCCAAGGGCTAGGGGCCCTGCCTTGGACGGTGGATGGGTCAGGCACCAGCGGCCGCTGGCCCAACAGCGATCCGGCACCGCCGGTGCCGGCGCAGGGGTCACTGGTGGGCAGCCATGGGGTTGTGAGCACCTTCGCGCCGGAGATTCGCTTTCAGGTGGAGGCCAGCCACGATTTTCTGGCACCGCTGACGTTGACGACCGCTGCGGCGGGTGGGGCACGGCGCCTGAGCTGGCAGGGGGTGCCCACGGCCCTGGGTTACCAGGCCACGGCCACAGGCGCGGGCCAGCGGGAGGGCGACATGGTGATGTGGACCTCCAGCGAAGCGCCCCGCAACGACAGTTGGGTGCCCAGCGACCTGAAGGCGGCGGAAGCGGCGCGGCTGGTGCAACGCAAGGTGCTGCTGCCGCCGGAGCGCACCAGCTGCTCGATCAGCGCTCAGGCGATGGCGGCCATGCGCGGCGCGATGGTGACGGTGACGGCCTACGGCGACACGCTCAAGCTCAGAGGCCCGCAGGGCGCCCCGGCCTGGCAACTCAGCCTGGAGCGCCGCTCCAGCACCACCCGGCCCGTGGGCGAAGGGATGGAAGGTCTTGATGGGGCTGGCGCGACCGGCAGCCCGTCCGAGCAACCTAAGCCGCGCGGCTTCAACCCCTTGCGGCTGTTTTGAGGGGCCACCTCGACAACACCTGTCCTATTATCGAACCCTTACCGAGATAGCCACTGTTCAAGGCGGCGGTGGCTGGATTTGGCGTTGGAGCGGTGGATTGTCCAGCCACAGTAGACATTGTCCAGCCGCAGTAGACGACGAGGTTGCTGCCGGCTCTTTTGCCGACTAAAAGACTGTCCGTTTGGGTGTATTGCCGAGATCAGCCCCGGCCATCCCCCCGCACCGCGACAAAAGCCGGGGTCAGGGTCGAGCTGGCCTGACCGTCGTTGGCACTGCTGCCCGGCTCTTCGAGCAGTTCGTGCACAATGGCGCCATCAAAGGAGAATCTGCCGGGACCGAGCAGCAGCAGGGCAAGGCTGCCACCTAGATAAAGCGCCACCAGTTCCAGCACGTAGATGTTGAGGCCGGCCGTGGAGATGTGTTGGTAGGCCGCTACGGCCATCGTACTGGTGATCGCCAGGGCCCCCAGTGGGGTGAGCAGGCCGAGGATCAGCAGCCAGCTGCCGATCAATTCGGAGAAGCCGGCGGCGTAGGCGAAGAACAGCGGGAAAGGCAGATGCAGCGACGCCACATAGGTTTTGGCGAACTGCTGGGGATCGGCCAGCTTTTCCTGGCCGTGGTGGATCATCAGCACGCCGATGGTGAGGCGCAGCAGCAACAGGGCCGTGTTGGCCAGGGGCCCATTGGGCAGGAAGTAGGCCGCCGCCAGCCGGCGCAACGCAGGCGGCAGGTTGTCAGTACCCCCCAACCAGAAGCTGGGAGTATCAGCGACGACCCCCTTGGGCTGGGAGGAGCGGCTCAGCAGCACGAACCAAAGGGCGATGCAGGCGGCCAGGAAGCCGGCAAACAGCTCGAGCAACAGGGAAGTGGACATGGACGGGGGACTGGCGACTGGTGTCTGATCAAACCAGTCTGCCAATCCGCGTAAAGAAACGTGAAGCGCTCTCAGAATCGATACCAGCCCTCAGCTGCCCGTAGCCACCGAAGGCCGCAGGTGCTGCAGGCCGCTGAGGAACATCGGGATGAACTGCTCCACCAGCTTCTCGGGCTTGTCCTGCAGCACCCGCTGCACCGCCAGAAAGCGCGATTTCTGCAGATCCGGCGCCAGCAGAGCCTGGGGCAGACGCTCCATCAGATAGGCGGGCCGATCCCACACCGGCAGGGTATTGGTGATCTCCACCAGGTTCGCCACCCGCCGCAGTTCGGCGCCGGCGGTGATGTCCATGCCGGCCTCGAAAGCCGCGTGCTCGATCATCGAATACTTGCGCTTGGCGTCGTTGACGCGGGCGCGATGCTCCGGGCTGCGGGCGGCGATCTTGCCAAGCCAGCGGCTGCCCCAGCTCACATGGCCCGCCTCCTCCGGCAGGATTTTTTCCAAGGTCTCGCGAATGCGGCTGTTCTCCTCCGTGGCCGGCGCGTGGCGCAGGGCATGGATGTGAGCCGAGAAGGCCTGGCAGCCGCGCTTCTCGGTGGCGTTGATCGAGGCCAGCACGGCAATCAGTCCGTCCTCCTGCTGGATCTCGCCACCGCTCTTGTCAAACAGGCGGTTGAGCTCGTCGATATAGGAGCCGCTGGGGGGATTACCAATCTCCTCACCGAGGTCGCAGAGCAAGTCGGTGAGCCAAGCGGCGTGGCGGGCTTCGTCGCTGATGTGGTGGGAGATCTCACGGCAGAGGTCGCGGGGCTGGCCGTCGAGGGCCTCAATCAGCATGGTTAGCTCCTGGCAGGAGCGCTGCTCGTTGAAGCGGTAGCTGTTGAGGAACTGCATCTGCACCTTGCGCTCCTTGACCACAGCGGCCATCACCTCGCGAGGCCCGATGTTGTTAACCAGCTTGCGGGGATAGGTGACGGCCATAGCCAGGGTGATTTATGGGTGTAAACCAATCGTAAGTAGGCCAGAGCGGCAGCGGGGCCTTCGGGCTGGGCAGCCCCTTCATCCCTCGCTGACTGGGCCGTGCCAGCCGATCCCAGGTCCTTGCCGCTGCCCAGCCGTCACCAGCATCAACCGATAGGGTCAGGGCGACCACACCGGCGCGGACTGCTGAAAGCAGCCGGGTATCCCCCAGGCCGCAGCGTAGCCACTCCATGATTGAGTCACAGGCTTGTCAAATAACGGAAAAGCATTCAGATTTGTTCTGAAAGCTGATTCCAATGGACTTCGACCCGCAGAAATGGTTCATCGGCCTGATGGATTTCTTTTCCATCCTGCTGCCGGGTGCGCTGCTCACCTACCTCTTGATGGATCAGGTAGGGCCAGTCTTGCTGACAGAACGCTATGGGAAGTTGGCCGGTTCAGAAGGCTGGGCCGCTTTCATCTTCGCTAGCTATCTCTTCGGCCATCTGGTCTTTCTACTCGGCTCCTGGCTGGATGAGTTCTACGACTGGGCACGGGGGTACACCCTCAATGAGCAAATCCGGCGCCTGGCCCTGCGCAATAAGTTATTGCCCTGGCCGCTCCGCCTAGGCCTTTGGGCTGTGTTTCGGCGTGAATCAGACCATGCCGTGCGCCGAGCCGAACAGGTCAAAAAGCACCTGCTCTCTCCGCTGCAGGCAGATCAAGCCGTGAACACTTTCCAGTGGTGCAAGGTGTGGCTCAATGTCGAAAGCCAAACTTGTTTGCAGGCCGTGCAGCGCCTGGAGGCGGATTCAAAGTTCTTTCGTTCGTTTGTGGTGGTGCTGGCCGTCGTGCTGATCACCTGGCCCTGGCATCACCCGGATTCGCCCTTAGGGGCGCTCGCTGTGGCGACGCTGTTGCTGCTGGCCCTGTGGCGCTACATGGAGCAGCGCCACAAAGCCACCAACCAGGCCTATTGGTCGGTGCTCACCCTCACAGCCAATAACAACAAAGGGAAACTGAGTTTCCCGGAACCAGGCCCGCCGCCCCAGGGAAGCCCCGCCCATGCGGGAGGCGTAGTGATGCGCGGCCATGGCACCCGCACCCGCTACCTGCTGGTCGAAGCCTCCGATAACCCATTGGAATTGGTTCTGCCCACAGGAGACATCGAACCGCAGGAAGATTCACGGCAAACTGCCGTTCGCGAGGTCCATGAGGAAACCGGCGTCTGGGCCCGCATCGTCGGCGAGCCAGAGGATGTCAGTTTAAGCGTCAATGGCAAGGAGATCAAGGCACGGACATACACCATGCGTGCGATCGGCTACGGCCGCCGCAAGGACCGCCAGCGAGGCCATCGTTGGCTGCGGCTGCAGGAGGTTCTCAACCACAAACCTCCCATTCACAGCAAGATGCGGCAGCTGCTTGAAGCGGCAGCACAGCAATCAGCCCGCAGAGACCGGGCGTAGCTTGAGCACAGGTGGGCGCCAAATTTTTGCCAAAAATGGACTCGATTTCCCCTGCCAACCTCAGCCAATCGCCAGCAAGGCTTCACGGAAGGCCATCAAGGTGTCGTCGATGTCGGCGTCGCTGTGGGCCAGAGATGTGAAGCCAGCTTCGTAGGAGCTGGGGGCTAGGTAGACGCCCCGCTCCAACATGGCCCGATGCAGGCGGCTGAAGCGCTGGCTGTCGGTGGCCTTGGCCTCTTCAAAATTGCGCACCGGGCCGGGGCAGAGGAAAAAGCCGAACATGGCGCTGATGTGGCTGCCGGTGATCGGCACACCGGCGGCCAGGGCCGCTTCCTGGATCCCGTTACTGAGACGGGCGGTGATCGCCTCCAGCCGTTCGTAGGTGCCGGGCCGCTTCAGCAGTTCAAGTGTTTTGATGCCGGCGGTCATCGCCAGGGGATTGCCGCTGAGGGTGCCTGCCTGGTACATGGGCCCGGCCGGGGCAACCATCGCCATGATGTCGGCCCGGCCGCCGTAGGCCCCGACCGGCAGGCCGCCGCCAATCACCTTGCCCATGGTGGTCAGATCCGGGGTCACGCCAAATTTCGCCTGGGCACCGCCGTAGCTGATGCGGAAGCCCGTCATGACTTCATCAAACACCAACAGCGCACCGTGCTCCCGCGTCAGTTCGCGCAGGCCCTCCAGGAAACCTGGTTCCGGCGGGATGAAACCGGCATTGCCCACCACCGGCTCCACAATCACCCCAGCAATTTCGCCGGGGTTGGCGGCAAACAGCTCCTTGACCGATTCCAGGCAGTTGTAGGGCGCCGTCAAGGTGTTGGCCGTTACTGAACGGGGCACGCCGGGGGAATCGGGCAGGCCCAGGGTGGCTACCCCCGAGCCGGCCTTGACCAGAAACATGTCGGCATGGCCGTGATAGCAGCCTTCGAATTTGATCAGCTTCTCGCGGCCAGTGAAGGCCCGCACCAGGCGCAGCACCGCCATACAGGCTTCAGTGCCTGAGTTGACGAAGCGGACCATTTCCACCGAGGGCACCGCCTCGATCACCATGGCGGCCAGTTGATTTTCCAGTTCGCAAGGGGCCCCGAAGCTGGTGCCCTTTTCCAGCGCCTGGTGCAGGGCCGCAATCACCTCGGGATGGGAATGGCCGCAAATGGCCGGGCCCCAGCTGCCGACGTAATCGATGTAGCGGTTGCCATCCACATCCCAGGCATAGGCACCGCTGACGCGGTCGAAGACAATTGGATGGCCCCCCACCGAGCGGAATGCCCTGACAGGCGAACTCACGCCGCCAGGCATCAGGTGCTGGGCCGCAGCGAAGATCTCCTGAGAGCGGGTGGTGTTGAACACAGGAGTCGAAACGGGCGCTGATGAAGTGGCCGACAAGACAGGATCCGCAGACGGTGAGCTTTAACGATGGGCGTCAAGCGCTTTCCATCCTTACCCAGCGACGGACCCTCTTGATAGAAGTTGGTCTATGGCCAGCAAAAGCAAGCCCATTGCCAGCGATTTCGCCCCAGAGGCGCAAAACCCCAGGGGAGCAACCTCCAGGTTCAGCCTGGCGACCATTCCTAAATCCCTTTCCCGGCTGGGTAGGTTCACACCATCTCTGGTCCGGGCTCTGGTCCGGGCTTTGGTCCGGCTAGCGCCCCCCCAGCATTTGTTCCGTGCCATGAGCCTGCCTTGACCCCCCCAGCGCCTACCCAAGCCCCCCCGGCCCCAGTCAGCGTGCGAGATCCCATCGATTGGGCAGCCATCGAGCGCCAGTGCCGCGCCATCCTGCCGGCCCGGGGCGTGGTGGCAGCCCGCCAAGAACTATTGGCTTACGACTGTGACGGCCTCACCCTGAACCGTCACCAGCCGCCCTTGGTGGTGTTGCCCGAAACCACCGAGCAGGTGTCAGCCCTGGTCCGTCTCTGCCACCAACAGGCAGTGCCTTTTGTAGCCCGCGGCAGTGGCACGGGCCTTTCGGGGGGGGCCGTGGCCGAATCCGCCGCCCTGGTGATCGCCACCAGCCGCATGCGCTCAATCCTGGATCTGGACCTGGCCAACCGCCGCATCACCGTCCAGCCAGGGGTGATCAACAGCTGGGTGACCCGGGCCGTTTGCGGCGAGGGGTATTACTACGCCCCCGATCCCTCCAGCCAGGTGGTCTGCAGCATCGGCGGCAACGTCGCCGAAAACTCCGGCGGCGTGCACTGCCTCAAATACGGCGTCACCAGCAACCACGTGCTCGAACTGGAGGTGGTGCTGCCCGATGGCAGCGTCACCCGCTTGGGCAGCGGTCTGGCCGAAACGCCAGAACTGGACCTGCGCGGTGTATTCATCGGCAGCGAGGGCACCTTGGGCATTGCCACCGCCATCACCCTGCGCCTGTTGCGTACGCCCCAGAGCGTTGCCGTGATGTTGGCTGATTTTGCCGCCATGGAGTCCGCCGGAGAGGCGGTGCGCACGGTCACGGCAGCGGGGGTGTTGCCGGCCGGCATGGAAATCATGGACAACTTCACCATCAACGCCGTCAACGACCTGTTTGGTTTCGACGAATACCCCCGGGATGCGGCCGCAGTTTTGTTGATCGAACTGGATGGTCAGGCAGGGGAGGTGGCTGCCGCCCTTGATCTCGCCGAGAGCCTCTGCCTTCAGGCCGGCGCCCGCAGCGTCCGCCGCGCCACCGACCCCGAGGATCGTGCCTTGCTCTGGAAGGGCCGCAAATCGGCCTTTGCCGCCGTCGGCCGGATCACACCCACCTATTACGTCCAAGATGGCGTCGTGCCCCGCAGTGCCCTGCCGAGGGTCCTGGCGGCGATCGAAGCCCTAGGCCGCCAGTACGGCCTGCCCGTGGCCAATGTCTTCCATGCCGGTGATGGCAACCTCCATCCCTTGATTCTTTATCGAGCCGACGAGCCCGATGTCGCCCAGCGCGTCCAGGAGTTGGGGGCCGACATCCTGCGGCTTTGCATCGCCGCTGGCGGCAGCATTACGGGCGAGCATGGGGTCGGCAGCGACAAGCGCTGTTATCTCGACTTGATGTTCGCGCCCGAGGACCTGGCCACCATGACCCTGGTGCGCCAGGCGTTTGACCCGCAAGGCTTGGCCAACCCCGGCAAGATCTTCCCCACCCCCAGCAGCTGCGGCGAGTCGTCACGGCGGCAAACGGAATTGGCGGTTCTCCGCCCTGATCGGGATCCCATTGAGCTGTTCTGACCCAGGGCCTGGGGCTGGGGCTGCTAAATAAGAGGGGCTTTGCTTTTGCCCGGCCATGGCCTCGGAAATCTTCGGCACCGCTGCCCTTTTCTGGGTGTTGATCGGCGTTGGACTGGCAAGCGGTGCCCTGATGGTGCGGCTCTTCCGCTGAGTAAAAACACCGTTGGCCGTCTGCGAACGGTCGCGGCCTTTGCTCACGGGCCCCTAGGCTCAGCCGGCTTCCGGTGAGTGGTTCATGCAGGTTCTGGTAGTGGGTGGCACCGGCACCCTCGGCCGCCAGATCGCGCGCCGGGCGATTGATGCTGGGCACAGTGTGCGCTGCATGGTCCGATCCCCCCGCAAAGCCTCTTTCCTGCAGGAATGGGGCTGCGAGCTCACCCGCGGCGATTTGCTTGAGCCTGACAGCCTGGCTTACGCCCTTGAAGGCCAGGAAGCATTGATCGATGCGGCCACGGCCCGGGCCAGCGATTCCCTCAGCACCTATGACATCGACTGGACCGGCCAGCAGAACCTCTTGAACGCCTGCGCTCCCAACGGGGTCAAGCGGGTCGTTTTTGTGTCTTTGTTGGGGGCTTCCCGCCATCCTGATGTGCCCTTGATGAACATCAAGGCCTGCACCGAGGCCTGGTTGGAAGCCTCCGATCTGGATTACACGATCCTGCGGGGGGCCGCCTTCATGCAGGGTCTGATCAGCCAGTTCGCCATTCCGGTCCTGGAGGGTCAGACCGTTTGGGTCAGTGGGGTGCCCACCCCGATTGCCTACATGAACACCCAGGACATGGCCCGTTTTGCCGTCGCCGCCCTGGATCACCCCGAGACGATCCGTCAAGCTTTTCCCGTGGTTGGTCCCCGGGCCTGGACCACCGCCGAAGTCACCCAGCTCTGCGAGCGCTATAGCAGCAAGAACGCCAAGGTGTTCCGGGTGCCACCGGCTCTGATCCAATTGATGCGTAATGTGGCCGGTTTCTTTGAGGCCAGCCAAAACGTCGCCGAGCGGCTCAGTTTCGATCGCGTCAGTGGCGGCGGTGCCGCCCTCGATGCCCCGATGGAGGCCTCCTACGCCGCCTTCGGCCTCGATCCGGCCCAAACCACCACCCTGGAGTCCTACCTGCGCGAGTACTACGACACGATTCTCAAGCGACTGCGTGAGATGGAGGCCGACCTCGATAAGGACGCCAAAAAGAAATTGCCCTTCTGAACGGCGCCCCAACCCCTGCGTAGCATGCCAGTGCGTGTGTACTATTGCCAGGAGTTACTTCGGCGTCTCCCAAGGCCATGGCCATCGCCCAGATTAAGAATTTGCAACGCCGGCTCGCCAACCTGGAAGAAGAAGCGGAAGCCGAACTCAACCGAGCCTGCGGCCACGAGCTGTGGCAGTCCGTCGGCTTTGATGCCCTCGACAGCATGGAAGATCCCGATCGCCGGGCCCGCGCCAATTACTACTACGGTCAACTCCAGACAGTGCGCGAACTGCGCGAGGCCCTCGGCTGATCGCTGACGCCCCTGGGCTTGTGGTCACTGTCTGGGCAGGGATCGGCGGCTGCGGGCGCTGCCCAGGCGGTCCAGCCGCTGCCTTTCGATCGGAGTGACATGGCGCCACTGCCCTGCGGCCAGGCCGGCCAGGTCCAGGGGCGGATCACCGTCCATCAGATCGATCGCCACCCGCAGCAGCCGCAGGGTGGGCAGGCCCACGGCAGCGGTCATGCGGCGCACCTGCCGGTTGCGCCCTTCGCGCAGTTCTAGTTCGATCCAGCTGGTTGGCAGGAAGCGGCGCAGGCGAATCGCCGGGGTGCGCTCGCCCAAGGCCGCCTGCTGCACTTCCAACTCCGCCAGGGGCCGGGCCCGGGCCGGCAGGGTGGGGCGCCCCTGCAAGTTGATTCCCGAGCGCAAAGGCTCCAGATCAGCATCGCTGGGCTGCCCTTCCACCTGGGCCCAGTAGCGACGCCAGTGGCCCCAGCGCGGATCGGTCAGCCGTTGCTGCAGCATTCCCTCATCGGTGAGCACAAGCAATCCCTCACTGTCCCCATCAAGGCGACCGGCGGCGTAGACCTCAGGCACCGGCACAAAGTCGGCCAGGGGCCGAAAGCGGCTGCCGGCCTCGGGGCTGAACTGGCTCAGAACTCCGTAGGGCTTGTGAAACAACAGGATTGTCACCGCCCCCCGCCTGCCTGGCTTGTCATTGCCTTGTCATTGCCTTGTCATTGACTCTGGCGCCAGCGCCAGAGATTTACCACCCCGATGGATATCAATAACAGGCCCAGATCCATCGAGACGGGGGGCAAAATCATCGTTCAGACCCTTGGCAGTGGTTGGGACCCTAGCGAGCAGCGGCTTGCAGGGGCGTACCGACCGCCAGCCCTGCAAGCGTGCGGTTGGGCCACCGGTACAGTGGCCGTACTTGCCATCGCCCAGCCCACCGCATGATCGAGACGTCCGGAGTCATTGAGAAGGAACAGGGCAATGGTTTTTATCTGGTGACCCTTGAGCAGCCGGCAGGCCACCAGTGCCTCTGTCGTGCCGCGGGCAAGCTCACCAAGTTCCGCATCAAGCTCCTGGCTGGCGACAAGGTGCTTGTCGAGATCAGTCCCTATGACCTATCCCGTGGCCGCATCACCTATCGGGAGCGCAACGCCGGTACGGCTGGCCCCCGTCCAGGGGGCAACCGTCCCGGCGGCCCGCGCCGCCGTTGAGCTTCGGGCCGGGCACGGGCCCCGGCCCGCGGCATCGGACGGCGGCCCGGCCCGCGGCCCCGAACGGCGCCTCAGGCGCTCGGGGTCGCCAGCGCTTCGATCGCCGCTTTGAATTCCCGGCGTTGCTTGACTCCTTGCCATTGCTGCTGCAGTTCTTTACTGAAAAACAGCTGCACGGTTGGGGTGCCAGTCACTCCGGCCTGTTGGGCGATTTCAGGGTCCGCCTCGATGTCGATCTCCACCCCTAGGGCCCGTCCTTCGAGCTCGTTGAGGACGCGCTTCAATTGGGGCTTGAGCACATGGCAAGGGCCGCAGCTGGGGGAGGTGTAAACCACCAGCAGGGGCTTGTCACTGTCGTGATAAAGCTTGCGCAGGGCATAGCCACCTTTTTGCCAAAGGGTGGCGGCATCGAAATTGTCGGCGTCGCTGGTGGCAGTGGGTTGGCTTGGACCCGCAGGCTCCGGTTCAACGTTCTGCCGTTCCACCGGACGGGCCAGTTGCTGATGACTTAACCAACGTTCGGCGGCGAGGGCCGCCTGGCAGCCGCTGCCGGCGGCCGTGATTCCCTGACGCCATTCGGCATCGGCCACATCACCGGCGGCAAAGACGCCCTCCAGGCTGGTTTCCGGGCGGCCGCTGCGGGTGACGAGATAGCCCTTGGCATCGAGCTCCAGTTGGCCCTGCAGCAACTCGGTGTTGGGGGTGTGACCGATGGCATAGAACAGGCCCCTGACGGCCAAATCTTCCGTGGTGCCTGTGGTCCGGTCCCGCAAGCGGATGGCACTGAGCCAATCCTCGCCCATGGCTGCCAACACCTCCCGGTTCCAGTGCACTGTGATGGCGGGATTGGCCAGGACCCGGTCCGCCATGGCGGCACTGGCGCGCAATCTGTCACTGCGGACGATCAGGTGCACCTGGCTGCCGTATTTGGTCAAGTAGACGGCCTCCTCACAGGCCGAATCGCCGCCACCGACGACGGCCAGCTGCTCCTTGCGGAACTGGGGCGTGGCCCCGTCGCAAATGGCACAGGCACTGATGCCCCGGCTCCAGAAGCGTTCCTCATCGGTGATGCCGAGACGGTTGGCACTGGCCCCTGTTGCCAGGATCAGGGAGTGGGTCCAGACGGTTTCGCCTTCCGAGGTGACCAGCCGGTAGGGCCGCACGGAAAGGTCTAGAGACTCCGCATCAGCTTCCACCAGCTTGGTCCCCCAGCGCAGGGCCTGGGCCTTGCAGCGGTCCATCAACTCCGGTCCAAGGATGCCGTCGGGGAAGCCGGGATAATTCTCGACGTGGGTGGTGGTCATCAGCTGGCCCCCGGGGATGCCACCCCGTTGGAAACCGGTGATCAGCAAGGGGGCCAGGTTGGCCCTGGCGGCATAGATGGCAGCTGTGTAGCCGGCGGGACCTGAACCGACGATGACCAGGTTTTCGATGGCGACTTCAGGGGCAACTTCCGGCTGGGAGCCATCGGACGAGCCGGAAACGGGCACGCTGGCGACCATGGGGCTTAAGCGAAGTGACTACGGCTAAGCCTAGGGGGCCAGGCTCTGGCTGCGGCGGATCAGAAGCCTTGGAGGACTTATAAAGGGAATATTCAGATTTCGAGCAAGCCGTCAGTCTCCGGCCAATGTTTGAAGGTGAGATCGTTTGGCACCATCAACATGGTTGATTTCAAGACGTCGGGATCTTGATCAAGGGCAACCAACCACTCGCGAAATTCTTCGCTGAGCGCAAAACTTTCTTCGTATAGTTCCATTGTATCGAGTGCTGAGCGTCGGGCCAAAGCCCAGCACACGGCGACCGTAAGTCTGCGATGCACCGAGGCGTCCATTGGTATCGTCCGGCTGAAGCCCAGCCTGCCTTGATATCTGGCAGGCGAAGGTGTTTGTTGATACACAGTCGCATGACCAGGATGCCTTGACAGCTTTTCCTGACTTATTCGTTGCCCCGGGGTGTTAATGAAATTTTGCTCAAATTTGGTAGTTGGGGACCTTTGACCTGGATGACCCCCCTGGCCTGGACCCCTAGGGCTTGCAAGGGCGCCAGCGGGTTCCCAGCCCCTGTCCAGCCCCCGGCCACGGCGCTAACTACTGCGCGAGGCGGGCTGATCCGATAGGGCTCGCTGAGGGACCAACCCCGGGCATGGGCCATCAACAGGGGATCGGCCGGGGCGAACACATAGGACGGCTGACGGGGGCCGGCTGGGCCGGCTGGGCTGGGCCGGGAGTGCTCAGCCACCCGCACGGCCCTAGTGATCGCCTGGACAAAACGGCTTCGCGTTACCACCGTGGTCAGGTAAGCCACCACCCTCAACCGCGGCGCATCAAACCCTTCTGAGCACATGTCCACGCTCACCAGCCATTCGCCGGCGCCGGCACGGAAGGCCTTCAGCAGCGCCTCCGCCTCCAGCTCCTGGGAGTGCACCAGCTGCACCCGATCCCCCTGCTCGATCAGCAGGGCGCTGATTTGGCGGGCGTGCCCGATGTCCCTGGCCACCACCAGGCCACCGGCTCCCGGTTCCCGCTGGCGCACCCAGGCCAGACGCGCACGGGCCTGCAGCAACACCCGCAGGGCAATGCCACCGCCATCGCCGAGGCGGATGGCCCGCCGCAGATTGCGAGCCCGCCAGCTTTCGCGGCTTTCGGCCGACAAGGGCGACCGTTCCCGTTCGTCGCCGTCCTGGGGACGGCCGTGCTCCACCCAGCCATCTTGAAAGCGGAATTCCAGCGGCCGCACATCGCCGGCCTCGATCAACTGGCGGGGTTCGATGCTCAGGTCCGGCACGATGTGTTCGCCTCCCCCATCCTCGGCCGCAATCGGCTGGCGCCGGGCGGCACAGAAGCCCAGGTTGTCGGCCCGAAAGGGGGTGCCGGAGAGTCCCAGGCGCAAGGCGGCCGGTGCGCTGAGTCGGCTGAAGGCTGGCCCCCAGGCGCTGGACTCCGGTTCGTCCGGATCAAGGCCGAGGTGGTGCACTTCATCGGCGATGGCCAGCCAGCGCACCCCTTGCTCGGCCCCGCTCAGCAGGGCCGTTGGTTCCCCCTGGACCCGTGTTGCCGCCTGGTAACTCAGGACCAGGCCGTGGCTGGATTCCTGGGGGGCGCCGCCGTGCCAGGGTTCGAGAATCAAACCCAATCGCTGCCCCGTTTCCAGCCATTGCTGGGCAATTGTGTTGCGGTGGCAGCAGATCAGGACGCGATCGAGGTGACCTTCCTGCCAGAGGCGGCGGAACCCCAGCAGCGCACCGATGGTCTTGCCCGCCCCGGGCCCGGCATGAACCAAAACATCTTTATCGATGGCAGGCCCCTGCCGCAGCCTGCGGCGTAACAGGTCGATCAGCTGGCGCTGCCACTGGCGCGGTGCGATGGCCGGGGCGGCCGCGACAGCTTCCCCCAGGGGGCTGGTACGCGGGCGCAGGCCTAGGTCAAAGGAGGGGGGGGCCATGATCGGATTCTGGCGCCCCACCGCTACTGGTTCCACCGGCACCGGTTCCACCGGCACTGGTCCCCTGCCACCGGTCCCCTGCCGTTGTCCTCCTGCCGCTATTCCAGTCCCTGACCATGGCGAGCCCGGATTCTCCAGCCGATGTCTCTCGGGATTCCCTGCCCTCCTGGGGACCCTTCCGGCCCCGCTTTCCCTGGTGGAGCGGCGATCTCCAGACCGTGCGGGACAGCATCCACCCCCCTGCCCTGCCCCGGGATCGGGGCCAGCGGGCCACCATTGACCTTGCTGGTACGGACCAACTGCTGGCCCTGGTGGATCGGGTGCCAGAGACCTGGGGCTGGGTCGTGCTGGTGCATGGGTTAGGAGGCTGCAGCAACGGTCCCAGCCTGCGCCGACTGGCCCTGGTCTTGCAGGACCACGGTTTGTCGGTGGTGCGGCTCAACCTGCGGGGGGCCGGGGAGGGCCGCCCGTTGGCCCATGGCAGCTACGCCGCCCGCTGTGATCAAGACGTGCTGGCCGCCCTGGCCTGGGCCCGCCTCCAAGCGGGATCCCTGCCCCTGTTCGGGGTCGGGTTGTCCCTGGGGGGCACGGTGTTGCTCAACGCCCTGCTGACGGCCCTTGGCCAGAATCCAACCCTGGGATCGCCCCTGGAAGGGCTGGCCTGTGTCAGCAGCCCCCTCGATCTGGAGGCCTGTATGGGCCAAATGGAACGGCGCCGCAACGCACTCTACCAGCGCTGGCTGCTGCGGCGACTGGTGAACGAGGTGAGCCAGGATCCCGGCGGGCTGGCCGCAACCGACCAGCAGGCTTTGCGTCGGGCCCTGGGCCTCGGCTCGATTCGCGCCTTTGATGCCGCCATAACTGCACCGCGCTGGGGTTATGGATCCGTTGGCGCCTATTACGCGGCGGCCAGTCCGCTCACGACCTTGCTGGCGTTTGGGGCCGAGGCCTCCAAGGCGCCCCTCCCCCCCCTGCTGCTGCTGCAAGCTGCCGATGATCCCTGGGTGCCACCCCAGGCCCTGGAGGCCTTGGCCGCCCAGGCAACTGGGCTACCCCCCGAATTCCAGGCGCTGGGCCGCTTCCCCTCGTTGCTGTTGAGCCCCGCTGGAGGGCACAACGGCTTCCATGGCCAGGGTGACGGTCGCCATCGCCACCAGGGCAGCTGGGCAGACCGCGCCGTCGCCACCTGGTTGGTGCACCACGGAAAGCGGTCCTCGGTGGCAGCCGCCTGAGGTAAGAGATTGATGGCTGTGCAGTAATTTGGCCCGGTTTTCTAAAGGGAATGGTGCGTTTCAGCAGTCGTGTCGCCAGATTCAGCTGTCTTGTGGCCTTGCTGACAGCCATCGCCCCTGGTGGGGCCAAGGCTGAGGGCTGGCAAAAGGCACCACCACTGCCAACCGATATGCGGGATTTGCTATCCTCAATCAGTGAAGATTCCAATCTTTATCGCCTGTACAGACTCTATCGCGAAAACCGGGATGGATTACAAAAAGCGGCCACACGCATAACGTTGGATCAGGCGATTGCCATGGGGATATCCAGCAGTCCCCTTTTGGCTGCCAATGTAGACGAAATACAGGCATCGCAATGGTCCAGGATTGCCGTCACCCGTGAGTGGATCCCCAGCCTGAGTGTCAAGACATCGGATCCTGGTGTGCTGGGTTTTACAACTACCACCAGTAGCTTGAAGACCAAAACCGATGGCAATGAGCCCTCGGAAACCCTGACGTTTAAGCATGGCTTTTCCTCTACCCCCTACGCCTCGCTGTCCTGGGCCTTTCTAGATCCTTCGAGGGGGGCCCGACTTAACGTATTAACCGCACAGAACAATTCCCTGCGCAATAAGTTTACATTTACTTCCCGTGAATTAATCCTGGCAATCCAAACTACCTACTGCACCTTGCAGGAGGCATTGGAGCGGGAAAAAGACAACATCGAACTCTTTAATCAAGCGATACATATTTATATCGAAGCCAGCAAGGCCCAGAAACCTGCTGGCGAAATTAGCCGTTTTGAAGCCCAGGCCGTCTCCCTGCTGATTGCCCGCATCAAAGCCCACAAAATTTCCATCCAAGCTGCCAATTCCTTGGCCAGCCTGATCAATCTCGAACCTGGAAAACTGGCCCTGCCCACCACATCTCCCGAACTGGTCTCACCCTGGCCCCTCAGCCGCGCCGAGTCCATCGATCTGGCCCTGGCGCAGCGCGAAGAATTGCAGGCCAATGCCTGGGATGTCAAAGCGCTGATGAGCGCGGCCCAGGCCATCCGCAACAAGGCCCTGCCTTCGGTGTCCCTGGCGAGTCAATTGAAACGTATTTCAGCCAATCAACAAACTGGTAATCTCAACGGCAATGTTTCGGGCCAACTGAGCCGCAGTTCTGGTTACGAGTCGTTTTTTGGCTTTACATTTGATTGGAAGGTATTTGATGGTGGCATCCGCTCTGCCGAGTCCAACGCCATCAGGGCCAAGGCCGAGCAGTCGATGGAACAGGGTCAACTCAGCCGGCTAACGATCACCCGGCAGGTTGCAGATGCCTACGCCACCTTTGTCGCCTCCAAGATCCTGGTAGATGCCGCCCGCGGCGATGTCGGTGCCTCACGCAAATCGCTGCAGGCCGCCCTGGACGAATACAACAGAGGCCGAGGCGACGCTGGCACAACCGTGGTGCAAGCCCTCTCCAAGCTCCAATCGGCCCTGGATTCCTACCGCACCCTGGTGACTGAACAGAATCTGGCGATCTATCAACTGAATCGCTATTCCGCCACCTGGCCGGGCCAGACCCAGACCCTGGTGGATTCTCAATACCAACGCTGGCTACCGACCGCCCTGGCCAGCCCCACCCCAGCGGCGCCACAGAGGCCCAAGACGGAGCAACGGGCCCCAGACAGCCCAGCGCTTCCGCCAGGATCCTGACATCAAGCCAAGGCGCTGGTGGGATCCAGCCGCCAGCGCCGCTGCCCCCAGGGAGCCCCCCTTGCGTCCCCCCCTCGTTTATCACCCCCTGTATTCGGCTCCGCTGCCCAGCACCCATCGCTTTCCGATGGCAAAGTTCAGGCTGCTGGTCGAGCATCTGCAGCGACTTGATTTAGCGCGGCCCGAGCAACTGCACCAGCCCCTGCCGGTACCGCGGCGCTGGCTGGAGCTGGTGCATGGCCGGGCTTATCACGAGGGTTTTGCCCGCGACCAACTGGAGCCGGCCGCGGTGCGCCGCATCGGTTTGCCGGCCACCACTCCCCTGGTGCGCCGCAGCTGGCTGGCGGTGGGCGGCTCGGTGCTCACGGCCAGGCTGGCACTGCAACACGGCCTGGCTTGCCACCTGGCTGGCGGCACCCACCATGCCTTTGCCGACTACGGCAGCGGCTTCTGCATCTTCAATGACCTCGCCGTGGCGGCAAGAGTATTGCTGAAGGAGGGATTGGTGCGGCAGTTGTTTGTGGTGGACCTGGATGTGCACCAGGGCGATGGTACGGCCGCCCTGTTTGCGGGCGATGAACGGGTCTTCACCTTTTCGGCCCATGGCGCCAATAATTTCCCCAGGATTAAACAGGCCAGCGACCACGATCTACCCCTGGCCGATGGCCTCGAAGATGGAGCCTATCTGGCGGCAATTGCGGCGGTATTGCCCGACCTATTGGATCAGGTGCGCCCCGATCTGGTGCTTTACAACGCCGGCGTCGATCCCCACCGTGATGACCGATTGGGCCGCCTGGGCTTAAGTGATCTGGGTTTGCTGCAACGGGACCGAATGGTGCTGGAAGCCTGCCTGCGGCGGCGCATCCCGGTGGCCACGGTGATCGGCGGTGGTTATGACGATCTCACTCCCCTGGTGGAACGGCACAGCATTGTGGTGCGGGCTGCTAGCGAGATGGGGGTTTTTCTTTGAGGAGGAGCTGGACGGATTGGGACGGGGGCTGGGCGAAACAATCGATTGGCCCACATGGCAACAATTCTGAGGCGAAATGGCTATTGCTTCGTGACACTTAGGAGATCAGTTAATGCTTGAGGACACAACTTACTAACCGATGGGCAGTTTAGGTCGTGACACCCTGCGGCAAGCGATCTACTGGTAGACGATACCGTTGTGCTTCAACCAACCGGCGACATGATTGCCATCCGGGTCATGGTGTGTCCAGTGGATGACACCACCCTGGGGATTAGATTCATATTGACCATAAAACTCAACTCGCTCGCCAATCCTCAAGGCTTCGATGCGATTGGCGATGTCAATGTTGTGGGCAATAAGCAGGGTCTGACCTGATGCAAGCCGGAGGATAAAGCGCTGATGGCGGCTGCCGTCGTTGTCGTCGGCTAAAACCCGTTCCACCAGCCCTTCGCCGCCCATCTGGGCACCGCTTTGTGGAGATTGGTAGGTGTTTAATCCTGCCTTGCCGGCACTATTGGTGGAACTCTCAAACGACTGATCAAACGAGTGATCAAACAACTGATTGGTACTGACGCCATCGAGTCGGAAATAAATTGCTACCAATCCTAGCAAGATGAACAGCGCAGCCTTGATAGGCAAAGCCGCCCAGAAACTCTTGTTACTTACTATCTGTGGTTGCGAATGCTGCTGATAGCGCACTTCCTTCGCCCGCAACCGTCCCTGCTCGTCTTGACCAATCGTGTAGGTGAGCAGCTCATTTAGACAGGGACGTCGATTTCTCTCCTGGAATTGGCTGATGTGAACGAAGATACGCGGACCATTGGATAGGGGCGTGATAAAACCGAATCCCCGGGCATCATTCCACTGTGTGAGCCGGCCCTGTTGTTCCATGGGGTTTCTGTTCGCCTAACCATTTAGGCATCCTGGCGGGCTGCGCCCCAGTCACCAGGTCCACTGCACCGGATCCGCTGGACGACTGTCGCGCAATCCCGCGCCGAACATCGTGATCTCCGCCTGGAAATCCGGATCGTTGTGCAGCGCATACCCTCGCACTGACAACGCGGTTAACGATGGTGGTAGCGGCGTCAGCACCACTTCAGCGGTTTGCGGGTCTCGCTTGTTCTCCACTTGCATTTCTTCAAAGGGAGTGGCGGCCACACTGAGCGGAATATTGGGGCTCTCGGGGTTTACATCCACGCTCTGCAGTTGGGGGCGCAACACCAGATCCATGTCTGCCATCGGGATCGCACCGAGCAGCACCTCATTGCCCAGCACCATGGCACCGGTGAAGCAACGGCGATTGCGAAAGCGCACTTCCACCGGGCCCACATAGGGCACCGTGCGGCGACGCCCATCCGCCAGCACCACCTCACGGCGTTCCAGCTCGGCCAGGCTCAACTGGATCGCCAGATGCTCCGGGATGCACAGATGCACAGCCCCGGTGTCCGCCAGGGCTGACACCTCCAAGGGCGCCAGGTCTGGTCGGGTGGGGTTGCTGAGGGTGAAATAGCCGCGGATCAAACCCATGGGGTCAGGGTAGCTAGTCCGCTGCCGCAGATCAGGCCTGGTTCTGTGGAGCGGCGGGTTCGCTAACGTCCAACCGCACTTCCTTGAGAAGCTCCTGTCGTCATGGCTGGATTTGGGCAAGGGCATCGCCCAATTGCCGACGGGCTACGCGGAGATCATGGCTGGACTGCATACGCAGCAAGAAGCCCTCGCTGAGCCCAAAGAAACGACAGAGGCCCAGATCGGTATCCGCCGTAATCGCTCGCCGCCCTTTGACGATGGCATTAATGCGGATTTCAGGGACACCGATGGCGATGGCAAGCCGGTACTGGCTGAGGCGTATCGGCCGCAGGAATTCTTCCAGCAGTACCTGCCCAGGCGCCACAAGGTCAGTGGTAGTAAATGATTTCGACGCCATCGGCGTCGGCTTGCGACGCCCGCTGCTGCCTCCAGGATGTCGTTCAGGTAGGCACAGGGGTCACGCTGCATAGATTTGTTGCTTGCTCGCATCGACCGCCTGCATGACGATGGGGTTACGCACTGCGTCTGCCATCACCAGATCGACCCGAGCGGCCAGGCCCTGCCTCAGGTCGTTCAGCAGGGCGAAGTAGGCCCGATAGAGCTTGGCGACGATGTCGTGGGTGTGGCTGTTGCCAGGGGAGCTTGTGGGCATCACCAGACCTCCAGGGTGAGTTCGTCCACATGGGCAAAAGCCTGATCGGCGCTGACCAGAACACAGCCTTCGCTCAGGGCATGACTGGCGATCAGCAGGTCCAGCGCCGCCAGCGGCTTGCCATGGCGTTCCAGTTCAGCGCGCAGCCGGCCATAGATCCTGCTGCAGGCTTCGGTCCAGGGCAGGATCTCCAGGGTGTCGAGGGTGGCTTCCGCCAGCGCCCGCAATCGCGTCGCCGCCGGCTGCTTCTCCAGGCCATAGCGAATCTCGCCCACCACGATCGCCGACAGGCACCAGCGTTGTTCGCGCACCCAGTCATCCAGGCGTGGCGAGCGATGTTGGAGAAAAGCGCTCACGGCGTTGGTGTCCAGCATCAATCTCTCGTGCCCCGCAGCCATCACGGGAAGTCCACGGGTTCGGGAGGACTGGTGTCGTGCAACCCCTCAAAGAAGGCGGCCAGTTCTTCCCGAAATCCAGGCTCCTGCAACAGCGCATCCCTGAGCTTCAACAACTCCCTGGCCGATGGCCGCACCGGTGTGAGCACCACCGCGCCGCTCTCTGGATCGCGATGCACCTCCACCTCCGTTCCCTCGAAGCGAAACTCAGCCGGCAGGCGCACCGCCTGGCTGCGGCCGTTGCGGAACAGCTTGGCGCGCATGGCTGGCTTCCTGCGACGGTTGATACCGAGACTAGACCAAGCCCACCGCCTCACGCCGCCCATACCTCCCGCTGGAACTGCTGCAGCACCCCATCCAGCTCGCCGCCGAACACCCGGTTAAGCCTCGGCCAGCCGCCCCCTTCCCGCTTGAAGAACAGCAGGTCGTCGTCCAGCGCTTCGCGATCGACGATTGTGATCGCCATGGTCTGGTTGGCGATGCGCTGCAACCACTGCCGCTGCGGCGTGGTCCAGCTGCGGGAGGCCAGGATTTTTTGCAGGGCCTTCTCCACCCGCTGCTCGTAGGGCACCAGCGGATCGCCCAGGGCCGCCTGGCGGATGTAGGCCATGATCGCAAATCTGCAACCAGCTTTTCATATTGAAATCGGCGTAAAAGCCCCAGAGCCCCCACCACCAGGAAAGATGTCACCCCTCTCAATCGCAAATCCGGGGGCTTGATGGAGCAGAGCAATCCGACGTTACAGCGAGGCGATCAAGGCTGATGTCAGATGGCGGATGAGTCCGCCGAAGCCGCAGAGCATGGCCCGGATTTCCGAGGAGACGGATATACATGTCGCCACTCTCTATCTTTGGCGTAAGGGCTGGCGGCTGGAGGGGGAAGTGGTGCCTGCATCACAGAAAGACCCTGAAGGCTGGGGTGCTGCCGATAAGTTCACGGTCGTACTGGAGACCGCTGCCTTCAACGCCACTAAGCTCAGTGCCTACTGCTGCGAACGGGGCCTGTCAACCGACACCTAAAAGTGAGCCACCCCCGACCCGGTCTGGAACGTGGCTGAGGTGGAATCAGCCGAAATCGCTACCGAGCTGGTGCAGCGGGCCTGCCTCAAGGAGCGTTATTGCCGGCCCAGGGGCTTTGGCAGCCGTCAGAGCCAGCAGCAGCCATTGATCTTGCATGCCGACAACGGCAATGCCGTAGCCGCAGGCTTCCGCGGGGCGATTGCGCGCCGCCACGCTCGAATCAAGGCTCGAAGAGCTGGGTGAGCTGCACTCGTTCTCCAGGCCAAGGGTCAGCAACGACAACCCTTACTCAGAATCACTGTTCCACTCAGTCAAGTTCCGGCCCGATTACCCCAGCCGGCCGTTTGGCAGCAAGGCGGAGGCATGCGAGTGGGTAGCCGCTTTTGTGGACTGGTACAACCACCGCCACCGTCACAGCGACATCAAGTTCGTCACGCCTCTCCAACGTCACAGCGGTGCCGCCATCGCAATTTCACGGGAGCGCAACCATGTCTACGAGAAAGCCCGCCAGGCCCACCCAAAACGCTGGAGCCAATCCGCTCGCTGCTGGCACCAACCAGTAGTGGTGTGGATCAACAAGCCACCAGAAGGACACCAATCCAATCAGGCGCTACCGTTTATCCAAGTTGCCTGAAAGGCAGCTAAGGAGTGACACCTTTCCTGAAAGTCACCGATATGGGTTGAAATTATCCTCGTACAGCCGTTGTTCGCAACCTGAGAACTGCCTCGTGCGATTCATCCTCCAAGCATTTCGATTATTGGCCGCCTTCCTTTAGTTTCACTGCAGACTCTCGAAGCTGAGCAGCCTGATCTGCTTGCTGGAGCACTTCAAACGCATTAGCTGCTTTCTCAAGAACACCGATGGCTTCGCTGACAAGGCCGACGGCGGCAAGAACCTGGCCATGGAGGGAACCGACTACGGCAATCCCATCGACGCGGTTAAGTTGGCAATTCAACTCGAAACTATTCTTGAGCTCTTCAATAATTCTCTGAGCATCTTCCTGATTCTCAAATCCGCCAAAGTTCAGCCGCACACTTGCACATTTATATAGTGTATTAGCAATCAGATCCATGTCCCGAATCCTTTCAGCGGCTGGCAGAACCTCTTCACTGAAGATCCGCAGCGCCTCTTCGGTGTCGCCACGCTGCTGCAGGATGTCCGCGATCTTGCCCATCGTCACCGCCCGCGAGCGCACGTCGCCCAGCCGCTCGTAGACCGGCAGTTCCTCCTCGCGGCGGATGCGCAGCGCCTCTTCGGTGTCGCCACGCTGCTGCAGGATGTCCGCGATCTTGCCCATCGTCACCGCCCGCTCCCGCACGTCGCCCAGCCGCTCGTAGACCGGCAGTTGCTCCTCGCGGCGGATGCGCAGCGCCTCTTCGGTGTCGCCACGCTGCTGCAGGATGTCCGCGATCTGGCCCATCGTCACCGCCCGCGAGCGCACGTCGCCGGCTTGTTGGAAAAGGGCCAGAGCCTCCTGCAAGCGTGACAGGACCTGCTCGGGCCGACCCGCCCGTTGCAAGGTTTCGGCATGAGTGGCGAGGAGCTGCCCCTGGGCCACGGGGTCCGTGGATTCCAGCGCCAGCCCCTTCTCCAACAGCTGGATTTGGAGAGCCCCCTCACCGCAGCGCTCAGCGCACCTTGAGGCCAGCAGCAGGTACTGGGGAGCCACGGTCCCTCCCTTGGCCTCGATGTGCGCCAGGGCAGGCTGGAGAATCTCCAGCGCCTGACCGGCGTTCAGCTGGGAGTTGAAAAGATGGTTCCCCGCCGCTTCGGCGGCAGCGGCCAGGCACTCTGCGGACGCATCGCCGATTAACATCAGCCGGGCCGCCTCCACCGCCCTGGGATCCGCAGGGAAATCTCCCTCGGCATCACGCCAGGCCTCAGTCAATCCAGGGTTGGCAGCGGATGCCAGCCGCACCTGTTCCTCCTCGCTGAAGGGTTGCCCAGCCAGTGATCGCGCCAGCGGATTGGCAGAGGCATGGGGCACCCCATCCAACGCACCCCAGTCGTCCACCAGGCCAAGGTTCACCAGGCGCTCCAGACACGAGGCCGGATCGGGCACCTTCAGGGCCTCTCCCACAGCGAGGAGCGAAGGGCGGGGAATGGGCATTCCCTCGCTGAACAGCGTTGCCGCCCGCAGCTGGGCCCGCTGCGGGGGCGTGAGCGCCCGGCCGTACACCTCGAAGGACACCCTCTGGAAGAACTCCTGGGCGGCGTTCCCTTCGGTGGGAATCGTTCCCGTTGTTTTCCACTCCTCCACCGCCGCCACCGCCTGGTGCGCCGCCTCCAGCTCGCCTGCCAGGAGTGGCCGACAGAGAATCTCCTGCAGGCCTGGATTGCCGCTGGCCACTTCCTGAGCCCAGGCCACCATGGCTTCCAGCTCGGCCTTGCTTGCAGCGGCGGCCTGGCCCGCCAGGCGATCCGCGGCACGCCACTGTTTCGCCCGCCCCTTTCCGTCGATGGGGAGGAGCTGCACCACCGCCAGCGTGTCGGCAAGATCCTCCCCCCAACGATCCGGCAGGGTGAATCGGTAGCGGCTGGTGATCAGCAGCCGTGACGCGGTAGCGGCGGCATCAAAGGCTCGCAGCACCGCCTCCATGCTTTCTCGCCACACCGCCGGATTTCCCGGGGCTTCTTTCACGCCAATGGTCGGCTGGTTGGGCGATGGCGGCTCGAGAATCTGCTCCAGATCGTCGATGATCAGCAGGATGGGTTCGCTGTCGAAGGGTCCGTTCAACAGATCTTCCAGAACGTTGGCCAGAGAGGCTCCATTCGCCTCGATCGCCGCACGCCAGTCCTGTTCCCACCGCTGCCGTTCCCTGCCACTCAAAGCTGCCAGGAGCTGGTTGAAGACGGCCAGAGGGTCGTAGCGATCGAACACCACCACCGTTTGATGGCCTGGCAGGCGGTTGGCCACCCGTGCCGCCAGGCTCGACTTGCCCAGATTTCCCATCCCGAAGATCAGCACACCTTTCCGTTCGCCATCGCGGAAGATCTTCAGGATCCGTTGCACCTCTCGTCGCCGGCCCACGAACTGCTGCGCCGTCGCCACCGGCACCCGCTGATTGGCCTTGTCGAGAAATTCCCTGAAGCCCCCATCTTTGCGGAGGCGCCGCCTGGGGCGGGAGCGTTCGCACAGGGGCCCGGCGCCCCTGGGGCCCGCGTACACCCTGGCCAGATGCCAGTGCTGGCCCTGGCGAGAATCCGTCAGATGGGTTTGCAGCAGGGCCTGGCGCGCTGTAGCGGCGGCGTAGGGCACCGTGGCATGGTTGGCCAGCTCGCCGTAGAAGCGTTTCGCAAAATCAATCGCGTCGCTGTCGAATACGGAGCCGTCCCAACCCAGCACATTCGCCACCCCCGAGCGAATCAAGGCTCGTACAAACGGTTCGCAGATGTCGGCTTGGGGCTGTCCACCCGCCTCCGCTGTGCGGCAGGCGGAGAGAAACACCAGGGGCGCCTTGTCCTCCCCCAGCACAGCTGCCACATCCGCAGGGCTCATGAGGGCCAGATCGCCCTCAGGGGTTTCCCAGGCCAACACGGGCACCCCTTCACCGCCCCCATCGCCATGGCAGGAGAGGTGCACCACTTCGAAGGGGCCCTCCTGGGCCAGGGAATCCTTGAGAAACGCAGCGCAGCCGCTTTCCTCCACGGTGAGCTGCATGGGCAACCGTGCGGTGGCCTCGAGAATGGAGGCCTCCTCCTCTTCATAATTGAGCTCCACCTGGCCATGCGGTGAGGCGGCCATGAACATCAGAGTCAGATCGCGATGGGCCGATGCGGCGGGAGACGCATCCAGCGGGCGGGCTATGCCGCGGAACACCACGTAGCGCTGGGTGGAATCGCCATCCAGAAACTCCCCTTTGTGGGCCAGCACCTCCCAGGGCAGATCGAGCAAGGCGGCGGCGGCTTCCGAAGCGGGGCTGTCCACGCTGATCTCCAGCCACCGTTCTCCCGTGCCCTGCAGCCACTGGCTGGCCCAGCCGCTCTGATTGAGCCAGCCGAAGATCTCCATCCCCAGGGTCAGCAGGCGGGAGGGTTCTTGGCCACGCAACGCCTGTTGATACTCCGCCTTCCAGCCATGGAACGTGGAGAGGGTGTGCTGATCGAGGGGGAGCCGCACCTCTGATCGTTGCCCCGGGCCGTCAGCCACACAGAGAAGATCGCTGCCATAGAGGGAGATCCGAGCTCGCATCAGAGGGTGACAGGGTCAGCGACACCCCTCACGCTGCCATGAGCGATGAATGGGTCCGGCGATTTTGGGGTGGGTTCCACCACCATGAATGATTGCCACCCTCTCTCAAAATCTCGCAGCCATGCTCGTTGAGATAGCGCAGCAGATCTCGTAGTTTCACAGGGTGAGGGGATGCTCCTGGCAACCTGGGCCAGCAGCGTCCAAGGCCTCATGGCGATTGAATTCCAGGGCTTCATGAAGCACCTGCCGTAGGGATGCCAACAGCTTTTCCCGGGTGTGCTCTTGCGCATTGACGCCGGGCATCTGTTCCACCCAGCCCAGCCACCATGGCCCGTCCTGTCGGATCACCGCTGTGAAGGTAGGGAGCCATAGTCTCTCGTCAGCCAAGCCGTAATCTTCCAAATCTAAGCCCGCTGCGAGATGCGCGGACCTGGACAGGAAAATTGTAGGAAATGGGGCAATCGGTCCGTACAACACCATTCAACATGGAATCTGAGCCCCGAACATCTTATGGGCACCTCGAAAAATCCAATTTTTTGGCGTAGTCCAGCCAGACCTGAAACTAGACACATTGGAAGCACAAGAGTTCCGCCTGCGTCCCGCATGAGACTTGCTGGGAGTAAGCTATTTTTCGAGGTGCCTTTATTAATGGCAAGCGCTCCCAGCTAGTGTCACGTCCCAGAAATCTGCGAGCAAAGGCGATGGAGTTTCTCCAGGATCGAATCTGCGGTCGCAGTCCAGCTGAAAGGCGCTGAATCCTTGTTGTAGTTTGCGATGAAGTGCTCGATTTT
>JBIKMU010000038.1:0-31779 GCA_044359075.1 Cyanobium sp. | reverse complement strand
ACCTAAATAACTGGGGCCCGGCATTTCACCACCTTCATCGGACTCTACTTAGACTGGATTAGCAAGTATGAGTAGCCTTAATACAGCAACATGAAGAGGCATTAAAGCTATCTAATTAGAAGGCTTCAATCGATGTCTATATGCTTTAGTGCGTCTCAAATAATTACCGATTTTCTCCGTCTAGAGGACTGAGATTATTGTCGTGACTGAAATCAGTTCGGCAGCCTTGGGTGGTTGGGCAGAATTTCCGAGGCGCCATTAAGTCCATCCAACTATTATTTATACATTGATGTCAATGGTACCTGGCCAAAGCTGATTTTTGGCATGGTTCTCATCTTAAATCTTGCTCTCATCTGCTGGGAATCTTAAAATCCGCCTATGCCCTGCCCTAAGTACAGATTCAGCTTCAGCGCCCACCCCGATGCAGGGATGCCGGGAATCCCAGCAGCAGCGGCACGCACAGAGCGGCAATCACGGGGCCGGGGGGACGATCAAACACCACGCCGAGACCGAAACCACCCACAGCCACCGTCATGCCGATGATGGCCGAACGCGCCAAGGCACCTGCCAGGCTTGTCGATGTGCGGATGCCGATCAGGGCCGGCGCGCAGTAGAGGGCAAGAGAAATTACAAGACCCACCGCGGCCATACCGCTCACAATCACCAGTGAGGTGGCGAGGCTGAGCAGCTGCTGCAGCCGTCGAACCGGCAGCCCTGCAGCCGCGGCCCCTTCCGGATCCATGGTCAGAAACACCAGGTGCTGGTAGCGACTGCAGACCAGAACCAGCAGCATGACGAGGGCAATGCCGGCCCGCAGCAGTTCTACCGGGCCGGCTGTGAGCAGATCGCCGAACAGAAGGCTATTTAGGTCCACGTCGCCATCGAGGGCTTGAATCAGCAGGACCCCTAGCCCCAGGCTGGCGGCGAGCAGCGTGTTGGCAACTACTTCCTGGCCCAGATCATCCAGCAGGCGACGGCTTCTCAGCCACTCCGCGAGCCAGGTGACGCTTAACCCACTAGCCAGCCCTCCCAGCAGGGGGTCGATTCCTGTCGCCAGGGCCAGGGCCACACCCGGCAGCACGGCATGGGCGATCAGGTTGCTGTGCAGCACCCTGCGTCTCAGAACCAGAAGTGGGCCGACCACCCCGCCCATGGCTCCGGTCAGCAGGGCCATCAGCAGGGGTAGCAGCCACCAGGCAAATGTGATCGGGTCTGGACTCATGGCCGCTGCAAGCGCTCTAGGACGCGATCAGGCCGGTCATCCGCGATAAGCGTTGTATCCAGTAGCAGCGCCCGGTCGTATCCCTGCAGGGAATCACCCCAGTCGTGGCTACTCACCAGCACAACGCGACCCTGGGCGGCCTGCTGGCGCAGCACCGCCAGCAGCTGCTGCCGGGTCGGGGGATCCAGGTAGGTGAACGGTTCATCGAGGACCAACAGTTCGGCCTTCTGAAGCAGGGCCCTAGCCAGCAGGGCCCGCTGCTGCTGGCCCCCGGAGAGCTGGGAAAGACGCGTTTCAGCCAGGGAGGCCAAACCCATGGACTGCAGGGCCTCGGTGGTATCCGGCAGCGGTTCCGCCGTGGGGCCTGCCAGTTTGCCGAGAGCCACGAGATCACGGACAGTAATTGGCATCTGCCACTGGATGGCGCTGCGCTGAGGAACCAGGGCAAGCCGAGGCCGTCGAGGGGCAATGGCCCGGCCATTCCAAAGCACCTTTCCCAGGCTTGGGGTGAGCTGGCCGAGCAGCAGTTTCAGCAGGGTGGATTTGCCGGCGCCATTCGGCCCGAGCAGCGCCGTGAGGCTGCCGGGCCCGATGCTGAAACTTACCTCCGCCAAAACCGTGGGGGAAGCCTTGCCTTGATAGCGGTAGCTGACTCCCTGAACCTGAAGCATCGGTAAGGCGGGTCGGGATTGCGCTGCGTTGCGGAGAAGCGGGGAATGGGCTTCCGGGCAGAAGGGAGGGCGGCCTAGGGCTGCCGAAGGGGTCGAACTGATACGAGCCTAGGACCGTCGATGCTGGGAATGGTTATCGTTGATGTGGTTGTTGTTCGGCATGTGTCGCTACTATCCGGTCGTCAGGGCTGCGGTTTCAGAGGGTTCCACTTTCAGGGCCGGCGAACCCCCATTTCCAGGCCTTGGCTGGCCCCACTCCTTCTGGGTGTCGCCTTGCTGCTCCCGCCTGCCCCTGCCCAGGCGGCCACCGTCGTCGCTGCGGACGGCGTGCTCTGCGACCTCACCCGCACCCTGGCGCAAGGGCTAATCAAGGTGGTATGCCTCCTGCCCGCCAGCCAGGACCCTCACCAGGCGGCGCTGCGGCCCAGCGATCGCCAGGTTCTGGCCCAGTCCGATCTGGTGCTGGTGAATGGCTTTGGCCTCACCCCCGCTCTCAGCAAGGTGCAGGGGGGTCGGCCCCAGGTGGCGGTGGCGGAGTTGGCGGTGCCCAACAGCCCCAGCTTCGAGGGTGCCGGCGGTGTGCGAGACCCCCATGTCTGGCATGACCCCCGCCAGGCCGCAGCGATGGTGCGACTGATTGCGGAACGCCTGGCTCCCTTCACCGACCAGGACAGCCGGCTGCGCTCCCGCAGCCAGCAGGCCGCTCTGGTGCTCACCGATCTCGATGCCTGGACCGCTCGACAGATCGCGACGCTGCCCCCCTCTGCCCGGGTGCTGGCCAGCGGTCATCGTGCCTTCCGCAGCTTCGCCCGTCGCTACGGCATACGGGAGTTGGCGGTGATCGAATCCTTCAGTACCGCCGGCCTGCTGCGGCCCCAGGGCCTCAATCAGGTGAGTGATGCATTGCAGCGTTCTGGCGCCCGTGTCATCTTCCCGGATCGTCTGCCGCCCTCGAAGACACTGCGGCGCATCTCCCAGCGCAGTGGAGTTCCGATCAGTTCCGTGGCCCTCGTGGCCGATGGCCTGGCAGCCAAGGCCAGTTACGTGGAAACCTTTACCGCCAATGTCTGCACCTTCGTGGAGGGTCAGGGCGGCAGCTGCGACCGGGCCGGTGGCCAGCAACTGGCGCGCCGCTGGGCGGCAATTCGCTGAGTGCTGCGGCGCACCTCGGCTTGGCAGCCCGCTTCGCCTCGACCATTCAGCTTTCGGTGAATCCCTCCTCCACGTCTTCCCTTCATCCGCAATCGCGTCATGGCTTTTCCGTTCTCCTGTCGCTTCCGCTGGCCGCTCAGCTCAAGCCTGGCAGGGCTCCTGCTGCTCTCCAGCGCACCTGCCCTGAGCCATGGCGGTGATGGCCAGGCCGGCCGGGTGGCTCCGGGCCAGTTCCGCGTGCTGCCGTTGATCACGATCGAGGGCCACGGCGGCTTTGAGAACAACATCGAGGGCCAGCCCCGCCACTACGCCATCGATGCCCAGTTGGGCACGGTGCTGGAGTGGGGTCTCAACAACGGTGGCGTGTTTGCCATCGAGATGGAACTGGGCCCGGCCTTCGTCTGGGGTGAGGCCGAGCATTTCTATGGCCAGGTGGAACCGGCCGGCGAGGAGGAGGAGCACCACCACCACGGGCTGCCGGGCTCGAACTGGCGCCGCACTGACATCAAGGGCCGGCTGCAGCTGGTGTACCAGCCGACACGCCGGCTCGAACTGAGCGCCGAGTGGATGCCTTACCTGATCACATCCAGTCAGGGTGAAGATGTGCGCGGCCTGCGCCAGCAGCTCTCGCTGGCCGGCACCCTGGCGCTGGGTGACGGTGATGTGAACTTCGCGCTGGGCGATGGGCTTGAGACCATTGCCGACGGCCTCTTTCTGGCGGTGGAAAACCGCAACGGCTGGGATTCCACCGGCACCTACCTCGGCAACTACACCGATACCCGCTTGGGCCTGGGTTTCAACGTGGATCAACTCAACCTCACCATGGATGCGGGGCCGCGTTTTTACAACCCGGGCAGCTATTCAGGGCTTGGGGGAAGAGTTGACTGGGGCGGTGAGATTGAACTGACTTACCCGCTCAGCCCCCGCACCATGCTGTTCGCCCATTGGCAACCGACCTACAACACCCAGGTCGGCATGGCCGGCTGGGTAAATCATGTGGGTGCAGGGGTAACCCTCAGATTCTGAGCTGGGTGGGGCCGCTTCAGTAATTCACCCCGAATCGGCGCTGATGCACCGCCGTGGTGCCAGAAGGATCCAGCACGGCGCCATTGCTCACTTGGGCGTAGAGGATCCAGTGGTCGCCGCATTCCATCCGCGCCGTCACCTGGGCCTCCAGCCAGGCCAGGGCCTCGGGCAGGATCGGCTGGCCGCCTGGGCTTGCCTGAAGCTCCAGTCCCGCGAAGCGATCAGCTCCCGGGGGAAAGGGCTGCAGGAACTGCTTCAAGGGCCCGGTTTCGCGACCTGAGGCCAGGATGTTGAGGGCGCAACTATCTCCCACGTGCAATAGGCCCTCAACGGCCCGGTCCTTGGCCACCGCCACGGTGAAGCCAGGAGGTGAAAAACTCGCCTGGCTAACCCAGCTGGCCACCATGGCACCACTGAGGGCCGAGGTTCCCTCCCCCTTGCGGGCCGTGAGCACACACAGGCTGCCGATGACCCGGCCTAGGGCTTGGATGGCGGGATCGCTGCGACTGTCACTGAGTCCACCGCCACTGCGACGCTGGCTGCGGCGTTGCTCCTGCTGAAGGCGTCGGCCGAGACTGGTGCCGGTTTCATCCAGGGTGCGCAGGGTGGCGGCATCGGGACTGAACCGCACCCGAATCGGGGCGAAGGCGAAGACAAAGCCACCATCTCTCAACTTGGTTTCCAGCAGATCGATGGCCTCACCGCTCCAGCCATAGCTGCCGAACACGCCGACGGGTTTGCTGCGGTCGCCCTCCGCCAGCACCGTTCCCAGGGCCGACACAATCGGTGTTGGGGCATGGCCTCCGAGGGTGGGGGAGCCAATCAGCAGGGCATCGCAGCTGCGAATGGCCTCGATTAATTGATCCGAAGTGGCAAATTCACAATTAATGCTCTCCACCCGCACCCCCGTTTTGGCGACCCCCTGGGCCAGGGCATCCGCAATCGCGGCGGTGTTGCCGTAGGCACTGGCAAACAGCAGGGCCACCGAGCGCCGCGCCTGTTGCAGGGTTGCCCCCCAACGGCGATAGTCCGCCAAAAGACTGCGCCAGCTTTCGGTTATAGCGGGACCATGACCTGGGGCGATGCCCCGCATGGGCAAACCCTCAAGCCGATCCAACACCACCTCGACTTGGCGCGCCATCGGCGCCATGAGGCAGTCGTAAAAATAACGCCGGTCCTCCTCGCTGGTGCCCCGATGGGCCTCAGCGAACGTCTCGATACAAAGATGGGCGGAAAAGAACTTGCCGCTCATCAACAGTCCCGACCTGTCCTCAAAAGCCAGCAGCGCCCCAGGCCAGCGGGGGGTGGGAGCTGGAATCAAGGTGAGCTTGTGACCTCCGGCCAACTCACGGCTCACCTCGTGCTTCACCACATCGATGGGCGGCAGCGGTGGACCCGCCTCGTCAGCACCATCGGTGGTGGTAGCGGTGGGAGAACGCTGGTACCAAAGGTCCCCCAGGAGTCGGGCACCGGCATTGGAAGCCACCAACATCAGGGCTGGCCAGCGGCTGGCCAGCAGGCGCAAGACAGCAACGCGATTGGGGTTGACATGATCAACCACCACCTTGAGTGAAGCCTCGGGACTTACCAATGTCGCCAACTCAGCCAGAAAGGCCTCGGCGAAGGAAGCCCCCAGGGGGTGGACAAGCACGGGGGGCACCTGCCGGCCGGCTGCGTTGCAGCCAGCATCGAACAGGAAACTGTTGGCCGAAGTGCCACGCTCAAGCCCGTACTCGATTTCAAAGCGCAGACGATTGGGGCTTAGCCCCCTGAGGCAGGTGAAGCCAGGATCAATCTGCATTCGGATGACCCGGCGGCCTGTGGATTCATTGACGCCACTGGCCGAAGCCTGACCCGGATCGATGGGATTGGGGGTAATCACCATCTGACCAGGGCAGAACGCAGAATCACCAGCCTATCGGCAGCAGAGTCTTTAGTAGTGGTTACCTACTTTGCGATGGTGGACCGCCGTGGCGGCTTCGGTGTCCGCCACATTGCCCTGCTCCACCACGGCATAGATGATCCAGTGGTCTGGACCCTCGAGCCGCTGGGCCACCACGCATCCCAAATAGGCCAAGGCATCTCCCAGAACGGGGCCGCCGGTAGCCACCCCTTCAAGGGTATTGACGCCGGCAAAGCGGTCGGCCCCAGGGGGAAAGCGACGCAGGAAATGGCGCAACAAGGGCTGGTGGTTGTCCTCGCGCAGGACATTGAGAACAAAGCGATCACCCACTTGCATCAAGGCCTCAATCGCCCGATCTTTGGCCACGGCCACAGTGATCCCAGGCGGCTCGAAACTGGCCTGGCTCACCCAGCTGGCAACCATGGCACCACTGCGTTGACCGTCGGCTTCCCGGGCCGTGACGACGTACAGACCTCCAGACAGCCGCCCCATCGCCTTGTCCAGATCGCCATCGATGGATTTCATCGCAGCAATCGTTTTCTCACGGCTCAGCAATTGACCCAAGTCAGTGCCGGTCTCCTCGCAGCGTTGGTAGTCGGCGGCATTGGGCACCTGGCGGATGCGCAGAGGCGCGAAGGCCTCGGGCTGGCCCATGCTGCGCAACTGGCTGGCCACCGTGTCAATGGCCTCGTCGTTGCCGCTGAAGACGTCGTAACAGCCCACCCATTGCTTGGGTTTGAGGGCCGCCAACAAGGTACCAATTGAGGCCTGCAGATCGGCATCGGGGGCTGCGGGCCAGGTGGGTACAACCACGGCGGCCGCATCGCCAACCAAAGCCGCCAGCTCCTGGGCGTCCGTGGCCCGCAGATCCACCAATTGCACCTGCACCTCCGCCTTGCCGATGCCGCGGGCAATTGCCTGACTGAGACGATCGCAAAAACCAACCTGGCTGAGATAGCAAACCGCCACGTAAGCCTCCCCCCCACTACGTTGGCTACTCCACTCGCGGTAGTCCTCCAGCCACAACCCCAAGTGATCGCGCAGCAGGGGGCCGTGGCCCACCGCAATCATCTGGATAGCAGGCAACGCTTCCATGCGCTTGAGGGCCTGCAGAACACTACGGGCATTGGGACCCATCAGGCAGTCGTAATAGAAACGAAAATCAGGAGCGATAGCACCAGGATTGAAGTCATAGAGATCATCGCTGCAATAATGCAGACCGAAGGCGTCACAGGTGAAGAGCACTCCGGTGCCGTGATCGTAGGAAAAGATCGTGTCTGGCCAATGCAGATTGGGCGCACTAAGAAACTCAAAACGGTGGGCCGTTCCGCTGTTGCTGTTGGTGCCCAAATCAAGGACATCACCCGACTTGATAGCCCGGCTGCGGAAGGGTCGATGCACCTGGTTTTCGAGGAACTGGATCGCCACCTTGGATGCAACGATTTCAACCTCGGGATTTCGATCAATAAGATCTCCAATCAGGCCGGAATGGTCGGGCTCGGTGTGGGAAACAATTAAATAATCAATTTGTTTTGGATCGATCTGTTCTTCCAGCAGCGCTAGCCAGGTGCTTTGGAATTTGAGATGGCTGGTGTCGATCAGGGCCGTGCGCTCGCCCCGCACCAAAAATGAGTTGTAAGTAGTGCCGTTGCGCAGGCCAAATTCGATGTCAAAACGGCTGCGTTCCCAGTCAAGCGAACGAATCGTTGTGGTGTCGGAAGCGATGGTTTCGCTCTGCAGGCTGAGGCGCGGCAGAGGTGCATCCAAGGTGAATGCAGCGCCGGAATCAACTGGTACGGCTGTCATCGGCGTGGACATGTACGTATGGGATAGCAACTTTAGGCAGGGCGACAGGTACCTGGGTACCACCGGGGCCGGCCCTACCTACCTACCTACAGCCACCACCAGCTCTCGAAACAGGCCGCCTGGCCCCAGGACTGGCCTGAGCCCTCCTGCAGAGTCCAAAGCCGGGCCCCCTCAATATGGAAACGGCGGCCGTGACGATTGACCCGAATTCCGGCGTAGTTGGCGATGGCCCCGTGCCGACGAGCAAGTTCCAAGGAAACCCGCCGGGCCGGGCGCTCAGTTGGCTCTGCGGTCAGTCTGGAGGGCATGCCAACCATTGACGCCCAGGGTCGATCCCAGAGGCGAAGCGCTGCGGCATTGGCATAGATCAAGCGGGGATCGGCGCCGCCATCGTGGGCTAGCACCACAGGCGTTGCCCCAAACAGTTCCTGGGCTGCCTGGCGAGCGGGCCAGGTATCACTGCTGACTAAGAGTGGCTTGCCAAAACAGTTTTGATGGCTCGCCAAGATTGTTGAAGCAACCCGCAGGCTGGCATCACTGAGCCAAGGCGGCTCATCAGGGACCACTTAAACCCCCTGGGCGGGCCACCGGTTCGGCGCCAGTAGTCCCAGTAGTCATGGCCCTGGCCATGGCCAGCTGCCCCATGGCCATGCCCTGAGCTTGGAGCCGTTCCAGGAATAGGCGGTTGGCTTCCTCAAAACGGTGATCTTCTGCCAGGGGCAGGGGGCCGGCCCCATCAAGGCCAGATTCTCCTTCAAGGGCTGGCGTAATCACTACCAGGTCGGGATCCAGCGGCGCGTCGTAGCGCCACCAACGCCCTGCATCAAGGATGGCTGGATGGGGCGGATGGGGGGCAAGGACGACAGCCTGGGTTGCCCCAGCGCGACGCCTTTCGGCCAGCTCCCCCAACAACTGGTCGCGAGTACGGCCGCGCAACTGGAAGAGCACAAAGGGGTCCTCACTGAAGCGATCGCCCATAAGATAGTAAACAGCGCTGATATGTTTGCAGGGATTTGCCTTATCTGGGCAACTGCATTCACTGCGCACCTCCTGCAATTTAAACGGGAAAAGACGTTTGCCACTAGCGGCGAAAGCCCTCTCGATATCCTGGGGCATGATGCCAGCCAAAAGCTGGGCCGACCAGCGTGCTTTCTGGCTAAGGGCTTCAAGCACATAGCCCCAGTCTTCATCATTGAGAACATCCAGCCACAGCTTCACTTTGTAGGGATCCTTATCAGTCCCCTGGACGCGGGCATGGACCCGGCGACCCTCGAAGCGGATGGAAAGCACGTTGCCATCTCGCGCATAAGTCCAGGCACGCTCGAGGCGTTTCTTATAGCGAAACGAATGAATTAGCTCCATCCACTGCTCCACCCACCAGGGCTGTTGACCCAGGCCCTCCTGACCGAGCTGGGTGGTGATGGTTGCGGAGTTTGTCATTATTGAATCGGCAAAACGCCAGCAACAGGTCCTGAGCCAAAATCGGCTAAAGGGGCACCATCGTAGCCGGTCAAAACCCTGGCTTGTGCACGACTCGCCCCAACTATGGACATATGATTGCTGGCTGATCTACACCAATTAAGGATTAAGACAATTTTCTTGCCTTAGCCTCTGCATAGATCGAATCTGGTACTGGACGCAGATCCCAAACGAGGCCGAGCCTGGAAAGCAAGAAAAGCGTCATGAAAGTGAGGTCTATTTCCCACCAATAAAAACCTTGGCGACAACTGGATTGGTAGTGGTGGTGATTATTGTGCCAACCTTCTCCAAGGGTAATGATGGCTAACAAGGGGTTGTTACGGCTGTCATCACCCGTGACAAACCGTTGGGATCCAAAAAGATGGGAAAATGAATTGATTGTATAGGTGCCGTGGTATAGAAGCACCGTAGAGACGAAGAAGCCCCAGATCAACATTTGCATAGGACTTGTAGGCCTACCCTGCTGTTGAAGAAAATAACCTAAGCCATAGGTAGAAAAGGCCAAAATTGTCGGAGCAATCAAAGACCATTTATCGACAAAAACAAGTTCGGGAAATTTCGCATAATCCCGAATCGCATTATGATTGGGTTTGCGATGATTAGGGTGCAAAAACCAGCCCATATGGGACCACAGAAATCCATGGTGCCTTGGCGAATGGGGATCTTGAACCGTATCGGAACTGCTGTGATGATGGCGATGGGTGCCGGCCCACCAAAGTGGGCCAAGCTGGGCTGAACTGGTAGCCAGCAGCGCAAGGACAAACTGGAAAACGCGACTAGTCTTGAAGGCCCTATGGGCAAAATAGCGGTGATATCCGGCTGTTACGCCAAACATCCTCACCACATAGGCAAGAAGGCAGACCAGAACAGCATCTACACTGACGCCAGTCCAGAAGACCCCAATACAGGCTAGATGCACCAGCGCGTAGGGGATGGTGGCAAGGATCAATCCTAAATTGATCCCTGGCCCTGTGAAATCCTCCCCACTGGCCTTGCCAGGCTGAGAACCCAGGCTGGTCACCGGATCGGCATGCGTCCCAGGACGACGGGATTGAGTTAGCAAAAAGACACCTTTTGAATGACGCCAATGCTAACAGGCTAAGTACCATGCCGATCAAAAAGCGTCCCTGTTGGCAGGGAAACAACCAGAACCATCGTCGGCAAGAGAACATTCAATAAAAAGCCCCCTGCCAGGGGAAATGGCAAGGGGTTGTAGAAAATAATTGACTCAGCAATTAATTGAGTTACTGCTTTGATGCGCAGTTCTCAAAACAATCCTAAGGTAAGGGATTTGTCTATCGGCAGTGCTGCGCCAATGCCAAGATAGATTGTTACAGCGGTACCAAAGAGGAATACAGCCATAGCAACTGGACGGCGAAACGGATTTTGAAATTTATTAAAGCTTTCGATAAATGGGATTAACATTAATCCCAAGGGCACCATGGTTTGCAAAGCAATTCCAAGCAACTTATTCGGAACAACTCTAAGAATCTGAAAGACAGGATAAAGATACCATTCTGGAAGGATTTCAAGAGGCGTTGCGAATGGATCTGCCTTATCTCCCAGCATCGCAGGATCCAAAACAGCCAGACCAACTATACAAGCAATCGTGCCAAGAATAGTTACGGGAAACATGTATAGAAGATCGTTCGGCCAGGCCGGTTCACCGTAATAGTTGTGGCCCATGCCTTTAGCCAATTTCGCCCGCAGCGCGGGGTCGTTCAGATCAGGCTTTTTGACGAAGGACATGGTCCGAGTTGCGTTGGAGTAAAGAAAGAGAACAAGTGGTCTTTGAGAAATTAGTTGTTTCCAGAACCAACAGGCTCAAAGGGGGCCAGAAATACCCTGCTTCCTGATCATGAGGAAGTGCATGAGCATAAAGACGGCCAACAACCAGGGCAAAACAAAAGTATGGAGGCTGTAAAAGCGGGTAAGAGTTGACTGACCAACACTTTCTCCACCCCGAAGCAGTTCAACCATAAAGTCACCGACAACCGGTAAGGCCGCTGGCACACCGGAAACAATTTTCACGGCCCAGTAACCGACTTGATCCCAAGGCAGGGAGTAGCCAGTGACACCAAACGAAACGGTTATCACGGCCATGGTGACCCCTGTCACCCAAGTGAGTTCCCGGGGACGCTTGAAGCCGCCAGTGAGATAAACCCTAAATACGTGAAGGATGAGCATCAAAACCATCATGCTGGCGCTCCAGCGATGGACGGAGCGAATCAGCCAACCGAAACTGACGTCGGTCATGAGGTACTGGACGGAGGAATAGGCCTCTGCCACGGTGGGTTTGTAATAAAACGTCATCGCAAACCCACTTGCAAATTGAATCAAAAAGCAAGTGAGGGTAATGCCGCCCAAGCAATAAAAAATGTTTACGTGGGGCGGAACGTACTTGGTAGCGATGTCGTCGACAACGTCCTGGATGTCCAACCGTTCGTTGAACCAGTCGAACACCGGCGTGGATTTGCCGGCGGGGGAGGAATTCGCCATGCAGCGCTGGGCTTGGGTTGCCAGAGTCTACCGATCGTGCTCCCCCCCCGTGATCCATCCGGGCCATCCCCCCTCGTCGGCGGACCCCAGCCTCCCTCGCCCCCGGCAACGACCCCAAAATGGGCTGGGTCAAAAACTGCTGGGGGCCGTGCTCTCAGGCGCTCTTGTCCTCAGCGCCCTGCTCGGTGGACCTGGACCATGGCCAGTTTCTGGAGCCCTGGCCCTCAACGATGGCCAGCAGCTAGTGGTGGAGGCTTGGCGACTCGTTAATCAAAGCTACTGGGATCCAGACCGGTTAGTACAGGTGAACTGGCGGCGCTTGCGCCAAGAGGCCCTGGAAAAGTCCATCAACAGTTCGACCGATGCCTACGGGGCCATTGAGGCGATGCTGGCTCCCATTAATGATTCTTATACCCGGCTGCTGAGGCCGAGCGACTACCAGGCCTTGAAGGCCACCACCCAGGGAACGGTGAGTGGGGTCGGGCTGCAACTGGGCCTGCGAGCCGACGACAACCATGTCGTCGTCATCGCCCCCCTAGATGACTCGCCCGCCAGTGAAGCCCAAATTAAGCCAGGCACCGAACTCCTCGCCATTGATGGCACTTCCAGTATTGAACTGGGCCTCGAGGGATCTGCGGCACGGCTGCGCGGAAGTGCCGGAACAGACGTGCTGGTGAGGTTGGCCACAGCCAAGGGGCGACAAAGGGATGTGGTGCTCGAACGGCGCCAAGTGGATTTGCAGCCCGTGCGTGGCCAGGTGCTCAATCGGCAAGGGCATCGCCTGGGTTACTTACGCATTACCCAGTTCAGCGAACCGGTTCCAGAACTCGCCAACCTCTGGCTGCGTCGCTTTGCCGGCCAAGGGGACGAATCCGGGATCGACTATGCCCCCGTCGAAGGGGTCATCCTGGATCTACGCAACAATTCCGGCGGACTGGTCAGCGCTGGAGTGGCCGTGGCCAACAGCCTGCTTGACAGCAAAGGAATCGTCGAAACCCAGGACCGGGGGGGCGTCAGTGAACAACAGTCGGCTACGGCCGGTGTCCTGTATGGCGGCCCCCTCATCACCATGATCAATGGCGGCAGTGCCAGTGCCAGTGAAATCCTGGCTGGGGCCCTCCAGGATGCTGGTCGTTCCTCCTTGGTGGGCAGCCAAAGCTTCGGCAAGGGCCTCATTCAGTCGCTGCTTTCGTTGGGGGATGGCAGTGGCCTAGCCGTCAGCGTCGCCAGATATCGCACCCCCCTGGGTCGGGAGATCCAATCCAAGGGTCTGACACCTGATCAGCTCCTGACCCAGCCAGAACCGCTGACCCCAGGCGGTAAGAGCGACACTTGGCTTGGACAGGCCCAGCTTCTTCTCATCGAACAGCTGGACTCAGGGGCCGGGGCCAATTGAAATGGCTTTAGGTCGCCGCACATACCACGACCCCTTGCACGGGGCCATCCGTCTAGATCGACAAGATCCAGCCGAAGCGATGGCCATGGACCTGATCGATACAGCTCCTTTCCAACGGCTTCGGCGCATCCGCCAACTCGGTCCTGCGTTCCTCACCTTTCACGGCGCGGAATCCAGTCGCTTCACCCACTCCCTGGGGGTGTTGCACCTGGCGCGACTGGCCCTCAACCAACTTGAAAACCTCCAAAGCGACCTGGCCCAACAGCGGCCCCTGCTTTTTGCCGCGGCCCTGCTCCACGACGTTGGCCATGCCCCGCTTAGCCACAGCGGCGAAGAGATGTATGGACTGCTGCATGAGACCTGGTCGGCGAGGCTGGTGCTGGAGCATCCCGACTTGAGGGACCGACTGGAAGCCACCAAGCCTGGGCTCGCTGGGGCTGTCGCCACCCTCCTGGAAACGGGCCAAACTGAGCCAGCGGCTATCGGAGCTTTGGTAAGCAGCCAACTTGACTGCGATCGGCTCGATTATCTGTTGCGCGACAGCTACAGCACGGGCACCTGTTTCGGCCAGCTCGACTTGGAGCGGATTCTGGCCAGCCTCACCCTGGCGCCGGACGGCAACCTGGCGTTTCACCCCAAGGGGCTGCCGGCGGTGGAGCACTACCTAGTTGTGCGCCAGCTGATGTATCGCAGCGTCTACAACCACCGGCTCAATGGTGTCTGCAACTGGCTGCTGCGCTACACAATCCAGGTCGCCCGGCGGTTGGGTCCCCAGCGGGTGTGGGCCGACAGGACCATGGCCCGCTGGCTCTGGGACCCCCAAAATCTCGACCTGGAAACCTATTTAGCCAACGATGACATCGTTACCGGCTACCACCTAGAACGCTGGCGCCATGATGGCCCGACAGAGCTTGCCGAACCCAGTGCCCGCCTCGTGGATCGGAGGCTGTTAAAGGCCCTGGATGTGAGCGAATTGAGCTCCCCAGAACGCCTGGAGCTTTTGGCTGAGGCCCGCAAGCTGGCGGCTGCCGCCGGCCTGGCCCCCGACGGTTGCTGCGGCCTGCAACAGCGCCAAAGCCGGGGTTACGACCGATACAAAGGAGGCCTGCGACTTTGGGATGGCCTGAGGTTGCAGGCCATCGAACAGCGCTCCGAATTGGTCAGGGTGCTCAGCCACACCGAAGAGATCGCTTGGCTGATTCACCCACCGAGCCTGGGCACCCGGCTGGCGGCCTTGGCTCAGGAGTGGTTGGCGAGGGAGAAGGGCCCCAATGGCATCCCTCACTGAATTAGCGCTTAGGGTCGTAATTCTTGAGCCGTATAGCCATGGCAGCGGCCCTCTCCGTTGCGACTGATCCTTATCAACCCCATCTGCTGAGGCTGCCTCCCCCCCAGGAGGCGGGCCCCCTGCTGCAGGAGGTTGGACAGGCACTCAGCCTGGTTGTCATCCAAGGCCCGCTGAGCTTGGTCTGCAGTGACTGGCAACTGCGGATACCCGACCTGGAGGCCATCCAAGGGCTTTTGACGCGCAAGGGGCTGACCCTGGTGCAGCTACAGGCTGATCACCCGGAAACCCGAGTGGCTGCGGCCGCCCTTGGGCTCCAGCTGGGTCCCAAGACTGTTCATCCCCACGATGCCGATGCGGTGCTCGCCGCTCCAGCCCTGACGGTTCACCAGGGTCCCATACGTTCAGGTGAGCATCTCCAGGTTAAGGGCTCTGTCCTGGTGCTCGGGGATGTGAATCCTGGAGCCCAGATCAGTGCCGTGCGCCACGTGCTGGTCTGGGGTCGTCTACGGGGGGTGGCCCATGCCGGCTGCCATGGTGATGATCAGGCAACAATCGTGGCTCTGCAGATGCGACCGCTCCAACTCCGCATTGCCAGCGCCGTGGCCCGGGGACCGGATGAATTCCCGATTGCTGGCCTATGCGAAGCAGCCCGGCTCGTCAACGGGGAAATTCGCATCGATCCAGCGTCACCACGATGGCCCCTCCTTGAGATTCCGTCTTTGGGGCTTAACGTGGATTTCAGCCCTAGTGCCCTGTGACAGCAACCTCAGCTCGCATCATCCTGATCTGTTCAGGCAAAGGAGGGGTCGGCAAGACAACCCTCACGGCGAACCTGGGCATTGCTTTGGCTCGCCTCGGTGAGAGCACCGTTGTTTTGGACGCTGATTTCGGTCTGCGCAACCTTGACCTGCTCCTAGGCTTGGAAAACCGCATCGTCTACAACGCCCAAGACGTGCTCGAATCAACCTGTCGGTTAGAGCAGGCGTTGGTGAAGCACAAACAAGAGCCGAACCTCTCGCTACTGCCCGCCGGCAACGCGCGAATGCTCGACTGGCTGACATCCGACGACATGAAGAAAATTGTCGGCATGCTTGCAGAGAAAGCAAATTTTGTTTTGATCGATTGCCCTGCCGGCGTTGAAACCGGCTTCCGTAACGCCGCTGCCGCCGCCAAGGAAGCCATCGTCATCACCACCCCCGAGATGGCTGCGGTGCGGGATGCGGATCGGGTGATCGGTCTGCTCCATTCCCAGGGGGTGGCGCCGATACAAATGGTTTTAAACCGGGTTCGTCCCAAGATGGTGGCCAACCAGGAAATGCTCGGGGTCAGCGATGTAACGGACATTCTCGCCCTACCCCTGTTGGGACTGGTACTTGAAGACGAGCAGGTGATTACCTCCACCAATCGGGGTGAGCCCCTCACCCTCCAAGGGACTCTTTCACCCGCCGGTCGGGCATACATGAATGTGGCGCGTCGGCTTCGGGGCGAAGAAGTGGCCCTGATAGACCCCACCCGTGAACGCCAGGGCCTAAGGGCCAGGCTGATGGGCAAGATTCGCCGAACTACTGGCCTTTTTTGAGCGGCATGGCCTTGCTCGACTTCCTTCAACACCTGCTGGGCCTACAAAAGCCCAGCGCCACCACAGCCCGCGAACGTTTGCAGTTGGTACTGGCCCACGATCGCAGTGATCTCAACCCGGAACTGCTTGAGCGCATGCGTCGGGAGATCCTTGAAGTGGTGCAGAAATATGTCGAGATCGACATCGAAAGTGGTGATGTCAGCCTGACCACCGACGACCGGGTGACGGCTCTAGTGGCCAATCTGCCGATCCGCCGTGCCCGCCCCCTATCCAGCCTCTCCCAGGAAACCGGGGCCAGAACCAACCAAAGCGACCCGGAGGCGCTTGCAATTGTCGATAATCCGGAAATGGCTGAACCCAGCCCCTCCAAAAGCTCCGAGGTGATCGAGGTGAGTGAGGCCGCCATTGAACCGAAAACTTCCCCATGACGGCAAGGGGGAACACTGGGCCTTAATTCAGCCTGACGACCATGCTCCTCCCCCCTTGCCAGCCCTCAGGGCTCGATGATGCCAACAGACGTCTGATGGGGATGACCCCTGCCGAGCGCCGTGTTCTGGCCCTCTTAACCAAGGGCATGAGCAATCGGGCCATTGCTTCGGCCTTGGTCCTCAGCCCACGAACGGTGGAAAGCCATGTCTCCAGCATGTTGGAGAAGAGCGGCTGTCGCCAACGTTGCGAATTGCTGGTTTGGGCCCTGACCCGGTCCTAATATGCTGAAGCAAGGTTCACTGGCCGGCTTAGCTCAGCGGTAGAGCAGCGCTTTTGTAAAGCGAAGGCCATCGGTTCAAATCCGTTAGCCGGCTTCCTTTCCTCCCCTATACGGGCGATCTCGATCATTGGGCGGAGTTCCAAGTCCCCCCTTGGCCGAGCCTGAGGAGCGGCCGAGAACGCATGAGATTGCTAAGACTTCATGCCGAGACTCCCCAGAGAAGGTGGTCTGGTGCGGTGATCAAACACGTTGATGATTAAAATTCAAAACCCAGAGCTTGCCAAACGGGCTGCTTCTGAGAAAGTTAATCACTGCACAATAAACATGGAAAATCAGGATGATTATCTCTCGACCCTGGAAGAGCTGGAGGCGGCCCGCAATCAACTCGCCAACTACCAATCCTTGCTACGGGAACTGCCCGAACTTTACGAGCGCAAATTTGAAGAGCGGCTCCGGCCAATTCGCGATCAGAATCGAGCCCTGAGTCAGGAAGGGGAGGTCCTGCGCGAGCAACTTGATAGAGCTTTGCCTGCCTCCCATCAACCCAATCGCCAAGGACTGCCGGCAGCAACCGATGCGCCCATGGCAGCCCAAACCAGGCCAACTGCCGTAACGCCTATCGTCCCAAGCGGCCGATCAAGAACCCTGCTCCCCATTGGCTTGGTGGGGGCGGCATCCCTTCTCCTGCTGGCGACTCTCGGCCCGCTCGCTAGCTGGATGCATCAGTTCAACCCAAGCCCGCCCGCATCCGGCAGGCTTCCGTCGATCCTGCCCAAGCAACCGGGGCCCGTTTCGATGGCCGCTCCTGGCGAGTTAATCCTCATGGCAACGGCCCCTACCTGGCTGGAAGTCCACGACGCCGACGATCGTCCGTTGATAGCCGAAACCTTCAAGGGACAGCGCCGGATTCCCCTTGGCCAGGGCCTGCGCCTTTTGGCAGGACGGCCCGATCTGATCACAATCCAGCTGCCTGGAACCTCGCCCCGGCGACTAGGCAGCATCGATGCGGTCGGTTGGCAAACCATCAAGCCAACAGATCCCCTCTCTACCCTTGGCCATAATCAAGACCCCGCAGCCGAAGCGTTGATCCTGCGGGCCTTCGAACCCACCTGGCTGGAAGTGCGGGATGCCAACAATCGCCCAGTCCTGGCTGAAACTTTTCAGGGCCAGCGCCGGCTCCCCCTTGGCAAGGGCCTGCGCCTGTTGGCAGGGCGCCCCGATCTCCTCACTGTTCAGCGCCAAGGCATGCTCCCTGAACGACTCGGCGAAATCGACGACCTCCACTGGTTCAGCTTCTCTCCTGCCGCCAAACCCCGCTCAGCGACCTGAGCTTTGGGAATCATCACCAGCTAGCAACCACAAACCGAGGCCGAGAAACACCCAAGGCATCCAGCTCAGCAGAAAAAAGGGTTTAAACAGCAGCACCATGGGCTCCAAAAACCAGTGGCTGACCGCCAAGGTGATCAGAACCAGCAGAACGACAGGTTGCACAAAACCCTCTGATTTCAATTGGGCGCCCGCCCATTCAGACCGAGCGATGACCCAAGCTGCGCCGAAACGGTGGCTTCAGCGGAGGCGTTGCCAACCATTGTCATGCCAACGAAGTACCCGACTGGGCTGACCGGAACCGGCTGGCCAAGGCAGTGGGGCGAGTAGGGGCAGGTGCGGAAAGACCAAGCGGGCGGTTACCTCATCAGAGGCAGGGGGTTCGCCGGACTGGTTAATGCTGGTGGTAGCCAGAGGTCCACAGTGATCGAGAAATTGCTGAGCCATCGGACAAGCAGGAACCCGCAGGCCAAGGCTGCCGCCGCCTGGATTCAACAAGTCAACTAGGGGGCCTGCCATCGGCATGACAAGGGTGCATGCCCCAGGCCAGCAAGCTGCGGCTTGTTGCAACCAAGGCTCTTGCCAAGGAACCGCCAACAGGGCGAGGAGCTGTTCCAGATTGGACCCCATCAATATCAACGGCTTGTGGGCTGGCCGGGTCTTGAGCTCCCAGAGCCGCTGCGCCGTGGATGGATGGGCTGCCAGTGCCGGAAGAGTATCAGTGGGGAACATCACAACTTCCCCGCGCCCCACGGCGGCAACAAGATCGGCAGCGGTCAGGGCTGGTGCCACTATTAAGCAGGGAGGCTAGGTTGCATCACAGTGCTGGCGGATTGCCTCGCAGACACAAAACGTAAAACACCTTCTAGATCACGGTGGGCCTTGGGCTGAGCGAGCCCCGCTGCAACAAGAAGATCTATCACAGCCGCACTCTGATCATGGTGATGTTCCATCAGCAATAGCCCTCCTGGTGCAAGGTAAGTCTTGGCCTGCGCCAAAATCAAACGGATCCCGTCCAAGCCATCCTCCCCCCCATCTAGGGCCAACAAGGGTTCATGGTGACGCACTACCGGATCCAAGTTCGCCAGCAGGGAAGTAGGTATGTAAGGAGGATTGGTCACGATCAGATCCAGCTGACCCTGCAAAAAATCCAGGGATTGCCACCAATTGCTATGCAGGAGGCGAACAGATTCTCTGCAACCGTGACGTTCCAGGTTGGTGTCCGCCCTGGCTAGGGCTAAATCACTGTAATCCGCGGCCCATCCCGAGCTCCCCGGAAAGGCCCGGGCCAGCGCCACCGCTAGACACCCGGATCCCGTGCCAAGGTCCAGCCAGACCAATGGCGGCCGCTGGTACTCCGCAGCAGGCATTAAAGACAAGGCCAGCTCCAGCAAGAGTTCAGTTTCCTGGCGCGGTATCAAAACTCCTGGGCCAACTTCAAGTTCGAGATCACGCCAGGGGCACAATCCGACCAGGTATTGAAGCGGCATAGCCGTCTGCAAGTGATGGTTCCAAAGGGTTTCGATTTCCTCCAGGGAAGCACCCAGCCTGAACGACCGTTCCGGGTGGAGATACACCGCTTGCAATTGACTCCAGCTCAGACCGCCGGCCATCTCCAACAGCCAGTCCAGATCCACTGCAGCACCGCCAAGCCTTAGTAATTCGCGGCGCCAGGCCAAGAGCTCATCTGCAAGGATCGTTTCCGCAGCCGACTGCCTTTGTGCGACAACCCCTTTGAGGGGGAGAAGCGCGTCACTCTGAGATTGATCGACGATGTCCATGGCAGCAACATAAAAAATTGGAGTGCCTGCAGTTTTCACCGCAATCGCCAGCGGAGTCCTGGCTGGGCCAGCACCAGCCCAGCCAGTTCAAGCTCAAGCAAGGCCGCTGTGATGTCTTGGCAAGACCAACCCAGCTCGAGACTGAGCTGGTCCAGGCTGGAACCGCTGCCAAGGGCCTCGAGCAAGGCTTGGTGGTTTGACGCCATGGAGGTTGACGAAGCCAAGGGACGACTGCAAGTCAATGGAGGCGATGGAAGCGCTCTGCTGGTGGACTTGAAGGGACCCTCGCCAAGCGAAGCGATGAGATCGACGGGGGTAAGGAGGGGGGTAGCTCCCTGCAGCAGGAGACGGTTGCTGCCCATGGCCGAGGTCTTTGCCGCATCGGCTGGAACCACCCAAATGGGTAATTCGTGCTTCCAGGCCAACTCCGCAGACAACAGTGCACCACTGCGTTCGGGACACTCCACAACCACAAGGGCAGCGGCCAGGGCTACCAGCAACCTGTTGCGACTGGCGAAGTGGCCCGCCAGAACCCGGCATCCAGGGGGAAGTTCGCTGATGAGCAATCCTTGGGCACCCACCTGGGCCTGCAGGGAAAAGTGGTGACGGGGGTAGACCCGTTCCAGGGGGGTGCCGAGAACACCGACCGGAACCCCTCCCGCCTCAAGGCAACCTCGATGGACGGCACCGTCGATTCCGTCCGCCAGACCGCTGACGACTGGCCAACCCGCTTCTGCCAAAACGGCACCCAGTTGGCGTGCCATGAACAAGCCATGGTCTGAGGCCCGGCGGGTACCGACCACGGCAATGGCCTGGGGTCTTTGGAGAGAAGCCCATAGGGTGCCACGACCTTTCCAGTAGAGGGCCAGGGGAGGGCGGGCCAGGTGTTTCATGGCGGTTGGCCAGGACGCATCCCCAGGCAAAAGCACCCCAACCCCTCCTCCACAATGCCGGGACCAAGCCGGCAAGGGGTCCTCCTCCCCCCACCGGCGCCGATAGCTGGTCAGGGGTTTTTCCAGGCCCGCATGCCACCCAGGCAGACGGGCAAAGGCTTCCCAAGGCGCACGCCAAGCCGCAGCCAAGGAGACAAACGCCCTGTCCAGGGTCTGCAAACGAACAGACCCGATGCCAGGGCAACCCGACCAGAGCAGCCACCAAAGGCGACGCTCCCGGGTCCAAGGGCGATGGTTTCGTGCCGCCTTGGGGGGCTTTACAGCACCCAAAAAACTCGAAAAAGCCCCGTCCCCTGGCGCCGCAGCCAGCCCGGCGGCCCCAGGCAAACCAGAAGCCGGAACAGCCCCGGAGCCAGAGTTACACCCATGGCTAAACCGCCCCAAAGCACCTCCATACCAGTACACATATACTACTGCATCAGCCCTGGGCCCGCCTGCAATCGGGCCACAGCTCTCCCCAGGTCCTCCGGATAACGCCGCAGCACCTTCGATACCTGCTGACCATCTGGGCTGCCCACAAGAACCAACTCGACCCGGGCCACGGCCATCAATCGATCATCTGTATTCATAAACCGACAGGACCAGGGCAGTTTCACCCCCTTAAGCGGCAGGACCTCACTGAGGAGTGTCACCTGGTCTCCATGCCGCAGAGGTTGGAAGTAATCGATCCCCAGCGACACCACAGGCATCTGCAGGCCTCGGCTGGAAAGCTCGGCGTAATCCAGGCCCACACTGGCCAAAGCCTCGACTCGCCCCTCCTCAAGCCAGGCCACATAAACGCCATGCCACATCACACCGGCATGGTCGGTGTGCTGGGGTAGCACACGGCGCTGGAGGCACCAGGACCGAGAAGGTTGGAATTTTTGCGCTGGGGGCATGGGCGAAGGTTGAATTAAACCGACTTAAGGAAAGAAAGACAGATTGAGCAATAAGCTGGCTTTGAGCCAACCTTCCCACCGTGTTCCGCAATCTTCTGATCGCCGATTCAGGCAAAGGCAACGTTGAAGAAATGGTACGCATGCTGCGGGCCATCCCCCCCTGTCGCCAGGCAAGGATCAACCTTCTGCATGTGGTCAACGAACAAGGAGGCGACAATCTCCAAGACCACCGCAATCAAGCCACCATTCTCCTGAACGACGCCATCGGTCGAATGGGACTGGTCCCCGCTGAAGTGACTACCATCGTGCGAGAAGGAGACACCAAACAGACGGTGTTGGGGGTCGCTGAAGAAGTGAATGCGGATCTAATTGTGATGGGTTCGAGGGGCCTCGGCAGACTGCAATCCATCCTTGCCAACAGTGCCAGTCAGTACGTGTTTCAACTGTCCACCCGGCCCATGCTGTTGGTTCGAGACGACCTCTATGTCAGGGCCATAAACCGTGTACTAGTTACAGTGGACGGCACTGGCGTAGGCGATGACGCCATCCGGCTGGCCTGCGAATTGGTTGCCGGAATCCCTGGCGGCTCCCTGACGGGAGTACACATAGCGAGACAAGAACTAAGTCCTTCGCGAGGCGGACGCAGCCAGGCAGATGAGGTTTTGGAAAAGGCGGTTCAACGAGCCAGGTCCCTGGGTGTTGACATGGTACCCATTCACCGCAACGGCAACATAGGCAGAATGGTTTGTCAGGCAGCCGAGGAAATCAAAGCCGATCTGGTGGTAATTGCCTCCCAGGATCGCCGACCACTAGTCGCCAAAGCTTTGGTGGATTTGGATCGCCTCCTGGGTAGTTCCGTCAGCGATTACATACGAGTCCATGCTCCAGCCCCCGTACTTCTGGTTAGGGAGCCGGAATCAATCCGCCGACCAGCAACTGGGCGCTAAGACCCTGGTTTCAACCCCCTTGACGGCTGCTGGTCTGAATGTATAAAACAATTAGAAAAACAGCCGGAACCAAAACAAAAAGAAGGCTGGCAACGAAACCGAGATCGTTGGTTTCCATGGCAGTGGAGAATTTGATGAGACGGTATCACCGCCTGCCGTCCTAGCCCTCCCCAGCTTCATCGCTCGTAGTGGATTCGACTTCCCCTTCCTCAATCTCGGCCTGGAGCTCAGGTTCCGGCCAGGCCAACGGACCAGGGGGAAGGGGCGTTTCCAAGGCCCGGGCCATGATTCCTTCGCGGTCCGGTAGTCCCACTTGGGGACGGGTGAGCACCACAAGCGACCGCTGAACAAGGGCTTGGCAGGCCAGCCTCCAGGTCGAGGGGCGGCGACGAAGCTTCAGATCCTCGACTGGGGTGCATGGGGTCATGGCCAGGGGATCGGCCCCTTCGACATCAACGAAACATGTGATGCATTGGCCACAGCCACCGCAATTGCCCAGTTTTCCCTTGAGGCCGTAGAGCTCGATCCCCTCCCGCAGGGCCACTTCCCTCAGGTTCTCTCCGGGGTAACACTCGACATCCCTGCCTTCACGCACGAAACGAATCACCGGCATGGCCTGCCTCCAAAGTTCCATTTTGCCGGTTGGGACCATTGCATTCCCCGTTGCGGTCCGTAACCTGTCCCCTCTGGAGGAGGTCAGCAACAACTACGATCGGCAGCACACCCAGACCTGACCCCCATGGGATTGCCCTGGTACAGGGTGCACACGGTCGTCATCAACGACCCGGGCCGCTTGCTGGCCGTGCACCTTATGCACACCGCTCTGGTTGCCGGCTGGGCCGGCTCCATGGCTCTCTACGAACTGGCCATCTTCGATCCGTCCGATCCGGTCCTGAACCCCATGTGGCGTCAGGGCATGTTCGTGATGCCCTTTATGGCCCGCCTTGGGGTTACGGGAAGTTGGAGCGGCTGGAGCATCACCGGAGAAACAGGAGTCGATCCCGGCTTCTGGAGCTTTGAAGGCGTCGCAGCAGCCCACATCATTTTTAGTGGTCTGCTTTTCCTAGCCGCAATCTGGCACTGGACCTACTGGGACCTGGAGATCTGGCAAGACCCCCGCACCGGTGAACCAGCCTTGGATCTTCCCAAGATCTTCGGGATTCACCTTTTACTTGCAGGTCTTGGCTGCTTCGGGTTCGGAGCTTTCCACCTCACTGGTGTTTTTGGACCTGGTATGTGGGTATCAGACCCCTACGGCATCACAGGTCACCTTGAGAAGGTCCAACCATCTTGGGGACCGGAAGGATTCAATCCCTTCAATCCTGGTGGAATCGTTGCCCACCACATTGCTGCCGGCATCGTCGGCATCATCGCTGGCATCTTTCACATCACGACTCGCCCCCCCGAAAGGCTATACAAAGCCCTGAGGATGGGAAACATTGAAACGGTTTTGGCGAGTGCTATTGCCGCTGTTTTCTTTGCTGCCTTCATTGTCGCCGGCACCATGTGGTACGGCGCCGCAGCCACACCGATCGAACTTTTTGGGCCAACCCGCTATCAGTGGGATCAGAGCTATTTCAAAACCGAAATCAACCGCCGAGTCCAAACGGCTCTTGATAACGGTGCTACGAACGAAGAGGCCTGGGCTTCTATACCTGAAAAGCTTGCTTTTTATGATTACGTCGGAAACAGTCCTGCCAAGGGGGGTCTTTTCCGGGTTGGTCCAATGGTTAATGGTGACGGACTCCCCACCGGATGGATCGGCCACATCTCTTTCCATGACAAGGATGGTCGAGACATTGAAGTAAGACGTCTGCCCAACTTCTTTGAGAACTTCCCAATTGTTCTCCAGGATAAAGAGGGCGTAGTGCGAGCTGACATTCCCTTCCGCCGAGCTGAAGCCAAATACTCATTTGAGCAGCAAGGCGTAACAGCAACGGTTTACGGAGGCGCCCTCAACGGTCAAACCTTCAAAGACCCAGCCGATGTTAAGAGGCTTGCCCGTAAAGCCCAGTTAGGCGAAGCCTTTGAATTCGATCGCGAGAAATACCACTCCGACGGAACTTTCCGGAGTTCACCACGGGGTTGGTTTACCTTCGGTCATGCCACCTTCGCCCTGCTTTTCTTCTTTGGGCATATCTGGCATGGGGCCCGCACCCTTTACCGCGATGTCTTCGCCGGCATCGACCCAGACCTCGGCGAACAAGTCGAATTCGGGCTCTTCGAAAAGCTCGGAGACCGTTCAACCCGTCGCCTACCCGAGGGCTATGTTCCTCCGGCAGGCACCACACTCAGCTGACCGCAGGACACTCGAGGACACTCCATGGAAAGCTTTGCCTACATCCTGATCCTGGCCTTGGCCATTTCAACGTTGTTCTTTGCCATCGCCTTTCGCGATCCTCCAAAGATCGGCAAATGATAAATCAGGACAAGCGTCCCAGCCAAAAGCCCCAAAAGGGGCTTTTTTATTGGGAATGGAGACGAGGGGGCTGTTCAATCTGTACAAGCCTGTCTAAGATTGATGAACAATTGGAGTTCACGGGCATGCAATGCCCTTCCTGCCAACACACCGATAGTCGCGTACTGGAATCTCGGGCTGCGGATTCTGGGCGCAGCGTGCGGCGTAGGCGCGAATGCCTGAACTGTGACTTCCGCTTCACCACTTACGAAAGGGTTGAAACCGTTCCGATCACGGTGCTCAAACGGAACGGCCACCGCGAAACCTTCAACCGATCGAAACTGTTGCACGGTTTGCTTCGGGCTTGTGAGAAAACAGGTCTGGCACCGGCAAGCCTGGAAGTCGTAGTCGATGAAATTGAAATTTGCCTGCAGCAGCGAGCTGGCCGTGAAGTGACAAGCAACGAAATCGGAGAAATGGTTTTACAGCAGTTACGGGAGATGAGTGATGTCGCCTATGTGCGATTTGCTTCTGTTTATCGTCAATTCAAGAGTGTGAGCGATTTTGTCTCAGCCCTTGAGGTCCTCGGTGAGCCCACACCCAATCGCGGCAAAACCAGAGCAGCGCTTGCGGCTGTGCCTTGATTCCCGAAGCTCTCAAGCTGTATTGGTAGAATATGAAGCTGTTGTCTTGCTGGCGGCAAGCCAACTCCTTTCGTACTGCCCCAGGCAGACCGCCATTGAACGATGACTGCGACAACGACCTCCGAACCAAACCAAGTCCAAGCCAGCGCCGCATCCCCAGCCTCTTTGGCGGAAATTGACTCCCTTCACGACACCAGCGAAGAGGGGATTGAATTTGAGGTTCCGGAGGCCGTCCCTACGGCAGACCATTCCAGCAGTCGCAAATCCAAGCAGGATATTGAAGCCGTGGGCTTCACCCTGGACGAATTTGCTTCACTTCTTAGTAAATACGATTATAATTTCAAACCTGGCGACGTCGTCAACGGCACAGTTTTTGCCCTTGAGTCGAAGGGCGCCATGATTGATATTGGTGCAAAAACTGCCGCATTCATGCCTCTCCAAGAGGTTTCGATTAACCGGGTTGAACATCTATCAGACGTTCTTGAACCTGGGGAAGTACGGGAATTCTTCATCCTCAGCGAAGAGAACGAAGATGGGCAACTAACTCTTTCGGTTCGCCGTATTGAATACCAACGTGCATGGGAGCGAGTCCGACAGCTACAGAAGGAGGACGCCACGATCTATAGCGAAGTCTTTGCTACCAACCGTGGTGGGGCCTTGGTTCGCGTCGAAGGGCTGAGGGGCTTCATTCCTGGCAGCCACATCAGCACGCGTAAAGCGAAAGAAGAACTGGTGGCAGATTTCCTGCCTCTGAAATTCCTCGAAGTTGATGAAGAGCGCAACCGTTTGGTACTGAGCCATCGTCGCGCTCTGGTCGAACGCAAGATGAACCGACTTGAAGTTGGTGAAGTTGTGCTTGGCACCGTGCGAGGCATCAAACCCTACGGTGCCTTCATTGATATCGGCGGTGTCAGTGGACTGCTGCACATTTCCGAAATCAGCCATGAGCATATTGAGACTCCTCATACCGTTCTTAATGTCAATGACCAAATGAAGGTCATGATTATCGATCTTGATGCCGAACGGGGTCGCATCTCCCTTTCCACCAAGGCTCTGGAACCCGAGCCAGGTGACATGCTCACCGATCCTCAGAAAGTCTTTGAAAAAGCGGAGGAAATGGCTGCTCGCTACAAACAAATGTTGCTTGAGCAGGCTGAAGACGGTGACACGATAGCGATTGACTCCGAACCCATTGATGAGGATTGATCTGGACCCAATCTACCCCGGCTGGCAGTAACGATGGTTTACCTGAACCTCCGGGGTCAGGGCCTTCCACGCCCCAGCGAGGAAATGCCGATCAGGGCTGTTCTGTTCGATAAGGACGGCACCATGAGCCACAGCGAGCCCATGCTGACGGCCTTGGCGGAGTCACGAATTCTCCATTGCTTGGAGCAAACAGTTGACTCCGCAATCTTCGGGCGATCCGCAGAACTTAAAGATCTGCTTCACCGTGCCTACGGCCTTGTCCCCGATCACGGACTTCACCCGGCGGGTTTAACTGCGGTGGCCGCCAAAGATCACAACCTGATTAGCACAGCTACTGCGCTGACCCAAGCGGGATTAGGTTGGCCCGAAGCTCTCGCCACCGCAGAAAAAGTCTTTGCCATCACGGATCGACTCCACGAAGCAGAATCAATCCCAAAGCCAGAACCAACTGAGGGACTGATCAAGCTTTTACATGAACTGCGTTCCCACGATGTACTTTGCGCAGTTATCAGTAACGACCATGAACAAGGAATTCATTCTTTCCTTGATCATCACCAACTCAGTTTCTTGATTCAAGGCATTTGGAGCGCAGACCACCGCCCCCGCAAACCGGATCCAGGGGCGGTGCTTGGTCTTTGCCAAAGGCTTGGAGTCTCCCCTTCTGAATGCGCCCTGATTGGCGATGCCAACAGCGACCTGTACATGGCCCGAACCGCTGGTGTCGGGATCATCCTGGGCTATTGCTCCGGCTGGCGCCAGCCCCTTGACCTTGATTCAAGCTTCCCGCACCTCCAGCACTGGGACCAGTTGAGCCTGGCCCCTTAAGCCTGAGGCCCGAATGGCTGCGTGTCCATCCGTACTTCAGAAGTCGCTGACGAGGTCATAGTGTCGGCACTGAACCTTTCGTCCCGGAATGAGCAACTACGTCTTCACCTCCGAATCGGTTACTGAGGGGCATCCGGACAAGATCTGTGATCAAGTCAGCGATGCCGTACTGGATGCGCTACTGGCCCAGGATCCAGAAAGTCGGGTTGCCTGCGAGACCGTTGTCAATACAGGTCTTTGCCTCATCACCGGTGAAGTGACCACTAAAGCCAGAGTCGACTTCAACACCCTGGTGCGAGGTGTCATCGAGAAAATTGGTTACTCCGGTGCACGGGCAGGCGGTTTCGATGCCAAAAGCTGCGCAGTCCTGATCGCCCTAGACCAGCAATCTCCAGACATAGCCCAAGGGGTCGACGAAGCCGACGACCATGAGGGAGATCCCTTGGACAAGGTCGGTGCGGGTGACCAAGGAATCATGTTCGGCTTCGCCTGCGACGAGACGCCCGAACTCATGCCGCTGCCGATCAGCCTGGCCCACCGCCTGGCCCGTCAGTTGGCCCAAGTCCGCCATGAAGGCCGATTGAATTACCTGCTGCCAGACGGTAAGACCCAGGTGAGTGTGGTTTATGAAAATGACCAACCGGTCGCGATCGACACGATCTTGATCTCAACCCAGCACACTGCAGAAATCGACGGAATCAGTGAAGAAAAGGCTCTCAGAGATCGTATAGCCGCAGATCTCTGGCTCCACGTAGTCGAACCTGCCACCGCTGATCTGAAGCTCAAGCCCAACCAAGATTCAACCCGTTTTCTGGTGAATCCCACCGGCAAGTTTGTGGTGGGAGGTCCCCAAGGAGATGCTGGACTGACCGGTCGCAAAATTATCGTGGATACCTACGGCGGCTACGCCCGCCATGGTGGTGGGGCTTTCTCCGGCAAGGATCCCACCAAAGTTGACCGCTCAGCCGCCTACGCCGCCCGCTACGTGGCCAAAGCACTTGTGGCAGCTGGATTGGCCCGCAAAGTGGAGGTCCAACTCAGCTATGCCATTGGTGTGGCAAGGCCAGTGAGCATCCTTGTCGAAAGTTTCGGCACGGGCGTGATCAGCAACACCGATCTCACCGCCTTGGTTCAAGAACACTTTGACCTGCGTCCTGGGGCAATCATCAATACCTTTGGACTCCGCCAACTGCCGAGTCAACGGGGTGGTCGTTTCTACCAGGACGTTGCCGCCTACGGCCACTTCGGTCGCAGCGATCTTGACTTGCCCTGGGAAAATGTAGTTGCTATCGCCTCTGAGCTCAAACAGGCCACTGCCAGCCTTGGTGTCACTGCCACCCAGGGCTGAGGGCTCGGCAGCCCCCATCAAGCCCCTGACAATCGGCGTTGACTTGGGCAGCAGCGGCCTCCGCCTTGCCCTTGTCGATGCCAGCGGCAATCTGGTGAGTGAAATCTGCCGCCCCTACCCCGGTTCTTTCAGCAGTCCCGAGGCGTGGCGGCAAGGCTTTTTAAGCTTGATCCAGGAATGGCCCTCCCCCTGGCGCTCCCAAGTCGCTGCAATCGCCGTTGCCGGCACCTCAGGCACTCTGCTGCTTTGCCATGACGATGGCTCCCTGCTGGAAGGGCCAGCGGGCCAAGCCCTTGCCTACAACCAGTCTTTTCCTGAACATGCGGCCATGGCCTTGGCCCTAGCCACAGGCGGTCCAGCCACCTCGGCCAGCGGCAGCTTGGCCAGGGCCCTTCAACTGATGCAATTGGCCGGACTCCCATGCAGCGACCCTGCTTATCGATTGCGTCATCAAGCGGACTGGCTGATGGGCTGGTTGCTGGGTGACTGGCGCTGGGGTGAGGAAGGCAACAATCTCCGACTGGGCTGGAATCTCATCGAAAACCGCTGGTGCGGCCGCATCGGCCAGCAGCCATGGGCGGCTGCACTGCCCCAGATCATCTCCAGCGGCTCCTGCCCCGGCAGGGTGTCTGAACTGGTGGCTCTGCAAACAGGCCTGGACAGGAAATGTTGGGTGGTGGCAGGCAGCACGGATGCCAACGCGGGTGTTCTTGCCGCCGACCCCCAGGAAGGGGACGGCATCACGGTGTTGGGCACCACCTTGGTCTTGAAGCAATTTGTAACCAAGCCCCTGCAAGGGCCAGGCATCAGCTGTCACAGACTCGCTGGGCGCTGGCTCGTTGGGGGAGCTTCGAATGCAGGAGCCGGAATCCTGCTGCAGTTCTTCTCGGCAAACGACCTCGAGGAGCTAAGCCGGCAGATCGATCCAGAACGTCCAACGGGACTCTCTCTGCTGCCCCTGGCAGTAAAAGGAGAGCGCTTTCCCGTTGACGATCCGGAATTGGCGCCGCGACTCGAACCCCGACCCATCAGCGACGTCCTTTACCTTCAGGCCCTGCTGGAGGGACTGACGGACATTGAAGTCACCGGTTGGCAACGCCTCGAAGACCTTGGGGCCCCTCCGGTAAAGCGGGTGATCAGCCTTGGCGGCGGTGCCCGCAATGCCCAATGGCGGCGTATGCGACAGCGGGCCTTGGGGCGCCCGGTGCTGCATCGTGCCGAGGCCAGTGCCGCCCTGGGCATGGCCCTTCTGGCCCGGTCCAGGATTGGAAAGGGCCCTGCCCCGATACCCCCATCCGCTAATCAACAACCATGAACCTGAACCTGCGCTCCATCCTGGCCATGGGGCTGTTTGTGGTGTTGGCCGGCTACGTCGGCTTTAGCGCCATCAAGCTCACCTTGCTTCTGATCGAGCGTTTTGGGGCCAGCTGAATCCAGAATCAGACAGCCCGTTTCTTTTGCTATGGCCGCTGACCCCATCACCCCCGCTGTGAGCGAGAGAATCTGCGCCCACATGAATAACGACCATGCAGAAGCCGTCCTGGCCTATGCCCACCATTACGCAGGCCTGCCCACGGCCCAGGCCGCCAGGATGCTGGCTTTGGGTCCAGATGCCATGTGTTTGGAGGTCGATGGCCACTCCGTCCAGGTGCCGTTTGACCACACCCTGAGCGACAGCGAGGACGCCCACCGCACCCTGATCGCCATGCTGCGGTCGATGCCTGGGAACCCTTAGGGATCTCCCCCCACGCTCTCCATTCATGGGATCTCCCGTGCTGCTGGGCCTGCGCCAACTGGCCCTCGATCACTGGGAAAGGTTGTTCGTCAAACCCTGCCCACTCTGCCGGCGGCCCCTCGGCGGCCCAGGGGCTCCAAGGGCAATCTGCCAAGGCTGCCGCAAGCATCTGGATCTACCCACCGATGGCTTTCAAGGCCTCGATCCCTTGCCCTGGTGGGGGGCTGGACCCTATCGAGCCGGGCTGCGGGGCCTGGTTCTCGATCTGAAGCGCCAACCCTGCCGCCAGAGCGTGGCTGCCCTGGTAGCCACCATGACCCCTTCCCTACACTGCCAGGGGGAATGCCCTCTGCTGGTGCCGATTCCCAGCTGGAAACGGCCTGGCAACCCCTTACCGCCTCTGGTTTGCCAAGAGCTATGTCACCAGCTGGGCCTAGAGCGCCGCGATCTGCTGGAGCGAACCCGACCGGTGTTGGGGCAACACCATCTGGGGCGCCGCCTGCGGCTCGCGAACCAGGAAGGAGCATTTTCCTGCAGGGCCCGATTCCGCCGTCGCAGTTCCCGTACGTTGCTCCTGGTGGATGACGTGCTGACGACGGGATCAACGGCCCTGAGTGCTGGCGCGGCCCTTGAGGCAGGCGGCTGGCATGTACTGGGACTGATCTGCCTGGCCCGCACTCCGGCCAGGCGAGAACGAAGCCAAGGACTGCGGACTAGCTGTGATCTAAGATCTCAAAGTTGCGTCAGCGACGGGCCGGGATAGCTCAGTTGGTAGAGCAGGCGATTGAAAATCGCCGTGTCCCCAGTTCAAATCTGGGTCCTGGCATTCATAACGCCCCACGGGTCATGCGTTCTCCACGACCGGAGGCCAGCAGCAACCAGCTATTCGATAACGCCGACAGCTTTGGCATGGTTTTCGATGAGGCCTGGAAGCGCCACACCGCCGAAAACCCCATCCACGTCCTGACCAGCAGCGACAAGCTTGACCTAATCTTGATAAATTGCGCC
>JBIKMU010000037.1:0-32628 GCA_044359075.1 Cyanobium sp. | reverse complement strand
GGGTGCTCCATGCCAAAACCGGCTGGCAGAACGGCCCCGGCGCCGGGGTCGGCTGGTGGGTGGGCTGGGTCGAGAGGGGGGGGCGCGTCTATCCCTTCGCCCTCAACTTGGACCTGGGCGGACGCGCCGACGCCGACCTGCGCCTATCGCTCGGCCGCGCGGCCCTGAAGGCCACCGGGGTTCTGCCATGACCCGGCCCCCATCCGGGAGCTCGCCGGCGCAACCAGCAGCGACCGCGACTAAAACTGCAACTACAACTGCAACTACAACTGCGACTCCCACCGCGACTTCTACAGCGACTCCGACAGCGAATCCGATAGCGAATCCGGCGCCGGTGCTGGTCTTCGATGGCGGTTGCCCCTTCTGTCGCCATTTCGCTGAACTGAGCGAGTTGCGCAGCGGTATTGCCGGTCTGACCATCGTTGATGGCCGGGCCGATGGGTCCTTGCGTCAGCGCCTGGCGGCACGCGGGTACCACCTGCGCGATGGTGCCATGGTGCTGGTGGGTGTCAGGGTTTTGCATGGCGCTGAGGCCGTGGCCTGGCTGTGCGCCCAGATGCAACCGAGTCCGGGCCTGCTGCAGCTGCTGGCCGCCGTGCTAGCGGATCCGGCCCGCTCCCGCGCCACCTACCCGCTGCTGCTGGCGGCCCGCCGCTTCGCCCTCGGCCTCAAGCGTCTACCGATCGATCCAGACCTAAGCTGACTTTCACCAATTGATTCCCTTGCCATGAGCGCCGAAACCATCACCACGGCCATCCCTGAGGGCGCTGTCGCCGGGGCTGTCCCCGTCGATGCAGTCCCCGCCGATGCCGACCCCCGCGCCCTCACCATCCCCAATGTCGAGCGCGTTCTCGACGAACTGCGCCCCTATCTGATGGCCGACGGCGGCAACGTCGAAATCGTCGAAATCGATGGCCCCATCGTCAAGGTGCGCCTGCAAGGCGCCTGCGGTTCCTGCCCCAGCAGCACCATGACCCTCAAGATGGGCATTGAGCGCAAGCTACGCGAGGCCATCCCCGAAGTGGCCGAAGTCATCCAGGTGCTCTGAGCCCCCAGCCGGGGCGGCCCACCACCGCCCCTTAGGCTCCCTGCCAGCTTCTTGGGATCCGTGCTTGATCAGCGGCTGCTGCGCGATGACCCCGCCTTGATCAGCGGCCAGCTTGCTCGCCGCGGCATCGAGATCGACTTGACGGGCTTGCAGACCATCGCCATTCAAGAGCGGGATCTGCAAGAACGGCGCAGCGATCTGCAGGCTGAAGGCAACCGCATCGGCAAGGCGGTGGGACAGCAAATTCAGGCGGGTGCCAGCCCCGCTGGCCCCGAAGTGCGCGAGCTGCGCGAGCAGGGCAACCGCATCAAGCAGCAGGTTGCCGGTCTCGAGGAGGAAGAGAAAGCCCTGGAGGCCCGTCTGCGCGAGCAGCTGCTCACCCTGCCCAACCTGCCCGACCCCCGGGTACCCGAAGGGCGCAGTGAAGCAGACAACGTTGAGGTGAGCACCTGGGGCAACCCCCGCCGGCCCGGCCCCGGCGAAACCTTGCAAGAGCACTGGCAGATTGCTGAACGGCTGGGGCTGCTCGACAGCGGCGAGCGTTCGGTGCGCATCGCCCAGAGCCGCTTCGTGACGCTGCTGGGTCAGGGCGCCCGGCTGGAGCGGGCCCTGATTGCCTTCATGCTCGATCGCCACACCGCCCGGGGCTACACCGAAGTGATGCCGCCGATCCTGGTGAACAGCGCCAGCCTCACCGGCTCGGGCCAGCTGCCCAAATTCGCCGAGGAGAGTTTCAAGTGCGCCGACGACGACCTCTGGCTCACCCCCACCGCCGAGGTCCCGATCACCTCTTTGCATCGCGATGAGGTGATTCCGGCGGAGAAGCTCCCGCTCAAATACGTGGCCCACACCCCCTGTTTCCGCCGCGAGGCCGGTTCCTACGGGCGCGACACCCGGGGCCTGATCCGCCTGCACCAGTTCAACAAAGTCGAGCTGTACTGGTTCTGCCACCCAGAAGGGTCGCTTGAGGCCCACGAGCAGCTCACCCGCGATGCCGAGGGGGTGCTGGAGGCCCTGGAATTGCCCTATCGCCGCATGGAACTCTGCGGCGGCGATCTGGGCTTCTCCGCCGCCCGCACCTACGACCTGGAGGTGTGGCTGGCGGGCGCCGGCGCTTATCGCGAGATTTCCAGCTGCAGCACCTGCGCTGATTTCCAGGCGCGCCGCTCGGCGATCCGTTTCAAGGAGGGCAAGAAAACCCAGCTGCTGCACACCCTCAATGGCAGTGGCCTGGCCATCGGCCGCACCATGGCGGCCCTGCTCGAAGCGGGCCAGCAGGGCGACGGCAGCGTCAGCCTGCCCGCCGCCCTGGTGCCCTACATGGGCGGTGTAGATCGCCTCAGCAACCCGGGCTGAGAAAGAATTAGCTGAGACAAATTTGACTGAGACAAATCTCGCTGAGACAGTGCTCGCTGCTGGCCTTCTGCGTCGCTGCCCCGGGGACCATTGGCCTGCCAGGGGCCCGATTGGCCAGGCAGGGGCCCGATTGGCCGGCTAATCGGTTCGGTTCGGGGCGCCGCATCCCCCAGAATGAGCTGATTGTTGATGAGCCGCATGGGTGTTCTCACCGCGCTGGCGATCCTGGCCGGCTTGATCGTCGTGCATGAGACGGGCCATTTCTTGGCCGCCACCTGGCAGGGCATCCGCGTCAGTGGCTTTTCCGTCGGTTTCGGGCCCGTGCTGCTACAGAAGCGCATCAATGGGGTGCTGTTTGCCCTGCGGGCCATTCCCCTGGGGGGCTTCGTCTCCTTTCCCGATGAAGACGACAACAGCCCATATCCCGCCGATGATCCCGACCTGCTGCGCAACCGCCCGCTGCACCAGCGGGCCCTGGTGATTGCCGCCGGCGTCATCGCCAACCTGCTGTTGGCCTATGCCGTGCTGCTGGGCCAGGGGCTGGTGGTGGGGATTCCGGCGGGCATATCGGCCACGCCGGGGGTGCTGGTCAGCGGGGTGGTGGCGGGCCAACCGGCCGCCAGCATCGGCCTGCGGGCCGGAGATCGAATTGTCAGTGTCGATTCCGTGCCCTTGCGCGGCGGTCAGCAGGCCGTTGCCGACCTGGTGGAGCGCATCCGCGGATCCGCCGGTCACACCCTGCTGCTCAAAGCCGAGCGGGCCGGTAGGCCTCTGCAGCTTTCGCTGACACCAAGTGAGCAGGGGGGCATCGGCCACATCGGCGCCCAATTGCAGCCCAATGGCAGCGAAACCTTCCGCGCCCCCCGCAGCCCCTTAGAACCCTTCCGCCAGGCAAACCACGATCTAATTGCGTTAACCAGCCGCACGATCCAGGGCTTTGGCAGCCTGATCACCCATTTCGGCGAAACCGCCGGCCAGGTGTCTGGGCCGGTCAAGATTGTCGAAATGGGTGCCACCTTGGCCCGCCAGGGGGGTAGCAGCCTGTTCCTCTACACCGCCTTGATTTCGATCAACCTGGCGGTGCTCAATTCGCTGCCCCTGCCCCTGCTGGATGGCGGCCAGTTCGCCCTGTTGCTGATTGAGGCCCTCAGGGGCCGGCCCCTGCCCGAGCGCTTCCAGATGGCCTTCATGCAATCCGGTTTCGTCTTTTTGGTGGGACTCAGCCTGCTGCTGATCGTCAAGGACACCAGCCAGCTACCTGCCATTCAGCAATTGCTGGGCCACTGACTAAGCCCCTGAATTAAGCCCCTGACTGAGCCCCTGACCAAGCGCATCAAGCGCCGCAGCCCGCTGCCGCAGGGGGGCGCGTCAGCGGGCTCAGCTGCTGCTGGGATCGCCTGGGCCAAAACCTCTCGATTCGCTTGCTCTTCCACGGCCGGGAGATTTGCCAGGCCCGCCAGCCGGCCTGCCCCACCTGCCCCCCTGGCTGATCTTTGCTCTAGTCACCCCGGGAGGTAAACTCAATTCACGCTGCTCAACACCTGGCCTGCCGCATGGCAAAAAAATCAATGATCGCGCGCGACGTCAAGCGCAGCAAAATGACCGAGCGCTTCGCTGCCAAGCGCGCCGCCTTCAAGGAAGCCATGGCCGCCGCCGCCGATCCGATGGAACGGCTGGAAATACACCGCAAGCTGCAGGCCCTGCCCCGCAATAGCGCCCCCAGCCGCCGCCGTAACCGCTGCTGGGCCACCGGCAAACCTCGTGGTGTCTACCGCGACTTCGGCCTTTGCCGCAACCAACTGCGCGAACGGGCCCACAAAGGCGAACTGCCTGGTGTGGTCAAGTCCAGCTGGTGATCAGGCTTTTCGCCGCTTATCTCACTTTTGCGAAGGCGTCCAATGGGCGCCTTTTTTAACCTTTTTTCTACAATGGTTGCTGAAGGGCAGCCCTGCCGTCGAGCCCGAGCCCTGCGGGGAATGGCCACGACTGGAAACGGCTGACGGCGGCAATCCGCCCCAAGGGGAAGCCCATCGGGCGGGTCAGATGCGAGAATGCCGCACGACAACAAAGAAACATACCGTCAAGTGCAAGGACAAACTCAGTCGATCTCCTTCGATGGTCGGGAGATCCGGCTGACCACCGGTCGTTACGCCCCCCAGGCTGGGGGTTCGGTCTTGGTCGAATGCGGAGATACGTCAATCCTGGTGACGGCGACCCGCTCTACTCCCCGTGAAGGCATTGATTTTCTGCCCCTGATCTGCGATTACGAAGAGCGGCTGTATGCCGCCGGTCGCATCCCCGGCAGCTTCATGCGCCGCGAATCCCGCCCCCCCGAACGGGCCACCCTGATCGCCCGGCTGATCGATCGGCCGATGCGTCCCCTGTTCCCGGCCTGGATGCGCGACGACCTGCAGATCGTCGCCACTTGCCTCTCCCTCGACGAACGGGTGCCGCCCGACGTGTTGGCGGTCACCGGCGCCTCCCTGGCCACCCTGTTGGCCCGCATTCCCTTCGAAGGTCCGATGGCAGCCGTGCGTGTGGGCCTGCTGGGCGATGACTTCGTGCTCAACCCCAGTTACCGCGAGATTGAGCGCAGTGACCTCGACCTCGTGGTTGCCGGCACGCCTGATGGTGTGGTGATGGTGGAAGCCGGCGCCAGCCAACTGCCGGAACAGGATGTGATTGAGGCCATCGACTTCGGTTATGAGGCCGTTGGTGAATTGATCAAGGCCCAGCAAGGCCTGCTCAAGGACCTTGGCATCGAGCAAGTCAAGCCAGAGGCCCATGAAGAAGACGCCACCCTGCCCACATACCTCGAAAAAGAATGCAGCAAGGCGATTGGCGCCGTGCTCAAGCAGTTCAGCCAGACCAAGCCCGAACGCGACAGCAAGCTGGATGCAATCAAGAGTGAAGTGGCCGAGAAAATCGCCGGTCTCAAGGACACCGATCCGGTGAAGGTATTGGTGAGCGGCAGTGGTAAGGCCCTGCCCACCAGCTTCAAGGGTCTCACCAAGAAGCTGATGCGTCAGCAGATCGTCAAGGACGGCAAGCGCGTCGATGGCCGCAGCCTCGATGAGGTGCGTCCGATCAGCTCCGCCGTTGGCGTGTTGCCCCGCCGGGTGCATGGCTCGGGCCTGTTCCAGCGGGGTCTAACCCAGGTGCTCTCCACCGCCACCTTGGGCACCCCCAGCGATGCCCAGGAGATGGATGATCTGAATCCAGCCAACGAGAAGACCTACCTGCATCACTACAACTTCCCCCCCTATTCGGTTGGTGAAACCAGGCCGATGCGCTCCCCCGGTCGCCGCGAGATCGGCCATGGCGCCCTGGCCGAGCGGGCCCTGATTCCAGTGCTGCCCCCCAAGGAAAGCTTCCCTTATGTCCTGCGGGTGGTTAGTGAGGTGCTCAGCTCCAATGGCTCCACTTCGATGGGTTCGGTGTGCGGCAGCACCCTGGCCCTGATGGATGCCGGCGTGCCCCTCAAGGCCCCCGTCAGCGGCGCCGCCATGGGCCTGATCAAGGAGGGCAAGGAGGTGCGCATCCTCACCGACATCCAGGGCATTGAGGATTTCCTCGGCGACATGGATTTCAAGGTGGCGGGCACCGAGAAGGGCATCACCGCCCTGCAGATGGACATGAAGATCAGCGGCCTGCCCCTGACCACGGTGGCAGAAGCGATCAACCAGGCCCGGCCTGCCCGGCTCCATATCCTCGAGAAGATGCTGGAGGCGATCGACAAGCCCCGCGACACCCTCTCCCCCCATGCCCCCCGTCTGCTCAGCTTCCGCATCGACCCGGAACTGATCGGCACCGTGATCGGTCCCGGCGGTCGCACCATCAAGGGCATCACCGAGCGCACCAACACCAAGATCGACATTGAGGATGGCGGCATCGTCACGATCGCCAGCCACGATGGCGCCGCCGCCGAAGAGGCCCAGCGCATCATCGAAGGCCTGACCCGCCGGGTCAGTGAGGGGGAAGTGTTCTGTGGTGCCGTCACCCGGGTGATCCCCATCGGGGCCTTCGTCGAAATCCTGCCGGGCAAGGAAGGCATGATCCACATCTCCCAGCTCTCGGAAGCCCGGGTGGAAAAGGTGGAAGACGTGGTCAATGTGGGCGACCAGGTGACCGTTCGGGTCCGCGAAATCGACAATCGCGGCCGCATCAACCTCACCCTGCGCGGCGTCGCCCAACAGGAGCCCGCCCCGGCGGTCTGAGCGATTCGATCTGCCTCTGTGCTCGCAATGCCCAGGGGAAATTCCTTAAGCCAACCCCCTGGGCCCTTCGCTGGGTCGAGGGGGTTTTTGGCTTGCGTGGGGTTCAGCTAGGAGTTGCTGGCTCGGCCCGAGGGCTGGCGGGGGGCGTCAGAGCACAAAAGTGGGATCGATAAGGCCCATGGCGGCGGCCGCTTTTTGGCATAGCTCGGCGTGGTTGGGCCCATGGCTGGCCACCAGGCAACCGGCCTGCAGGCCGTCGCCGTTGTTGTAGGAGAGGCCTCGGCCATCGGCGTGGCTGAAGGCACCGCCGGCGGCCCGCAGCACCGCTTCAGGGGCGGCCATGTCCCAGTCCTTGGGGGCCGAGCTCCCGGAAAGGGAGATGTATAGATCGCTTTCGCCCCGCAGGATCGTGGCCACCTTGCCGCCGACGCTGCCCATCACCCGGGTTTCCCCCAGTTCCAGGGCCGCCAGCAGCTGCTCCAAACGGCTGTCGCGATGGCTGCGGCTGGCCACCAACACCAGCTCGCCAGTGCAGCGTCGAGTGCTGAGTTGGGGAGCGAAGCGCTCGCCGCTGCGGTTCTCGCGCCAGGCGCTACCTGCAGCTGGCTGGGCCGGGGCGCCAGCTCCGGCAGCGCTGCCAGCTCCGGCCGGGGTGCTGGTCTGGGGCAACAGACCAAACCAAAGCTCTTCGCTTTCGGGCAACAGCACCACCCCCAGCACCGGCTTGCCCCGCTGCACCAGGGCCAGATGCACCGCGTATTCGCCCGTGCCCAGCAGGAAATCCTTGGTGCCATCGAGGGGATCCAGCAGCCACAGCCACTCGCCGGGCAATGGCAATCCCAGCTGCAGCGCCTCAGCGGCGGTTTCCTCACTCAGCAGGGTCCAGGGGGCGTCGGGAAAGGACGCCTCAAGGCCCTGCAACAACCATTGATTCACGGCCAGATCAGCGGCTGTGACAGGGCCGCTGCCGCCGTCGGCCACCGTCAGCGCGGCCGCAAAGCCATGGGGGGGCTGCTCGCCCCGGGCGTAGGCCCGCAGGATGTCGGCCGCCCCCCAGCAGAGTGGGCGCAGCTGGGCCAGCAGCGCCTGCTGGTCGATGCCACCGGGCAGGGACAGGGCCGTGGGCATCATGGACAAGCAAACATGCATTTTGCCGATCCGGCTTGCCGATGGCTGTGCCCGAACCCACCGGCGGCGTGCTTTATCTGGTGGGCACCCCGATCGGCAACCTGGAGGATCTCTCGCCCCGCGCCCGCCGGGTGCTGGGGGCGGTGGACCTGGTGGCCTGTGAGGACACGCGGCGCAGCGGTTTGATGCTGCATGGACTGGGGCTGCGCAACCGGTTGCTGAGTTTTCACGAGCACAACCGCCTGGCCCGCCAGCCCCAGCTGCTGCAGGCCCTGGCGGCGGGCCAGAGCATCGCCTTGATCAGCGATGCCGGCCTGCCCGGGGTGGCCGACCCCGGCGAGGAGCTGGTGGCCGCCGCCCGCCAGGCGGGCCACGACGTCGTTTGCGTGCCTGGACCCTGCGCCCTGACCACGGCCCTGGTCAGCAGCGGCCTGCCCAGCGGCCGTTTCTGTTTTGAGGGCTTTCTACCGCCCCGCAGCGCCCCCCGCCGCCAGCGGCTGCAGGCTCTGGCCGCAGAGCAGCGCACCATGGTGCTGTACGAGGCCCCCCACCGGCTGGTGGCTTTGCTGGAGGATCTGCTGGCCGTGTTGGGCGACCGGCCCCTGATGGTGGCCCGGGAGTTGACCAAACGCCATGAGCAACAAGTGGGGCCCACGGTGGCGGCGGCCCTGGCCCACTTCCTGGCCACCCCACCCCTGGGCGAATGCACCCTGGTGCTGGGCGGAGCATCGCCTGTGGCGAATCCAGAGCCTTGGGATGGGACCCTGTTGCGGGCTGAGCTGGAGCAGCTGGTGGCCGCCGGCCATAGCGCCAAGGAGGCCAGTCGGCTGCTGGCGCAACGCACGGGCCATCCGCGCCGGGATCTCTATGCCCTGTTGCATCAGGCGGCCGAAGCGGCTGAAGCGGTCGGTGAGGGTACGGGGTAGGGGGAGTTGCAGATAGGCGGCGCCCCATGGGAACCCTCGCCAACACCATCCAGACCGGAGCCAACCCAGGCGCTACAGGTAGTGTCCGGAGGTGCTTTGGCTGTGGAGGCAGGCGAAGGGGAGAGCCTGGCCCATGGCTGCGGCCAGGGGTACCCCGATGACGGCAGAGTGGCAAGCGTGTGTCAACGGTTGCTGTGATGCTGCTGCGCTTGCGGTTACTGATTTCCTCGGCGCTGGGCGCCTTAATGCTGTTGCTGGTGTTGTGCCTGGGAACCCAAAACCTCAACGATCGGCCCTCATTGCAGTTGGGCTTTGGCCGCACGGCACCCCTGCCCAGTGGCTTTCTGGTGGGGGTGGCCCTGGCCCTTGGGGTGTTGAGTGGCGGCAGTGCCGTGGCCCTGCTGCAGGGAGGCGCGGGGGATCGGGAGGACTGATGGGGGTGGGCTGCAGCAGACCCAGGGGTGGCGTTGCGCCAGTCAGGCCCCTGGCAGGGCGTAAAGAGCGCCTTCGATGACGAGTCGTGTGATGCCTTGGGCCATCAGGTATGGGGCGGTGCGTTCGAGCAGGGAGGGATCGGGCAGGGGGATGACCCGCTGGGTGCGACCGCATTGGCGCTTGGCCTGACGCGGGTTTACGAAGACCACCAGGGCCTGACGGTCGAGTTCGTCGGCCGCGAGGCGCCCCAGCTCGGGCAGCTCCCGCAGGGGGCGGGCCTGCAATTCCACGGTTTTATCGACCAGCAGGAAGGCACTGCTGGGCAGTACGGCGGCACTGAATGGCACGGCCTCGTGGATGGCCAGGTCATCGATGATGGGACCCACCGGGATGGCCACGAAGGTTTCGCCCTGGGCAAAGAAGTTTTCCTCGCCAGCGTCGTCGCTGAGATCGTCTTCACCATCCTCAGCATCGTCAGCACCGAAATCATCGGCGTCATCAATGGCCAGCTCGCCCGGGCCCGTCGCTGCTGGGGCAGGGTCCGCTGCTGTGTCAAGCTCCGCATGCAGCCCAACTTGTTGCAGCCCAACTTGGCCGGAGAGATTCGCCGCAGCCAGGTCAGCGTCAGGGAGGGGAGTGGCTGGGGTGCTGGGTATGGCGGCGCCAGAACGGCGGCGGCGGCCCAGGATCGGTCTGGAGATTTCTGTGAGCACCGCAGGTTCAGCAACCGCCTCAGCGGGCTCTTCGAGCCCGCACGAACTCACAGTGGTAGCCAGCTCAGGCGGTTCCCCAGGTTCGCTAGGCGTCAAGGCAGCAGCAGCGCCAACGGCCTCGCCTATGTCAATCGGCTCGCCCATGTCATTGGCTTCGCCAATATCAGTGCCATCGCCGCAACCAACAGGGCCCTCGGACACGTGGATGGCCTCTGGTCTGGCGCCAGCTTCTTGATCTGTTGCTGTCTCCAGTGGCAACTCCGCCAGCAGGCCGCCATCGCCCCGTGAAGAGCCACCCCGCTGGGCCTTGAGCTGTTTAAGCAGCAACTCGTAATCGGCCAGATCGATCGCCGCCTTGGCGGTGCGGCTGACCGTGGTCGGACTGCAACCAAACAACGTCGCCAGCTGCTGGAGTGACGCGCCTCCACAAAAGCGGGCTACCAGTTCCTGCTTCTGGCTGTCACTAAGCCGGGTGGCAGCCATCGGGCATACGCAAGCAAGGTTAACTATCCTAAGTGCTGGTGCCGGCCTTGATGCTGACCGCCAGGCCAGACCGCTAGCCAGGGTTAAGGGCACAATGCCCTCTGTGCTCCCTTAGCTCAGCTGGATAGAGCAGCTGCCTTCTAAGCAGCCGGTCGTGTGTTCGAATCACACAGGGGGCGTCTCAAAACAACCAATTCATAGCAAAGGTTCTGGCTCTGGAGGGGCTAGTCCACTTCCCCCGAGCCGCCGTTCGCCTGTGACTGCTGCGCTAGTAGTCCATGGATGGACACCTTGACGTGGATAGGCGGAAGGACTTGACCAAATACGACGCTGCGGGAGGAGGCCCTGCGCTCAACCCCTCACCTCCGGATCCAGCTCCAGCCCCGGGTATGAGAAGGCGCGGCTGAGGCGTTGACAGTCGCCGGGGCTCACTGAGGCCTCGCGCAGGCTGGCCTCCCAGCTAGTCGCCACGGTGGTGAAGATCTGCGTGGCGATCGATTCCGCTTCCGCTGGCTGGAGCAGAAACCGGCCCGCCGCGGCCAGAATCGCCCGGCGGTTGGCCCAGCGGCTGGGGGTGCGGTCCACCAGGCCACAAGCCATGGCCAGGTCGCGTCGGGTCTCCGCCTGCACGGGTGCAGGGGTGAGGTCGTAGGCGGGGCTGAGCTGCCAGCTGTGGGACCTGGCCAGCAGCGCATGGTTGCGGGGATGGTCGTCCATGTTCGAGACCGCAGCGTTGAAGCAGATCCGGCCGAACAGCTCACGCAGATCCACCGCTGGCTGAGCGCTAACGCGGCGAAGCTCGTCAGCCAACAGCAGATAGGACCACTTGGCGCGATCAGTGACGCTGTCCTCGGCCTGCAGCACGGTGAGAGCGCTCACCATGCGATGGCGTCGGTATCCCGCCTCGCTCCACTCGCGATCGAAGCGCTTCACCAGCAGCACATCGGCAGCGCCCACCCGGGTGAGGCGGCTGCTGGCCACCTGCAGTCCACAGCGCCGGGCCAGCAGCAGCAGGCCGTGCTCCACCCGCGGCTGGTTCCAGGTGTCGGCAGGCGCCGGGAACTTGGCCAACCACAGGGCGTGATCGGCCTCCACGGTGGTCTTGGGGCGGGCGCCACCCAAGGAGGTGCCGGCCTGGCCAAGCAGCTCCTCGACCTGCTCCAGGGCCGAGCCTGCCCGTTGGGGTTCCTCGCTGAGGATGGCATCGGCCGCCTGCCTGATGCGCTCCAGATCAAGGGTGCGGTGGAAGCGACGCTGGGGAGCCGGCGGTTCCACGCCCCGGCCAAAGCCCACCGCACCGCAGCGATCGTCCGGCCCGAGCAGCAGCAGATCGAAATCGCTGGGTTCCCCCAGACCGCCATGGCGAGCGATCACCCGGCGCCCCCAGTTATCCGGCAGGGCATCGCGCAGCGCCCCAAAGAAGCCCCCCAGCCGGGCGGTCTCGAAGGGGCCCTGGCGCAGCTTCAGCTGCACCGGATCAAGCTCCACCGCGTCCGGCCGCTCCCGGTAGCGGCGGCCGTAGACGAATGTGCCCACCGGGTGGCCCTGCCGATCGCGGCTCTGCGAAAACCGGCCCGCCGTGACGAACTCCGTGCCGCCCGGTGGGACCACGTAGACGTAGCACTCGAGATCCGATGGCATGGGCGGAGTGCGCCGCAGATAAGCGAGCTGGATCAGAAGTCGTCGTCAAAGCGATGGCGGCGGGGGGCCTGGCCGGCCTGGCGCGCCGCCTCCAGGGTCTTGCCCTCCCCATCCCGGTCGGGATCGGCCACGTCCTCCAGCCGCCAACGGCGCCGCAGCCGGGCGGTGCGGATGTTGCGGCCCAGCCGCTGCAGGGCCTGCTCCAGAGCCGCCGGGGGGTGCTGAACGATGGGGCTGAGCTGGGGCAAAACAGGCGGAATGGCAAAAAGATGTTGCCTAATGCCAACTTAAGCCGTTTATGTGTTGGCTGATGGCAACGCCGCCGGCATGCCTCCCCCCCTCAGGCCGCCACCTTCACCTTGCCGACGCCCATGCTGCGCAGCTCGGAGAGCAGGCCGTTGAGCACCGCCTTGGCGTCGCCGAAAACCATGGCGGTTTGGGGTAGTTCGAACAGGGCATTGGCGATGCCGGCGTAGCCGGCGCCGAGGCTGCGCTTGACGACGAACACCTGGCGGGCCTGGTCCACCTCCAGCACGGGCATGCCGTAGAGGGGGCTGGTCGGGTCGCTCTTGGCGTCGGGATTGACGACATCATTGGCGCCAAGCACGATCACCACATCGGTGCGGGGGAACTCGGGATTGATGGTGTCCATTTCGAGCAACTGCTCGTAGGGCACATCGGCCTCGGCCAGCAGCACATTCATGTGGCCGGGCATGCGACCCGCCACCGGATGGATGGCATAGCTGACCTCCACACCATGGTTTTCGAGCAACTTGGCCAGCTCGCGCAGGGCGTGCTGGGCCTGGGCCACCGCCAGGCCGTAGCCGGGCACAAACACGACGCGCTCGGCCTGCTCCAACGCCATGGCGCATTCTTCAGGGCTGCAGCTGGTGATGCGGGTGTAGCCCGCCTCGCCGCCAGCACCACCGCCACCGCCACCGGCGAGGGCACTGGCACCGAGGGCACCGCCAAACAGCACCGACAGCAACGAGCGATTCATGGCCGTGCACATCACCTGGGTGAGGATCAGGCCGGCCGCACCGACCATGGCGCCAGCCACGATCAGTAGCTGGCTGCCCACCACAAAGCCGGCAGCGGCGGCGGCCACCCCCGAATAAGAATTAAGCAAAGAGATGACCACCGGCATGTCGGCGCCACCAATCGGCAGGGTGACGCCGATACCCAGCAGGCTGGAGCTGATCACCAGCAACCACAGCGGCAGACCGGCTGGATCGCCCGGCAGCAGCACCGCCCCCACCAGGGCCGCCACCGCCAGGGAGATGTTGACGACGTGGCGCAAGGAACTCTGGGTCCAGGCGGGGGTGCTGAGCCAGCCCTGCAACTTGGCCATCGCCACAATCGAGCCGCTGAAGGTGATGGCACCGACAAACACCGAGATGGCAATCGACACCAAGGCCACCATGTCGGCACCATCGGAATCAAACAGGGCCACACCAACGGCCACCAGCAAGGAGGCCAAACCGCCGCAGCCATTGAACAGGGCCACCACTTCGGGCATGGCCGTCATCGGCACCCGCAGGGCGGTGATGACGCCGGCCAGGCCACCGGCGGCGGTGCCGATCGCGATCCATAACCAGGCCATCGGCCCCGGACGGATTTCGATCAACAGGCCCAGCACCGCCAGGCCCATGGCCACGGCCGCCAGCTGGTTGGCGCCGCGGGCGGAGCGCACCTTGGAGAGGCCCTTGATGCCAAGACCCAGCAGCAGCACCGCCACCAGGTCGATGCCATCGGTCAGTAATTCAGTCGACATCAGTTGTCTCCCTTGCGGCGGAACATGGCGAGCATGCGGTCGGTGACCAGGAAGCCACCGACCACGTTGTAAAGGGCAAAGCCCAGGGAAAGGGCCCCGATCAACAGCAGGGCCTGGTTGTCACCGGCCTTCTGGATGAGGGTGAGCGAAGCCAGCACGGTGATGCCGCTGATGGCGTTGGCGCCGGACATCAGCGGCGTGTGCAGGGTGGGGGGCACCTTGCCGATCAACTCAAGACCCAGCAAGCTGCCGAGCAGCAACACCCACAGGGCCTGGGAAAGGGCACTCATCACGAACCTCCGTTGCGGGAACCATTGGGATAAACGACATCCTCACGACGGCAGACGCCGCCGTGGGTGAGCAGGCAGCCGTAGAGGATCGGATCCTCGGGATCGAGCCGCAGCCCCTCATCGGCCAGCAGGTGCTCGATCAGGGCCGCCACGTTGCGGGCATAGAGGGCGCTGGCGTGGTTAGGGACGCTGGAGGGCAGGGCATCAGCACCGATAAGTTGCACCCCCCGGCGCTCGACAGTCTCGCCGGGGACGGTGCCGAAGCAGTTGCCGCCCTGGGCCACCGCCAGATCGACGACCACAGCGCCGGGCCTCATGCCATCAAGCATCTCCTCGCTGATCAGCCGCGGCGCCGTGCGGCCCGGCACCTGGGCGGTGCAGATCACCATGTCAGCGAGAGCGAGCTGGTCGGCCAGTTGCTGGCGTTGGGCCGCCAGAAAGGCCTCACTGGCGGCCTTGGCATAGCCCCCCTCCTCGGCGGGCTTGTCCTCCAGTTCGGGCGGATCAATAAAGCGACCCCCCAGGGATTCGACCTGCTCTTTGGCAGCGGGGCGCACATCGGAGACGTAAACCACGCCGCCGAGCCGCTTGGCGGTGGCCAGGGCCTGCAGGCCGGCCACACCGGCCCCCAGCACCAGCACCCGCGAGGGCTGGATGGTGCCGGCGGCCGTCATCAGCATCGGCACGTAGCGATCGAGGGCGGCGGCTGCCAGCAGCACCGCCTTGTAGCCGGCGATGTTGGCCTGAGACGAGAGCACATCCATGCTCTGGGCGCGGCTGATGCGGGGCAACAGCTCGAGGGCGATGGCCGAGGCCTCGCGGCCGTTGAGGGTCTCGGCCAAGTGACTGGCGCCGTAGGGGGAGAGCAGCCCCACCAAAAGGGCGCCCGGCCGCAGACGCTGCAGGCTTGCGGCCGGTGGCGCCTGCACGCACAGCACCCCGTCCGCCTCCTCCCAGGGCAGGCCCTCCTCCGGGCCCAGCTCGGCCCCGACGGCCAGAAAATCATCATCCTGGAATCCAGCCGCCGCACCGGCCCCCTGCTGCACCTTCACGCTCACGCCCTTGCCCAGCAGGCGGCGCACGGTTTCGGGCGTGGCGGCCACCCGCTTTTCACCGGGGGAGTGCTCCCGCGGCACCAGAAATCTCACCAAGGATCCACCTGACACAGGCCGAATCCATTAGTAGGCAAGACCGGGGCTCCCACAAGCAAAACCGCGACCTATGTGCGGAGTCGCGCACCGGGGGCGGCTGGAGCGTAAAGACCCTTGGCAACAAGTCAGGCAACTTCTGCCTGCCGCAGCGCCGTTGCATAGGTCCTCAGCCGGGGGGGCAGGGGCCAACGCTGGCTGCGCAGCACGGCATGCAACCGCAGCGTTGCCTCGGGCAGCCTGGCGGTCGACAGCGCCGGAAAGGCATGGTGAGTGCTGTGATGGGGCAGCCCACCCATCAAGGCGTTCAGCCAGGGGCCGCTCGCCACATCACGACTGGTGGCCAGTTGGCGCAGCCGTTGGGGCAGACGGTCCGCAGCGGCGCAGCCTTCTGCCTGCCGCCACAGCCCGTGGTGTTCCACGAGGCCCCGATACTGCACAACCGCGCCAATCACCCGCTCCAGAACGAGCCAAAACAGTGCGTAGCGCAGCAGCACACCCTGATGGACTGTCAAGGCAAGCAAGCAAGAATGCAGCAGAATCACCCCAGCGCCATCGAGGCGACGGGCTTGATTCAGCCGCTGATCCACCGCGCGCAGGCGCCAGCCTTGGCCGGCAGTGTCGACGATCAACCCCACGCCACCCAGCAGCAGACAGCGCAGCGCAAAGGGATGGCGCTGCAGCCAGCCTGCCAGCGGGCTGGAGGGGAGGGGGGCATCAGGCAGGTGTTGGGTCCGCTCCGGATCGCGCTCGTCCACACCGTTCCAGCGGTGATGCAACAAATGCAGCCTGGCGTAGGTGGCAAACGGCCAGGCCATCGGCCAGCTGAGCAGGCAAGCGAGCCCATACTCCAGCGATCGCAAGCCCAAAAACGTGCCATGCACCATCTCGTGGGTGGCGATCAGCAGCAGGGCATAGGCCACCCCTGCCAGCAGCAGCGCAAGGCAACCAGCGAACCCCGTAGGCAGGAGCCAGTAGGCGGCCGTTGCAGCAACCAGCAGCAGCATCAGGCCCAGCAAGCGACCAGCCGACGCCAGCCGCTCAACCCGGGTGGGAGGACCATGCAGATCGGCCACAGCCTTCACCAACAACAGATCCAGCTCACGGAGCCGCTGCCTGCTGGGCGGAGGGATCGGGTCGTCAGGATGGCCCATGGGGCTTCCTAGGCTCAATTAACAGATAACAGCATGGCCATGGTTGCAGCGATGCCAATAGTTGCCCAGCTTCTGCAGCAACAGTGCCTGCACCTGGGCCAAGCCTTGATTCAGCCTGGGAGCAAAGCCCTTGCCGCCGTCACCCTGCTGGCCTCCACTTTGGTCGGACCCGCTGCCGCTGCACCGCTGGCCTGCAAGGGGCCATCCCAGATCCGCAAAGGTGATGCCGACGTCATCGCCCGCCAGCTGAAGGCAACGGGGAAGAAGGTGCTTACCTTCGTGGGCTATTCGGGGGCCGGTTATCAATATCCCGCTGCCATGGTGCGGGAAGCCAGCCGCATCCTTGAGCGCCACGATCCGGCCCGCACCTTGATCAATGGCGGCGGCACCGCCGAAGGCATTGGCCAGATCTACGCACTGGCCAAGGGGAAAGGGTTCGAGACCCTGGGCATCGTGTCTAGTTTGGCCCGCCAGGAGCAGACTCGCCTCTCTCCCTGCGTGGACACGGTGTTCTTCGTGAAGGACAACACCTGGGGCGGCGAGCTGCCGCAAGCCCAGGGACTTTCGCCCACGTCCCGCGCCATCGTGCGCAGCAGCGATGCCTTGGTGGGCATCGGCGGCGGCGAGATTGCCCGCGACGAACTGCTCGCCGCCCGTCGGGCCGGCAAGCCGGTGACCTTCATTCCTGCCGACATGAACCACCAGCTGGCCCGCGAGAAGGCTCGCCGCAAGGGGCAGCCGGAACCGAAAGATTTTGGCGGGGCAGCGGCGGCAGCGTTGGCGGCGGAGAAGTGAACCGGATCGATTTATCCCATCCATAACCATTAGCCGCCCATTAGCGGCCTGCAGAGATATCCCAAGAACACGACAACAGTTCTCTTACGCTATCTGGCGCTACGAGCTTCACCATGGCCACAAACAGACAACTGCTGGCAACAAAGCAGGGGCTGGCGCTGATGCAGGGCAAACCCGTAAAGCTGGTCTCAAATCAGCTGCTGGAGGCAATGCTGACAACAGCCGCTGCGGCGATGGCCGGCACCGATCTGCTGTTGGTCACGCCGCTGGCACTGTGGGGGTATCACCTGGCCGAGGCTGCGGGTTGTCCGCTGATGGTGCTGAGTCCGATTCCGATCATCGCCACGGGAGACTTTGCCTTTCTGCAATTCTCCGGCCGCGCCGACCCGCCGCCGCCCCGCAGGATTGGTCAGCGACTGAGACGGCGGCTGAACCGGCTGAGCTATCACAGCGTCAGCTGCTTGAAATGGCGCCAGGTCAGCGGCGTCATCCAGGCCTGGCGCCGCGCCAGGCGCCTGGCGCCACTGCCCTGGGGTGGGGCGTGATGCTCCAGGCTCAAGCGCAAGCCCTGGAGCCCCCCGCATGAGCCACGATGCCCTGCCGCCAATCGCCGGCCGTGAAGCGGAGATCCTCGCCCTGGTGCAGCAACAGCAGCCGGCCGTTGCAAGGCGGACGCCTCTGGCTCTGGAGTCGATCCGCTCGGTCTTTGCCTGCGCCCTGCACATGCATCAGCCGACGATCCCAGCCGGGGCCCAGGGGGAGCTGATCGGCCATCTGCAGTACATGTTCGAGCATCCCGGCGAAGGCGATAACCACAACGCCGAAGCCTTTGCCCACTGCTACAAGCGCATGGCCGAGTTGCTGCCCCAGCTGATCGCGGAGGGCTGCGATCCGCGCATCATGTTGGATTACTCCGGCAACCTGCTCTGGGGCTTCGAGCAGATGGGCCGGACTGACATTCTTGAGGCACTGCAACGCCTCGCTTGTGATGCCAGCTTGCAACCGCATGTGGAGTGGCTGGGCACCTTCTGGAGCCATGCCGTGGCACCCTCCACCCCGATTCCCGACCTGAAGCTGCAGATCTTGGCCTGGCAGCAGCATTTCGCCGCCCTGTTTGGCAGCGAGGCCCTGCGGCGGGTGAAGGGATTCTCGCCACCGGAGATGCACCTGCCCAACCATCCGGACACCCTCTACGAATTGGTGAGAGCCCTCAAGGAGTGCGGCTATCGCTGGCTGCTGGTGCAGGAACACAGCGTCGAAAACCTCGATGGCACCAGCCTGAGCCAAAACCAAAAGCTGATCCCCAACCGGCTGCAGGCCCGCAACTCCAAGGGGGAAACGGTCTCGATCGTGGCGTTGATCAAAACCCAGGGATCCGATACCAAGCTGGTGGGCCAGATGCAGCCCTACTACGAAGCCCTGGGGCTGGGCCGTCAGGAGCTGGGGGGAATAGCGGTGCCGGCGATCGTCACCCAGATCGCCGATGGTGAAAATGGCGGCGTGATGATGAATGAATTCCCGCCGGCATTCCTGCAGGCCCACCACAAAATTGCCAACCCGGAGAGCGGCCAAAAAGAAACGGTGGCGATCAACGGCAGCGAATATCTGGACTTGCTGGAGGCCGCCGGGGTGCGAGAAGGGGATTTGCCGGTGATTCAGGCGGTGCAGCAACACAGGCTGTGGCAACACCTGGATGGCCCCCCGACGCCTGAAAGCGTGGCTGCGGCGATCGCCGAGCTGCAGGGTCAGGATCCGCCCCTCTCGATGGCGGGCGCCTCCTGGACCAACAACCTGAGCTGGGTGGAGGGCTACGCCAATGTGCTGGAGCCGATCCATAGCCTCAGCGCCCAATTCCACCAGCGCTTTGATGCCCAGGTGGCCCAGGATCCGTCCGTCACCCAAACCGAGCCCTACCAAAGGGCGCTGCTACACCTGTTGTTGCTGGAAACCAGCTGCTTCCGCTACTGGGGCCAGGGCACCTGGACGGACTACGCCCGCGAGCTGCACCGGCGCGGGGTTGGGGCGCTGCAGGGAACACCTGTCCTATAGCCATCGATCTTTAAATTTGACAAAGTTCAACGCGATGAATGGTCTATTTGCATGGTTGATCGATCCCGCGGCGTGAATATCCAGCTCGACGTGCATGACATCCATACTGGGCCAGGCGTACCGCACCACATATCATGTGGCCGCGACCATAAGGAGCCATGCCCGATGTCAGACATCATGATCAGACTGGAACGCCCTTTTGTGGAAGAACTGCTGGGACGATACGAAACTCTGATCGGCAAAGACTACCCCGGCTATCGAAACCACGTTTATCGCACGATCACCTATGCAATGCATTTTCTAGGCAATGCAGAAGAATATGAAAAGCTGATCGAGGCTGCATTCGTTTACCATGACATCGGTCTCTGGACTGATCATGAATTGGCCTATCTGGAGCCATCCGAGGCTGTGGCGATAGCCGACAACGAGAAGTATGGATTGGGCTTAGATCCAAGCTTGTTGTGTGCAGCCATCCATTGGCACCACAAGATTTTTCCCTACACCGGGCCTCACAGAGAAGTCATTGAGGCCTGCCGCAAGGCTGATTGGATCGATGCCTCAAAGGGAATACTTCGCAAGGGCATGGGGAGAGGGCAAATTCAAAAAGTAGAAAATGCGTTTCCAAACCTGGGTTTCCACGAAACACTGCTGCGACTTGCCAAAGATTATGGGGGCTCAACACTTGTTGGGGGAATTAAGGTGACTTTTGGCATCGTAAAATGGTAATCGAACCCATAGCGTGGACCAACAACTAATGGGGGATCTGGGCTAGTTTACCCGGTACCCTGTTTAACTCGCCAGGGGCATGATGGGGCTTGGTCCATGCTTTGGCTTTAACTGGCCAAACCCCGCCGCCGCCTTGGTGACAACCCCCCGGCCCGTTGATTTGCCCGTTGGTTTGCCCGTTGATTTGATCGTCTGCCACGGCATCGTCGTCACCATGGACCAGCAGCGGCGGGTGCTGGCCGATGGCGCCATTGCCGTCAGCGATGGCCGCATCGTCGCCGTTGATGACGCCGCCAGCGTGCTGGCGGCCTACAGCGCCGCTGAGCAGATTGACGCCAGTGGCCAGGTGGTCCATCCGGGCCTGATCAATGGCCACACCCATGGCCCGATGGAGCTGTTTCGGGGCCTGGCCGATGACGAGCTGTTGGATGACTGGCTGCAGCACACCATCTTTCCGGCCGAGGCTCTCAACGTCGATGAAGCCTTCGTGCGCACGGGCATGCGGCTGGCCCTGGCCGAAATGATCCGGGGTGGCATCAGCTGCTTCGCTGACATGTATTACTTCGAATCCGCCGTCGCCGCTGAAACTGCCCGGGCCGGCCTGCGGGCGGTGCTGGGGCAGGTGGTGATCGATTTTCCAGCGCCTGACAATGCCAACCAGAGCGAGGCGATGACCTGCGTGGACCGCTTTGTGGGCAGCTGGCAGGACCATCGCCTCATCACACCCGCCATCGCTCCCCACGCCCCCTACACCGTCTGCGACGCCCACCTGCGGGAGGTGCAGGCCCTGGCCGAACGGCGCTCCTGTCCGGTGGTGATGCATGTGGCCGAAACCCGCCACGAGCGGGACGAGTGCCTGCGGCTACACGGCAGCTCCCCGGTGGAGCACCTGCAGGGCATCGGCCTGCTCAGCGAGCACCTGATCGCCGCCCACATGGTGTGGACCAACGAGGGCGACCTCGAACTGCTGCGCCAGCAAGGCGTCGGTTTGGTGCACAACCCCCAATCCAACATGAAGCTGGCCTCGGGCATCGCGCCGCTGCCGGCCATGCTCAACCTCGACCTGCCCGTGGGCCTGGGCACAGATGGCTCTGCTTCCAACAACGCCCTGAGCATCTGGGACGAAATGAACAGCGCCGCCAAGCTGCACAAGGTGATCAACGCGGACCCCAAGGTGGTGTCGGCGCGGGAGGCCTTCGAGATGGCCACCATCCGAGGGGCCGCCTCGTTGCACCTGGCGGACGAGATCGGTTCGCTGGAGGTGGGCAAACGGGCCGACATCGCCATCGTCGCCATGGATCCCATCAACCAAACACCGCTCGCGAGCATCTATTCCGCCCTCGTCTACGACACCAAGGCCAGCGACGTGCGCGACCTGATCGTCGAAGGCCGGCCGATCATGCGCAATCGCCAATTGCTCACCCTTGATGGGCCAATGATCGGGGCGGAGGGCCTGAAGGCCCGGCAGCAAGTGGTTCAACGGCTCGGCCTCCAGCCTTGAACGGCGCCGCCCGCCAACCCCAGCTGCTGCTGGCGGGCGGTGGTCACAGCCATGTGTTGGTGTTGCGCCAATGGGCCCTGCGGCCCCAGAGCCGCCCCGCCAGCGGCTCGGTCACCCTGGTGAGCCGCCACCCCACCAGCCTTTATTCCGGCCTGGTGCCGGCGGTGGTGGCCGGCCTGGCGACCCCGGAATCGGCCCGCATCGACCTGAAACAGCTCTGCCAGCAGGCCGGCGTGCGCTTTCTACAGGCTGAAATCACGGGCCTTGAATTGGGGCCTCGCCAACTGCTGCTGCAGGGGGGAGAGCGTCTGATTTTCGACATCCTCAGCCTGGATGTGGGCGCGATCACGCCAGCGCCGGCGGATGGGGCCATGGCGGTCAAGCCGCTGGAGCCCTTTCTGGCCTGGGTGAACGGCCTGCCTGCGGGTGTCCCCCTGCGCCTGCGGGGCGGTGGCGCCAGCGCCGTCGAGCTGGCCCTGGCCTTGGGCCGGCGCGGCCACCCCTGCTGCCTACTTTTGCGGGGCCCCAACCTGGATCTAGGCAACCCGGCCGCCAACCGGGCCGGCGAGCGGCTGCTGGCGGCAGCGGGCGTGGCTCTGGAACGCAATGGCAGCCACCAGGGCCCGGCCGATCTGGCCTGCACCGGCAGCCAGGCGCCCCCCTGGCTGGCCGCCTGCGGCCTGCCGGTGCAGCCGGGCAGCGGCCGGGTGCTGACGGAAACCAGCTTGACGGTGCAGGGGCAAAGGGGAGTGTTTGCCGTGGGCGACTGCGGCCTGGTGGCCGCCCAGCCCCGGCCGGCGGCGGGGGTGTGGGCGGTGCGGGCGGCGGCGGTGCTGGCCACCAACCTGGAGCGCTCGCTGGCAGAGCAGCTTTTGGCGGAGCCGCCAAGGGCGGAGCCGCCCCTGGCGGTACCGCCCCAAGCCCTGCGATGCTGGACGCCGCGGCGCCACGCCTTGCAATTGCTGGGGGATTCGGGCACGGGCCGGCCGGACCAGCAGCCCCGGGCCCTGGCCCTGTGGGGCCCCTGGGTGCTCGGACCGACGACCTGGCTAGGGGGGCTCAAACACCGCATCGACCGGCGCTTCATGGACGGTTTCCAAGACTGGATCCCGCCAAAATGACCCCCTGGCGCCTCCCCCCATCACCCCCCTGCCCCGCCATGCCCCTGCTGTTTTCCTATGGCACGTTGCAGCAGCAGAGTGTGCAACAAAGCACCTTTGGGCGCCTGTTGACGGGCCGATCCGATGCCCTGGTGGGCTACAGCCAGTCGCTGCTGCGCATCGAGGATGCTGAGGTGCTAGCGGCCAGCGGGCTCAGTCACCACCCGATCGTGCGCTTCAGCGGCGATGCCAGCGACCGGGTCGAAGGCACGGTGTTCGAGCTCAGCGACGCCGAACTGGCCCAGGCCGACGCCTACGAAGTCTCCGACTACCAGCGGGTGCTGGCCCCCCTGGCCTCTGGCGCCCAGGCGTGGGTGTATGTGGCGGTGGCATGAGCTGGATGGGGTTTTGTCGAGCTGACGCGGTTTTTCAGTAAAGACTTATGATTGTCTTCAACATTTAGGGGATTTTGGTATTCCTGTTCTCGAAACCACCGCTGAGGGCTTGGAATCACCCTTGGACCGGTCTGCTGCCCAACCCACTCCAGCAACGGGGTCTCTGAAACGCACTGATTTCGAGCTCAAGCCTTTCTTGGGCAGTAGCAACTGGGTAGCTGCCTGGCAGGTCGCCAACACCCTGGTGCCCTATGGCCTGCTGTGGTGGCTGGCGGTGTACTGCCTGCGACAGGGTTCCTGGTTGCTCTTGCCGGTGCTGGCGTTGATGGTGCTGTTTCTGGCCCGCTGCTTCTCGCTGATGCACGACTGTGGCCACAACGCCCTGTTTCGTGATGCCGCCACCAATCGCGCCGTCGGCTTTTTGTTTGGCATCGTGGCAGCCATCCCCCAGCTGCCCTGGTCGCGGGGGCACGCCTTTCACCATCGCCACAACGGCAACTGGGCTAAGTACAGGGGGCCTGCGGCGGTCGTAAGCGCCAAGGCTTACAGCGGCTACAGCCCCCGCACCAAGATCCTCTACCGCTTGTTGCGGCATCCGCTGATGCTGATTCCCGGGGGCTTCTTTTATCTGGTGATCAAGCCGCGGATCGAACTGCTGGCAGGCCTGGCGGGCCTGGTACCCCATTGGATCGCCAGCCTGGCCAAATCACCCAAGACAGGCTGGCGCGAGATTGTCGCCAGCCATCAGACCAGCTGGTGGCACAGCCCAGAAGAATTTGTCGACCTGTTGCTCAACAACCTGGCCGTGATCGCCAGCTGGATTGTCATGGCCCGCTGGCTGGGGGCGGGGACCTTCTGGTTGATCTATGCGCCGGTGATGGCCTGCGGCGCCGCCATCTTCATCTGCATTTTCTTTGTGCAGCACAACTTTCCAGGCTCCTATGCCCAAGGCGACGATAAATGGAAAGCCATGGATGGGGCCATGCAAGGCACCAGTGATCTGCAGCTACCAGCACTGCTGAATTGGTTCTCCGCCGATATTGGCTGCCATGCGATCCATCACCTCTGCGAGGCGATTCCGAACTATCGATTACAGGCCTGCCAGAAGCGCAACGCCCATCTGCTCACCGGTGTGAAGCGGCTTAAGCTTAGTGACCTGCCGACCTGTTTTGATTACATTCTCTGGGATGAAAGCGCTGGCAGGCTCACCACCGTGGCGGACCTCAGCGCCTAGAAGCGTGGCTGATTTGCCAGAACTGGCGGCCCTGGCCGTGGAAAAATGATTACTCGTTCAGGTGTGCCCGTGGCCAACGACAGCGGTTCCTCCAAATCAGTGCTCCTGGGCCTGCTGACGGTGCTCGGTTCGATCGGCGGCCTGGCCCTGCTGGCCTGGTTGACGGTCGTGATGCTCGACCTCAAGCACATCAACACCTCCGGTTTCACCCTGCCATGAGCGCTAGAAACGCCTCCCTCCACTGCTTACGGCCTTCGTTGCTGCCGGTGGCCCTGGGGGCGCTGGTGCTCTTGAGCGGTGGTAACAGCTGGGCTGAAGTGCAATTGCGCTGCCAAGGCACCCTGCTGGAGGCCCGCGGCAAGGCGGAGATCCAAAGGCCCACCAGTGCCCTGGGGGTTTCGCTGGGGCTGGAGGCGGAGGCCGCCAAGGCGGACCAGGCCCTGGAGCAACTGCAATGGCGCCTGGCGGCGGTGCGCCAGAAACTCCAGGCCCTGGGGGTGAAGGAATGGCGGGTGGGGGCCCCCAGCACCTGGGAGCGCAGGGGACCCCAGGGTCAAGTGAGTGGCTTCCAGGCCAGCCTGCAGGTCAGTGGCCGCATCGAGCCGGCCAAGCTGCAGGACCTGATCAGCACGGTGGGCGGCCTGCCGGGAGTTCGGCTGTTGCCGGTGACAGCCGAGACGGATCGCAGCCAGGACAGCGCCATCCGCGCCCAGCTGCTGCGGGCGGCATACCAGGACGCCCTGTATCAGGCCCAGGAGGTGGCGGCGGCGATCGGCCGGCGGCGCCAGCTATCTCCCCTGGAGGTGCAACTGGATGGCAACGGTGATCTGCGACCGATGCCCATGGCGATGCGGGCCGACGCGCCCGCCCCGGCCCCGCCGCCTTTCACTGCGGCCGAACTGCCCAAGCCAACCCAGCAGCTGTCGCTGCTGGCGCGCTTTTGCGCCCTCTAAGAGCCAGCGACCAGATCGATGTCGGTTGTTGATCGGGGCCCAGGGGCAGCATCTCGGCTTTTCCCGCATCGGCTGACCAGCTTTTGCTGCATCAGCAGGCCAGTTTTTCCTGCATCCGTAAGCCAGTTTTTCCTGCATTAGAATCCCGGCATCTGCTGCATTGACTGCCACCCGATGGCCTCCGGTTACCGCCCACGCATTGCCGACGCCGAGCTGCGGGATTGTCTGGCTGCCGCTGGCGCGGTGGTGATCGAAGGACCCAAGGCCTGCGGCAAGACCCGCCTGGCCCAGCAGCTGGCCGCCTCCACAGTGCTGCTGGATGTGGACCTCGGCGCCCGCCAGGCCCTGGCGGTGGATCCGGCCCTGGTGCTGGCGGGTCTGCGACCGCGCTTGCTGGATGAGTGGCAGGTGGAGCCGGCGCTATGGAACCAGGTGCGGCGGGCGGTGGATGCCGTCGCTGCACCCGGGCAATTTCTGCTCACCGGTTCGGCGGTACCGGCCGATGACGCCGAGCGTCACACCGGAGCGGGGCGCTTTGCGTTTTTGCGGCTGCGGCCGATGAGCCTGGTGGAAAGTGGCGCCGGCCAGGGCGGCGTCTCCCTGGCAGCGCTGCTGGAGGGGCAGCCACCTAGCTGCGCCGATCCGGGGTTGGGCGTGGCGGAACTTGCCGAGCTCGTCTGCCGCGGCGGCTGGCCGGCCCAGCTGGAGCGTCCCCTGGCGGCGGCCGCCCGGGCCGCCCGCGATTACCTGGAGCAGGTGCGCCAGGTGGACGTGCAGCGGCTTGATGGGCGGCGGCGGGATCCCCAGCGACTGGGGGCCCTGCTGCGCTCCCTCGGCCGCAACGTGGCCACCGAGGTGAGCCTGGCCACCATGGCGGCCGATGCCGGCGGCGCCGATGGACCCCTCGACCCGCGCACCGTGGCCGACCACCTGCAGGCCCTGGAACGGCTGATGGTGCTGGAAAACCAACCCGCCTGGCGCCCCCATCTGCGTTCAAAGGCAGCCCTGCGCCAGGCACCCCGGCGCCATTTCTGCGACCCCTCCCTGGCGGTGGCGGCCCTCGGCGGCAGCCCCGATCGACTGCTCAAGGATCTGGAGTGGCTGGGGTTGCTGTTCGAGTCGCTGGTGATCCGCGACCTGCGGGTGCTGGCCCAAGCGCTGGATGGTGAGGTGTTCCACTACCGCGACGACTACGGCATTGAAGTAGATGCGATCGTGCAGCTGCGCGATGGCCGCTGGGGCGCGATCGAGGTGAAGCTGGGTCAGGGCCAGGTGGAGGCCGCCGCCGCAGGCCTGCTGCGCTTTCGCCAACAGATCGATACCCGCCGCACCGGCGAACCCGCCTTCCTGGCGGTGATCTGCGGTAGCGGCTATGGCTACCGGCGGGCGGATGGTATCGCCGTGGTGCCTGTGGGTGCATTGGGGGCTTGAGCAGGCCCAGGCGTTCGCTTCACCGCCTTGAGCCAGGAGCCGTGATGACCCTCAGTCCCCCGCTGGCGTCAACCCAAGCCACCGTCCCGCCTCCGATACCGACCTCACCCTGATCGGCCCCGAGATCAGCGCCGCCTCCCTGGCCCGCATCGCGCGTGCCGGCGTGGAGCTGTATCGCCCCCGGATGCTTCAGACTGACCCCATGGCAACCTCTTCCCGCCCCTCCAGCTATCACTACGTGGTGGATGAACCGCTGCTGCACACGATCGCGGCCGAGATCCAGGCGGCCATTCCCGGCGCCCAGGTGCGCCTGTTCGGCTCCCGCGCCCGCGGCACCGAACGGCCCGATTCCGACCTTGATCTGCTGGTGACGGTGCCGGATGAATGGCTGGCGTGCCATTCGCGGTTTGTGGAAACGGACGCCTTGGGGTGGAAGCTGGCCCACCATCGTTTGCCGATTGAGTTGTTGCTCTTCTCCGCCAGTGAAGTGGAGGAACGGCAGCATGGACGGATCAATGTGATTGCCGAGGCCTTTCGCTATGGCCGTCAGCTGGAGCCGGTGGAGGCGCTGCATGGCACCGGCTGAGACCCCCACCGGTTTTCTGCGGATCGCCCACCGCGATCTGCGAACCGCCATGGCTATGGCGGATTCCTCCGTCTTTGAGGAAGACAGCTGGGGTTTCTACATCCAGCAGGCCATAGAAAAAGGGCTCAAAGCTTGGCTTCTGGTCCTCTTGCACGAGCAGCCTCCCTTCACCCACAATCTCCGGCAGCTGTTCCAGATGCTGCGAGATCAAGGTGCTGCCATTGAACCTTTCACGCCTCTCAGTCGGTTCACCCTCTTTGCCGTCCTACGCCGCTACGACGAAGAACCGGACCTGGAACATCTCGATCGCGCCGCCTGGAACCAGCTCTGCGCTGACCTGCTCGCTCACGTGGCCTCCCTGCTCACATGAACGAAGCCGAAGCCCTCGCTGAGCTGATCGATCCTCTGCTCGCGACGCCGGCTGAGGCGTGGTGGAGGCCAAGCCCGATAGAGTTCCCCTCAGCGAAGGCGTGGCCCAGGCCAAGGACTACGCAGGCGAGCTCCGGCTCCGCTTCACCTACACCAGCAACGGCCTCGGATCGGCGAGACGTGCGTGTAGGTCATGGCTACGCCAGCCAGGACAAGCAGCACGGCAAGGCCCAGCAGCGGACCGCGGCGGTTGCCCCGCCGGAAGCGGGCGTTGGCGTTCCAGCAGCCACCACTGCAGGCTGATCAGACCCATGCACAGGATCGAGAATTGGCCGTGGTGAAGGAGGTTGCTGTTGCCCTGCCAAGGCCAGCATCACGGGCAACGCCTGCAGACCTACGCCTCAACGGCAGAGGATCCTTCATTCAAGGAGTGACCAATGGAATCATCTGTCTGCCATGACGGCGGTAGATATGAAAATCACTGTCGGTAGTAAGGAGCAATGGCGAATCGTTGATTTCCGCCAGCCGAATCAATGCAGCATCAGCGAGGGATGCGGTAACATTGTCGTACCGCTTAAACAAGGAACTGACAGAGCCAATCTGCTCCTGCAACACGAAAGGCAGTTGAACAACTCCTCGTTCGATGAACCGCAAAGCCAATGAAGGAACAAAGCCCGACCGCTTGAGCAGAAAACAAGTCTCGGCAACCACAGCCTCACAGCTCAGCAATGGAGGAGTCAACAGTCGAAACTGTTCTACAGCCCATTTGTGGTGAGTATCATTGCGGCTTAGGAGGGCAACCCATGGCCCCGTGTCTAGCAGTACCGCCATGATCAGTTAATGCCAAAGTCAGAAAGGTGAGCAGGATTAGAGGAAAGATCAGGCGGACCATCTTCACAACAACCGACGAGATCGGCCAAAAGATCAGCCGCGGATTGTGGCTGCGGGCCATGAACTCCTTGTTCTGAAGCCTGAAGGAACGCGGTCAATGCTCGTCGAACCAACTCAGACTTGCTCAGCCGACGTCGTTGCGCCTGCGCTGTGAGCTGGGCATCAAGGGCCTCGGTCAGCTTGAGTGAGATCACCGCCATGGAACGCATCCCGTCAGGCCACATCAGCTTGACCCCTGACAACAGGTATTACACCCATCGCTATACGACCTTATTCGGAGCAGGTCAGCGGTTTCCGCCAACGCTGTCGACGCCACGCTTGTCAAAAGGAGTTTCTCGCTCTCTCTTCTCGATCCTTCTAACGCTGCCCCTGAGTGGCAGGCAAGCATTGTGGGGAGGCGCAGCAAAGAGCCTCTGGAGGCCTGTCCTCTCGAGGGTCTTGTTCGAAGAGTCGCTTCACTACAGGCAACGTCCACGGACCTCCGCATCAATAGCAGCAAGATTAATTATGGGCTCTTCAACGGAATTGTTTACCTTCCATGACGGCGATAACTATGAAAAAAAACCATCAGGAGTGAGTGGGAAGGGAGAATCGTTTATCTCCGCAAGGCGAATCAGTGGCGCATCAGCAAGAAAAGGTAGTACATTCTCGTAGCGCTTGAATAGTGAACTGACAGCACTGATCTGCTCCTGGAGTGCGAAAGGCAATTGAACAAACCCGCGTTCGATGAATTGCAACGCCAGTGATGGATCAAAACCGGAGTGCTTGAGCAGGAAGCATGTTTCAGCGGCCACTGCCTCAAAGCATCAGCAGCGGGCTGCTGATGCTGAACGTTCGGCGATTGCTGCTGTGTCTGGATGAGAATCTTCCTGCGACAAGCATACTTCTTCAAGATTCCAATGTGATTTCCAATTTCACGCAGACCTCGCTGCTTTCCCGAAAAAATCAATGACTTAGGATGACACATCGTATCCACAATCTCTGATCATACCCGCCTCGATGGCACGAAGTCTATAGATGCGATTTTCTCGATCTGTGCGCGCGAGACACGATCGCATGCAGCATATAAAATTGCCAAAACTGTACCTTGTGATCATTCAGTGTGCTCCTTAAGAGTCATAGCACCGAGTTCCTTCATTACACGCGTAAACGCCCGACCTGCGATTTCAAAAGTCACATCATTCCGCCCCGGGTTGATAAAGATGCGTTCCTGGCCCAGCAGGCGCTCGGACACGATCAGCCGGACGTCAGCGCCATATCCGAAAGGAGCCACCCCTCCAAGTTGTGCGCCCAATTTCTCCGCAAGCAGCTCTGGCGAACACATAGATACCTTCTCACCTAGCAGATGCTTTAGTTGCTTGAAGTCAACCCGCTGACCACCTGTAACAGTTACAACTGCCAACAGCCCCGACTTCGTTTTTATGACAAGTGACTTGCTCCCCTCATCTTGCTCATTCTCGCTGATCTGCGATGCCTGTTCTGATGTGAAGACCGGCTCGTGCGTGGTCTCGGTGTATTCGACTGAAGACGCGTCCAAGTGCGCCTTGATGTTTTCGTATAATCGTGTGCTCATTGGGATTTAGTTGCTCCAATAATTAAACTGTGGCATCGAATGGAAGTCCTAAGATTATTTATACTTAGTCCGTTGCATAGAACTGTTTCTCTCCGCCACTAGCTAGCTGATACCCCTAACGTAGAGCCAGGTCCGACCGCTGGAGAGTAGCGAAAGCGGACCGGCTTGAGGGTTGAGTCAGACGGTCTGTGGTTTTTTTAGCACGTAGCACGACAACCCTTCAACATTGTAAGCTTTCAGAACATGGAGTCCTGTATTGATAATGGCTGTTTCAAGATTCTCAGGTCTATATTCGTGTATATATGACAAATATGCTTTTCTCAAAATCATATCATCTCCTGGTAAAGAAAAGTCATGATACGAAGCAATTGTTGTTCTAGTTTCTGGCACCTGACTTCTATTCGTATGTGTGCTATATTCTAGATTATTTTCATTATATTCAACCCCGAGCACATCGAGTGGAGTAAAGTCAAATTTCTTGTTTGTATCCATACTTCCCCCAATGTCTGCTTGTTGGTTTGATATGGCTCGTACTTCAATAATAAGAATGTCGCCGGGAAACATCGCTTCCTTTACTTGATGAAGGAAACCAACGTCAGCATCCATATTACCAAGAGTATTTCCAAGCAGTGTAAATATATTGGGTTCTGGCCTGAATTGGTAGACTGGGGAAAAAGATTTTAATGTACTACTGAAGTCACAAACGACAGCTTTAATTTTGATTGCATCAGAAATGCTTTTCGTTTTCACTACATTTCTAATAGCATCAGAAAGAAGCGTTGGACTTATATCGAAAGGATAATAATAAACATCAACATTCTTTATTTTCTGTCTTTCGACCAGCTTTGAAAGAAACATTCTATCCTTTGCTCCGTTTCCTGGGCCGAGGGAGACATAGTCTGGAGAGTTAACTATTATTTCCTCTCCGATCACGTTAAGTATATCATCAAGATTCTTCTTGAAGAAATCTATGGAATTTACAAAGTACTTGTACTCAGCGTCTTGGCAAAGCTCTAGCCACAATGCAGAGCCTCGATCAAACTTATATAAGTATTGAGGCGGAATAAGACTGCCATTCTGAATTCGCTTATTAATATCGTGCCTATCATCGGTATGCTGGCGCGTCAAATAAAAAGTGGCATCTGTTATTTCTTGAAAAATCTCCCCACGATTTAATACTTTAGATGTTTGTTTTTGCGATTTAAACTGATAGGCACGACTCTTTTCAATCCATTCCTTGAACTGGGATTTTAGCTTTTCAAAATCAGCAACATCATATACTAGATGCCTGATGTGCTTTGTATCTGATGGGATTGATGTTGTATCATGGGTTAATACGATTACTTCCTTGTTCAATGCCTTTGCAAGGCCAAGTTCATAATACACATTTAGGTTGCTACTAGAAACTTCTGCAATCACAAGATCGGCAGACCTAATATGGACTTCAATGTCACTAGAAAAAGGTGTTGATCGCTGAATCTTGTCAGCCCGTATTGATTCAAATCCGCATTGGATTAACGTGTTCTGGATGGCTTTACTATACAATTCCTCATAAGGCTCTCTATAGGGCATGATTACAAATGCTGCTGGCTTTGCCATTTAATGATTCCTGTTTTCTATTGAAATTACATCAGATTGTTCGAGTTCGGTCGGTGACTTATTCTTTAAAGGACGGTTGCGCGAACCACGGCCATCTGCCCGCTCGCTTCCGTGAACCACAGTGGGCCCACCTAGGGAGGAATTCCAATCCCTGATGATGCATGGGCTTTCGCCAGAAACCACCGAATTCTAGCCGTAGATAACGGGTCCGACACCCAACTGTCTTCCGGATACACATCGGGGCACGCGGCCGGGCACCCCCCTGCTGCGCCATTCATGCTGAATACCTGGACCAGATGGCTTGTCGATCCTTCGAACGCTGCCCTTGAGTGGCAGGCAAGGAGTTTGAGGTGGCGAAGCTGAGAGCTGCTGGTGAGCAGTCCACTCGAAGGGCTTGTTCGGAGAGGCCCCGGAAAAGGTGGGCACAAACGCCTATTCAAGCTAGAATGTGATTAAGAACTGATACAACATAGCTTGGAAAGACGGGCAAAAGCTTCTATCCAATGATTTGGTCTAACTTCTCCAGGATTAGCCTAGCATCTTGGAAGTATCTAAGAATATCAGTGATGGTGACCGCTGGATTTCCGCCATGTGCAAAATCATTACGGGCGTCAACTAGGGACTGAAGCGATGTGAGCAATGAAGATTTATTTGGGTCAAGATTGATTTGCGCCTTAAAGTCGTTTTTCCACTGCTCATCGAAGTCAAAAAGAAATTTACACATATTATCAAAGCTTGGATTTGCAGATCCCTCTCTAATTCGTCTTTGCAGAAATCTCTTGACCTGCTTCTTCCCACGTCGTGAAACATTATCTGCAATCATCGACTTAAACGAGGTCTCAATCGAGCCACAACTTCGAATAACGGCGTACTTTGACAGGAAAGGCGTGATTGCACTTGTCAATCCAAGAGAACCAATCAAAGAATTAATCTGATCAAGCTCACTTTTGCAACTGTCAAGTTCGCTTTCAACTGATGTATTATTCATATATTTCTGAATACAAACTCAAGCATGCTTAAGGGCACCTCGAAAATTGTTAAGTGGAATTGATTTGGGCGGAATCATGGCTATCATTACTCAATCAGATCTGATTGCGACAGTGGGCCAACGAG
>JBIKMU010000036.1:0-32943 GCA_044359075.1 Cyanobium sp. | reverse complement strand
CAATGCTCGGGCCGTGCGGGGCGGGAGCGACGGGAATGACGGACACCAAACGCCACGCGAATCACGTTGGTGCCCTCGACGCGTTGGGTTCCGTTTCCTGGACCGATGGGGTTCATGGGTGTTTTAGGGAGCGTGGCAGCGTTAGAGGCGTTGGGCGGCCTACCATGAAGGCCAATATGCGTGATGACAGAAACTTATGGTAGATCCGTGGCCAATTATGCCGCCACTTCTGTAACTGACATTTCGGCCACGGTGGGACAGGTGCAGACCAGGTTCCGATCGCCGAAGGCGTTATCGATGCGAGCTACAGCCGGCCAGACTTTGCCATCGCGCTGTAGCTCTCCCGCCGGAAAACCGGCTTGGCTGCGGCTGTAGGGACGGTCCCAAGTGTCGGCTGTGACGGCAGCGAGCGTGTGGGGAGCTCGCTTGAGGGGGTTATTGAGGGGATCGGCTTGACCCGATTCCAGGGCCGCTGCCTCTTGCCGGATGTGGATCATGGCATTGCAGAAACGATCCAACTCCGCCAGGGATTCGCTCTCGGTGGGTTCCACCATCACCGTTCCCGCTACGGGCCAACTGACGGTAGGGGCGTGGAACCCATAATCCATCAGGCGTTTGGCCACGTCATCCACCTCCAGGCCGCAGCTGCGCTTGAGGGGACGCAGGTCGAGGATGCATTCGTGGGCCACCCGGCCATTGGCGCCCTTGTAAAGCACCGGGAAATGGGGATCCAGGCGCTCGGCAATCAGGTTGGCCGCCAGCAGGGCCACCTGGCTTGCGGTGCGCAGGCCTAGTCCCCCCATCATGCGGATGTACATCCAACTGATTGGCAGGATGCCGGCACTGCCCCAGGGTGCTGCTGACACTGGCCCGATCGCCTGGTGGCTGCCGGAGCCGGCTTCACCGGGACCGGCGAGGAGGGGATGGCCCGGCAGGAAGGGCACCAGGTGAGCGCCCACCCCTATCGGCCCCACCCCCGGCCCGCCCCCCCCATGGGGGATGCAGAAGGTCTTGTGCAGATTGAGGTGGCAGACGTCAGCTCCGTAGAGGCCAGGCTTGCACAGACCCACTTGTGCATTGAGGTTGGCGCCATCGAGATAGACCTGGCCGCCCTGTTCGTGCACCAAGTCGCAGATCTGGCGAATGCTGGTTTCAAACACCCCGTGGGTAGAGGGGTAAGTCACCATCAACGCCGCCAGGTCGCCGGCATGGGCCTCGGCCTTGGCCGCCAGATCGACCGTGTCGATGTTGCCTTCTTCATCGCATTGGATCGGAACGACCCTCATCCCGGCCATCACGGCACTGGCAGGATTAGTCCCGTGGGCACTTGTGGGGATCAAACAGACGCGACGGTGGCCTTCCCCGCGACTTTGGTGCCAAGCCCGAATAACCATCAACCCGGCATATTCGCCCTGGGAGCCGGCATTTGGCTGCAGGGATACTCCGGCAAAGCCAGTGATAGCCCCGAGCCAGGCCTCCAGATCCGCTACGAGCCGGGCATAGCCCCGCGTCTGGTCCGCCGGGGCGAAGGGATGGATCTGGCTGAAGGCGGGCCAACTGACGGGCGCCAATTCGGCCGCCGCATTCAATTTCATGGTGCAGCTGCCCAAGGGGATCATGCCGTGCACCAGGGATAAATCCTTGTTGACCAGTCGTTGGATGTAGCGCAGCAGCTCGGTTTCGCTGCGATAGCGGTGGAAGGCGGTTTGGCGCAGCCAAGGGCCACGGCGGAGGGGCAACTCGGGCAGCAGCTCTTCAAGGGGGCTGGAGGCGGCTTTGGCCAAGCTCAGCTCCAGAGTGGTGATTGCTTGTTCCGCTTGGGCGTGGTCATCGGCCAGGGCGCTGATGAGTCTTTGGAGTTCCGCTGCCGTGGTCAATTCATCGAGACTGATGGCCAGGCTGGTTGGATCGCCGTCGCCCCTCAAGCCACGGCGCAGATTGAACCCTGCCGCGAGCACACGCTGCTGCAGGGCTTCAGCCTGGGGCGTGCGCAGGGCAACGGTGTCGAATCCCGGTCCGACTTCGCAGGCCAGACCCAGTTCAGCCAAGGCGGACACCAGGGCCCTACGCCCTTCCAGCACCGTTCGGGCGATGGCGCCCAGCCCCTCGGGGCCGTGGTGGATGGCGTAAAAGCTGGCCATGACCGCCAGCAACACCTGGGCGGTGCAAATATTGCTGGTGGCCTTGTCACGACGGATGTGCTGCTCCCGGGTCTGCAGGGCCAGGCGCAGGGCAGGGTTGCCTTCGGCATCGCGGGACTGGCCCACCAGGCGTCCGGGGATGTGGCGCTTGTAGTCGTCGCTGGTGGCGAAGAAAGCAGCATGGGGGCCCCCGAAGCCCATCGGCACACCGAAGCGCTGCAGACTGCCAATTGCGATGTCGGCGCCCATGGAGCCCACCGGCGCCAGTAGAACTTGGGCCAGCGGATCGATTGCCACCGTGGTGATAACCCCAGCACTGCGGGCCGCAGCCAGCAGGGGGCTGGGGTTCCACAGACCCCCTGCCGTGCCTGGCAGTTGCAGCAGCAAACCGAAAGCATCGGCTGGCAGTGTGGAGCCTCCTAGCCCTTCGGCGCAGCGGCTGGCCAGATCAGCGGCCGGGACCAATTCGATGTTGATGTCGAGGGGTTCGGCCCGGGTCCGTAACACTGCCAGGGTCTGGGGCAACACCTCCTGATCGACCAAAAATCTGCGGGCTTCGCTGCGGCGGCTGACCGCCAGCGCCATGGCCATGGCTTCCGCGGCTGCGGTGGCCTCATCTAGCAGAGAGGCATTGGCAATGGGCAAACCGGTGAGTTCGCTCACCAGGGTCTGGTAGTTGAGCAAGGCCTCCAGCCGTCCTTGGGCGATCTCGGCTTGATAAGGCGTGTAGGCGGTGTACCAACAGGGATTTTCGAGGACGTGGCGCTGAATCAGGGCCGGAGTGGCGGTGCCGTGGTAGCCCAGTCCGATCAGGCTCCGACAGGAACGGTTGGCGGCAGCGATCTGGGCTAGTTCGGCCAAGGCCTCGGCTTCGCCGCAAGCCAAAGGCAAGCCCTCGGCTGCGGCCGGCTGGGGCAGCAGGATATCGGCCGGAACGATCTGGGCTGCCAAGGATTCAAGGGAATCCAACCCCAGCTCTTCGAGCATCTGCCGTTGTTCGTCAGGACCCGGACCCAGGTGCCGTACGAGAAACGGGGCGCTCACAGGCATTCAATCAAGAGTCCGGATCATAAAGAATTTAAAAGAAGCCTGTTAGGTGCCCGGGTCGCCTTGTCAGCTGTTGTGCGTTACCAGGCCATCAGTGGCCATCGACTTTGCCTTGATATGTGGCGGCATCCATCAGGGTGTCGATTTCGCTGGCGTCGCTTGGAACCACCACCAGCAACCAGCCTTCGCCGTAGGGGTCGTTCTGCAACTCTTCAGGATTGGCAAGCACGGCCTCATTGCGCGCCTTCACGGTCCCCGTGATCGGCGCCACTAGCTCCTCCACGGCCTTGACCGACTCCACCGTGCCGAAACTTTGCCCTTGGGTCACGGCGGTCCCTACCTCGGGTAGCTCCACAAAGACAATGTCTCCCAGTTGATCGACGGCGAAGGCACTGATGCCCACCCGGGCCAGATCGCCTTCGGGACGTGTGTATTCGTGGCTGTCGGCGTAGCGGCAGTCGGTTGGGAAGGAGAGCGCCATGGCCCGGGGCGGAAGCGGGGGAAAGGCCACTCTGGCAGGGGTTACGCCTGAAGGGGCTGGTTAATCCTTACTGGCCACCCCCTCCACCAGGGCGGGTAGGGCTCGCTCGAGGGCCAGGGTGGTGTGCGCATGGTGGTTGCCACCCTGGCAGAACAACACGAAGGGCTCCCTAAGGGGCGCGTCTGCTGAGAATTCGCTGGTGCTGCCGTCGATGAAGGTGCCCCCCGCCATCACCAGGTCGCTGGCGTAGCCGGGCATGGGCGCGGGCACGGGGTCGAGATAGGAGCCCACCGGCGAGGCCGATTGGAAGGCCCGACACACCGCTTTGAGAGCCTCAGCGCTGCCCAGCCGCACCGCCTGGATGACGTCGCTGCGCCCCTCACCTGGCTTGGGACTGACCGCGTAGCCCAGATTGGCGAACACGGTGGCGACCAATTCGGCGCCGATGAGGGCCTCAGCCACCATTTGGGGTGCCAGGAATAACCCTTGAAACAACAGGCGGTTGAGGTCGAAGCTGCTGCCCCCTTCACTGCCGATGCCTGGCGCCGTCAGGCGACAACAGGCCTGTTCCACCAGCTGGCGCTGGCCGGCCACATACCCGCCGGCGGGGGCGATGGTGCCCCCCAGGTTCTTGATCAGGGAGCCGGCGATCAGATCGGCGCCCACGGCGGTGGGCTCAAGGTCCTGCACGAGCTCTCCGTAGCAGTTGTCCACAAAGCAAAGGCAGTCGGGCTGAAGAGTCTTGACCCTTTCACACAGCTGACCGATGGCTCGCACCCCGAGGGAGGGGCGCCAGCTGTAGCCGCAACTCCGCTGGATCAGCACCATGCGGGTGGGGACTGACAGGGCGGTGTCCAGCTTTGCTTCATCCACCAGGCCGGCCGGGGTTAACGGCAGTTCGTCGTAGACGATGCCGAATTCCGCCAAAGAGCCCATGCCACTGCCGCGCAGCCCGATGACCTCCTCCAGCGTGTCGTAGGGACGGCCGGTGAGGGTCAGAAGTCGGTCGCCAGGGCGCAGCACCCCGAAGAGGGCGGCTGTGATCGCGTGGGTGCCACTGACGAATTGCAGTCTTACCGCGGCGGCTTCGGCTTGAAGCACCCGGGCAAAGACCCGATCCAGGGTGTCGCGGCCATGGTCCCCATGGCCATAGCCGCTCACCGAAGCGAAGTGCTGGGTTCCGACCCGCTCGGCGGCCATGGCCGCCAACACCGCAGCCAGCCGAGGCTTAATGGCGGCTGTATGGGACCGGACCAGGGGGGCGATTTGTTCTAGGGCTGTGGCCACTTGATCACGGGCCCAACGGGTGGTCAAGGGCAGGAGGCGGGGGTGGTCATCTTGCCGCTGGAAGGCCCGAGCCATTACCCCACAGCCAGTTCGCGGCGGATCGCGGTGGCAAGGTCACCCAATTCTTGTAGCTGGGTGCAGGCGGTATCCGCCCTGGAGTTGGCTCGATTGCGCAGGAGCTCCAAGAAGCGTTCCGGCCCAATTTCCGCTGTTCCCGTGCCTCCCAATTGGGCCAGGGTGCGCCGCAGGTCGGGCAACTCCGCTTCAAGGTCGGTGGCGCCGTACTCCTGCTGGCCGGCCATGACTGCAGCAAAGCGTTCCCGCCGCCCGCGCCGCCCTACCGGATAGGCCGCCAGCAGCTCGTCTCGGCACTGGCGCCAGGGGCGCCCCGCCGTCAATAAGTCGGCCAAAGCCGCCGAAAGCGCGGCGGCCTCCTCCTCATTGACGGAGAGGTTGAAGGCTGGGGGTGCCGGCCGCAAGCCCACAAACACCTCCAACAGGTCGCCCGCCCCGAGGACCCCACCTTGGGGGTCCCGCACCGCATCGGCGCCAGTCGCCAGGGCGTCGATCAGTTCGGGGTGGCCGGCCAGGGTTGCCTGGAGCAGGGAAGGGTCGAACTGGCCTGCAGGCGCTTGTTCGGACAGCCAACGGTTGATGCCACCCAGGGCCAAAAACACCTCGGGCCCCGGGGATGCCAGTTTGCCGTTACGCAGCATCGAGAGCTGGGAGGTGTGGACGCGCCCCAGATCGAAGCGTTCGGATAGGGAGGGCAGCACTCTGTGGGACCAGCCGTTGCGGGCATGCCACATGCGAATCAGATGCGAAAAGGCGATGCGGCCTGATGCGATATCTGCTCGGTATCCCATCCGATATGAATCCGTACTGCTATCATTCTAGCTTGAATTTCGTTTCTGCCTTCATGCTCGCCACCAGTTCCTCCCGAGCTGCCACCAGCAGGCTCCAGGCGCTCCATACCCGGCGAGCGGCCATCATCAGTTTGGATCCTGACCGCGCAAGGGCTTTGCACAGCCGGCCCGCTGAGGCACCCGGGGCACGCTGGGGAGTAATCCTGTACATGGTTGCGGTCCATGGCCTGGCACTGGTGGCCCTGCTGCCACGGTTCTGGAGCTGGCAGGCCCTGGTCACCCTGTTGATCCTCTACTGGATCACCGCTTGCCTCGGGGTCACCCTGGGCTATCACCGTCTTCTCAGCCATCGCTCCTTCCGGGTGCCCCATTGGTTGGAGCGTGTCCTGGCCACCTGCGGAGCCCTGAGCTGCCAGCACGGCCCGATCGACTGGGTCGGTTTGCACCGGCACCACCACAAGTTTTCCGACACTGCTGTCGATCACCACGACAGCAACCTGGGCTTTTGGTGGTCCCACATGGGCTGGATGCTCGTCGGGGTTCCTGCCCTCGCTGCCGTGCCCCGTCTGACGGGCGATCTCGCTACCGATCCCTATTACCGCTGGTTGAACCGTTGGTTCCTTTCCCTGCAGTTGATTCTGGGGATTTTCCTCTACTGGGTCGGCAACGCCACGGGCGTCGGTGGCTGGTCCTTGGTGCTTTGGGGCATCCCCTTGCGCTTGGCGATTGTTTACCAGTGCACCTGGCTGGTCAATTCGGCCACCCATCGCTGGGGCCAAGTCAGCCACGACAGCGGGGACCACTCCAAAAACAATCCTTGGGTGGCTGCGCTCACCTTCGGTGAGGGTTGGCATAACAACCACCACGCCTTTCCCCACTCCGCCCGCCATGGCGTCGACAAAGGGCAGATCGACCTGACTTGGGAGCACATCAGGATTTTGCAAATCCTGGGCTTGGCCAGTCATGTGCGCTTGCCCAGGTCCGTTCGGCGGAGCAAGAACCAAATGGGCCGCTCAGTGGCGTAGGGTAAACGATCGCCCAGTTCAGATTTCCGGTTTCGTCGTCATGGCCAAGCGCGTACAGGTTGTTCTCAGTGAAGACGTACTCAGCCTTGGTAGGAATGGGGACCTTGTAGAAGTGGCCCCCGGTTATGCCCGTAATTTCCTGGTGCCCACCGGCAAGGCTGTCCCTGTGACGGCCGCAGTCCTGCGCCAAGTGGAGCATCGCCGGGCCAAGGAAGCCGAGCGCCAAGCCGCACTCAAGGCAGAGGCGGAAGCCTTCAGGACCGCCCTTACCACCATTGGCCGTTTCGTCGTCAAGAAGCAGACCGGTGGCGATGACGTGCTGTTCGGCACCGTGACAAATGGAGATGTGGCTGATGCCATCGAAGCGGCCACCGAGAAGGCCGTTGAGCGACGCGATATCTCAGTGCCCGACATTCACCGCACGGGCTCTTACAAAGTAGTCGTTAAGTTGCATCCTGAAGTCACAGCTGAACTCAACCTTGAAGTGGTGAGCTTCTAAATTTTTGGCCTAAGTGCCAAAACAAAAAGTCGTGTAAGTTATAGTACAATTTCAAAAAATTTCCATATTCTTTACGTTATTGATTTTTTTGTCAGGGCCAACAGATTACTGTCTAATTCATTCCTTGAGTTAAGCAGTTTTTCTTCAGGGTTAACTTAATTTTATGGCAGGTCCGTCTAATTTATGGCTTGTGACTGGTAGATGAATTGAGCCTCTTCTGAGAATCACCAACTAAACCAAAACGCTACCTGTAGCGTCCATGTCGGTGGGTTTGCTGATCCGTACGCGAGGATCCAACCCTTCGGCTTCACCCTCCGTCGTCGTCCGCGAGATTGGCCATGGTTACCGTTCCCCTGAGTGACTCTGGCGCCCCCGAGGTTCCCGCCCCCCGATCGAAGCGGGGCGGAGAGTTTCGGGGCGAGGGTGGTGGCTTTGAAGCCACTCCCGATGGCCTTCCCCCCCAGAACCTGGAGGCCGAAGAGGCGGTACTTGGGGGCATCCTGCTGGACCCGGATGCCATTGGCCGGGTGGCAGACGTTCTCCAGCCTGAGGCTTTTTACCTCGGCGCCCACCGGGAGATCTACCGCACCGCTTTGATGCTGCATAGCCAGGGCAAGCCCACGGATCTCACCGCCATGGCGGCTTGGCTGGCCGACACCGGACACCTCGAAAAGGTGGGTGGCAGCGCCCGTTTGGTGGAACTGGTGGAGCGCACCCTCAGCACCGCCTCCATTGACCAGGTGGCCCGCTTGGTGATGGATAAATACCTCAGACGGCAGCTGATTCGCTCCGGCAACGAAGTCATCCGCCTCGGCTTCGACCAGAGCAAGCCCATGGAGCAGGTGCTCGATGAGGCCGAGCAGAAGATTTTTGCCATCAGTCAGGAAAAACCCAGTGTGGGCCTGACTCCCACCGCCGAGATTCTCACAAGCACGTTCAACGAGATTGAGAGCCGCTCCCTCGGCACCGCCGTCGCCGGCATCCCGGTGAACTTCTACGACCTTGATGCCATCACCCAGGGCCTGCAGCGCAGCGATTTGATCATCGTGGCGGGTCGGCCCGCCATGGGTAAAACCTCGATCGTGCTCAATATCGCCAAAAACGTTGCCCAGTTGCACCAGCTGCCGGTGGCTGTGTTCAGTCTGGAAATGAGTAAGGAGCAACTCACCTATCGCCTGCTGTCGATGGAAGTTGGCATCGAAAGCGGCCGACTCCGCACTGGCCGTCTCCAACCCGAGGAATGGCCCCTGCTGGGCAACGCCATCAGCAGCCTCAGTCAGCTGCCGTTGTTCCTTGATGACAAACCCAATGCCGGTGTGTTGGAGATGCGCTCCCTTTGTCGGCGCCTGATGGCCGAAACGGGCAAGGAATTGGGACTGGTGATGATCGACTACCTACAGCTGATGGAGGGTTCGACCCCCGATAACCGGGTGCAGGAGCTCTCGCGCATCACCCGGGGCCTCAAGGGCATGGCCCGCGAACTCAACGTGCCCGTGATGGCCCTGTCCCAGCTCAGCCGTGGCGTCGAGGCCCGCACCAACAAACGGCCCATGCTCAGTGATCTACGGGAATCGGGCTCGATTGAACAAGATGCCGATCTGGTGCTGATGATTTACCGCGATGAGTATTACAACCCAGATACGGCCGACCGCGGCATTACCGAAGTGATCGTGACCAAGCATCGCAATGGGCCGGTGGGGACGGTCAAATTGCTGTTTGAGCCTCAGTTCACGCGCTTTCGCAACCTGGCCGCCTGAAGCAGTCATAGGGCAGTGGACTTGTCATCTGCTATCTTTGTCTCTTGTGCCGATGTTCTGTGCCCGTCCGCTAGCCGGGCCTCCAGTCGCGACACAAGGATCGTCCGTGGTGGCGGTTCTACAGGCCAGTACGGGTAAGTGCTTCGACACCCAACCGTCGGGAAACTGCATAGGGAAGACTTGGGTACTCCCAAGCCCGCCTCCCGCAAGTCCCAGCCCCTGACTTCGCTCGCTAGCTCCCAGTCCCGGATTCCATCGGGGACTGTTCTGCGATTCACGAAATCAGACCCTTGCCATCCTGCGGCAACTTTGGTTGTCTGCGGGCTAATTCGATTTCGGATTGGCTTGGCTTTTCAGCTGGCTTAGTTCCCTGTCCCCATGTCCATCGGCATTCTCGGGAAGAAGCTGGGTATGTCCCAGTTCTTCGACGACGAAGGCAGATCTATCCCGGTCACCGTGATCGAGGCTGGTCCCTGCCGCATCACCCAGATCAAGCACGACGCCACCGACGGTTATTCGGCCGTTCAGGTGGGTTTTGGCGAAATCCGCGACAAGCTTGTCAACAAGCCTGCTAAGGGTCACTTGGCACGCTCTGGAAACGACCCGCTGCGCCATTTGCGGGAGTATCGAGTGGCCAGTCTCGAAGGTCTTGAGTTGGGTGGGGCAATCACCGTTTCCGCATTCGAGCCCGGCCAGAAAATTGACGTCAGTGGTGACACGATTGGTCGAGGCTTTTCCGGTTATCAGAAGCGCCATGGTTTCAGCCGTGGTCCGATGAGCCACGGTTCAAAGAACCACCGCGAACCAGGTTCCACCGGCGCCGGCACCACCCCCGGCCGTGTTTATCCCGGCAAACGCATGGCCGGTCGCTACGGCGGCAAGCAGATCACTACCCGTGGACTAACCATCCTCAAGGTGGATACCGAGCACAATCTGCTTGTGGTCAAGGGCTCCGTTCCCGGCAAGCCGGGAGCCCTGCTCAACATCCGCCCGGCCAAGCGGGTGGGCTTCAACGCGGCGTCCTGAGGAGAATCACCATGGCTAATTGTTTAGTTCGTGATTGGCAGGGCAAGGAAAGTGGCCAGGCCTCCCTTGACCTCAAGGTCGCTCGGGAGACTTCCGCCGCTGACCTCCTGCATCGCGCCGTCGTGCGCCAGCTTGCCAATGCCCGCCAAGGCACGGCAAGCACTCTCACCCGCGCCGAGGTGGCAGGTGGTGGACGGAAGCCCTATAAGCAAAAGGGCACTGGCCGGGCCCGCCAGGGGTCCATTCGCACCCCACTTCGTCCCGGTGGTGGCATCGTTTTCGGTCCCAAACCCCGCTCCTACACCCTGGCGATGAATCGCAAGGAGCGTCGCCTGGCCCTGCGTACCGCCCTGATGAGCCGCGTTGCGGACATCACGGTGGTCAAGGGTTTCGCCCAGGGGCTGGAATCCCCCAAGACCCGTGAAATCACAGCGGCCCTGCAGCGATTCGGCATCGCCGCTGATGCCAAGGTCCTGTTGGTGATAGATGGAGCCTCCGAGGAAGTGCGCCTTTCGGTACGCAACCTTGAGAAGGTCAAGTTGATCGCAGCCGACCAGCTCAATGTCTTCGATCTGCTCAACGCCTCCAAGCTGGTGTTGAACGAAGAAGCACTTGCCAAGATCCAGGAGGTTTACGGAGATGGCTGAACGTTTCACCGGTCGGTTGGCGGATGTGATCCGTCGCCCTCTGATCACAGAGAAGGCCACCAGGGCCCTCGATCTCAACCAATACACCTTTGAGGTGGATCATCGGGCGGCCAAGCCCGACATCAAAGCTGCGGTCGAGACTCTCTTTGACGTCAAGGTCATTGGGGTAAGCACCATGAATCCTCCTCGTCGTTCCCGGCGTGTGGGTCGTTTCGCCGGCAAACGTGCACAAGTCAAGAAGGCTGTAGTGCGTCTGGCCGATGGCAGCTCCATCCAGTTGTTTCCTGAGTCCTGAGGGTCTGAATCGTCATGGCAATCCGTAACTACAGACCCACCAGTCCAGGCACCCGCACCTTGGTGGTCACTGATTTCAGCGAGATCACGGGTCGCGGTCGCGAGCGCGGCCTCGTTGTTTCCAAGCATCGCCGCAAAGGTCGGAACAATCGCGGCGTCATCACCTGCCGCCATCGTGGCGGTGGACACAAACGTCTTTATCGACTGGTCGATTTCCGGCGCGACAAGCATGGCGTTCAGGCCCGTGTTGCCGCCATTCATTACGACCCCCATCGCAACGCTCGCCTGGCCCTGCTCTATTACAGCGATGGCGAAAAGCGCTACATCCTGGCGCCCGCCCGCATAGCTGTCGGCCAGACCGTCATCTCCGGTCCCGAAAGCCCGATTGAGGTCGGCAACGCACTCCCCCTCTCCGCCATTCCGCTTGGCTCCAGCGTTCATAACGTTGAGCTTTACGCAGGTCGTGGTGGCCAAATGGTCCGCACTGCAGGTGCCAGTGCCCAGGTCGTGGCCAAGGAAGGGGACTACGTGGCTCTCAAGCTGCCTTCGACGGAAGTCCGTCTAATTCGTCGGGAGTGCTACGCCACCCTGGGTGAGGTCGGTAACGCCGAACAACGCAACACCAGCCTCGGCAAAGCTGGCCGCAAGCGCTGGCTCGGCCGTCGCCCCGAAGTGCGAGGCAGTGTGATGAACCCTTGCGATCACCCCCATGGCGGTGGCGAAGGACGTGCTCCCATCGGACGTTCTGGTCCTGTGACCCCTTGGGGCAAACCTGCCCTTGGTCTCAAGACCCGTAAGCGGAACAAACCGAGTAACCGCTTTGTACTCCGCAAACGGCGCCGCACCTCCAAGCGGAGCCGTGGTGGACGGGACGCTTGATGAATTACTTCGCTTCGTTGTACTCCTGATCCACCATGGGACGCTCACTAAAAAAAGGACCATTTGTCGCCGACAGTCTGCTTCGCAAGGTCGAGAAGCAGAACAGCGACGACGACAAATCTGTGATCAAAACCTGGTCACGGGCCTCCACAATCCTGCCGATGATGATCGGTCACACAATTGCCGTTCACAACGGCAAGGCCCACGTTCCGGTCTACGTGACCGAACAGATGGTTGGCCACAAACTGGGCGAGTTCGCCCCGACCCGCACCTTCCGCGGTCACACCAAGGACAAGAAGGGAGGACGCTGATCCAATGGCCAACACCACAACTGCCCAAGCCCACGGCCGCTACATACGCGGTTCCGTATCCAAGGTCCGGCGTGTGCTCGACCAGATCAGAGGACGCAGCTATCGCGATGCCTTGATCATGCTCGAATTCATGCCTTATCGCTCCACAGGACCAATCACCAAGGTTCTTCGGTCTGCGGTAGCCAATGCCGAGCACAACCTCGGTCTTGACCCTTCCACCTTGATCATCAGCCAGGCCATTGCCGACATGGGGCCTTCCCTGAAGCGCTTCCGCCCACGCGCCCAGGGACGCGCTTACGCCATCAAGAAACAGACCTGCCACATCAGCATTGCTGTGGCGTCTCCTTCCGCCTGACCCCCGAGGACACCGACCGATGGGACACAAAATCCATCCAACCGGCCTGCGCCTGGGGATCACCCAGGAACACCGCTCCCGCTGGTACGCCCCAAGTAGCACCTATCCCACCCTCCTTCAGGAGGATGATCGGATTCGCAAGTTCATCCACAAAAAATATGCCGCCGCTGGCATCAGCGACGTGCTGATCGCCCGCAAGGCCGACCAACTTGAGGTCGAACTCAAGACCGCTCGACCAGGTGTCCTCGTTGGACGCCAAGGCAGCGGTATCGAAGAACTGCGCACTGGCATTCAGGCCACCCTCAAAGATGCGTCCCGCCAGGTGCGGATCAACGTGGTTGAGGTTGAACGGGTCGACGCCGATGCCTACTTGCTCGCCGAGTACATCGCCCAGCAGTTGGAAAAGCGTGTTGCCTTCCGCCGTGTCATGCGCATGGCTGTGCAGCGTGCCCAGCGTGCTGGGGTGCTGGGTCTCAAAATCCAGGTGGGCGGCCGTCTCAATGGCGCCGAAATCGCTCGGACCGAATGGACTCGCGAAGGTCGAGTTCCCTTGCACACTCTCCGGGCTGATATTGATTACGCCACCAAGGTGGCGACCACCACCTATGGCGTTCTTGGCATCAAGGTGTGGGTGTTCAAAGGAGAGGTCCTTCCCGGTCAGCAAGAACAGCTGCCCGCTGGCGGAGCCCCCAAGCGCCGCGCTAGTCGCCGGCCCCAACAATTCGAAGACCGCTCCAACGAGGAGTGAGGGAGGCTGAACCATGCTGAGTCCACGTCGCGTCAAATTCCGCAAACAACAGCGAGGCCGCATGCGCGGTATCGCGACTCGCGGTAACACCATCGCCTTTGGCGAATTTGCTCTCCAGGCGCAGGAATGTGGCTGGATCACTTCCCGCCAAATTGAAGCCAGCCGGCGAGCCATGACCCGTTATGTCAAGCGAGGCGGCAAGATCTGGATTCGGATCTTTCCCGACAAGCCGGTTACCATGCGCGCCGCCGAAACCCGCATGGGTTCCGGTAAGGGCAACCCGGAATTCTGGGTGGCGGTGATCAAACCCGGTCGGATTCTCTTTGAGATGGGTGGTCCTGAAATCACCGAAGCCATCGCCAAGGAGGCCATGCGATTAGCGCAGTACAAGCTGCCAATCAAGACTAAGTTCCTCGCTCTTGCCGATCAGCCGGTCGAACTGGTAGCCGAGGAAAGCGATGACGTTGCGCTCATTACCGCAGCTGATCTGTCCGCTTCCCCTGCCCTCGCCCTGGAGTCCTGACCATGGCCCGCCCCACGATTGCCGAGGTTCGCAACCTCACCGATACCCAGATCAGCGAAGGCATTGACGGCGCCCGCCGTCAACTCTTCGATCTCCGCTTCCAGCGGGCCACCCGCCGCCTGGAACATCCGCACCGCTTTAAGGAGGCCCGCATCAAGCTGGCTCACCTGCTCACGGTGCAGCAGGAGCGTCAGCGCTCCACCGCCTCTTGAACTCCTCCATTCCCATGGCACTTAAGGAAAGGGTCGGCACCGTCGTCAGCGACAAGATGGACAAAACGGTGGTTGTAGCGGTGGAAAACCGCTTCCCCCACCCCATCTATCTGAAAACGGTCAGCCGCACCACCCGCTACAAGGCCCACGACGAAGACAACAATTGCCGCGTCGGCGATCGGGTCCGCATCACTGAAACCAGGCCCCTTAGTCGCACTAAGCGCTGGAAGGTGGCTGAGGTGATCTCCACCACCGCTTCTTGAGGAGGACCTCCCGATGATTCAACAGGAAACCTTTCTCAACGTTGCTGATAACAGCGGCGCCAAACGGATTCAGTGCATTCGCGTGCTGGGTACTAACCGGCGTTATGCCCACGTTGGTGACGTCATCGTCGCCGCGGTCAAAGATGCCATGCCCAACATGGGCGTCAAGAAATCTGATGTCGTCAAGGCGGTGGTGGTCCGTACCCGAGCCACCCTGCGTCGCGACACCGGGAACTCGATTCGTTTTGACGACAACGCGGCGGTCATCCTCGCTAACGACAACAATCCAAAGGGCACTCGTGTTTTCGGACCAGTAGCCCGTGAACTGCGTGAGCGCAACTTCACAAAGATTGTGTCGCTTGCTCCGGAGGTGATCTGAGATGGCTGCTACCACTCCTAGGGCCAAAGCGACAGTGCGCATAAAGATGCGTATCAAAAAAGGTGATACCGTCCAGGTCATCACCGGTAAAGATAAGGGAAAAACCGGTGAGGTTTTGCGTACCCTGCCCTATGAAAATCGCTTGATTGTGCAAGGCGTCAACCTGCGCACACGCCACGTCAAACCAACTCAGGAAGGTGAGTCTGGTCGTATCCTCACCGAGGAAGCGTCACTTCATGCCTCCAACGTTATGCTTTATTCCACCACGAAGAACGTGGCTAGCCGCGTCGAAATCGTTGTGGAAAAGGACGGCACTAAAAAGCGCCGTCTCAAGAAGACAGGCGAACTTTTGGATTGAAATCAGGCCCATAGCCCCATCCGGTTTTCATCCTCAATCAACTCTCCTTCCCTTCCTTTGCCTGTCCGCCTTCTGACCAAGTCCAGAAGCGCAACCCCTTCCCCCCCATGTCACTGAAACAGCGCTACCGGGAGACGATCCAGCCCAAATTGCTCAAGGATCTCGATCTCTCCAATATTCACGAGGTCCCCAAGGTGCTCAAGGTCACCGTCAATCGGGGTCTGGGTGAGGCGGCCCAGAATGCCAAGTCTTTGGAAGCCTCCATTACTGAACTGGCCACAATTACAGGTCAGAAGGTTGTGGTGACCCGTGCCAAAAAGGCCATCGCCGGCTTCAAGATTCGCCAGGGCATGCCAATTGGCGTCACCGTTACCCTACGGGGAGAAAGGATGTACGCCTTCCTGGAGCGTCTGATTCACCTTGCTTTACCCCGCATTCGTGACTTTCGGGGTGTAAGTCCTAAGAGTTTCGATGGCCGAGGAAACTACACCTTAGGCATCCGCGAACAGATCATCTTTCCAGAAATTTCTTTTGACCAGATCGACGCCATCCGGGGCATGGACGTAACGATCGTGACCAGCGCCCGTAACGACGATGAGGGCCGGGCCCTCCTCCGCGAAATGGGGATGCCGTTCCGCAGCAACTGAGCCCTCTTCCGGACACGACCATGGCAAACCACGACCCGATTTCTGACATGCTCACCCGCATCCGCAATGCGAGTGAGAAACGCCACGAGAACACTCGCGTTCCTTCTTCCAGACTCTGTCGCAGCATCGCCCAGGTGCTTCAGCAGGAAGGCTTTATTGCCAACATTTCCGAAGAAGGGGAGGGTGTGCGCAAAGAACTAGTACTTGAACTCAAGTACAGCGGTAAACATCGCCAGCCCACCATCCGCCGCATGCAGCGAGTCAGCAAGCCTGGCCTGCGCATTTACAAAAGTACACGCCAGCTGCCCAAGGTTCTTGGCGGCCTTGGGGTTGCAATCATTTCCACATCGAGGGGGGTGATGAGTGACCGTGATGCCCGTAAGCAGGGTGTTGGCGGCGAAGTGCTTTGCTACGTCTTTTGATCTAGGGAGAACAGTTCCATGTCTCGTATCGGCAAAGCCCCCATCCCAATTCCCGACAAGGTTTCCGTTGGTATTGACGGTCTCGCCGTCACTGTCAAGGGCCCCAAGGGCGAACTGCGACGCACCCTTCCAGATGGCGTGATCGTTGTTCAGGAGGGTTCCACTGTTAAAGTCAATCCTTTGAATACCAGCCGTCGTTCCCGTGAACGCCACGGCCTCAGCCGTACCCTTGTCGCCAACATGGTAGAGGGTGTCAGCCAGGGTTACATCCGCAAACTTGAAATTGTTGGCGTGGGTTATCGCGCTCAGGTTCAGGGTCGAAAGTTGGTGGTGAGTGCTGGTTACAGCCATCCCGTGGAGATGGTGCCCCCTGAGGGCATCACCTTTGCCGTCGAGAACAACACCACTGTTCTGGTCTCCGGGGCGGACAAGGAACTCGTCGGCAACGAGGCGGCCAAGGTTCGCGCCATTCGTCCGCCGGAGCCTTACAAGGGCAAGGGCATCAAATACGAAGGTGAGCGAATCCTTCGCAAGGCGGGTAAGACCGGCAAGAAATGAGCTCGGCTCCAGCATTCATACCCTGAATCCCCATGTCCACCCTCTCCCGAAAACTGCAGACTCAAAAGCGCCATCGCCGTCTGCGTCGCCATCTCTCCGGCACTTCCGAGCGCCCCCGGCTTGCGGTTTTCCGCTCCAACAACCACATCTATGCCCAGGTCATCGACGACGATGCCCAGAGCACTCTTTGTTCGGCATCGAGCCTCGACAAGGATCTGCGTACGACCCTCGCTGTCGGTGCTACTTGTGAAGCCTCCGTGGCTGTGGGCCAGCTTGTTGCCAAGCGTGCCCTCGCCAAGGGTATTCAGCAGGTGGTCTTCGATCGCGGCGGCAACATTTACCACGGCAGGGTCAAGGCCCTCGCCGATGCCGCCCGGGAAGCGGGCCTTCAGTTCTGATTCCTCCGCTCACCATGACCGAAACCAACGAACAAATTCAGTCCGGCGACATCCCTACCGCCGCAGATGTGCCTAGTGCCGAAGGCCAGGAACGCCGGGGCCAGGGACGCGGTGAGGGCAAAGGCGGCGGCGGCGATCGTCGTGGCCAACGCCGAGGCGGTGACCGCCGCGGCGGCCAAGAGCGTGATTCCGAATGGCAAGAGCGAGTCGTTCAGATCAGACGCGTCTCCAAAACCGTTAAAGGCGGCAAAAAGATGAGCTTCCGGGCCATCGTTGTCGTTGGCAATGAGCGAGGTCAGGTGGGTGTTGGTGTCGGCAAAGCCGGCGACGTGATCGGTGCCGTTCGCAAGGGTGTAGCCGATGGCAAGAAGCACTTGGTTAAGGTGCCCCTGACGCGTACTAGCTCCGTGCCTACTGAAAGCCGTGGGCGTGATGGCGCAGCGAGTGTGCTTATTCGTCCAGCTGCGCCGGGTACCGGTGTGATTGCCGGCGGTTCAATCCGCACGGTCCTTGAACTGGCGGGCATCAAGAACGTTCTGGCTAAGCGACTTGGATCCAAGACGCCCCTGAACAATGCCCGAGCTGCCATGGAAGCTCTCGGGGCCCTGCGTACTCACAAAGAGACGGCCAAAGAACGTGGCATCTCTCTAGAACAGATCTACTCCTGAGCCCCTTGCCAGAGCCCCCGATGACATCCTCCTTTTCCCTTAACACTCTCAAGCCCCAACCAGGTTCTCGTCGTCGCAAACTGCGCAAGGGACGGGGCATCGCTGCTGGCCAGGGTGCCAGTTGCGGTTTTGGCATGAGAGGCCAGAAGTCCCGTTCTGGGAGTCCTGTTCGTCCAGGTTTTGAGGGTGGCCAGATGCCCCTCTATCGTCGCATTCCCAAGCTCAAACATTTCGAGCTTGTAAATCCAATTTTTTATACCGTCATCAATGTCGGTAACCTGGCTGATCTGCCTGCAGGATCCACAGTAACCATGGATTCTCTCGTCAAAGATGGTCTAGTCACTAGTCCTAAGTATCCGCTTAAGGTACTTGGCAGTGGAGATCTAGCGGTCAAGCTCAACGTGCAAGCCTCAGCCTTCACTGCTGGCGCTCGGGCAAAGATTGAGGCTGCTGGCGGCTCTTGTGAAGTAACCGTGGGGTAACTGTAGGCAGAAACGCTTATCGTTTACCTTTCAGATCTGCTCTTCCATCCCCTCACCACCATGGTTCTCAGTCGGGGTCGCAATCCAGGCGCAACTGAAATTTTCACCCAATTGATTCAGGCCAAAGGTCTGCGGGACAGAGTTCTGCTTACCCTTGGTCTTTTGCTTCTGGTTAGATTGGGTGTCTACATTCCCGTGCCTGGGATTGATCGGGTCGCTTTTCAGCAATTTTTGGCACGTGGTGGCCAACTTATTGGTTTTCTTGACATCTTCACAGGCGGTGGTATTTCTACAATTGGGATCTTTGGTTTGGGCATTCTTCCATTTATTAATGCTTCGATCATTATCCAATTGTTGACGGCTGCTATTCCAAGTCTTGAAGATCTCCAAAAGAATGAGGGTGAAGCTGGTCGGCGTCGTATAGCCCAGATCACCAGGTTTGTGGCCCTTGGCTGGGGCTTGATCCAAAGCCTCGTATTTGCACTTATTCTTCGCCAGTACGCCCTTCCGGGTTTGCCAGATTGGTTGTTCGTCATGCAAACGACCCTGGCACTTGTTACCGGATCCATGGTAGTGATGTGGATTAGTGAGGTAATAACTGAGCGGGGCATTGGTCAGGGTGCTTCTTTGGTTATTTTTCTTAACATAGTTGCCACGTTGCCAAGGGCACTAGGTTCTACGGTTCAATTAGCACAAAGTGGTGATAGAAGCACGGTTACCGGCATTCTTATACTACTATTTATATTTTTACTTACCATAGTAGGAATTATTCTTGTTCAAGAAGGAAATCGTAGGCTTCCAATAGTTAGTGCGAAACGTCAAGTTGGTGGAGCTGGTGTTTTGACAGCCAGGCAAAGTTACTTGCCCTTAAAGCTTAATGCCGGTGGTGTAATGCCGATCATCTTCGCTTCGGCGATGTTATTCCTCCCCTTAACCATTGCAAATTTTACATCAAACCCCCTGCTTATACGGGTCGCTGGCTATTTAAATCCCAACAGCAGTCTTCCCTGGATCTATGCAATTGTATATTTTGCTTTAATCCTAGGTTTTTCTTACTTCTATGCTTCTCTTACTGTAAATCCGCTTGACATCGCCACCAATCTCAAGCGGAATGGAGTTGCCATCCCTGGAGTTAGGCCTGGATCAGCAACAGCTACATATCTCAGTGACGTCGGAAATCGCTTGACATTGCTTGGTGGCCTTTTCCTTGGCGCTGTAGCGATTATCCCTTCTGCTGTTGAAGGTGCTATTCAGGTTCGAACCTTCCAAGGCATTGGAGCGACTTCACTTCTGATTTTGGTTGGTGTTGCTATCGACACCGCCAAACAAGTTCAGACTTACGTGATCTCTCAAAGATATGAAGGAATTGTACGTGGTTAATATTGTTTTTTCTTTTGCTAATTCTTGCTGCAGGTCTGGAATTCAACTATGAAACAACGTTTACTTTTTCTCGGTCCTCCTGGGGCTGGTAAGGGTACCCAGGCCCAACGCCTAGCCTCTGAAAATTGTTTACTACATCTTTCAACCGGCGATCTGCTTCGTGCCGAAGTCCTTGCTGGTACCGAGCTCGGCCAGCAAGCTGAAGCGGTTATGGCCCGTGGCGAGCTTGTCAGCGACAAACTTGTGCTTGCCATTGTTCGTCATCGCCTTGAGGGACATTCCCAGGGTTGGTTGTTGGACGGATTCCCTCGCAATCTTGGCCAAGCCACCGCACTTGATGCCCTGCTCCTTCAGCTCAACCAGTCAATTGAACTGGTGATTCTGATGGCACTTCCTGATGAGACCCTTGTCCAGCGAATGCTTTCTCGTGGCCGTGCCGATGACACCGAGGCTGTGATACGCCACCGTCTTGAGATATATCGTCAACAGACCGCTCCCCTGATTGACCATTACCAACAGCTTGGACTGCTGATCTCCGTGGATGCCGCAGGAACGGTCGAGGACGTAGCAGCCGAGATCAGACGACACATGGGAGGATGATGTGGTACGATCTTTGTTTGTGAAATCGGAGTTTCGCGGGCCATGAAGGTGCGTGCATCAGTCAAGCGGATGTGCGACAAATGTCGTGTGATCCGCCGCCACGGTCGGGTTATGGTCATCTGCACCAATCCCAAGCACAAACAGCGTCAAGGCTGAGCTATCGCCAAGCCTCCCGTCACTCCTAATGGGTGACTTTACTTTCCCCAATCCTTCGAATTCATTAGCCAGTGGCACGGATAGCCGGTGTTGACATTCCCCGCGACAAGCGGATCGAGATTTCCCTGACCTACGTTTACGGTATCGGTCTGACTCGGGCGAAGAAGATTCTTGCCAAGGCCGGAGTCAGTCCCGATATTCGGGTCAAGGATCTCAGCGATGCTGATGTCCAGAAGCTGCGCGGAGCTGCTGAAACCTTCACATTGGAGGGTGATCTCCGTCGTGAGGAGGGCATGGCCCTCAAGCGACTTCAAGACATTGGCTGTTTGCGTGGTCGTCGCCACCGCATGGGTTTGCCTGTACGAGGTCAACGCACCCGTACCAACGCTCGCACCCGTCGTGGTGCCCGCAAAACCGTGGCCGGCAAGAAGAAGTAGACCATTTAGGTCCCTCATCAGTCACCCTTTACCTCAGCCTTTCCCCCGAACCCCCACCTGCACTGCAGGCTTAAAGTCATGGCGAAGCCAGCCAAAAAAACAGGCCCCAAAAAGGCCAAGCGCAACGTTCCCAACGGTGTTGCCCACATTCAGAGCACCTTCAACAACACCATCGTGTCGATCACTGACACCGCCGGTGAGGTTATTAGCTGGTCTTCAGCCGGTGCCAGCGGCTTCAAGGGCGCTCGTAAGGGCACCCCGTTTGCAGCTCAGACAGCTGCTGAGGCTGCTGGTCGCCGCGCCCTAGAACAAGGTATGCGCCAGATTGAGGTTTTGGTTCGTGGGCCTGGTTCTGGCCGTGAAACCGCCATCCGTGCCCTTCAGGTGGCCGGCCTTGAAATCACCCTCATCCGCGACGTCACTCCCCTGCCCCACAATGGCTGCCGCCGTCCCAAGCGACGTCGCGTCTGAAGCCTGATTCTGTCTTACCCCTGCCATTCAGACCGTGTTGCAATACCAGATCGATCGCGTTGACCATCAGGTTGCGGACGACCGTTCCCAGATCGGCGTCTTCCTGATCGGTCCCCTTGACAAAGGTCAGGCCACAACCCTTGGCACTTCACTACGGCGCATCCTGATCGGTGGCCTTGAAGGCAGTGCGATCACCGCAGTTCGTATCGCTGGTGTGAATCACGAATACGCCACTGTTCCAGGGGTTAGAGAAGACGTCCTTGACATTTTGCTTAACTGCAAGTCTGTTCCGGTCAACAGTCGCAGTCGCGAGGTCGAGATTGGCCGCTTGGTTGTCAATGGCCCTGCCACCGTGACAGCTTCCCATCTGCAGTTCTCTTCACAAGTTCAAGTTATTGATGCCGATCGTCCGATCGCCACTGTGGCTGAGGGCCATAGTCTTGAGATGGAGGTCCATGTTGAACGTGGCATTGGTTATCGACCTGTCGATCGTCACAATGAGGAAACCAGTGCCATCGATCTCCTCCAGATCGACGCTGTCTTCATGCCTATTCGTCGGGTCAATTACACTGTTGATGAGACAGCCGTTGGTGAAGGCGGTTCAGCACGTGAACGGTTGAGGCTTGAGATCGAAACAAATGGCAGCATCACACCCGATGATGCCATGGCACAAGCAGCCAACCAGTTGATATCGCTTTTCCAGCCCCTTGCTACCCTGACTACTACTGAGGATCCGGGGCTGGAGCCGGAGACAACAGCTGAGGCCCAGATTCCACTCGAAGAACTCAATCTTTCAGTTAGGGCCTACAACTGCCTCAAGCGTGCTCAGGTCAACTCTGTTTCCGATTTGATGGGCTTCAGTTACGAAGACCTGCTTGAGATAAAGAACTTCGGTTCTAAGTCTGCTGATGAGGTGATCGAAGCCCTTGAGCGTATCGGCATCTCACTTCCCCAAAGCCGCACAACGGCCTGAACGTTGCTTCCCCCTAACCCTTTTAATCATGCGCCACCAGTGCCGAGTCCCCCTGCTTGGTCGCCCAGCCGATCAACGCAAAGCAATGCTAAGGGGTCTAACGACCCAGTTGATTCGTGAGGGTCGTGTCACCACCACCAAGGCCCGTGCCAAAGCCCTTCGAGATGAGGCTGAGCGCATGATCACTTTGGCTAAGGAAGGTAGTCTTGCTTCAAGACGCCGGGCGATTGGCTATATCTATGATAAGCAACTCGTCCATGCCCTTTTCGATAAAGCTTTGGATCGCTACGGTGATCGAAACGGCGGTTACACAAGGATTATTCGTACAGTGCCCCGTCGCGGCGACAACGCTGAGATGGCCATCATCGAGTTGGTCTGAACCCCATCCGTCGCATTGCTCTCTGCCTTCAGTATGACGGCAGTTCATATTCAGGTTGGCAACGTCAGGCCAGAGCTTCTTCAGTGCAGTCTGCATTAGAAGAAGCTTTGTCTCAGTTAGAGCCTGGAGTTTGCCATTCTGTAGTCGCCGCAGGCAGGACCGATGCCGGAGTTCATGCAGCGGCTCAGGTCGTTCATTTTGATTCTGCTGGTCCAATCCCTCCCCATCGATGGCCCGCAGCCTTAAATGGCCGCTTGCCCAAGTCGATTCGCATCAGGGCGGCAGCCGAGGTCTCAACCACTTGGCATGCCTGTTACAGCGCAGAATACCGCCGCTATCGATATACAATTTATAATGGACGTCTTCCAAACCTTTTTTTGGCTCCTTGGAGTTGGCATCGCCACAAGATACGACTCGACGAAAACCTGATGGCAGCTGCCCTTGCCGATATTGTTGGCGAGCATGACTTTGCTGCTTTCCAACGGGCGGGAAGCCACCGCAGCCATTCCCGCACAACTGTTCAGAACGTGAGCCTTGCTCGCCACGGAGATTTGTTGGTTGCCGAAATTCAGGCCACCGGTTTTCTATATGGCATGGTTCGTTTGTTGATTGGGCAGGTTGTTGCCGTTGGTGAGAGTGCGCTTTCCCTCGATGACTTCGCCAGCCGTTGGCGCAGGCGAGCACGCCATGAAGTTCGGGAGGCCGCTCCTCCCCAGGGCCTCTGCCTCCTGCGGGTTGGTTATCCCGAGACGATTTTCCCGCCCGAGGTCTGGTATGATAGCCAACCGAGATATCTTCTCGGCTTGCCTGAGCATCCGGATTCTCAGATTAGAGTCTGACCTTCCTTGCACCATGCGAGCTTATTTCCTGAAGCCAGCCGTGGCTAAAGGATAGTCTGACCAATCAGCCTTAACGGCAAGTACACCCCAGCCTTGCTGATCCTGCACTTATGCTGCTCAACCTCGGCTACGTGATCAGTTAAGGTCAGAGATTGATCTGAGCCCTAGGCGGCTTGACCGCCTAGACCATGGTTTTGGTCAGCGGGTTTTCAGACCCATGCCACAGCCTTTTCCCGATGCCCCAACGGGCCCATTCCGGCGCCATGAACAAGACCCCTCAACCTTCAGCCGATTCCCTAGACCGTCAATGGTTTGTGGTTGATGCGGCTGATCAAACCCTCGGACGCCTGGCCAGTGAAGTGGCCCAGGTCTTGCGGGGCAAGAACAAGCCCACTTTCACACCCCATTTGGATACAGGGGATTTTGTTGTAATCATCAACGCTGAAAAGGTCCGTGTGAGCGGCAACAAACCCACTCAGAAGCTTTATCGACGTCATTCCGGTCGACCTGGCGGCATGAAGACTGAAACCTTTGCCCATCTCCAGGCCCGTTTGCCTGAGCGCATCGTTGAAAAGGCCATCAAAGGCATGTTGCCCCACAATGCCCTTGGTCGGCAGCTCTTCCGCAAGCTCAAGGTTTATCGCGGCGCTGAGCATCCCCACGCTGCCCAGCTGCCCCAGACTCTCGCCCTCAATCCTTCCGCGTCCTCAAAATGACCAGTTCATCCAACCGCGTCGTGTATTGGGGAACGGGACGCCGTAAAACTGCCGTTGCTCGGGTTCGTGTCGTTCCTGGTACCGGAAGCGTCACTATTAACGGCCGTCCTGGTGACAACTATCTCAATTTCAATCCAGTCTATCTGGCGTCGGTCAAGGCCCCCCTCCAGACCCTTGGTCTGGAGACCCAGTACGACCTCCTTGTAAACGTTCGAGGTGGTGGTCTAACCGGTCAGGCCGATGCGATCAAGCAAGGCGCAGCTCGTGCCCTTTGCGATCTTTCGCCTGATAATCGCAAACCCTTGAAGGTAGAAGGCCATCTCAGCCGTGACCCTCGGGCCAAGGAGCGCCGCAAGTACGGCCTCAAAAAAGCTCGTAAGGCTCCCCAATTCTCCAAACGCTGATTTTTTCCTTTTTTTACCAGAGCCATGCCGAAGGCCGACATCCATCCCACCTGGTATCCAGATGCCAAAGTCATCTGTAATGGTGAAGTGGTGATGACAACTGGTTCCACCAAACCCGAGATCCATGTGGATGTCTGGAGTGGTAACCATCCTTTTTACACAGGGACTCAGAAGATCCTTGATACCGAAGGTCGGGTCGATCGTTTCATGCGTAAGTATGGAATGGCTGGAGCCGATGCTTCCTCCTCTGCCGCCAAAACCCCTCCCGCAGCCTGAGTTTCAGGTCTGCTTGCTTTGGCCGGCTGCCTTGCGGTAGCCGGCTTTTTTCTTGTAACTGGACCCGTACCGCCCATGGATTCAGCCCTGCTTTGCGAACGCCTGGAAACGACCTGTCGGACGTTTGAAGCCCTGGAGCGTCAACTGGCCGATCCGGCGCTGGCTACGAATCCCAGCCAGCTCCAAAATCTCGCCAAGGAGCGGGCCAAACTGGAGCCGATGGTTCTGGATTATCAAAAAATGCTCCGATTGCAGTCGGAGCAAACCCAGGCCCGCGATCTTTTGCGTCAATACCGAGACGATCCTGCCGGCCAGGAGCTGGCCGAGTTGGCTGCCGAAGAATTCGAAAATTTGGAACAGGAACTAATCGGGTTGCGTCAGAGATTACTGCTGGCCATGGTTCCTTCAGACCCACGCGATGAGCGTAGTGTCATGTTGGAAATTCGTGCTGGTGCTGGGGGCGACGAAGCGGCTCTTTGGGCCGGCGATTTGGCTCGCATGTACGAACGCTATGCCCAGAGCAGGGGCTGGACGGCCCAGGCTCTGAGTGCCTCTGAAGCGGATCTGGGGGGATATCGAGAGTTGATTCTGGCGATACGCGGCGAAGGTGTTTATAGCCAGTTGAAATTTGAGGCCGGAGTGCATCGAGTCCAGAGGGTTCCGGCCACCGAATCCCAGGGTCGCGTCCACACTTCAACGGCCACGGTGGCCGTGATGCCTGAAGTTGACCCCGTGGAGGTCGTGATTGAGCCTGGAGATTTGGAGATCAGCACAGCCCGATCTGGTGGGGCAGGGGGACAAAACGTGAACAAGGTTGAGACGGCCGTTGACTTACTGCATAAACCATCCGGGATTCGGGTCTTCTGTACCCAGGAGCGTAGTCAGCTGCAAAATCGTGAGCGTGCCCTTGAGATTCTTCGGGCCAAGCTTTATGAGAGAGAATTGGCTGTTGCCAATGCCGCCGAGAGCTCGGCGCGACGTGCCCAGGTAGGCAGTGGCGATCGCAGTGAGAAAATACGGACATATAACTATAAGGATAGTCGAGCCACTGATCACCGCCTTAACCGGCATTTTGCCTTGGACACTGTACTTTCAGGACAGCTCCAGGAGCCCATTGAGGCCTGTATCGCCGCTGAACAGAGGCGCCAGTTAGAGGCCCTCGCCCGTGAAGCCATGGGAGCTGATGGTTGAGGCTACGGGATGGAGTTGTTATTCGCCGATTAAATATTTGGCCCATTCCGCATTTCTGCCGGCACGAATCTGTCGATTGGCTTCGAAACTGAGACTGCTCAGGGGCCGATGGGGGCTACGATTCAAAGCCATACCGGCTTCTCGGGGTGTGCGGTTACCTTTACGAACATTGCAAGGAAGGCAAGCGGTAGTCACATTGTCCCAGCTGTCAACGCCACCACGGCTGCGGGGCTGAACATGGTCAATCGAGAGTTTGTCTCCGTTGTACCCGCAGTATTGACACGCATGTCCATCTCGTTGAAAAACATTGCGCCGGGTCAGCGGCAACTGCCGATAAGGAACTCGAACGAATTGCCGCAGCCGGATCACGGTGGGACGCATTTGATCTGGCCGCAACAAGGATGTCGGGTCGTGTTCAAGCCCCTCAGCCTTGCCCTTCAACAACATCACCACCGCTCGCCTCCAAGTGGTGATGTTGAGGGGTTCGTAGGAGGCATTCAGAACGAGAACATGGCCCATGCCAGCCCCCCGGGCAATGCAAATACTAACCAAGGTCTTGCAGGATGGTGGTGTGCTTCGTCACAAGGCCCCACCCATCTTCCCCTGGTTCGACCCCAATGGCGATGACCCTGCCCTGCGCACTCGATTTGGCCCGAATCATGGGTGCTGAGCTGCGTGATGCCTCCGGGGAGATTGCGATTGGTGGTGTGGCGATCGATTCGCGCCGGGTCCAGCCAGGTGATCTCTTTGTGGCCCTGAAGGGGGGTCAACAGGATGGTCATCGCTTCGTGCCAGCAGCCCTGGGGGCCGGTGCGGCCCTCGTCCTCGTGGTCCGTGGGACGGGTTGGGTGGACGTTCCCCGGCTCGAGGTGGCAGATCCCTTGTTGGCCCTTCAGAAGCTGGCGGCCTGGTACCGCACCCAGTACCTGCCCCAGGTGATCGCAATCACTGGCAGCAATGGCAAGACAGTGGTCAAAGATGCCCTGGCTGCCTGCCTGACGTCCCGATTCCGGGTGGCGGCCAGCCCAGGCAGCTGGAACAGTCAGGTGGGGGTGCCCTTGGCTGTTCTTGCAGCTGCACCTGGGAGTCAGATCGGTGTATTTGAAGCAGGGGTCTCGGCCCCGGGAGAAATGGCGGCCATTGAGGCGATTTTGCGACCTGATTTCGGCGTGTTGGTGAATGTGGGACTTGCCCATTTCGCCGCCTTTGGCAGCCGTGAGGCGATTGCCCGCGAAAAGATGGGCCTTTTCCGTCAGATTCCCGCTTCCAATTGGTTGATCGCTCCCTCTGACCCTCTGCTGGATGTCTTACCCCTGGCCTGCGAGCGGGTCCATCCCGGCACGGATTGGCCTCGGCTGATCGAGCGTCGCCCCACCACCACCGGTTTCGCTCTCACCCTGCAATTTGCAGATCAGCAGTTGAAGTTGTCGGTGCGGACCCGTTCCCTGCCCTTGGTCGAGGATCTGCTGATCGCGATGACGGCAGCCCTGCGCTTAGGCGTGGATCCCGCCCAGATCGTCGGCGCCCTTGAAGGCTATGGCTTTGGGCCAACCCGCATGGAAACCTGGCGCACGCCGGAGGGAATCACCATCATCAACGACACAGCCAGCAGTGATCCCCTTTCGGTCCAGGCGGCCCTGGATACGGTCGCCGCGACCCCCAGTACCGGCCATAGGCGCCTTTTTGTCTTCGGCGGGATGGCTGATCTGGGTATCCGGGAGCATCGCGAGCATGGCTTGATCGGTCGGGTCGCTGCCGAGCGAGGTTTCACTCACCTGCTTTTGCTGCCCCACACCGCCATTGAGCACACTTGTGCGGGTTGGTTGTCGTTGTGTCCAGGCGCATCGCTGCTCAAGGTGCCCGATTGGCAGGTCCTGCGCCAACAAGTTCGGGATTTGGCCCAACCAGGCGACCTGGTGTTGATGAAGGCGGCAGGTGAGGGGCTCGGGGTCGCGGCCCAAGCCATTTGGGAATCAATGGCGCCTCGCAGGCTGCTGATCGATCTGGGCGCAATCAGGGAAAATGTGGCCCGCTTCCGAGTTCTCTCAGGTCCCAAGGTGGCAATCCTGGCCGTGCTTAAGGCCTGGGCCTACGGCACCGAATTGCCCCGGCTGGCGCTGGCCTTGCAGGCCAGCGGGGTGGATTGGATCGGTGTCTCTACCGCTGATGAGGGTGCGCTGGCCCGCCGTGCCGGAGTCAGGCTGCCGATCCTGGTCATGTTGATGGACCGCGAGGAGGTCGACAAGGTTGTTCGCTATGGCCTGACCCCCGTTGTCTATTCGCTTCCCTTCGCCCGGGCTCTAGTCGAGTCCCTTCGGGACATGGGGGCCGAGTGTGACGTGCACCTTGAGGTGGACACGGGTATGGGTCGCCTTGGCGTGACTCCTGCAGAAGCCCTGGCGGCGGCTCGGCTTTTGCGCGGCGCCGGGGTAGTGCGGCTGCGGGGTGTGATGACCCATCTCGCTGGGGCCGATGATTCGGCCGCTGATCACCTCAGCGAGCAGCAACTGGCCCGTTTTGATCAGGTGGTGGCCGCCATCCGATCCGAGGGGGATGAACCCCTCTGCATCCATGCCGCCGCCACCGCCGCCGCCGTTCGTTTCCCAGGGGCTCGCTACGACATGGTGAGGTTGGGCTTGGGGTTGTTCGGTATCTCCCCGTCGTCGGAGGTGGCTGAGGCGATTCAACTGGAGCAGGCGCTGGCCTTTGTGAGTCGCCTTGCCCAGGTGGCTGTTTGGCCCCGCGGTCAACGGGTCGGATACAACGGCGCTTATGTGGTTGAGCAAGAACAGCAAAGGATCGGCATCGTGGCGGCCGGATACAACGATGGCGTGCCCTGGCGCCTTTCGAATGCGGGTGCTGTTCTGGTTCAGGGACAGACGGCCCGGATCCTGGGCAGGGTGTCGATGGATTCGATGGCGGTGGATTTGACGGCTGTTCCCGATGCGGCAGTTGGGGATGAAGTCCTGATTTTTGGCAGTCACCAAGGCCAGAGCCTTCGCCCCGAGGAGGTGGCAGCCCGTGCAGGCAGCATTCCCTACGAGTTGCTTGTCAATGTCGATAGCCGGCGGGTGCAGCGCATCTTCCGCAACGACTGAGGCGAGCGGCTTCGCTGAGCAAGCAGGACGTTCAGGTATAGTCGCTTAGCCGCTGGAGAGGTGGCTGAGTGGTCGAAAGCGGCTCCCTGCTAAGGAGTTACAGGAGGCAACTTCTGTCGAGGGTTCGAATCCCTCCCTCTCCGTTGACATACACCGATGACATTCATCTCATTGGTTGGTAGTCCATGAGTCTGCCGGCAATCTCCGGCAGCAATCCTTCTTGACTTGGACAGGTTGCTCCTTCGCTCACGACAATGAGGAGCATCGGCGGCCCTAGCTCTGTTTCCACGTAGGCGGCACCGTGCCTTGCCTCACCTATCCAGCTCGCTTTGCCCCAAATGCGTGTATTGGGGGAAATACCTGGGTTTATAAATTCAGCCAGCTCGTCCAGCTCCGCTGTGTTCATGGAGCTATCCCCCAATGGTCGTTCCAGCAGGCTCTGCATCCTGCGACAGGCTGGCGGAGAGATAATCGAACCTGCCATCACGGCCTCCAACAACCTGGCTGTGCCATCCGTGGTCAGGAGGTTGCGGTAGCCCTGAACCGCTCTGTGGAAGTCCAACTCACGACCGTAGGGTCCGTCTGCCCAGGTTTTCTGACAGGCTTGCCAACCCACCAGCTCGGGCCAGCCCAGGCTTTCGAGCCAATGGGTGACCAGTTCTCGTTGGCTTTTCCAGGTGATGAAACGGTCCTCGGTGAGGGACGGCCCGCTGGTGGTGCCGCTCAGGAGATCCACAATCAGGCCTGTGGCCCCATGGGCTGAGGGGGCTGGCTTAACCATGGCCGCCATGGCCCGTCTTAATTCAGGTTCATCCCTTAACAACTGCCGTTGAAGCCAGGCCTCGCAGGCCACCAGATAGATGAGGTTGACCAGGCTGCCCGGTTGCCGCAGTTGACCTCCCCGCCAGCTTGCCCCCGATCCGGCCTCCAGGGGCGTGGCCTCTAGCGGCTCTCGGTTGCACAGTGATTTGGCGTAGCGCAACCAGGTGATTGATAACTGCGCCCCCAGTCCAGGACGGCCTTCCTGTTCCAAGGCATGGACCAGATCAGCGAGCTTCTGGCCCATGGCTGGATCCGCGCTGTAGAACGCCATGACCATTGGCTCAGCAGCGACGCTGAGATTAGACATGCGCGGTTCAACGCCCAGGCTTGCGAACGGAGCGATCTGCCAAATCACCGAACCCTTGCCCGGCTGGAGTCGCCCACGGGGGGATGGTCTGGCCACCGAATTGGCCATTGGGCGCCGGTTGCGGCTGCTTGAACCGGCCCCGTGGCCCCCGGGAGAGCCAGGCGGCCTGCGCTGGCGTGTGCGACTCCTTGAGGACGGGTACCCCTGTTGGTTGGATGCTCAGGCGCTGTTGAGCCATACTCAACCTTCTGACCCTCCGGTGCTGCCCCGCTTGGATCGCGGCAGCATCAAAGCCCGCCTGCCCCAGGTGTTGAGCTTTGCCAAAGAGTCCTTATCCGAAAAGAACTGTTACCGATGGGGGGGCACGATAGGACCTAATTATGATTGCTCAGGTTTTGTTCAGCGCTCCTTTGCCCAGGCGGGCATCTGGTTGCCGCGGGATGCTTACCTTCAGGAGCGGTTCTGCCGGCCTGTGGCGGTACGCCCTGACGATGTGGGCCTTCTGCAGAGCGGTGACCTGATTTTTTTCGGGTCGCCGCAACGGTGCACCCATGTGGCGCTGCATCTGGGCCAGGGTCGCTACCTACATAGTTCTGGCCGTGACCACGGTCGCAATGGATTGGGTGTGGACGACCTGTTCTCCGCTAATCACGATCCAGTGGCCTGCCATTACAGGGCAGAACTACGGGGAGCTGGTCGGGTCATGCATAGCCATGACGGCAGTCCCTTGCCCCCTTAAGGTCGGTTGCCACCCAAGATCACATGGTTGCCATGGCGGATCCCGTTCTTCCCGCCGCCTCCCCAGCCCCGGCCCCGGTGATTGGGTTGATCGGAGCGGATCCAGCGGGCCCGCTGCAGCTCTCAGTTGTTGTACCTCTTTACAATGAAGAGGGGAGTCTTCCCCAACTGGTTGATCAGTTGCTGAATGCGCTTCGCCCACTCGGACAAAAATTTGAGTTGATTTTGGTTGACGATGGTTCTAAGGATGGTACGCCAGCTTTGCTGCGGGACCTCGTCAATCATGTCCCTGAACTTGTGGCAGTTCTGCTACGCAGAAACTACGGCCAGACTGCTGCTATGGCAGCTGGATTTGATGCCAGTAGGGCACCTGTGATTGTGACGCTCGATGGTGATCTTCAAAATGATCCGGCGGATATTCCCCTGCTGCTTGAGCGGCTCGATCAGGGATATGACCTGGTCAGTGGCTGGAGGCACCAGCGGCAGGATGCGGCCCTATCCAGGTTGCTGCCTTCCCTTTTGGCTAATCGCTTGATTGCCAGAGTCACCGGGGTGAAATTACACGACTATGGCTGCTCACTTAAGGCCTACCGCCGAGAAGTGGTCGCCGACATGAATCTTTACGGTGAGTTGCATCGTTTTTTGCCAGCACTTGCTTTTATCGAAGGGGCGCGAATCGGCGAGGTGCAAGTCAATCATCATCCAAGGCGATTTGGTCAAAGTAAGTATGGAATTGACCGTACTTTTCGCGTCTTAATGGATTTGCTTACGGTCTGGTTCATGAAGCGTTTTTTGACCAGGCCCATGCATGTTTTTGGATTTGTTGGCCTGTTAACCCTGGGCATTGGTTTGCTGATTGCCCTGGGTCTGGTGGTCCAGAAACTGATTTTTGGAACTGATATTGGTTCCAGGCCACTGCTGTTGATGGCTGTCCTTGCGATCCTCAGCGGGGTGCAGCTGTTTTGTTTCGGGCTTCTTGCTGAAATGCAGATGCGTACCTATCACGAAAGTCAGGGCCGACCGATTTATCGCACTCGGGCGACGTTGCGCGGTAAAGCTGCGGCATAAAGCATGGCGATCAGCCGTTTCTTGGGTCAGTACGGATTCATCACCGTCGCAGCCACCTGGGCTGCTTAGCTCAACTTTTATGTCGTCGCTCCAGGCGTCTTGCAGGTAGGCATCCAGGTGTTCGTACAGTGCCACCGGTTGTTCCTGGCCTAAGCCATGACTGGAGAATTTGCAGCTGCCTGGTTGCCGTCGGTGCTCGTGCCTTTGGTGGGCATCCTTGCCCCTGCAGTGGCCATGGCTCTGCTGTTCAACGTGATTGAGGCCCGCGACTGAGCCCGGCAACGGTCTCAGCCCCCCCTCTCTTTACGTCTTTCTGATTCCAACGCCGCTCAGCCCATCCCATGACCGTGACTCCTGTCGCCGACCCCACTGTCGGCAATCTGGCCACACCGGTGAACAGCAGCTATTTCACCAAGGCATTTATCAACGCTCTCCCGGCCTATCGCCCTTCTCTCTCGCCGAACCGTCGCGGCCTTGAGGTAGGCATGGCCCACGGTTTCTTCCTCTTTGGTCCTTTTGCCCTCACCGGTCCCCTGCGCCATACCGAATACGGTGGAACCGCAGGACTACTGGCGACAATTGGTCTGGTCTCGATTCTGACCGTCTGCCTTTCCATTTATGGCACCGCCGGTCGTGGTCCGAATGTTCAGCCCCCTGACGCCACCGTTGACTCTCCTCCCGCTGATCTGTTCACCAAAGCTGGCTGGGCTGAGTTCGCTAGTGGATTTTGGCTGGGTGGATGCGGTGGTGCCGCTTTTGCTTGGTTCCTCTGCAGCACGGCGATTGTTGCCCCCTTGGTCAACATTGCAGGTGGT
>JBIKMU010000087.1:0-2779 GCA_044359075.1 Cyanobium sp. | reverse complement strand
AGCAGCGCTGAGTGGGGCTGTTCAGCGAGAGAGTCAGTTCGGCAGCCGCGCCGCCAGATCCTCGGGCACCCGAAACACCTCCCGCCGCCCATCCTTGCCCGCCGTCAGCAGTCCACGGCTCGCAAGTTTCTGCAGATCGCTGCGGGCGGTCTGATGGCTCACGCCATGGCAGCTCTGGTGCGAGAGCACCGAATAGCGGAAGCCGGAATGGCTCAGGGCATGGCGCAGCAGCGCCAGCTGGCGATGGTTCAGTCCTTCCATTCCATCCAGTCGCTGCTGCAAGGCCCCCACCTCGCCAGCCTTGCGTTCCAGGTAGGCATGCAGGCTGGCGATGGCCTGCTGGATCACCTTCACCTGGGCCAGCAGGAAATAGGTGAGGTCGTTGTCGTCGCTCTCACTGAACAGGAAAGACCGCTCGTAATGGCCGCGGGCCTTGTTGATCACCGACGAGATCGAGATGAACTCGACCAGCCAGTAGCCCTGATGCAGCATCGCCCAATAGAAAAGCGCCCGGGCCGTGCGGCCGTTGCCATCGCAGAAGGGATGGTCGTAGGCCAGCCAGAAGTGCAGGGCGATGGCCCGCACCACCGGATGGATGAACACCTTTGGGGTCTCGCCATTGGCGAAGCGGCAAAGCTCCTCCAGCCGCCCGGGCAGCTCCTCGGCCGCTGGCGGTACATGGAACACAGTGCCGTAGGCGTCATCCACCACCACCTCTTTCCCTGGTGGCCTGAGCCGGCCTGCATCCCCGGGGTCATCCAGCGTGTCCTTGGTCACCAGCTTGTGCAGATCCAGCACCAACTCCGGTGTCAGCGGTTGCTCCCGCAGCTCCCGGATGCGCTGCATCGTCAGGAAGTTGTTGAGGATCATCCGCTCGGAGCGGTCTCGGGGCGGCCGGCGGCTGCGGATCATCGCCTTGGCCACATCCCGCGTGGTGGCAGCGCCCTCCATCTGCGAAGAGGTGATCGCCTCCTCCATCAGCGAGCTCAACAGATAACGATCCCGGCTGGAGCGGCTGGTGACGCCCTGGGGTGCCACCGCATTGATACCCGCCTGCATGTCGATCTGATGCAGCCCCTGGAGCAGCACAGTCGGCTGCGAGAACCAGAAAGGCTGGTGATCACTCGCCATTAGCGGCAGCGGGGTGGGCCGGCGGCAGAGCTTCTCCACCAGCCACCACTGTTCATGGCTCAGACCCTGGGGTGGTGGGCGATGGCGCAGCTCATCCCAATGCAGGTAGCGATCCGACTCCGCCGCGGAGGCGACCAGAGAGAGCAGCGACAGCGTCTCCTGCAGTCCGCCGCAGCGCTCCAGCAGCTCCTGAAGAGGGGGAGGCCTGCGGGGCAGCCGGGTGGGCAATGGTCCGCTAACTTCAAACTTGATTCAAATTAGACGATGGTTTGGTTTTGCGCTCGCCCCCGGCTCCAGGCCAGTGGCGATGGTCTCTAGCCGGCCTGGCCCCCATGGGGGATTTCTCCGAGCCCTTCGCGGAACAGCGTCAGCCGATCCCTTGCCCGATCCAATGCTTCCTTGATTCCTTCCTCGCCGCGGATCATGTCGTTCACTAGCCGCTCCCGTTTGCCTCCATCCCCCAGCAGCGCTCTGAGCTTCGCCAAGGTTTGCCCCTCGCCAGCAGGGCGCAGTCGCGGCCCAGCAGCCAGGCCCCAGTGCGCTCCTAGTTGCCCTCCAGAGCCATGTACTGATCGAAACACTGATTGGAACCCATCATCCGATCGAAGTTGCCGGCATCGGCATAGCTCCGCAGCAGCGTCAGCAGATCGATCGCGTCCTTCCCCATGCTCCGATCGCCCCGGTCACTCCAGGCGAACACCTTCAGGATCGCCAGGGCCGGCAAGGAGGCCACCTTCACCTGATGGCCAGGCGCCAATTCCACGGAAACAGCCGCCTGCTGCGCTTCCGCATAGCCGGTCACGGTCATCAACAAATCCATCTCCGGTGGCCAGGCCACGGTGTTTTCATCCATCTGCAGCCCCCCAAACGGCACCAGATCGATCGTCATCCCCTTCCCTTCCCCCTCACCCCCGTAGATCAGCCGCTGCTTTTGTCGCGGCTCGTCCTGGAAGCCATGCCCGCTGATCAACTCCAGCTTCAGCGCCTCGAACTGCTCCCAACTGGCCAATGCCACGGCGAAGTCCACGTCCAACGTGGCGCGACGGACCGGCAGTTCAAAGACATGCACCAGCAGCAGATCCCGTGCCGTGGCCCCCACCAGCAGCGGCTCCAGGCCCAGCTGCCCCGCCCCTGCCTGCACGGCCCGTATAACGGCCTCCACGCCGGCCGGCAGCGGCTGCTTAACCCTCAAAGCCATCGTCCCACCGTTTCTTGAGCTCTGCGGCGACCTCGAGATTGCGTGGATCCAGGCTCGCCATCAGGTCGGCGATCACCAGCGGCTCCGGCACACACGGGCCGCTCAGGCCCAGCGCTTCATTACTCCAGAACGCCTCCACCAGCTCCAGGTCGCCCTCTGGATCGCTCTTCAACGCTTGTTCCTTCACCAGCTCCTTAAGCAGCCGGGGCAACCCTGATTGCATCGAATCCGGCTGCAGATACAGCACCACCTTCTCCGGTCGGAGCGTCTTGGCGATCAGGGCCGCCGCCACCTCGCTGCCCCACTGCCCCCCATACGCTTCAGGATCAGCCTGCTTCCACCATCCTCCGTCGGCCAAGCGAAACCGCAAGCTGGTCAGCTTGGGGCGCAGGCGCATCGGGTACTCCTGCAGCCACTCCTCCAGCAACCGGCGCCGGCTCCTCAGGCTCC
>JBIKMU010000074.1:0-10669 GCA_044359075.1 Cyanobium sp. | reverse complement strand
GCCTGCCGTCAGGGGGGACGACAGTCAGAATGGAGTTGATGCAAGAGCCTGATTGCTGTTGTGTGGCTGGTTTGAATCAGCGCTGCGCCACTAGATACCAACCACCACTTCCTTGGGGGCGCCAGCGCGGTTCCCAATTGGCGTAGGAGTAGTGCTGATGCGCGCCGTTGTGGTTTTGGGGATAGCCGCCATTCACCAAATCACAGCTGCCGTAGGGATCGTTCATGATCACGCCGCTGGCGTCGTAGCCGATCACGACCGTCCAGTGGCCGCCGCCGCTTGGGGCTGATGGCGGACCGTTGATCAGCCAGCCCACCGCCACCGGGCGGCCCGCATCGATCTCGCTTTTAATGGTCTGTAAAGTGCCATCGGTACGGAACTCCGCCTTCAGGCCCAGGTGCCGCAGCGCCGCAAGTTGGGCCTCAGAGGTGGTGGTGTCGCCGTATTGTTGGCGCAGAGCGTTGTAATCATCTTCATTGGGTTCCTTGCCCCAGTAGGCGGCAAGCATGGCCGAACTGGCTGAGAAGCAATCGCGCCATCCCTGGCCATCATTCATAGCCAATTGGTCGAACCAGGGCACGTTGAGCGGATTGGGATGGCTGGCAACAGCTGCACTGGCTGATGTGACAGGCCGATCGACTCCCCTAGGCCCGCCGCCAGTACTGAGCTGGCCTGGAGGGGTTCGGCTGGGTTGGCCGGCGCTGGCGGACTGGGCCGCTGTGCTAGCCAAGCTGGCCATACCTTGCTGCCACAGATCGGCCTCCGCCTGACGACGCCGTAGGAGCCCCGCCTGCACCGAACTGCCCGGATCGCAATACAGCAGGAGGGCTTCGGGTACCGCAGCCCAGTCCTTTTCCCTGAGACGGCGGCTGATCGTGTCGAAGCCGGCACCACCATAGAAATCTTCACCGAGATTCCAGGCAAAGGAGATCAGGCAGCAGCGCTGATCTTCCGCCATGCCGCTCCAGTAGGGAACGCGGCTGGCTAGATGGCGGGCGCAGGCATTGACCCCGCCCAGCAGCTGGGCATCGGCCTCGGCGCGGTTGATCGTGTCACCCGGCTGCACTGGACGCCCATCAAGGCTGGTGAAGCCGTAGCCGATCGTCCATGGTTCGCCGCCGCTGGCTGGATCCGGATAGGCGTGATCCACAAATCCTTCGAACTCGGCAATCAACTGCAGGGCTGGTGCATAGGTAGGCGCGGCATCGCGATTACCAACGGCAGGGGGGTTGGTACGGGACTCCGCAGGGGTGGCGGTAGCGACCTCCGCAGCCAGCAGGGGCAGCTTCGCCGCAGGGCCTGCGAGCCGATGGGGTGGGGTGATCGCGCCGTACGTCGGCACCGATCGGGCCAGGATTGGGCGCAACACGGGTTCAGGGCTGGACTCTGGAACCAGGGGCGCTGGCCTGGGCTGCAGGGCGATCGGATCCACAGCAACGGCAGAGGCGGCGGCTGCTGGCGACGGGCGCGATGGTTGCAGTATCCCGGAAAACTTGTTGGCTACGTAGGGGACAAACAGGGTGAGACCCGAATAAAGAAAGGTGCTAACTGCAACCGTGGATGCGGGCATCTGACAGGTGAGCCCGAAGGTGTACAGCGAAAAAACACCAAAACCCACATAGATCAATAGAATCGCCACCATGCCCGCCAGGGCAATCAGTCGGCTGCTGCTGGCCTCCATCAGTATCACCGATGTGGGTGGGCCATCTGGGGCGAGGGCCTTGATCCGAGCCCTGGTATCCCCCTGGGATTGGGCCCAGTGCTCGTCTAAGGGAATCGAGAGATGGGTAGGCTCGGAGATGGCATTGGCAATCGACCAGCCACTGTGCTGCAAGCGCCAATAAATGACGACAAGCGTGACAATAAAAGCGGCAAATATTCCTGTGCTGATCGCCATCACCAGCTCGGGCCCCATGCTGCGGCAGAGGCCAGCGGCATCATCCAGTTGCTCTTGGGCCGCCGCAGGAAGCGAAAGGCCAAGCAGCAACAAACAAACCATCAGATTGGACCTTGAAGGCATGATCAGCCGATGAAGTTTGAGATTCTTCATTTCATTAACTGCGATTGTTGTTCAATGGGTGGAATCAGTTGTCGATTCTTTACGGATTAACGCGGTGGCCTCTTTGCTAGCGAATTGATCATCCATGACAAAGACTGGAGTATCATTGAGTGCTAATTGCTTATCAACGAATTCGAGAAACGTGCCCAACTCATAGCGATCACGCAATGACAGCCGATCGGATCCAGTCCCGTACTCCTGATTGGCAATCGCAGTAGCAAAGCTACGGCTTAGGGCAATCGTCTGCTTGTAAAGACGAGCGCTCAACTGTTGATTGCTTTTCAGATTGAAGGTGTTGATCGTCACCACCCCTATACCCAAGGCAAAGCCCGACGCCACCAGCACGCTGAAGGGCCAACGGATATCTGTCTGCAACCCATGCAGACTTAGCAATGCCAGCATCGTTGCCGACAGCATTGCCGCACCATTGGCCATGCCAACCAAGGCCTGATAGTTTGCAGAAAAAATCTGCATACTCTGGCAATGGTATTGATAAAGTTCCTTCAATTCAATGGCCTGTTGCACTAGGCGTTGCTTCTGCGGTGGAGTCGCAGTTGGTAAGGCCAGAATCAGATCCTTAAGATTGATGCTGGTAGCTAGCGGCAGCGTATCGCCTGGTTGTTGTTGCTGCTGGGTATAGGGTTGCCGCAACAAGATTGGAACCCTGTCGCAATAGCCCAAATTGCGTTGCCGGCTCTGGGCCGCCTGGCGTGAAACCAAAACCACGCTGAAGGCGATCGCCAGGATCGCGCCCGCCAGTAGCAGATGGCCAGCCGTGCTGAGCCGTAATCTCCGGCCAGCTTGCTGGCCCCTTTGGCTCCCCAAACTGCCATGCTTGGGCAGTTCGCTTGCATCCTCGCTTGCCTCCATCAGCCACTGCCTGATCGCCATTTCTGGACCTTGGCGCTCGATCCCCTGGGTCATGGGCTGCAGCCCTTGCAGGATCTAGCCAGTGAGGGCAGAGCGATGTAACGACAGATTGGGGCGCCGGCGGGAGTTAAAGAGCTTGAACTTGTGGATAATGCCATGGGTGGTGCATTTGCTGGATGGAGTTGCAGTTGATTTTCTCTAACTAGGGTCAATTAATGGTGAGGATTTGAAAGAGCCGGGTTGAGTCCGGCTCAAGCGAATGCCTTATCCATCGATCGAACAATGAACGGTCCCGCTCGCTCTGGCCAATCATTTCTGAAATCTTTCAAAGCCTGCCCCATCCACCTGGCCGCGACGCTCAGCCTCCAGCGCCAACCTCGGCTCCAGACCAAGCCCCGACTGCTTTTCGACCTAAAGAATGAAGAATAGAAATAGTTATATTAACACAATATTCTCCAGCGCTGTACAACTTCAATCCCAACAACGAAACACGGCTCAGCACCCGGTTCGGCTTGACAGATTGGCCCCAGTATAGGCAGTGTTGATTTTGCTAAAATTTAAATAGTTTTACCTCGTCACCGTTCCCCTGTATTTGTGAGCATGCTGATTAACTAGGTTTTTATCGCTCATGACCATGTCCGACATTTGTTCCGCAAGCCATAGCACTCCTTGGCCCCACAATCTCATTCTGGCTGGCGAATTGGCCCCTATCGTCTTACCATTTTAGGAGAGCTTAGCCTAGGTGGGAGCGGAATCAATATAATGCCTTTACAGCAAGAGTTGTTGCTGATTTTTGTTCTACATCCCAAGCAGGTCCTAACGCAAAATGAGATTATTAGCCGGCTATGGCCGGGTCAACAGGCAGTCAAAACCCAACGCCCCGCTCTCAGCTTAGCCGTGCATCGCCTGCGCCAGGTCTTCGCCCAGGGCCCCCTGGGTATCGAGGTGATTCGAAGTATTTATGGCAAGGGATATAGCTTTGAGGCCCCGGTTGAACTGATCTATACGCCTGAACCCAAACCCGATGGATCGCCAGCTGCCCCGGCAAGCGCCAGCAAAGAAACCCTGCTTAAAGCCTATGATCGCAGCATGGCCAGTCGTTTATTTTATTTCGAGGCTCATGATTACTGGCCTAACCGTGATCCCTATCGCCTGCCTCGTCAGCAATGGCTTTTGCAGCAAAGCCTTGAGTATGATCCTAATTTCAGCCAAGGTCGTCTTGAACTTTGTTATTTCTACCTTCTTCAATGTCTTTGGGGGGTGCGAACAGCTGCCAGCACGCTACCAGACTTACAAAGTTGTCTCGATCTAGGTGATCAGCAGGCCAGCCAGGCGCCCGGCTGGGAGGCCCTCAAAGCCGAAACCATGTCGTTGCTGTTGTGGCAACCGCAAATCAGTCAGCGTCTCTATGGCAACTGGCTTGGTCCAAGCCTGCCTGCCGGTTTGCCGCGCTTTGCCTGGGCCCGCCACCTGATTTTCACAGGCAGACCACGCCAGGCCCTGGGGCTGATGGCCGATATGTTGCATCAAGACCTTAGCCAGGGCTGGTTGGTGCAATCCATGGCCCATTGCGCCCTCGGTGATATTGCGGCTGCTGAACAGGCAGCTCAACAACAATTGCGGGTGAATCCCTCGCTGGTAGGTAGTAAATTGTTTCTGGCCATGCTTGGGGCCCTGCGTGGTGAAGCTGAACTGGCCACCAGGATGGTGGAAGATATCGGCATCCTGGAGCGGCCGTTCCAAGGCTCGCTGGCGATGGTGTGCTACGCGCTGGCCCAGGGCAGGCTGGCCAAACGCGCCAACCAACTATTGGATGAGGCCCTGGCCCTGGTGAGCCAGGATCCCGATGCGTCAGGTGCCCTCGGCTACTGGGGGTTGGCGGCCCTGGCACTGGATCGTTCCTATGAGGCAATCACCTTGCTCAAACTCAGCGTGCGGCGCCGCTGTTATGCCGCCCCGGTGTTGATGGCCACACCTTTTCTAGAGCCCCACAGGCGCACGCCGGCGGCCCAACTGTTTCGTGAACGCATGGGCCAGGCCTTTGTGATCACTGCGAAGTGAATGCTTCAACTGGAAGATTGTTGAGCCGGCCCTCGGCCTTGGAAGTCGCTGCCGCCTGCAGTGCTTTGGAAAAACCATCCTCAAAATGCCGCGATCGGCATGCGCCAACCGCTGCCGAAGGAGCGGCTGCTGACTTTCAAGCTGGGGGCCGCCTGGCGTCGTTTGAACTCCGCCCGCCGCAGCAGGGACCAGATCCGCTGCACCAAGGCCGCATCGGCCCCTTCGGCCACCAGTTGCTCAGGGCTGATCAGATCTTCCACCAGCCGCTTCAAGATTGGATCGAGCACGGCGTAATCGGGCAGCGAATCACTGTCTTTTTGGTCGGGACGCAACTCGGCGCTGGGGGCTTTGCTGCGAATCGCCGCGCCAATCAATTCTCCCTCGGCCGGCAAACCCAAAGACCGAAGGCAGGGGCCGGCGGCCGCTGAATCAAGCCATTCGCAGAGGCTAAATACGGTGGTTTTGTAGAGGTCGCCAATTACGGCCAGGCCGCCATTCATATCGCCGTAGAGGGTGCAATAACCAACCGCCAGCTCTGATTTGTTGCCGGTGGCCAGCAGCAGGCGGCCCTGCTGGTTGGCCAGGGCCATCAGCAACAGGCCCCGCAGGCGCGATTGCAGGTTTTCGGCTGCCAGCCCGGTGGGCGCCCCGCCCAGGGCCGGCTCCAGGGTCTGGTCACAGGCCGCCATCAGGGGGGCAATCGGCAGTATGCAGGTGCCCAGGGCGAGGCGCTGGGCCAGGGCCTGGGCGTCGTCAATGGAGCCCCGGGAGCTCCAGGGGGAGGGCAGCAGCAGGACCGCCACTTGGTTGGCGCCAAAGGCAGCGGCGGCCAGCACCGCCACCAGGGCCGAATCGATGCCGCCGCTAAGTCCCAGCACCGCCTTCTGGAAGCCGCATTTGCGGCCGTAGTCCGCCAGCCCAAGCACCAAAACCCTGAAGAGCTGCTCGCGGGGGTCCGGGGGCGGGGCTGTTTGGAGCGGCGGTTCCGGGGCTAAGGCCAGGGGCAGTACCTGCGACCCCACCTGCCAGCAGGCCACGGCTTCGGCGGCGCAGGGCAGCTGCAATTCCACACCGCCGGCGGCGTTAACCACAAAACTGGCGCCATCAAAGACGAGTTCGTCGTTGCCCCCAATCTGATTGACATAGACCACCGGCACCGCCAGGCGGGATGCAGCGCGGGTCGCCAGCCGGCGCCTTACGGCCCCTTTGCCCTGGCCAAAGGGCGAAGCGGAGAGATTGAGCAGCAGGTCGATGCCCGCCGCCCCCAGTTCGGCCACCGGATCGGCACCGGCCAGACGCTGACCGTGGAGGTCGTCCTCCACCCAGAGGTCTTCGCAAATGGTCAGCCCCAGGCGCCAGGGGCGGCCGCCCCGCTCAAGTTGGAGCACGGCCGCTGCCTGACCGGGTCTGAAATAACGGCGCTCATCAAAGACGTCGTAACTGGGCAGCAAGCGTTTGCGGCCCACCACCCGCCAGCCGGTTGGTTCGACCAGGGCGACGGCGTTGTAGAGGCTGGGCCAACCCGGCTCCTGGGTGGCTTCGGCGATTCCCAGCAAAAGACCGAGGCCGGCGGGCATTGCCGCCACCAGCCGCTCCAATGCCTGCGTTTGCTTGTCGATCAGGGCCGATTGCAGCAGCAGGTCCCGGGGTGGGTAGCCCCAGAGCGATAACTCGGAGCTGACCACCAGGTCGGCGCCTGCGGCGGCGGCTTGGTGGCAGGCGGCCAGCAGGCGATCGCCATTGCCCTCCAGGTCCCCCACCAGGGCATTGAGCTGGGCCAGGGCAAGGCGCATCAGGGGGTTGGGGGAGGCTGGGCCAGACCGTAGAGCCTGTGGCGATAGAGCAGGGGCAAGAGTTCGGCCGGGACCAGGGAGAGATCTGGCTGCCCCCTTGGGGTCTGCCCCCTTGGGGTTTGCCCCTCTGGGGCTTGCGCTAATGGGGCTTGCCCCTCTGGGGCTTGCCGTACCAGGCGGCTGGCGCTGGCGGGAATTTGCAGGGGTAACAGCTCGATTGTGGCGCCGGCCTGGCGCAGGCGCTCCAGGTCGAGTTGTTGCAGGGGCCAGCCCTGGCGGGGGGCCACTGCCAGGCGCACGTTGGCCAGCAGCTGATCGGCCTGGCGCCAATGGGGGATTTGGGGCAGGAGGTCACTGCCGACGACAAACACCAGCTCGTGGTCGGGCCAACGCTGGGCGGCCCGTTCCAGGGTTTCGATGCTCCAGGGGCTGCTGAGCGGCTGCTCCAGGCTGAGGCGGGGGTTGGCGATGGCGGCCACCAGGGCCGCCAGCAGCTGCATCCGGATCTGCAAAGGCGCTCCGTGCTGCTTGAGGGGGTTGTCACTGGCCCAGGTGGCCACCAGGGGGTAAAGAGTGAGCAGGCCCTCCAGCAAGGCGCGATGGCCGCAGGTGGGGGGGTCGGCGCTGGTGCCGAGCAGGGCGATGGCGGCCATGGCTAGGGGGCGGGCCGCCGGCGTCGCGGCGGCGGCCGTTGCTGGGCGCGGGCGGGGGCCCATTCGCCCAACCATTGGCGGGTGGCAGGATCCTGGGCCGCCAGGCGGCGTAACAGGGCACCGGGCCGGCCGGCGGCGTCGCTGCTGCGCAGCAGTTGTTCGGCAGCGAGGCGGCCGGTGCGGCGGGTGGTGTGGACCGCCAGGGCGGCCTGGGCCAGGGCCACCGGGGCGGCGGGGGCCAGGCTGAGGCCACCGGTGAAGGGAGCGCTGAGGGTGAGCACCTGGCGCACGCCGCCCAACAGCACCTGCAGGCCAACCTGAACGCCCCCCAGCAGGGCGTTTTGGCCCGACAGGCTGAGGGCCAGCTGGCGGGCGCCGCTGCGGGTCATCGGCAGGCCATAGAGATCGCAGAGCTGCAGCACCAGCAGACTGTCGCAGGCCAGACCACCGGCCAAATCGAGCAGCATCAAGGGATTGGCGACCACCCCGGTGGCCTTGAGGGCGGCGAAACGGCCAATCAGGTTCTGGGCCTGGCGGTGGCCCTGGCGCAGGCGGCAGCGATGCAGCGACCGACCGAAGCGATCGGCCGCCAACAGGGCATTGAGGGCGAGCAGCAGCTCGCCGTGGCGCTCTAGCAAGGAGACCAGGGCCTGACGCAGGGGTTCGATGCGGGGTGGTTGGGGGCTGGAGCGCACCCGACCATCGGCCAGCAGCTTTGCCTGGCGTGGGGCGGCGGCCACGGCAATCGGATCGAGGTGCTGGGCTGCGGGTGGCAGGCGGCTGCGGATGCTGGCCAGCAGTTCTGGCAGCTCGGCTGCGGGCCAGGTGTCGCTGCGGTTCAACACCAACATCAGCGGTTTGCCGGCTTGCAACAGGGGATCGAGGGCGTCGAGTTCGACCCGGGTCAGGTCGCTGTCGATGACGAGCAGGACTAGATCTGCGCCGAGGGCCACCCGGGCCGCCAGCCGTTCGCGGGCGGCGGCAGCGATTTCATCAATGCCCGGGGTGTCGACAAGATCGATGCCGTTGAGGCCAGCGATGGGTTGCTGCCAGCGGCGCTGTTCTTGGATGCGGGTGCAGCCGTGGGCCACATCGGTGGCGAAATGCTCATCGCCGAGCAGGGCATTGAGAAGGCTGGATTTGCCCACCCCCACGCGGCCAAATACCGCGACCCGGGGGGTGCGCTGCTGCAGGCGCTGCAGCTGACGATCGAGGGCGCCGAGTTCGGGGCGCAGGGCGTCCTGTTCGCGGGGGCTGAGGGCGAGATCGCGGCGCCACTGGCGCAGCAACAACCAGGCCCGCTCGGGCGTTGGCGGCGGGCGATGGCGCGGGGGCGCTGAGGTCATCGCCAGGGGAGTGCCAACAGAGGGGGGCTAGCCCCATTAAATCCCGGCGGGCAAATTTCGGCGCCTGGCCGGGTGGTGGGGACAACCCCCGGGGGGCCTGCCTGCCTGCGGCCAGCTGGGGCGACCGGCAGGATGGAATGAGTTCTGTTGCCCCGAAGCCCCGTGATCGACCAGGCCGTCTTGCGCGATCGCCGCGACCGCTTCATGCATCGCCTGGGGGGTGCGGCGGCGGTGATTCCCGCGGCGCCGCTGGTGACGCACCACGCCGATGTCGAGCACGCCTTCCGCCAGAACAGTGATTTCTGGTATCTGACCGGCTTCGATGAACCGGGGGCGGTGGCGTTGTTTTTGCCCCACAAAACCGAAAATCCCTTCGTGATGTTCGTGGCGCCGAAGGAGCCGAGCGCCGAGGTCTGGAATGGTTTCCGTTGGGGTTGCGAAGGGGCGGTCGAACAGTTCGGCGCCGATCTGGCCCATCCCATCGAAGAATTAGAACAAAAGCTGGCCGGTTACTTGGAGGGTGCCGAAGGCATCGCCTTTCGGGTGGGACGCCATCCCAAGGTGGAGCCATTGGTGCTGGCGGCCTGGGCCCAACAGCTGGATCGGGCCCCCCGCAGCGGCAGCGCGGCCCTGGGCTTGGTGGCCCCCTGCCCGCTGCTGCACGAATTACGCCTGCGCAAGAGCCCCGAGGAGCTGGAATTGATGCGATTAGCGACCCGCATCTCGGCCGAGGCCCACGAATTGGCCCGCCAGGTGGCTCGGCCCGGCCTCAATGAGCGCCAGGTGCAGGCGGTAATCGAGCAGCATTTCCTGGAGCAGGGCGCCCGGGGTCCGGCCTACGGCTCAATCGTGGCCGGTGGCGATAACGCCTGCGTTTTGCACTACACCGCCAACAACAGCGAACTGAAAGATGGCGATCTGCTACTGGTCGACGCCGGTTGTTCGGTTAACGACTACTACAACGGAGACATCACGCGCACCTTCCCGATCAACGGCCGCTTCAGCGGCGAGCAACGAGCCCTCTACGAGCTGGTGCTCGCCGCCCAGGAGGCGGCCGTTGCGGCCGTAGGGCCGGGAGCGACCGCCGAAGGGGTCCACGGCACCGCCGTCGGTGTGCTGGTGGAGGGCCTGCTGGAGCTGGGGCTACTGAAGGGCGAGCGGGATGGCTTGATTGAACAGGGCGCCTACCGCCACCTCTACATGCACCGCACCGGCCACTGGCTGGGGCTGGATGTACACGATGTGGGTGCCTACCGGCTGGGCGAACACCCGATGACCCTGGAGCCCGGCATGGTGCTGACGGTGGAGCCGGGGCTTTATGTGAGCGACCGTTTGCCGGTGCCCGAGGGCCAGCCGGCGATTGAGGAGCGCTGGAAGGGTATTGGGATTCGGATTGAGGACGATGTGGCCGTAACCGAGCGGGGGCATGAGAATCTGACGGCGGCGGCGTTGAAGGCGGCGGCGGCTATGGAGAGGTGAGGCGTGGCATGGATGTGAAGGCCACCTTGATTGACACGCAGTTGCTCAACTGTGGCGCTCTCGGGTTGCGAAGCCTTGAAGATCTCGTGTAGCGGCAGGTACATGTGGTTCGCGGACCCGCAAACTACGTGTACTATTGGGGGTAGATTAGCCCAAACCTTATGCTTGCACTGAATACAGTTGAAGGCCCCGAGCACTCTTTGGCATGGTTTGCAGAATGACCAGGAGAAGCGGGGGTGGTTCTCAGAACCTCCCAATAAAGAGTTCGAAGGATCGGAAACCTAGTGTGCAGTCCCAGAGATAAACGCTATAATACTGAGTATCTTCTGATGGGAGAGATTCCATGGCCGCTGGCCGTCCGATGCTGCCGCTGGTTCTTAGTGACGACGATGTTCAGCAACTCCAGAG
>JBIKMU010000073.1:0-10792 GCA_044359075.1 Cyanobium sp. | reverse complement strand
GCTTACCCCCAACGGCCCCACCGTTGCAGAAGGCGCTGGCGATGTTGCTGCTGCCGGAGGAGCAGCTGCCCGCCTGCTCGAAGGCGATCCGAACCGAAGCCGCGGGCACCAATCTGGGCACAGAGATCGATGATGTGATCGCCGCTATCCTGGTGGCACGCTTCAGCGGCCGCACCGTTCCCGAGATCTGCGCCATGGGTGGCATCACCGTCGACGACTTCACCAGCAGCGTCGCCTACCGCGAGATTTTTGGCCTGGGCCGTCAGGAAGGCCGTCAGGAGGGCCGACAGGAAGGCCGCCAGGAAGGCCGACAGACCCAAGCCTCGGCCATCACCCTCCGCCAGCTCCAACTCCGCTGCGGCACCCTGACCGCCAGCCAACAGGCCCGCATCCAGGCTCTCCCCCTCACTGCGCTGGAGACCCTCTCGGTTGCCCTGCTCGATTTCCAGGGACCGGATGACCTCAACGGCTGGCTGAGCCAGCACGCCGCCTGAGGGCCGCACCCGAGCCAAGCCCCTCTCGCATCAGCGGGCGCACCGTTGCCGAGCCCTGCGCCAGGGCTGCAAAGCCCAATATATATTTTGCGGCAGGCCTGGTGGCCCATCCTCCTGTCCTTGGAACCTTCGAAGGCAGCCCGCAACCTGGCGGAGCCACTCGCAGCAACTGGCATCCCGCCACCCACAAGGCCTCCTGCCCTCCGATCAGCCGGCCCACAGCCGCCGAGCCCCGGCCTGCCCCCTCCGCGCACAACCCGTGCCGCAGCACCCCCGTGCATCCACTCCCTGCATAGCTCCACCACGGCCGGGTCCCAGGCCAGCGCTTCCGGTTGTTTTGCAGAGGATTTCGCTCCCAGCAGATCGGCCACCCCGGCGGCCCAGCCGTGGTGATACCCTGCCACAGCATCGGGTCGCTACACGGGCCCCGAAACTCCCCATGGCGCAACTCCTGCTGGCCGGTTTCGCATAACGCGGCACCTCGCTGGCCCAGCTGCCCGATGTCTACTAGAGCTTCGGCCCATTGGTAGACATCATGCCGATCATCCCCCTCTTTTTCCAGTTGCTGGCTTTTGTGTGGCAAGCCTCTGTTGGTTTTCGCTGATCTTCCAGCACCCGAACCGTCAACCCGGCTGATTCATACAAGTTGTGGCTTTTCCAATAAAGATCAATGGTCCCCAGTCTTTTGCATGTAACCATAACTCACTCTCTAGTATAATCCAGTAAATCATCTAGTCGTTTTCGATGCCGCGCCGGAGATTTCGATGATTTTGGTCGATCCCAGGAGCCCGATGACCCGAATTTTCTCGGCCAGCATGATTCTCGCCGCTCCGGTACTGGCCGGCGCATCCAGGATCTAGCCGATCCGCTCAAGTGGAGCGGCAGCATTAGCGGCGGGGCAAGCTTCCCGCCATGGGCGATGGAACTTATCATTAAAACCGCTTACCTGGAGCGCACTGGCAATGAGTCGCCGCTGATAACCAGACTGCGGCGGCTCTGCAGCTGGGTGGCACTGGGTTTTGTGCTGATGATCCCCCCCTGCAGAGCTGATCTGGACGGAAACTGATTGAACTGGCGATCCAGAACCAGCAAGCCAGGATCCAACCTGGAGAGATGGCGCTAAAGGCCATCTATGCCGCCACCGATGCGGAGCATTTGCTCGACGCGATCAGCAGCATCCCTGGCACCCCTCCCAACAGCGGCGGTCGCTTGGAGGAACCGGTCGAGAAGGTTCGCGATCGACTGATCGAGCAGATCGAACCTCAGGTGTAGAAGCAGCAGGAGCAGATCAGGCAGGTGGTCGGCGACATCGGTCGCGACAGCCTGATCAGCTTGGTGAAGGATGGGATTGTGGCTTTGTTCAGCGCCCTGGCCTTTGCGGCCATCGGTAGATCCAAGTCCAACAGGCCTACACTGCTGCAAAAGTTTGTGAGGCCAACCATCATGCCTGGCGCTCAACTCGATGAGCATGAGAGGCTTGCTGATATTTACGAAAAAACCTGACTCTAATCTTTTCTTTAGATCTGTGTTTTCCTAATATGAGTTTAAATCCGTGACGGACCCTTGTGACGGCATGGAAACTGGACCCCGATCAGGCGGCTTCTGGTTCTTCCGCTAAGACCCGATACCACTTCAAAAAGTCTGGCCAATTCAACTGGCTTAGCAGCTTCGGCAATGGCATGCGGAGCGCTCGGGCCAATTAGATCAGCGTCTACTGACAATTGCTGCAGTGCAGAAGATTTGGAATTGTGATATTATCGATTGAGTAGCTTTGGGCTGCATTCTTAACTAAAGCTTTAAATTCAAGCTTTTTTAAGAATTTTTAACTAATCTCTTCACCTCGACCATCAATTTGCATCTCATGAAAAAGCTTTTTCTTGCAACCGCTTTATCCATTACAGGTGCTTCTAGCTTTTTGCTGATCTCACCGAGTAAAGCGGCTTGCCTAACGACAAGCATGACTTCTAACTGCGCAACCTTCAATCCTGCTACTTCGTCTACTGCAGAGTATTTTGCATTTAATGACGGAGATTTTATTATGGGCGAAAAAATTACTGCTCTTAGAATTAATGCAGGTCCAGACTTATCTGGCGTTTATCCAATTACTATTACCGACATTTTTTATAGTTGGGATGCCGGAGTTACTTATACACAAGCCGGCTTGTCTCAGACATCATTTACCCTTACCAGCCAAGGTCAAACTGGAACTGATCTCTTACCTACTGATCAATTCAAGCCCGGTGGCGGGACGATAGGATTGAATCAATTCAGAATCAAATACACTCTTCCTGCCGGCACCTATACCCCTCTGGGTACGGGCATTGGTGACAACTACATACAAGCATTCGTGGCTTCCAATAATACAGCTAATAGCTTGCCCCAGACCCAAACACGCATTTCAACTCCTGTTCAGGGTTCTTCGGGAACTGCTGTACCTGGCCCCCTTCCCCTGTTAGGAGTAAGTGCGGCCTTTGGATTTTCCCGTAGTCTTCGCAAGCGCATCCGTCAAGGAGTTTGATATATCCGCTTGCCATAACAAGCCTGCCCTCTGCTACAGGGGGCTTTTTTTTGCCTTAGCTGGGCCTCTAGGTGAGAGTGAAAGGTGACTTCAATTGGACGATTCAGCTTTCCGGACACGTCTGGGCATGGTGATCGCCTTCCCCGTTGGCTTTGATCCCGGCACAATTCGCCCTCCTCTGCGCAGCCAATCCCGAAACCGTGCTGACGCTCAGCGCCAACGGCCACCTGATTCAGATGAGCACTAGCGGGGCAATCCCAGCGCAGACACATCCTGCTTTTGTACGCCCTGCAGCACTAAGCACGCAACCATGGCGGCTGAAAGGTGCTCGACAGTTCGGGAGGTTTTTTGCTTCCCGATCGTTCCAGGCTCAGCCCCGATGCCTCCCTACAGGTGCGGATGGGATGCAGAGCTTGCCTATCCACGTAGCCAAGGCCAGTCTCTCCGAACTGGTGAAACGGGCTCAGCAGCAGGCCCAACAGATAACCTCCCATGGTGCGCTGGTTGCGTTCATCCGCCGCTCGCCGCTGGTGGGTGTCGATGACCTCGATATTGAGCGGAGCTCTGATTTCACCAGGGATATGGAGCTCTGAACGAACGTGATCTCAGAACTGCGGCGCCGCGAACCGGAGCCGCGGGTGGTGCACTGGTTTGAGCAAAGGCCGGCTGGCCAGCTCTACCTGAGCGTGCTGACACTGGGCGAGATCCGACGGGGCGTTGAGAAGCTTCAGCAGGGGGAGCGGCAACGGACGCTGCGCATCTGGCTGGAGCAGGAGTTGCCGACCTTCTTTGCCGGCCGTGTGCTGCCGATCCATGGGGCTGTGGCCCATCGCTGGGGACAACTGATGGCGAAGCTGGGAAGGCCTCTGCCAGCAATCGACAGCTTGCTGGCGGCCACGGCACTGGAGCACAACCTGGTGCTGATCACCCGCAATCTCAAGGATGTGGCGGACTTGGCTGTGGCAGTGGCCAATCCCTGGGATCCGGATGGATCCGGGCTCTGATGCTCTGTTGCTTCAGCGGGCAATCTCGCCTTGGATCCGCACCTTGGGGTTCCCCTGATGGCGGCATGGCCCGCGTGGGCGCACTGCTGGCAACCCCCGCTAAGCTGAAATTCTGAAAATACGCATTGTTCCATGATCGATTCTCCTGTCGATGCCGCTCGCGTTGAGCCGCTCCGCGAGGTGCTGACCGTGTCGCGGCGTGGCCAGATCACCCTGCCTGCTGGCATGCGGCGGCACCTCGGCATCGCACCCGGGGGCGCTTTGATCGTGGAGGAGTGCGAAGGCGAACTGCGTCTCAAGCCTGCTGCTGTGCTGGAAGTGGCTCGCTACAGCGATGCTCAGATCGCGGCATGGGATCGTGCCGATGTGCTTTCAGCCGCAGAACGCCAGGCCATCCTTCAGCGCCTGCTCCAGCACTGATGCTCTTCCGCAGGGATGACCAGGCTGTTTTTAGACGCGAATGTGTTGTTCACCGCTGCCCACAATCCACAGGGAAAGGCGGTGCTGATCATCAGCCTCGGCCAGCACCGCCTGGTGGAGTTGGCCACCAGTGCCTATGCCGGAGAGGAGGCACGTCGCAACCTCGCGCGGAAATTCCCTAAGGCTCTCGAGCCTTTCGAAACCATGCTGGCTCACCTGACTATCGTGGCGGATGACATCACAATCGCCTGCCCAGCCTCCCTGGCTGAAAAAGATCGCCCGATTTATCGCGCTGCTCAAGCCTGCAAAGCCGATGTGCTGCTAACCGGCGATCTGCGCGATTTCGGCCCTTTCATGAACCAACCCCAACGAACTGGAGGTCTCCTGATCCAGACGGTGGCGTCCTACCTGGAGGGCCTCTGAGCAACGTCGAATAGGGCTGAGGCTTGTTAAAGGTTTGCCGGCCAGCACCCGCTGATTGCGTATTCGCTCAATTTTGGGGGTGATTCGTGCCTACGCACTTCGCGTTGCCTCGCATGCCTCCCCCGCTCGTCTCGCTCTCCCAGGCGCCGCTCACCAAAACCGACGCCCAGTTGGTGGCCGAGGCCTGCGGCCGGGCCGCCAAAGCGTTGGGTCTCAGCCGCGACGAACTGAGCGCCGTTGTGGGGCAAGCACCGCACCAGCATCGACCGCACCGGCCTGGATCCCAACACCCCGGTAGGGGAGCGGGTGCTGGCCTGGGCCGTGAGCGGGCCGCCATCATCTGAGGCTAAGGTGCCTTCAGATGATGATTCATGCTTTCCCGGCATGACTTGGTGTGGTGATCGCTTCCCCTGTTGCCCTGGATCCCGCCGATCGTGCCGGCGCCTTCTGGCAGTGCGCCGTTGATCAGGCTGAGCTGAGCGAGCAGCAGCGCCTTAAGGCCATTGAGCGGGGATGGAGCAGCCGCTGGTTGGTCGCCCTGCGCGAACACCTGCATCTGCGGCTTGCCGAGCTCGAATCGCTGCTGGCGATGTCGGAGGCAACGCTGGCGCGGCGTGTGCGCCAGGAAGGCCCCCTGGAACCCGCGGTTTCGGAACGCCTGGATCGCCTGCTGGAGGCGATCGGCCTCGCGCTCAGCGTGTTCGAGGATCCCGCCACCACCGAAACCTGGCTCAAGGCTCCCCATCCGCTGCTGCATCAGGTGTCGCCGTTGCAGCACTGCCGCACCGCGATCGGGGCCGCCCAGGTGCGGCGGCTCCTGCAGGCGATGGAGCAGGGTGCACCTGTGTGATCAAGGCGTGGCGGCTGAGCAAGGCGCGCCATGCCGCCGATCTCTCCGGTGTTGGCGCCGCCCGCGATGGGCAGCGTTGGAATCCGCCCGACCAGCCAGCGGTCTACCTGGGGTTCACACCGGAAATCACCGTGTTGGAGCTGATGGTGCACCTGAACGGCGTGTTCGCCGCTCCGCTGGTGCTCTGCTCCTATGCCGTGCCTGATGAACCCCGGCTGATCGCGCGCCCCGATCCCAGCGATCTGCCTCCGGGCTGGGATGCCATTCCCCACAGCCGCTCCAGCGCAACCTTCGGTGGCCGCTGGCTCCGCGAAGCCGGTCAGCTGGCTCTGGTGCTGCCCTCGGTGGTGGTGCCCCAGGCCCGCAACCTGATGCTCAACCCACTCCATCCCGCCATCACCACGGTGGCGTTGCTCGATCAGGTTCCCTTTCGCCTGGATCATCGGCTCACGGGTTCCTGATGTTCTCGGCTCCTCAACCCCGCTGTTTCAGCACCGCCCCCGCGAATTCCGGCAGGGCCATTCGATTTGCAGGGTGCGCATCCAGCCGTGGGGGGCGAACTGGATTCCTGGCCCGCAGCCTCGGCGCTGATCTGCTGCCCCCTCATCAGCACCCTGATGGCTGCTCCCCTGGAGCGGATCGCGGCTGCCTTCAGCGCACCACCCTGATCCGCGCCGAATTCCTCGGCCAGGCGGTGGTTGCGTGGAGCGAGCAGTCTGTGATTTGAGCGTATTACGGCCCCGAAGGAGCGATGCGTACCATCTCCGTGCGCCTCGATGACAGTAGCGAGGCCAGGCTAGAGCGCCTCTACCAAACCCTTGGCCTCAGCCAGACCGACGTGGTCAAAGCTGGCCTTGACTTGTTGCAGCAGCACTCCACCAGTCCGGCGGCCCTGGCGGAAGGCCTCGGACTGATCGGCAGCTTTTCCAGTGCGGCCCAGGAAGGCGGCACCACCAGCCGTGGGCGGGATCATTCAGCGCTGCTTCGTGAGAAGCGGAGCAGGCAGCAGAACCAGCAGCGGCTGAGCAAACCTCAACCATGAGCAGCCCCGGCTATCGGGGTGCCACCCTCCTCGATACCGGCCCATTGGTCGCCTGGTTCGACCGCAGTAACCAGGACCATGACAGCTGTGCGGCCTTTTTTCAAAAGCACAACAATGCTTTCGTATCCACTTGGCCGGTTCTCACCGAGGTCTGCCATCTGATCCCGGCCGAGGTGGCACCACGCTTTCTCTCCTGGGTGTCGCTCGGAGGCCTCAATGTTGCGGAGCTGAGTGGATCTGCCCTGGAATTGATGGCGGGCTGGCTTCGGCAATGCGGCGATTTGCCGATGGATCTGGCTGACGCTTCGCTGCTCTGGGTGGCCCAGGAGCAGGGGCTGCGGCGAATCGCAACCCTCGATCGACGCGACTTCGGGATCTACCGACTCCCTGGTGGAGAGAGCCTCGAAAACCTGCTGGAGGCTTGAGCACCCTGTGGCAACTTGCTCCCGATGGCACCCGCCATGGGCCCTCGCCTTGGGGGTTCCAGCTCAACGGTGCCGCCGCCGGGGCGCAGATCTCCCCTGGTAGAACATTGGCTGGCTGCTGATCCCCAGCTGCCTGGCCTTGTGAGCACAGCCCCTCCCACCTCGATCCGCGAGCGCCGGGAGGGCCCTGAGGCCCGATGTGCTCGACCTGGCACGCCGTCATGGCGCCTGAAAAAGATCGCCCGATCTACCCGAGCCAACTGACGGCCTCCTGATTCAGACGGTGGCCGATTTCTTGAGCAGTCTCTGAAAAGTTCGGATTCACCGGCAGCCCCTGCGCTCAGCTGGTTAGAGGATCCTGCCAGCACCGCGAAGCCTGGTCTTATTTTAAAGTAGGTTCAAAAAAGTTAAACTTAAAGAAAAACCCCATGGATTCATCTCAAGTATCCCGCCAGGTTTCATCCCCAGCCACCCGCAAGGTTTCATCTCATAGCACCCGCAAGTATTCGGCGTCTGCCCTGGACAGGGCAGCGGTTGTGCTGATTGGAATTTATATTGTTTCATTCATAGCTGCGGTGATACCGCCCCAGATCAATGATCCCAGGTGGCAAACCCTGGTCCTGGATTCGCTTCTGGACCGTGCTTTCCTACCCCTCATCGGTGCGGCACTGATTCTTTTAGCCAACCATATGGATCGTCGATCAGCTACCGTTTCCAAACATCGCAAGTGGGTGCAAAAATTCGCCCCCCTTGCGGCCCTTGGATTTTTCTTGATCATCCCCCTGCAAGGTCTGGCAAGCTACAACGCAACAATAGCGACCAAGAACGCAGCCACACAAAAAACGACTAACCTTACTCGGGCCATGACGATTATACGCGCTGCCGAAAACGAAGTTAACTTGCGAGCGGGAATCAGTGAAGCTAGGATCCTGAACTTCCCCCCAGGCAAGCCGCTTGTTCCGATTGACACGGTTAAAGAACAAATACTCTCACAACTTTCTACTGAAGTCTCAAGGCTTCAATTCCAATCCCAAAAAGATAGCAATAACTTCTTGCAAGGCTTGATTCTAAAATGGTTGCGGGATAGCGCCATGGCCTTCCTTTATGGCCTTGGTTTCCGCGGCCTTGGCAAGAGAAGTGAAGAAGCAAGAGATACTCCTTTTAATGCACACACCAAAACCAACCAACGCCGCTAATAATCAGACGATCAAAAGCCCATGTACCAACTTGGGCCTTTATAATTGGCAGCATCGATCATAATCACGGGGCTGGCGGGACTCGAACCCACGACCTACGGTTTAGGAAACCGTCGCTCTATCCGGCTGAGCTACAGCCCCATTGGCAGCCATTATCCCACCCTGGGCTCCTGGGAAGCTCCCGATTGAGCCGTTCTTTTAAGCTGGTTGCGAAAGCAGGCGAGGTGATCGCAATCGGGGGCCGGACTGCCTTAGGGCGGGCTGACCACTCGGTTGAGGAAAGTCCGGGCTCCCCAATGGCCAGGCCTGCTGGGTAACGCCCAGTGCGGGCGACCGTGAGGACAGTGCCACAGAAACACACCGCCGATGGCCCCGGTGAGGTTCGCCGCGCCAGGTGCACAGGCAAGGGTGCAAGGGTGCGGTAAGAGCGCACCAGCGGCATCGAGAGGTGCCGGCTAGGTAAACCCCGGCTGGGAGCAAGGCCCAGGGACAACGGTTGGCCAGCTTCCCCGTCCCGTTTCAAGTGCGCCGCTAGAGGCCGTCGGTAACGGCGGTCCCAGACAGATGGTCACCCCCGCTGGTGCCCAGAGGGGATCGGGAGCCTTTCGGCCTCCGATCCCCGCTGGGCCCGGTGAGAACAGAACCCGGCTTATGTCCTGCTTTCACCCCCTTGGCCCCCGTTGCCGGCGGCCCCCTCCATGACCCCCCAGCGCCGCCGCCTGCTTCTGGACCTGTTGCGCCAACTCGGCCTGGACCCGGCGGCCCCGGCTGGCCCCGGCAGCAGCGACAGCGCCCTCGCCCCCATCGAAGAGGCCCTCAGCCACCGTTCCGCCGGCCGGCCCGTCGATCACGAACAGCTCGAATTCCTCGGCGACGCCGTGCTGCGCCTCGCCGCTTCCCTCTACCTGCGCCGCCATCACCCCCAACTCAGCGTCGGCCAGTGCTCCGCCCTGCGGGCCCAACTGGTGAGCGATCGCTGGCTGGGGGAACTGGCCCTGGCATGCGGCCTCGAACCCCTGCTGCACCTGGGGGGCATGGCTGCCGCTGATCGGGCCGGTCGGGCCACCGTGCTGGCCGAATGCTGCGAGGCCCTGATCGGTGGCCTGTTCATCGCCTGGGGGGGCCCAGACGGCGGCCTGGAGCCGGTGCTCCAGTGGCTCACCCCCCATTGGCAAAAGACCAGCGCCGAACTGCTGCAAGATCCCCATCGCCACAACTGGAAATCAGCCCTGCAAGAATGGAGCCAGGCCCAGCGCCGCGGCCTGCCGACCTACAACTGCCAAGAGCGCAGCCGGATCCATGGCGATCCCCGCCGTTTTCAATGCCGCGTGGAGCTCGGCAGTGAGGCCCTGGGGGAAGGCTGGGGCGGCTCCCGCCGCCAGGCCGAACAGCAGGCGGCCCGCGCCGCTTTGACAAGCCTTGGTATCAGCGCTCCTGCAACAGGGTCGCCAGCGGCAGAGTGACCAACTTGTCCCAGTTGCCCCCCTCAAACAAGACAGCGGCCCGGCTACCGCTGATGCGCTGCACAAAGCCTTTGTAGCCGTTGTAGATCGAACGTGGATCATTAACCACCACCGTGGTGCCCGGCAGGATCGGCAGGGTCGTCATCGGGGCTCCTGAATCAAGGCCAGTTGCGCCATTATCGGCCCCGCCAGCAGAATCGGCGCTTGGGGCCTGCCAACTTGAGACTGCACACTGGGGGCTGACCGCCCCGGCCAGAGCTTGAACGCCGACGAATTCCCCCCCACCCCCGAGGCCGACCATCTGAGTGCCGAGGGCAAGCCCCTGCTGGTGGTGGGCACCCTGGTGGCGGCCCAGGGCCTGGCGGGCGAACTGCGCATCCTGCCCCGCAGTGACTTCCCCGAGCGCTTCACCCAGCCAGGCCCGCGCTGGCTACTGGCGCGCCAGGGCATGCCCCGGGCCGTGGAGCTGCTGGGGGGACGCCAACTGCCAGGCAAATCCCTGTTTGCGGTTCGTCTGGCCGGCGTCAGCAGCCGCGAGGCGGCGGAAGCCCTGGTCCATCAGGAGTTTTTGGTGGATGCCAGCCAACGACCAAAACTTGCCCCCGGAGAATTCCACCTGCTTGATCTGGTGGGCCTCCAGGTGCGCCTGCTTGTCGCTGGCGCACCCCCCCCGTCAAGCCCCGGGGAGCCAATCGGCCGGGTGGTCGACCTGATCCACGGCGGCAACGATCTGTTAGCGGTGGAACTGGCCCCAGCCGCGTCGCCGCCGGCTGGCAGCCAGCCGGCCCCTGGCCGCCGGGTGTTGATCCCCTTTGTTGAAGCGATCGTCCCCCAGGTGAACCTCCAGGAAGGCTGGATCGGAATCACTCCTCCGCCAGGACTCCTGGACCTCTGAACTGCCCAGATCGATCACGAAAGCGTTGCCACTTATTCCCCCGTGACACTCTTGGCCAGGTT
>JBIKMU010000034.1:0-35221 GCA_044359075.1 Cyanobium sp. | reverse complement strand
GGTGCGGTCGGGGCTTGCCCTTTCGCTGTTCCGCTCCGGATCGATCTCCGTGGCCAGCGCCGCCCGGGTGGCGGATCTGCCGCTGCCGCGCTTCCTCGAAATCCTCGCGGCCCTGAAGATTCCTGTGGTGGAAGGGGATGCGTCCGACCTCCAGGATGATCTGGCCGCTGCGCGCCGCTGGCTGCATGGCGGCGCCTGAGCCTTCGCGGCTGGGCACGATGCGGGTGGTGATCGCCGATGCAGGCCCACTGATCGGCCTGGCGCGGATCGGCTGCCTTGATCTGCTGCGCGCCTTGTTCGGCGGCGTGACCATCACCGCCGTGGTGGCGGCCGAGATCGGCATCGATGCCGACCCTGATGTCCGCACCGATCGCAGGCCCGGTGCCTCTGCCATCGCCGAGGCCCGAGCAGCTGGGTGGCTCAGCATTGTCGAGTCAACGGAAGTGCCCGATGTCGAGCCGCTCAATCCCGGCGTGGACCCTGGCGAGCGCACCACGATCGCCCTGGCTCTGCACTGGCAGGCCGCTGGCGCCCAGGTGCTGGTGATCGTGGACGACCGCTGCGGCAGGGCGGAGGCCAGAAGCCGGGGGCTCCCCATCCTCGGCACCGCTGCGGTACTGGTCGTGGCAAAGCAGCAACAGCTGATTCCTGCCTGCGCGCCGCTGATGGCGGCCCTGAGGGAGGAGGGCTATTACCTCAGCGATGGGCTGGTGGCCGCCGTGCTCGCCGAGGTGGCTGAAGCCTGATCAGGGATCCTATGGAAGGGGGCGGTGGAGAGAATCAGAAGCTGAGGGCCGTGGCGGGGTCATTCGATGACCTCTGTGCCGATGGGATCCAAGGCCATCGCTTCGGTGGCTTCGCCTTCCATGGGCGTGTAGCTCGCCAGTCGCTCGGCCAGGGAGAGCCGGGCCTCACGGGCGATGGCAGCGGGCATGCGCACCCCGAGGGAATTCCCCCAGCGGCGCAGATCCTGGCGAGGGGGCTGGGGAGCCATCCGGTCCCGAACGTTTATACGTCAGTTTAGACATCTGTGCCGGGGCGGCCTGTAACGCCTGCTCCAGAGCGGCCATTTCAGCAGCGCTGAGCCGGGTGAGGGGGCCTTCGCCGATGCGGTTGCGATCGAGGGCTCGGGGTTGCTCCGCCATGGCCCAGCACTCGCGCAGCAGGGCGGTCGCGGGCGGGGATTGGCACCCGCAGGGCTCCGGCGCTGGGGCGCCTGCGCCCGTCCTTCCCGCCGTTGGGACAGCAGGGTTTCCAAGGTCTCGCGCAGCAGCTGGGAGCGCGTTTGGCCACTGAGTCGCACTTCCTCATTGAGCTGTTGTTCCAGGTGGTCTGGAAGTCGGATGCTGAGAGCACCCATGGAACGCCACAGACATGATGCAATCAAGTTTACGAGTTGCATGCCAATTTGTATTGCAGGGTGAATGACATCCCGCCAGGGCCAAGGCGTTGGAAAAACGTGCGCATGCATCGGCATGGTCGAGGCCAGAGCGCAGACCTGGCAACGGCTGCACTTGAGAGGGACTCGGCGTGGAGCCCAGGCATGGTTCCAACCTAGATTTCACCTTTAGGCGTGCTGGCCTTGGCCGATCGATCGGCGGACTGGGTGGATCAGGCCCTGCGGGATCTGGAGCAGGCGGAGCAGTCGATGCAGGCCGCTCGCCATGAATGGGCCTGCTTCGCGGCCCATCAGGCGGTGGAGAAGGCGCTGAAGGGGCTGAATCTGGCCCTGGGCCAGCAGGCCTGGGGTCACACCCTCACCCGGCTCTGGGCGGTGCTGCCGCCGCAGGATTGGCAGCCGCCGCCGCCCGAAGGCATCGAAGACCGGCTGCGCCTGCTGGATGGCTTCTATATCCCCACCCGCTATCCCGACAGCTATCCGGAGGGCACACCGGGGGAGCATTTCGGCAGACTGCAGAGCGAGCAGGCCCTCCTTCATGCCCGTGCCATCACTGAGTGGATCCGTGCAGCGCTGGCCAGCCGCCGCTGAGGTGCTGGAGCAGGCGGGGCGTTGGGCCGCCCTGCAGCGCAGCGGCCATCCCGACCTCTTTGCGGTGGGTGTTTTCGGCTCCTACGGCCGCGGCACAGCCGGCGTGGGCAGCGATCTCGATCTGCTGCTGATCCTGCAGCGCTGCGACGAACCGATCTGGGACCGGCTGCGCCGTTGGGATACCGGTTCGTTGCCGCTGGCCTGCGATCTGCTGGTGTATAGCCTGGAGGAATGGCGCAGCCTGCCGCAGTGGAATCCCAAGCTCGCGGAGGCGTTGCTCAACGACACCCGCTGGCTGGGGGAAATGCCGGAGGCCAAAGCATTACCTGAGCTGTGCCGATTCCAGGGCGATGGCGTCGTTGATGGTTAGGTGGGGAAATCGACGGGCAGGAAGCGAAAACTCCGGGCAGATCGTCATCAAGCTGGTGCACACCATCCGCCGAGCGCTCCCTGCGCCTGCCCCGATTCAGCCGGCAGCCGCGCCGCCGGCAGCAATCACCCAGAGATGGCTCGCGCTGGCACCGGGCACCTGCTGGGGATCAAGCCGTTGGTCAAAACTCACCAGCCGTCCGCCATGGGCCACGGCCAGAGCCAGCAGATAGGCATCGGTGATCTGGCGGGGGCCGAGAATGCGCTCCCAATCAATCAGTCCTTCCTGGAGCAGGCTGATCTGCTGGGGCCAGAAGGCATGGCTGGGATGGCCGCAGGCCTCGGCCAGGCGGGCCGCCACCTGCTGGGCCGGTTGGGTGTTGGGATAGGCGGGCTGCGCCATGATCCGCACCACACCGGTTTGTGTGAGCGGGCAGGTGGCCCAGCCCTGGTCGAGATTCCGCTCCAGCCAACTGCAGGCGGAGGCGTGCATCACGTGCCCACTGTCGAGCAGGGCGATGATCACGTTGACATCGAGCAGAGCCCGCATCAGATGCCTTCGAGATCGCGCAACTGATCGATCTGTTCGTTACTCACCAGGCGTTGATTGCTGGCCGCAAAGGGACGGAATCCGGCCACAACCGCAGCACCAGAGCGCTGGGCTGGTGCCTCACCGGTGAGGGCAGAGCGCAGGAGGCTCGAAACCACTTTCCCAGCGGAGACGCCCTGGCGCTGCGCCAACTCTTTGGCGGCTGCCAACACATCGTCCTCGATGTCGAGCGTGGTTCGCATGGCCAGCTTCAACTTAAGTGCATCTTAGCATCAGCGCATCAACTTGTCTTAGGAATCCCGATCCCCGCGACCCAGCTCACGCAGGTGTGCAGCTAGGGCTCCGGCTCCTCCCCACTGAGCTGCCGGATGTACTTCTCATCGGACGTGCCTCCCCGGCGCGCGGCCCGGCGCTGCTCCAGGCGCCATTGCCAATCGCCCCAGGTCCCCTGCCACTCCTGCAGCAGGGATCGCGCCGAACCAGGCCGCCGGGCCAGGGCGGCAAAGCCCAGAGCCAGCGCCAGGCTGGCGAGGGCATTGCGGAGCAGCTCGGGCAGCAGCAGCAGGAGCGGGGTGCGGGGCTGGCTGGCCTCGCGCTCGCGACTGATCTGCAGGGCGGCCTGATCGAGCACGGCAGCCACCTGGGCTTTGAGCAGGGGCAGGGGCTGGGCGATGTCGGCGGGGCCGAGCACGGGCCCCTGGAGTTTCTGGAGCTGCTGGTTGAGATCGGCGTTGCTGGCGGCGCCGGCCACGGCCTGGCGCAGGACCTTGAGTTTGGCCTCGGCGCCCTGGATGCGGGCGGCCTGGGCGTTGTTGGCTGTGCGGCTGGTCCGCAGGCCGGCGATGGTCTGCAGGGGGAGGGGGAGCAGGAAGCCGAGGGCGGCGGCCACGGCCAGCTGAGCGCAGAGGCGAGCGCGGTTTTTCAGCTGTGGATCATGGGGGCCGAGCTCAGCGGCGATCTGGAGCAGGGCCAGGCCGAGCAGGGGGAAGGCGGCGGTATTGATCAACGTGCCCGCCAGACGCAACTGCCAGGCGGGATCGAGCAGCTGCAACGGGAAAAGGGCTGGGGCCACCAGGGAGGCGAACAGCACAAAGAGCACCAGCGCCACCACGCCCAGGCCCGGGGCGGAGAGGAGCACGGGAGTGCCGGAGTGAGAGGAATCGGAGCTGGGGCGCATGGCAGAACTCAGGGGGCAGAGCTTCAGGGACAGAGCTCAGAGACAGAACTCAGGGAATGGAATCACCGCTAAAAGCGGCCACAAAAAAGCCCTGCCGAAGGCAGGGCCGGGAAGTGGATTTAAGGCGGCAATCAGGCCTGAGGCGGGGTGCTCAAGGATGAAGCGATGCGCTTGCGCAGATGGCGGCTCCAGCCGAAGGCCGCACCAGCGCCGAACAGGGGCAGGGGGCCGGGGACAGCAGCGGCGGGTGGGTTGCCAAGGAACAACTGGATCGTCTCACTGGTGCCGGTAAGGGACCAAGTGCCGATCAGGCCCGTTGTGGTGAAGCCGAGGCTTGTTAGAGTTTGATTATTGAACGTGGCGCTGCTGACAATCGGAGTCGTTGAGACATATGTGGAGTCGATAGCAAAGGCATTAACAACACCAACAAATATAGTGTTAATCCCAGAGACGCTAGATGCGGATTGAGCGACGGTTCCGTTAAAGGTTGGAGGGCCTGAGATAACGTATTGCCTGATATTGTTTTTCGGGCCAGTGCAAATAGCTGCTACGTCTGAATTGATTCCTCCTGGGGCGCAACCCTCGGTCTCGGGGTTTGGACCTACCGTTGCCCCAGTCAGATCCAGACTGCCACTCGTCTGAACAACAACATTTCCTGCGGATTCAAAAATGTTGTAGGCCAGAACCGCCTTCGCCTGCCCCTGGCTCAGCAGCAGCGCAGCCGGAGCGGCCAGCAAAGGCGTAAAGCGCTTGGAGTGTTTGGCGAGGGTGCGAAGCGGAATGACCACTGCATATGGATGCGAAGTTGCAGCAAGGATCCCCCCCCAAAAAAAATTTGCTCCTGAGGCCAGTTAAGAGATTGGTACATGGAAAGGATTTTCCGGGCTTTCGGTGGGTGCCTTTTTTGTAGGGCGCCTCAAAGTACCCCGTGCTTCCTGCTCCATCCGTTGCTGCCTCGCCACGGGTCTGCGGCTGGCTCAACCTGCCAGATGAAAAGCCACAGTATTGAGAAAATCCTTAACTTTCTCATTCCACTCGGCACGATCAAGAGCCAGTGGAGGCAAATCAAACTCGTAGCGAAACTGTACGGCGTAATGCAACAGTCGAGCCAGGTCATGGCTGCGCGGCGGCAGGAGATTGAGCTGATGCAGCCAAGCTTTCAGTCCCTTTTCGGCAGCCTGTTGCAACCAAAATCCCCAGGCTGCCTCGCGGAACCGAGCCGGATCTGAACTCTCCAGAGCGGTTGCCAGGTCAGCTCTGGCCATCTTCAGGAAGCCCTCAGCTTCAGAGAGGACCATGGAGCAGCTGCCCCTCCCGATAGGCCTGCCCGATCACATGGCTCTGCCAGTGCTGACGTTCCGCCACTTCAGCTTCCGAAAACAACAGCAGGTCCAGCGATACATCGACCATGGCCAGCCGGCGCCTGAGCTCACTCAGGGTGAGCCAGCGATCGTGGCTGGCCAGCCAGATGTCGGGGACCGTGATCAACAGGTCGATATCCGAGTCGGGACTGGCGTTACCGCGGGCACGGGAACCGAACAGACGCACCTGAGCCCCTGGAATGTGAGTGGCGATCGCCGCCGCCAGCAGGGGGAGTCGTGTCTCGATGGAGGGGGCAGTAGTCGCTTACATGGAGCCAGTCTGGCAGCAGCAAAAGCTCTGGCGATTGGAGCGCAATGGCTGATCGCTCCCTGTGCTTCTGTGAGCAGCGAGCAGGGTTGGGTCCGATCCGCGAGGGCCAGGAGGCGAGCCATGCCGCTGGGATCCTGGATGTCCAGGCAGAGCAGGGTTGGGTGGCGGAACAGGATCGCGCCGGATTCTGGATCGAGCCGAAGCTGCATCCACTTGATCTGGGCGCTCAGTTTGCTGGAGAAATCCTTCGGCAAGCTCCACGGCGATTGGCCACGCCACGGTGCGTTCGTCGCTCGGATAAGTCGTCACGACCTTGACCCCAGCCTCGCTCAGGATTTCATCCATGGTCGTTCGGGGTGTGAGGGGCTGGCTGGTCTCGCGCTCGCGGCTGCCAGGCTGGATCAAGCGGCTGCAGGCGGCCAGCCTCAGGGCAGCCTGCGCCCGGCCTTCGCGCCGCTGGGACAGCAGGGTTTCCAAGGCCTCGCGCATCAACTGAGAGCGAGGTTAGCCACTGAGTCGCGCTTCCTCATTGAGCTGTTGCTCCAGGTGGTCTGGAAGACGGAGGCTTACGGCACTCATGCAACGCCCCAGACGTGATGCAATTCAGTTTACAAGATGCATGCCAATTTGTATTGCAGACACGCATCTGATGTTGAGGCGATCAGCTCAAAGGAGCAGCAACTGGCGTGGTTCGCCCAACCGGCTGATCGCTACCTGTGCCACAACCAGCGGCTGTCCCGTTGCAGGGCGGTGGCCATGGCGGTGCGCGGCTTCGATCTGAAGCCGGCCGTAGGCGTCAGGCCTCTGCGCAGCAGTGATGGTCGGTGGGGGCCCTATCGGGAGCCTATCGGGGTAGCGCGTTGGTGTAGAGGGCATCGAGGATGCGCAAGCGGTCCTCCAGATCGGCCTGCGCCTGATGTAGCCAGTCGGAGGAACGATTCAGCTCACCATTGTGGCGGCGGCTGAAATGGCTGCTGGTGCTGCAGTTGGACCTGCCACCAGAGCGCGTCAGGATGAAACGCATCGCCCACGACGGTCACAAAAAAGCCCCGCCGCTGGCAGGGCTGGAAAGGGAATCAGGCCTGCAATCAAGCCTGGGGCGGTGTGATCAAAGGGGTGGAGATGCGCTTGCGGAGGCGACGGCTCCAGCCGAAAGCTGCGCCGGCACCGAGCAAGGGCAGGGGGCCGGGGACGGCAGCGGAGGAACCTGTTGCGTTGACCACCACGTTGTCGAGTGCCAGGATTCCGGCAGACTCATCAGTCTTGAACAAGAATTTCAAAGACGTAGAACTGCTGGCGGCGGTAAACGTGCCGCTATATGGAGTCCAGGTATTGGGTGCCATGCCAAGTATATTGGTAAGACTACCAACCTCAACTGCCAATGTGTTGGCTGGTGCGTTATTAGATGAATTGTAGAAGAAGGAAATGTCGTAGGTTGTACCTGCGACTGTCGGCAAAGTTTGACTGAGAATACCAGGAGCGATGTTGTCATAACCAAAGAAGTACGTTGATCCTTCGGGAGCCGGACCAAAGACCGTAGCTGTGGAGCAATACGCGTTGTTGCTTATTGTACAAGTCCAATCAGCCAGACCGTTTTCGAAGCCTCCATTGAGAACCAAGGAGGCCTGTGCAGAACCGCTGAAAAGAAATCCCACTCCTAATGCAGCACCAAGGGTTGTCTTGGTAAGCCAGGCAGAGCTCTTCATTTGCAAACTATGAAAATACATTTTGTATTTTGCCACTCCAGTAGAAGTTGCCTGCTTCTTGGTGACAGTGAAGTGATTGGCGTATACTGTAATCCTTTGTTGAGTTGTTGGGCCTACTTGGGTCGTCACTTCCCTGCGCTCTTTGCTCCCTGGCGACCTCCCACCCTTCTAACCCGCGCAATCTGCTGGGGCTCCTCGTCCCCACTGGCCTGCTGCGCCAATCGGCGGCGCGTATCTTTCGCAGGGCAAGCGAGCCGCCACGGGCGTGGTGCCGGCCCGTGAACTCGCCTCCAGGGCTAAGGCGCTGGAACAACGCGCCCACAGGTCCCGATACAAGGTAAGAACAGACCAGATCGCGGTGGCTGTCCTGCGTGGGCCTACTGCTTCGCAGAAGCCTTCGGCTAGAGCAGGGACAGGGGCAGCCCGCGTGGATCTCCGGTCACCACGTCGATGATCACGTTGGTGTCAACCAGCACCATCAGAACGGATTGCCTGTCTCGGTATCCCCGCGACTGGGTTTGCTGTCATCCTTCTCCAGAAACAGTCTCCCCCCTTCCTCCACGACGTGCACCTCGGTGTGGGCCAGCAGGCCACAGCGTTCGCGGATGGCCTGGGGAATGATGACCTGGTCTTAGAGCCCGTAAGGATGCACCACGCCCCCCAACGTGAGCGGGAAATCGCGGCTGTTGCGGGTGGCGAGGTTGAGATCGGCGCAGCGGGCAGTGGCCAGGATGATCGCGTCTGAAATCTTGAGGCCATGGCGTTGCCGGAGCCGCACCGATTCCAGGGCGATGGCGTCGTTGAGGGGCAGGCGGGGAAAGGTGTCCAGCCAGGCTTCCACGCGGCCGCTTTCGCTTTCGCGGCAGCCCACCAGCACCTCAATCCAGCTGATCACACTGATGTGGGGCCGCTCCTGCAGCTCCAGCCAGGCCAGGGCAGGCGGTTCGCCGCGCAGCACGTCGATCAGGATGTTGGTGTCGAGCAGCAGCATCAGCGCCCGCCCCACTCCTGCCGCAGCGCTTCCTGCAGCTCCAGAGACCCTTCCGGGCGATCACGCCACAGGCCGAACACCTCGCCGTGGCTGGGTTTCTGCTGCTCCAGCCACAGCCGCAGCGCCTGCCGCAGGGCCTCCGCCCGCGACAGCCCCCGCTGGCGGCAGAGGGCATCGAGCTGGGCGCGCTCCGCCTCTGGCAGGTCGACGATCGTGCGCATGGTGATGCCGTTATCAGATGACGGCATCGTAGTGAGGGCGTATGTCGCTGCTGCCCAATTCGGCCAGGTCAGCAGCATCGAAAGACCTGAAGTTGATTGTGGGGGTTGGCAACCCGAGGGTTTGCAACCCGAGGGTTTGCAACCATCGGCCGCTCCGTAAGGCAGCTTCACGATGGCTGCAGTTTCCCCATCACCCTGCGCTGCAACAGCCGGGGCTGCTGATTGTCCCCGCGGGGTGCGGCGTGATCTGCTATTCCAGCCGCCGCAGGGGAGAGACCGACTACCAATCATGCGGTGGATTGGCTGGGATTCGGCGATGGCGCTGAACTGGCTGACGGGGCGCTGCAGCACCCGATTAGGCCAAAGCCTCGCGGTCGCTGGTGTCACCTGCAACCGCCACCAGCCGCTCAAACAGGGCGTGTTCCAGAATCCCGGGTCTTAGACTAGTCACTACACTGGTCATTAGAGGGATTTGGTCGTGGAGGTCTGGCCCGTGCAGCACGCCAAGGCGCGCTTCAGTGAGCTGCTCGATGCCTGCCAGCGAGAGGGGCCGCAGGTGGTGTCTCGTCGTGGCATCGAAACGGCTGTGCTGGTGCCGATTGAGGAATGGCGCAGGGTCCAGGCCCGTTCGCGGCCCTCCCTCAAGGCGTTGCTGCTGACAGCGGAGCCTCGCATTGAAGCCCTGGCACCAGAGCGCGGCAGGGCGCGGCGACGGGCCGTTGTTGAGTTGGGAGGCAAGGGTGTATCTGCTTGACACCAACGTCATCTCCGAGCTGCGCAAGCCCAGGCCCCATGGCGCAGTGCTCGCCTGGCTCCAAGCCGCAGACAACGCCAATCTGCAGCTCGCCTCGGTGAGCCTGGGCGAAATCCAGGCCGGCATCGAAATCACGCGGGAACAGGATGCCGCCAAGGCCAGCGCCTGGGCCCAGCTGATGCACCGCCGCTCCGACACGCTCTACGAAGACGCCATGATTGCCGCCATCGCCCTGGTGCACGGGCTCACCGTTGTCACGCGCAACGTCAAGGACTTCGACGGTTTCGGTGTGGAACTGTTCAATCCCTTCGAGTACAAGGGGCCCTGAGAGCAGCCAATCTGCGTTGATCTGGGCAAAAACATCAGCTGACCGAGACGTTCAAGCGGGCCAATGGGGCTAGGGCCAGCGACTGGGAAGAGAGGCTATTGCTGTAATCGCTTTTACCTTTGAAGACTGTGGTAGCAGACGGCAAAGGGAATGAAGATGCGAATAAACTTTGCAATTAATAGCCGCAACTGCTGGGCTAATGGATAGCCAGCGGTGGCTTAAGGCCGCCCGCTGGCTGGGGATTTAAACAGGCCAACTGCCCAAGGCCAATTGGGCTCTGGCAGCCACAAAAGGTGCCAAGTCTAGAATCAGAGGCTTTAGCTGTTGGAGACGGGGTTGGTGCTTTGTTTAATGCGTCTTCTTAGCTGACGGCTGAAGCCGAAGGCAGCGGCGGCGCCTAGGGCAGGCAAGGGGCCGGGAGCGCCATTCGTCTCATCCTCGACGACGAACGCGAGTACCGGCCCCGTTCCATTAAACTCTATGACAGCGTTGTCAATAGCGTCATTCCAGCCCCACTGATAGAGTGATGAAAATGCCAAGATGTTGCCAAAGTTATCTCCTCCCAGCGAATTGTTTGGCATTCCGGGAAGCCAATTGGAGTAGCCATTAGAAGCTAATGATGTGCCATCAACCCACTGCCAGTTGCCTGCAGGCTCTGTGCTGCCAGGCGGTTGAAACAGCCCAATCCACGGACCGGTCAAGTATTCCCCCCCACCACAACACAAGGTACCTGTTCCCCACAACATACCGTTTAGTGTTGGGGCTATTTGGTTGAAAATTGCTGTGTTTTCTTGTGTGCTATTTATAGAAACAAGGTCATAGCCCCCACCTAGGCTGAGAGTATAGTTCCGTGCTTGTGTCCAACTTATGGGTTGGTCGGCAAGATAAGTACGATATTTACTGCTGCCGAAGCTAAATAAATTGTAAATGGAGATTGTTAAGGCCTGGGCCTGGCCGGCGGTAAGCACCCCCATCGCTAAGGCAACGCCAAGGCCTGGCTTGGCCAGCGATGCCCTGCGGCTGCGATAGTCGGCATTGGAGGTGCCGCCCTTGGTATTGTTGGATGGGCTTAAGAAGCGAGAATAGGTAAGCATGGGAAATTGAAAACTTGTGCATTATTTCTCCAGAATATTTGATATCCAGTTGCAGCTATGCTTTTTAATTTATTTTTAAGGGAGGCTTGGCAATTTCAAACCCACCCTCTCTGCTGCTGGTCGTCAGGTTTCCCGTAGGCGTTGGGGCCAGGGCCGCGCCGGGTTGCGTCCGCAAGCCTTCAACACCTGCCTTTCAGCCGTAACATCGCCCTCCCGCTGGCGCCACGGTTGCGGGCGTCTAGGCGGTGAGTACCCCCACCCCAGCAGCCCAGGCCGCCTCTGCCAGCGCGTCGTCGCGGGTGGCGATCGGTAGCTGCAGCCGCAGGGCGAGCTCCAGGTAGGCCGCGTCATAGCTGGTGAGCTGGAAGCGCAGGGCCAGGCTCAGCAAGGCGGCCGGCTGGGGAGGGGCGGCATCGATGCGGATCGGCAGCAGGGCCACCTGATCGACAATCTCGCGGGCCGCAGCGATCTCGATCGTGCCGCGACGGCAAGCGGTGCGCAGCACATTGGTGAACTCCAGCTGCAGCAACCAGGGGGCGTGGGCATCGACCACCGGCAGCAGGCCGGCCACCGCGTCGCTGTAGGGCGTGGCCTGGTTGGCGAGGATCCAGCCGCAGAGCACGGAGTTATCGAGCACAAAGGCGGTGGTTGCGATCGCCGGGTTCAATCCAGGCCCTCCCGGGCGATCAGCCGCAGGTCGCCCTCCAGGACGACGCCGCTGCGCAGCTGTTGCAGCCGCTCCAGCGCCAGGGCCACCCGCTCACGACGCCCAGCCCCCCGAGGGCGATCGCCGGGATCGGGCACCAACCGCACCACCGGCACCCCCCGACGGGTGATGGCGATCTCCTCCCCCTGCTCCACCCGAGCCACCAAGGCCGAGAGCTGGTTCTTCGCTTCCGCCAAGGGCACCGCCAGGGTGGGTTGGCGCCGGGAGCCGGAGGGGCAGGAGTCCGTCATTGTGGCTAGCTAGCTTTAGCTGTATTCAAGCTAGCTTAAATACCAGGGCTAGGTCCTTTGCTGAGCGTTGACCCAAGATTCCCGTGGCCATCAGCCGCGGCTACCTGCCGGAATCGCCCGCCTCGTCCCAGATCCCCACTGACCGGGGCTGGAGGTGAAGCTGGCAGAGATCTGGGCGGACTGAGCGGGCTGGACGCAGCAGCGGGCCTCAGTGGCCGCTGATCTGACCTAGTCTGATGACCATAGTCATTTTAGAGTTGCAATGGATCTCCCGTCCGGGCCGCTGCCGCCAGGATCTCCGCAGCAGGTCTCGAAATCCCGCTTCAAGGCCCAGGCCCTGGAGCTGTTCCGCCAGGTGGAGGCCAGCGGTGAACCGCTTGTGATTACCGATCACGGCAAACCCACCCTAGAGGTGCGCCCCTATTGCCCGGTCCGGCCCGACGCCAACCCCCTGGAGGAGCTGCGCGGCTCGGTGCTGCGCTTCGACGACCCGTTCGCGCCCGTCGGCGAGAACGACTGGGAAGCCCTGGCGTGATCCTGCTCGACACCCATGTGCTGATCTGGTGGGCGAACGGGGATCGCCAGCGGCTTTCAGCGACTGCCCTGGCCGCCATCGATGCAGCGATCGAGAGCGCCGGCCAGCCGGGCGGTTCACCAGGGCTGCTGGTGTCCGCCATCAGCTGCTGGGAAGTGGCGATGCTGGTGAACCGCGGACGGCTTGCCCTCAGCCTCGATGTGGAGCGCTGGTTGGCGTTGCTGGCCTCCCATCCGGCGGTGCGGTTGCTGGCCCTGGATGCCGCCGTGGCCGTGGCAGCCACCCGCCTACCGGAGCCGTTCCACGCCGATCCCGCCGATCGCTTTCTGGTGGCTCAGGCCCGCGCGTTGGGGATTCCCCTGCTCAGCGCTGATAACAAAATCCGCTCCTATGGACCCGTGCGCAGCCTGTGGTGATGGCGGGTTGCTGGCCAGCAGTTCGGCGTGTTCCGTGGGCGTTAGCACCAGGGCCTCGCGGCTGAGCAGCAGCTCCGCCAGCTGCCTGCACCGCCCTTAGCCTGAAACCCTGCACCTTCGTCGAGCCCATGCTCGCCCCAGCCAGTACCCAAGCGCCGCCCTCCTCCCAGCCGGCTTGCCCTGGGCTGCTGAGCCCGGAGCAGCCGTTTGGGTCGATCACCCTGCCGCTCCTCCACAGCAGCAGCCTGCGGCTCACCCCCGACCAATTCGCCGAGCTGTGTCAAGCCAACCCCGACGCGGTGCTGGAGCTGGCCGCCGATGGCTCCCTGATCTGCATGACCCCCACCGGAAGCGAAACGGGCGGCCGCAACGGCGCCCTCAGTGGCCTGCTCTGGCAGGCCCTGAAAGCCAGCGCCCTGCCCCTGAAGCTGTTCGACAGCTCCAGCGGCTTCCGCCTGCCGGACAACTCCGTGCTCAGCCCCGATGCCGCCCTTGTCGCCCTCGACCGCTGGCAGGCCCTCAGCGACGCCGAGCGCCGCGGGTTCGCTCCCCTCTGCCCCGATCTGGTGGTGGAGCTTGCGAGTCCCAGCGATGAAGGCCCCCGCGGTCTCACCACCCTGCGCCAGAAAATGGCCGCCTATCAGCGCAATGGCGCCCGCCTCGGCTGGCTGCTGATTCCGGCGGAGCAGGCAGTGGAGATCTGGGGCCCGCTTGCGGATTCCCCGGCCCAGCCCCGGCGGCTCGAAGCGGCTACCCGCCTCGATGGAGATCCCCAGTTCCCCGGCCTGGCGGTGGAGTTGGAGGAGATCTGGGCGGGCTGACTACCGCCGCAATTCGCGATTCATCCAGCTGATCCAGTCGGCTGAAATCTGCTTGGGACAAACGGCCTCACATTCCAGCTGGTTGCTGCAACTGCCGAAGCCTTCGGCCGCCATGCGCTCGGTCATCGCCAAGGCGCGGCGCTGGCGTTCGCTCTGGCCCTGGGGCAGCTGGCCCAGGTGGGCCAGCTTGGCCGCCACAAACAGGCTGGCCGAGGCATTGCGGCAGCTGGCAACGCAGGCACCGCAGCCAATGCAGCTGGCGGTGTCGAAGGCACTGGCCGCCTGCTCACGGCCAACCAAAATAGTGTTGGCCTCTGGGGCCTGACCGGTATTCACCGAGCAATAGCCGCCCGCCGCCCAGACCCGATCCAGGGCCGAGCGATCGACGCTGAGGTCCTGCAGCAAGGGAAAAGCCCGGGCCCGCCAGGGCTCCAGCACCAGCACCTCGCCATCGCGGAAGCGGCGCAGGTAAAGCTGACAAACGCTGGTGGCGACCTGGGGGCCGTGGGCCTGACCATTGATTAAAAAGCCGCAACTGCCGCAGATGCCTTCGCGGCAATCGTGCTCAAAGGTCACCGGCCGTTCACCGGCGCCGATCAGCCTTTCATTGAGCCAATCGAGGGCCTCCAACAACGACAAATCGGCGCTCAGCTGCTCCAAGCGGTGGATTTCAAACCGTCCCGGCGCCCCAGGCTGCTCCTGTCGCCAGATTTGCAGGGTAAGACTCAAGGTGGCGCTCATCGGTAGTCGCGCTGGTTGGGGGTGATTTCGCGGAAAGACAGGGGCTCGACCTGGCGCTGGGGCGCTCCCTGGGGACGCCATTGCCAGGCGGCAATATGGCTAAAACGGGCATCATCGCGCTGCGCTTCGCCGGCGGCGCTTTGGTACTCCTGGCGGAAATGGGCGCCGCAGGATTCCTGCCGCGCCAGGGCATCGCGCAACATCAAATCGGCCAGGCCGAAATAATCCTGCAGGCGCAATGCCTTCTCCAACTCAGTGTTGATGCCGCGGCCAGCGCCGGCGGCGGCCGGTCCAGCGGATGCCCCCAAATCAGCCACGCCGCCCTCCTCGGCAAAGGCCTGGCGCAGGTCCTCCACCTGGGCGATCGCCTGCTGCAAGCGGGGCCCATGGCGGCTGATGCCGCAGGCATCAATCATCAGCTGGCCCAGTTGCCGGTGCCAGCAATCAACCGGACACCGCTCCCGGGGGCCGCCCCGGGGCGCCAGCAACGCCGCGATGCGGGCACCGGCATCGGCCCGCGCCTGGCGGCAGGCGGGATGGTCCGGCCCCACCTCGGGCTGGGGCTGGCCCGCCAACCAGGCGGTGATGGTGGCGGGGGCGATGAAATAACCATCGGCCAGACCCTGCATCAGGGCGCTGGCTCCCAGGCGGTTGGCGCCATGCTCGGAGAAATTGGCCTCCCCCAACACAAACAATCCCGGCACCGTGCTCATCAGGTGGTAGTCGACCCACAGACCACCCATCGTGTAGTGGGGCGCGGGGTAGATCCGCATTGGCGTGAGGCGGGGATCCTGGCCGGTGATGCGCTCGTACATCTCCAACAGGTTGCCGTAGCGCGCCTCGATCGCTGCCTTGCCATCGCGGGCGATGGCGTCCGCCAGGTCGAGATACACCGACCGCCCCCCGGGCCCGACACCATGGCCCGCCAGGCACTGTTCGCGGGCCCGCCTTGAGGCCACATCCCTGGGCACCATGTTGCCGTAGGTGGGGTATTGGCGCTCCAGGAAATAATCCCGCTCCTCCTCCGGAATCGCCTGCGGCTCGCGGCCATCCGCCGGCCGCGCCGGCAGCCACACCCGGCCGTCATTGCGCAGGCTCTCGCTCATCAAGGTGAGCTTGCTCTGGTAGGCGTCGCCGCTGGGGATGCAGGTGGGATGGATCTGGGTGAAGCAGGGGTTGGCGAAATCAGCCCCTTTGCGATAGGCCCGCCAGAGGGCGCTGACATTGCTCTTCACCGCATTGGTGGAGAGGTAGTAGACGTTGGAGTAACCACCGCTCGCCAACACCACGGCATTGGCTGTGTACGTCTCCAGCTCGCCGCTGACGAGGTGCCGGCAAACCACTCCCCGCGCCACGCCATCGACCAGGACCAACTCCACCAGGTCGCGGCGGGGCAGCAAGTCAATCCGGCCCGCTTGCACCTGCCGCAGCAGGGCCTGCACAGCGCCGTACAACAACTGCTGGCCCGTCTGCCCCCGGGCATAAAAGGTGCGACTCACCAATGTGCCGCCAAAACTGCGGTTGGCCAGGGTACCGCCGTACTCGCGGGCGAAGGGCACCCCCTGGGCCACGCACTGGTCAATGATAGCCGTGCTCAGTTCGGCCAGACGAAAACAACCGGCCTCCCTGGCCCGAAAATCACCCCCCTTGACGGTGTCGCGAAACAGGCGGGTGACGCTGTCGCCGTCGTTGGCGTAGTTCTTGGCGGCATTGATGCCCCCTTGGGCCGCCACCGAGTGGGCCCGCCGAGGGCTGTCGTGATAAGTGATCAGGCTCACCATGTAACCCTGTTCCGCCAAGGAGGCGGCCGCTGAAGCCCCCGCCAGGCCACTGCCCACCACCAACACCCGCAGCTGGCGTTTTTGGGCTGCACTGATCAGGGGCAAATCCTGGCGGTAGCGTTGCCAGGCGCCCGCCAACGGACCGGTCGGCACTCGCGGATCGTGCCGCGTACCCTCCCTCTCACTCTTGGTTGAGTTCACGGCTGCGCGCCCCAGGCCAGGGCCAGGCTCACCAGGCAGAAACCACCCCCCAGCAGCACAGCCACCAGGCGCCCAAGCCAGCGCAACAGGCCCGCGTTGGCCCCAGCCAGCAGCCCCAGGCTGCGGTGGGCACTCTCAACCCCCTGAAACAGATGCAGGGCCAGCGCCAGCCCCGCAGCGCCATAAAGCGCCCAGCCTTGGGGCTGGGCCAGCACCCCCATCACGGCCGCCAGTTCGGCACCGGCCGGGGGGCGCACCCAGCGCAGCTGGGCCAGGTGCACCACCAGAAACAGCAACAACAGCGCCCCACTCCAGGGGCTGGTGCGAGCGGCCAGGGCGGCCAGCGCTTCCAGGCCACCGCCCCGGCGGCTACGGCGCCCTGCCTGCACCCGAGGGGCGGCGGCGGCATTGGCCCAAGCCTTGGCCGCCGCCTTGAGGGGATGGAGCAGAAACAAAACCACCAAGGCCGCTTCCAGCAGGGGAAGGGGCCACCAGCTGTGCAGGCTGGCGCTCCAAGCCTCGAAAACCTGCTGATCGACCAAGGCAAGCCCCACACCAGCCAAGTGGACCGCAAGAAACAACACCAGGAGCAGTCCGGTGGCGGCCAGCAACACGCCTCAATCCCCTCCGTCAAAACCCGTTCTACCAGCGATTCGCGGTGCCATGGGATGCTGAAGGGCGTCGCAGGCTCCCTTTGCGCTGGCAGCGCCCCTCCACCCTGCTGAGCGTGTTTCTCACCCTGCTCAACGACAGGCTCGGGGAAAGCATGGTGTTTCCCCTGCTGCCCTACCTGCTAGCCGGGCTCAGCAGCGATGGCCGCACCCTGGGGGCCCTGGCTGGCACCTATGCCCTGGCCCAGTTCACCGGCACCCCCTTGATCGGCGCCCTCAGCGACCGCTTTGGTCGCAAGCCGGTGATCACCGTCTGCGTGGCGGGTTCTGTCTTGGGGCTTTCCCTGTTTGCCGCCACCTTGATCTTGCCTTGGGCCCAAATCTGGCCCGAAGCCCTGGCGGCCGGCGTGCCCCTCGCTTTGCTGTTTCTGGCCCGTTTCATTGATGGACTCAGCGGAGGCACCGCCGCCACCGCCACCGCCGTCCTGGCGGACATCACCCCCCCGGAACAACGGGCCAAGGCCTTCGGGCTGCTGGGGGTGGCCTTCGGCTTGGCCTTCATCCTGGGGCCAGCGCTGGCAGGGCTGTTGGCCCGTTTCAGCCTCACCCTGCCCCTGCTACTGGCGGCGGCCTTCGCGCTGCTCAACCTGGTGGTGGTGCTCAAGCTGCTGCCCGAAACCCTGCCCCCTTCCCAGCGCCTGCCCTTGCCCAGACGTCGGGCGCTGCAACCCTTCAACCAAATAGGTCGCATCCTGGGCCAATCCCAGGTGCGCTTGCTGGCCCTGGCTTTCTTTTTGTTTTTCCTTTCGTTCAATGGCTTCACGGCCATGCTGGTGCTGTTTCTGCGCCAGGCCTTCGCCTGGGGCCCCGAGCTTTCAGCCCTCGCCTTCTTAGTGGTAGGGGTGGTGGCCACGGTGGTGCAGGGAGGGCTGATCGGGCCCCTGGTGGCCCGTTTTGGCGAACGCAGGCTGTCCCTGACGGGGGTCGGGTTCGTCAGTGTCGGCTTTTTGCTGATCGCCCTGGCCCAACGCACAACGGCGGTGCCCTTGGTGTTTGGCGGTGTGGCCCTGTTGGCCCTGGGCACCGGACTTGTCACCCCCTGTCTGCGCAGCCTGGTTTCCCGGCGCCTGGAGGACGGCGGCCAGGGTGCGGCCCTGGGCAGCATGCAAGCCCTTCAGAGCCTGGCCGGGGTACTTGGGCCACCCTTGGCGGGCCTGGCCTTCGAGACCATCGGCCAACGCAGTCCTTTCTGGGGGGGACTGGCGCTGATGTTGGCGGTTGGGATACTCGTCGGCGGGTTACCCGGTCAAGCAAGCCCATCACGCCAATCAACGGCATGAGATTGCTACGTTAATTGCATTATTAAGCCCCCAACCAAAACCCCAGCAATGACGAAATCCAGCGTGCCACCCGAGCTATACATCAACCGGGAACTCAGCTGGATCGACTTTAATCAGCGCGTCCTTGCCCAGGCCATGGACGAACGCACGCCCCTATTGGAGCAGGCCAAATTTAGCGCCATTTTCAGCAACAATCTCGATGAATTCTTCATGGTGCGAGTGGCCTCGCTCAAGTCCCAACAAGAGGCGGGGCTGACCACGCTCAGCGACGACGGACTGACCCCACTGCAGCAACTGGAGGCAATCCAAACGAAATTGAGACCGCTGCTCGATCAACAACAGCAGCACTATCGCCTGCACCTCAAACGCTCGCTGTCCGAATACGGCGTCCACCTGTTCGATTACAGCCGCCTTAACGAGAAACAAAAAGAGTGGGTCGACGACTATTTCCAACGCGCCATCTTTCCGGTCTTGACGCCCCTGGCCGTCGATCCGGCGCATCCCTTCCCGTTCATGAGCAACCTCAGTCTCAATGTGGCGGCCCTGGTCAGTGATCCAGACACGGGCCAGCAGCAGTTCGCGCGGGTCAAGGTGCCGCAGAAGATTCTGCCCCGCTTCGTGCCGATCCCCACCGAGCTCTGCACGCGCAGCCCTGAGGCCCTGTTCACGGTGGTGCCCCTGGAACAGCTGGTTGCCTTCAACCTGCAGCACCTGTTCCCGGGGATGACGATCGAAGGCCATTACTTCTTTCGCATCACCCGCGACGCCGACCTGGAACTGCGGGATCTGGAGGCCGATGACCTGATGGAGGCCCTGCAAGCGGGGCTGCGCAAGCGCCGCATGGGGGGTGAGGTGGTGCGTCTCGAGGTGGCCAATGAAATGCCCGACGACATGGTGCGGCTGTTGATGGAAGGACTGGATGTGGAGAGCGAGGACCTCTATCGCATCAACGGACCCCTCGGCCTTGATGATCTGATGAGCCTGCTGGCAATCCCCCTGCCCCAGCTGAAGGACGAGCCCTATCAAGGGCGGACGGTGCCGGCGTTGCTGCGGGCCCAACGCAGCCAATTGGAGGACGGCTCGATCAAGCAGGAGGAATTCCAAAGCATTTTTTCCGTGATCCGCCGCGGTGATGTGTTGTTGCATCACCCCTATGACCTGTTCACCACCTCGGTGGAGGAATTTCTCAACCAGGCCGCCGACGACTCCTCGGTGCTGGCTATCAAGATGACCCTCTATCGCACCTCCAAGGATTCGCCGGTGGTGGCGGCCCTGATTCGCGCCGCCGAAAATGGCAAGCAAGTGATGGCGTTGGTCGAACTCAAAGCCCGTTTCGACGAAGACAACAACATCCACTGGGCCCGTGAATTGGAGCGTTCGGGGGTCCATGTGGTTTATGGGGTGCTCGGACTGAAAACCCACACCAAAGTGCTGCTGGTGGTGCGCCGCGAGAAGGAGTTATTGCGCAGTTATGTACACGTGGGAACCGGTAACTACAATTCAAAAACATCGACTCTCTACACCGACATAGGCCTACTCACGGTCAACGAAGACTTTGGCCAGGATCTGGTCGAACTGTTCAATTACCTCACCGGTTTCTCCAAACAGCAGAGTTTCCGCAAATTGCTCGTGGCCCCTGTCACCCTGCGTCGCGGCATGGAAGACCGGATCCGCCGCGAGATTGACCATGCCAAAAATGGCCGCGGTGGCCACCTGCGAGCCAAAATGAATTCTTTGGTTGATCCGGCGATCATCGCCCTGCTCTACGAAGCCTCGCAGGCTGGGGTCAAGGTCGAATTGATCATTCGCGGCATGTGCTGCCTGCGGCCAGGATTAGCGGGGGTTAGCGAATCGATCAGCGTTTCCAGTGTAATTGGCCGCTTTCTTGAACACTCTCGTTTGTTTTGGTTTGCCAACGGTGGCGAGTCCGAACTCCTGATCGGCAGTGCTGACTGGATGCCGCGCAATCTCGATCGCCGGGTCGAAGCCGTGGCCCCGGTTGAGGATCCGCGCTTGAAGGGCCATCTAGAAGGCTTGTTGCAGCTTTACCTAGACGACAGTGGCGCCTGGCACATGCACAGCGACGGCAGTTTTCACCAATACCCGCTTGAAGGAACGGGCCAGCAGGTGCAAGCGACCTTGATGGATCGCTGGCGGGGCGGATTGTGACGGCTTATCCCGCAAGCAAAACACAGACAGCCAAAACACAGAAAAGCGCAGCACTTGGGTCCAACAATTCTCCGATTCTGAACAAAAGCACTTTCCGAATGGTGCTATATTCCCCGCAAATTCAATCGGAGGCCTGGGGTGATGGGGACACCTCTGCATTCCGCTTTAGCTCTGCTGCGCTCCAAAAGCGCTGCACGGGGCGAAGCGAGCGCTGGTGACAGCGGCAGTCCAAACCAAAATGACAAGACCAAACCATCCAGCGCCCGGGCGGCAACCCGGACAGCATCCCAGCGATCGAGCAGCCGTAGTAGCCCTGATGCCATCGGCTGGTATCTGGGCACCATCGGCCGGGTGCCGCTGCTGACACCAGCGGAGGAAATTGAGCTGGCCCACCATGTACAGTCCGCTAAACCTCTGCTTCTTCTCGCCAACGATCAGCGCACACCCCTGCAGAAACGCCAGATTCGCATGGGTCAACGGGCACGGGATCGCATGATGGCAGCCAACTTGCGCCTGGTGGTGAGCGTAGCAAAAAAATATCAAAATCAAGGCCTGGAATTGCTTGATCTCATCCAGGAGGGGGCCATTGGCCTTGAGCGGGCCGTCGACAAGTTTGACCCCGCCATGGGCTATAAGTTTTCTACCTATGCCTATTGGTGGATCCGCCAGGGCATGACCCGTGCCATTGATAACAGCGCCCGCACCATTCGCCTGCCGATCCACGTCAGCGAAAAACTCTCCCGCATGCGGCGGGTGACTCGCGAGCTTTCGCATCGCCTCGGTCGTCAGCCCAACCGCCTCGAAGTGGCCCATGCCGTTGGCATGACTCCCGAGGAATTGGAAGAATTGATCTCCCAAAGCACCCCCTGCGCTTCCCTTGATGCCCACGCCCGCGGCGAAGAGGATCGCAGCACCCTCGGCGAGCTAATCGCCGATCCCGGTAGCAATGAGCATCTGGACTCGATGGATCGCCTGTTGCAGAAGGAACACTTGGGAGCCTGGCTGTCCCAACTCAATGAACGGGAACAGAAAATCCTGCAGCTGCGCTTCGGCCTAGAGGGCAGCGAACCGCTGACGCTGGCCGAAATCGGCCGGATCATCAACGTCTCCCGGGAGCGGGTACGCCAGCTGGAAGCCAAGGCAATCATGAAGCTGCGGATGCTCAGCGACAGACAACAAGCAGCCTGAGACGGTTTTGGAATTCGCAATGGCGCTGGAGCCGGAATGGATTCAGCGCCAGCTACCTGGAGTCGGCGCTGTTGTGGCCTGGCTGACTTTGGTCTGCGCCCTGGCCCTGTTGGTGCGTCGCCGCTGGCCCGACCAACCCGAATGGAGCCGCAAGGTGGTCCACATCGGCAGCGGCCCGGTGCTGTTGATCGCCTGGGGTCTGGGCATCGATCGCCGGATCGCCCTTCCGGTCGCCGGACTCGTCACCTTGCTTGCGGCCCTCAACCACCGCATCCGGGTGCTGCCGGCGATCGAAGATGTGGATCGCCGCAGCTACGGCACAATCGCCTATGGGGCCACCATCGTGCTGTTGCTGCTGCTTTGGTGGCCGGCCCAGCCCGCTGCGGTGGCGGCAGGAGTGCTGGTGATGGCCTGGGGAGATGGGTTTGCCGGCCTGATCGGGCCGATCTGGCCTTCACCCAGCTGGCAGGTGTGGGGGCAAAAACGGTCGCTTTTGGGCACCGCAACCATGGCCCTGGCCAGCCTGGGGGCCCTCGTCTTGGTGAGGCAACTGGCCCTGGCAGCGGGGTTGAACGCGCCGGATCTCGGGGCCCTGGCAATGATGGCGTTGCTGGCTACCGCCCTGGAACAGGTGGCCTGGCTGGGATTGGACAACCTCAGTGTGCCATTGGCGGTGGCTGCCCTGTGGCGCTGGTGGTCTGGGGGCTGAGAATCAAGCCTGCAGGGATTGCTCACAGCGATGCATCCAGTCCTGCTGGCTGCCAAGACCGGCCACCAGCAGGCGATCAGCGGGTTCGTCCCGCAGGCGCAATTGCCACTGGCGAATCACCTCGGCCCGCTCCATCCAGACATCGACAACGGTATGGCGAATCAAATCCACATCCCAACGACGGCAACGGGCTGACTCCAGGGCCCAGTCCAACAGGGCATCGAGCTGAAACGGCCGAAAGCCTGCATAAACAGGACCCAAGCCTGCAGGGGTGGCATTCCTCTGTTCGAGATAGAAGATCTGCAGCGGATCAGAAAGTCCGCAGAATTGAAGCAGAAAGGCCATGTCCTAGACCCATGGTTTGACTGGATGCACACCTTAGGGATGGTCAACCACAGAGATGTTCACCAAGAACATCTCGTCGTCTTCGCCACTTCCTGGCACTTGCAATCTAGGAGTGCCAAAAAATAGTTGGCCCCGCATGGCCGTTGGGATTTTGGGCCATCAAGCGGTCACCAGGTGCCCTTGGCGGGCCCTGCGCACCGCCCCCGCCAGCTCGTCGAGCAAGGCCAAGGTGGTGTCCAGGGCGATGCAGGCATCGGTGATGCTCTGGCCGTAGGTGAGCTGGCTGAGGTCGGCGGGGATTTTCTGGCTGCCCTCCACCAGGTGGCTCTCCAGCATCACGCCCATCACATGCAGGGAGCCGCCTGCCACCTGCTCTGCCACATGGCGCAACACATCCCCCTGGCGGCGGTAGTCCTTATTGGAATTGCCATGGCTGCAATCCACCATCAGGCGGGCGGGCAGGCCCTCGGCGGCCAGTTGGGCGGCGGCGGCGGCCACGGCCTCAGGCCCGTAGTTGGGGCCGCCCTTGCCGCCGCGCAAAACCAGATGCCCATCGGGATTGCCGGTGGTACTGACGATCGCGGCATTGCCCTGCTGGCTGATGCCCAGGAAATGGTGCGGTTTGGCCGCCGCCTCCATGGCGTTGATGGCGGTGCTGGCACTGCCATCGGTGCCGTTCTTGAAGCCGATCGGCATCGACAGCCCCGAGGCCATTTCGCGGTGGGTCTGGCTTTCGGTGGTGCGGGCACCGATGGCGGTCCAGCTGATCAGGTCGGCGATGTACTGGGGCACCACCGGATCCAGCAGCTCGGTGGCGGCGGGCAGGCCCAGCTCGGCCAGGTGCAACAGCAGACCCCGGGCCCGGCGCAGCCCGGTGTTGATGTCGTAGCTGCCATCGAGATGGGGGTCATTGATCAGGCCCTTCCAGCCCACGGTGGTCCGGGGCTTCTCGAAGTACACCCGCATCACCACCTCCAGGTCAGCCTTGAACCGGTGGTGCGCCGCGGCGATGGCGGTGGCGTACTCCTGGGCGGCCGCCACGTCATGGACGGAGCAGGGCCCAACGATCACCAGCAGCCGCTGATCGCCAGCGTGCAAGATCGCCTTGATCCGTTCGCGGGCGCACTGCACGGTGCGGGCGGCCGCCTCGGTGATCGGCAGCTCCGCGTGCAGCACCGCCGGCGGCACCAGGGGCCGGGTTTCGACGATGTGAAGATCGGAGGTGGGGATCATGAATGGCAGACGCCCTGGCAATGCGGCAGTCCACCCTAAAGGTGCTGCCGGCGCCTGTCGGCAGCTGAGGGTCTCTGAGCAGCAACGGCAGCGGCGTGTCGGCAAAGGGGGACGAGGCTGGTTGCAGGGAGCGGCAGGCAGCCGATATCCAGATGCACTCAGGGGATGGGCATGGGGCGTGGCGGTGCTGCCCATGGTGGAACTGGTAAGGGGAAGCCCCGGGCTTTTTGTTGCCTCCCATTCCCTGTGCCCCCTGACACTCCTGCCACTCCAGGTGCCCCTGGCACCCCAGAAGCTCTCGGCGCCCGTGAAGCCCCTGGCGCCCCCGCCGACAGCGAGACGCCCCCGGCTCCGCCAGAATTGTCAGCAGCAATGCGCCCCTGGCCCAGCCTGGATCTTCTCGGTGCCCTCCAGGCCGGCGGCGGCCTGATCCTCGGCCTGATCGCCCTGTTCACCTCCTATGACCACATCACCTTTGCCGGCCAGCGCATCGGACTCCAGCAGCAATGGGGCATCCCCCTCATCGCTGCCTCGGTGGCGACAGTTTTTATCGACGCTCAATTGGCGTCGCGATCCCGACTACGAGCAGCGCTCGATGCAATACGAGCAGCGCAAGATTCAGCACGAGGTGCGAATGAAACAGCTAGCGAACGAAATCTTGCGCGTGAGGAACGACAGCGAGCAGATCGAGAAAGAAACCGAGCAGCTGAGGCGAGAGAACGCCAGAGAGAAAGCTTTGAGCGCCTTGATCAAGCGGCACTGCTTTCCGCCCGAGTCCAGCTCGACCCCTCCCCAACAAACCGAGCCCGATTGCGGGCCTTCCTTACCCTGATGGCCCAAAGGCCACTGGAAGATGGGGATGGGGATGGGGATGGGTATGCAGGTATGGCATGAATTGCTGCAAAATCGAGGCGCCTGCGGCGCCGATCGGGGACAACCAACAGCCAACGGCCGTAAACCAACAGCCAAGGGTAAAGAAATAAAGAGTTAAAGGGTAAAGAAATTAGTCCTGGGGGAGGCAACAGACGCGGAAACCGATGTTGTTGCTGCGGAGGCCCGGGTGGTTGAAGCTGCGGTAAGCCGAGCGGCAGTTCCTGGGGTTGAGGAACCACGACCCGCCGCGCAGCAGCTTGAGTTTTTCTAATTCTTTATTCTTTTCACCTTCAGCGTAATCCACCCATACTGAACCATCGGCAGGGGCTCCATTGTAATTAGCATGCCATTCATCCAGACACCACTCCCAGACATTGCCGTGCATGTCGTACAGGCCCCAAGCATTGGCGGGAAACATCCCCACCGGTGTGGTTTGTCCTCGATAGACCCCTTTTAGACCAAGGCCATAAACATAATCGCCATTATAATTGGCAAGCTCTGAGCTGATACTATCCCCAAAATGAAAGGGCGTTGCCGTTCCCGCCCGACAGGCGTATTCCCATTGGGCTTCGCTCGGCAAGGTATAGCTGCGGCCGGTGCGCTGGCTGAGGCGGCTGCAAAATTCCATCGCATCCAACCAGCTCACCGTCTCAACGGGGCGGTTGTCGGTGTTGGCCTCAGTCTCAAACAAACGAATGTTGCTTTTGTCTCTGCCTTGCTTGTTCTGAAAGCCAGAGGGATCAGGGTTCAATTCCCGTCCCCAGCGCTCTGCCGGCAATGGCTGCCAGCACGCCACTTGCCGCCACTGTGCCTGGGTGATCGGAGTCTGGCTGATGAAGAAACTGTCCAGCTTCACCTCATGCTGGGGGCCTTCGTCGTCTGAGCGCCCGGGTTCATCCGGGGGGGAGCCCATCAGGAAGGTGCCGGCCGGGATCGGCACCATCTCCAGGGCCACCTCAGCGCCGAGGGGCTCTTGCCAGGGCGGGCCCGCTTGGGGGGTGCCGGCTCGGGCAGTTGTGGCTTGGGCAGTCGCGGCTCGGGCAGTGGGAAGCAGACGGGCGTCGTAGAACCAGGGGCGCACAATTTCGGCCACCAGCTCCCCGTGGGCTGGGTGGCGGGGATTGAGCAGCAGGTTGGTTTCCTCCGGCACGATCACCGAAGGCACCTCGGCGAGCAGCGAATCGAGGCCCAGCAGCCAGGCATCACCCCAGGCCCGGGTGGCCGCAAGCCATTCGTCTTCGTGCTCAGGGGTGGGGGCGCTGGCCCAGCCGCTGAATTCCTCGTTGGCAAACATCTTGCGCTGCTGCCAGTGCTGGCTGGGGATCGTGATCCGCACCAGCTGGCGCCGAAATGGCAGCGGATCATCGCCGGCCAGATGCACCACCGTTTCCAGGCAGGCCAAGGCAATCGAGCAGGAGCTGTAGACGATGGGGCGATCGAGGGAGTTCCAGCGCCCCGGATAGCGGGCGGCGCCGTTGCCGCTGAGGTCGCTCGCCCTCCAAGTGAGGCCCTGGCTGGCGATGCGCCAGATGCTGATCTCCCCGCTCACCGCCGCCGCATCACATGTAGGAGCCCGCCGCCATCGCGCCGATCAAGTTGGCAAGCAAGGCCTCGCCTTGTGGGGTGTGCAGGTAGAGCTCGGGGGCGGCGCCGCCGAGGGCATGGTTGGGGCGGCGCAACCAGCGCTCCACCCAGGCGGCGGCATCAAACGGTTCGGTGTTGCCCGATTCACGCAGCAGCATTTGCACCTGCTCAATCAGTCTGGCTCGCACGGCCGACGGCATGGCTGCGCCCTCTCCCGCAGAATCCATATCTCCTGCCGCCGCGACGGTGGTAGTGCCAGTGCCCGTGGCACTGGCATTCGCCTTGGTGGTGGTTTCAGCTGATCGGGCCATCCATTGACTATGGCACTGGAATCGAATTGGGAATGGTGTGGTGAAGGCAACCAAAGTGCCAGCGGGGGGCCTGGCGCCAAGCCCACGGGGTGCCCCCAGCAGCCGATGTCCCGGTGGCTCAGCCAGCCCAGATCTGCTCGAGCTCGATCACCAAGCCGGGAAACTCCGCGGTCGCCTCCAGCCGGGAGGAATCACCCAGGGCGCTGAACCGAGCCGCCCGGGTGGCTGGGTCCGAACTCCATACCTCCACGATTCTTCGCCGCGGCAGCAGCAGCCAGCCCAGCCGCGCCCCATTGCTGATGTACAACGCCATCTTTTGCCGCAATGGCTCAACCTGATCCGACTGGCTGGCAAGCTCCACCACCAGATCCGGGCAGAGGGGCGGGAAGCCTTCCCTTTCAGCCTCGCTCAGGGCGCGCCAACGATCCAGCCGCACCACGCTGGCGTCGGGGCTGCGCACCGAGCCATCGGGGAGCAGGAAGCCAGTGGAGCTGTCGAACACGATCCAGCCGAGATCGGCGGCCACCGCCCAGTTTTCGAGCTGAGCCACCAGGCGGCTGTTGCGCGCACCTGTGCTGCCGCCAGTGGGGGTCATCTCAATAAGGGTGCCATCGGCAGCGAGCTCGAGCACCGCCTCTGGGTTGGCCGCACACACCTCGGCAAACTGGGAAGGCGTGAAGGTGAGCGAGCGGGGCAGGGTGAGCATGGGGGCCCTGCGGGACGGGTGTATTCAGGTTAGGGGGATTCAGGAAGATGGGGCATTGGCGGCGGATCAGATCGAGACAGGCCTTGAAGCAGGGAAGTTCGGCGGTGAGCTGGCTGGTGGATGCGCAGATGCAGTCGGAGATGCAAGAAAATTGACGGCGCCTAAGGCCCCATCCCGGAACAGCCAATAACCAACAGATGCAAGCCAACAGCCAGAGTTAAGAAACAGCCGTGTGTTGAGGGATTGGGGGATTAAGGGTTAAGAGAAGAGCCCTGGGGGAGGCAGACCACACGGAAACCGACGTAGCAGTCGGCAAAGTCGGGCCTTAGGTGGAGGCGGTAAGCCGAGCGACAGAGCCCGGGGACGAAGACCCAGGAGCCGCCGCGCAGCAGCCTTGGTTCGGAATCATCGATGACGTTCTTCACTGGCTTGGTGAACGATTGATTCTGCTGCTCCATCGTGCTCAACCAGGCACTGCCATCCGCTGGCGCTCCTTCATAACCGGGATGCCAGTGATCCAAACACCACTCCCACACATTGCCATGCATATCGTGCAGACCCCAGTAATTGGCGGGAAAGCTGGCCACTTCCGTGGTGCCTGAACTGGCAACATTCGCCTGCCCCTGACTGAGCGTGGTTCCAAAGGCATAGGGCGTGGTTGAACCCGCTCGGCAGGAATATTCCCACTGGCTTTCACTGGGCAAGGTGTAAGTGCGGCCCGTGCGCTGGCTCAGGCGGCGGCAGAACTCCTGGACATCAAACCAGCTCACCCGTTCCACGGGACGCCGATCGTGCTCGGGGCCTCGATTGTCCACGGGCAAACCGCCCTTGAAGAAGGAAGGCTCGGGATTCAATTCCCGTTCCCAGGGAGGGTCTCCCGGCGCCGGCAGCCAGCGCGCCACTTGCCGCCACTGGGCCTGGGTGATTGGCGTGCGGGCCAGCGAGAAGGGCGCTAGGCGCACCCGATGCTGCGGGCCTTCATGTTTCCAGCGCTCTAGTTCATCTTCAGGGGAGCCCATCAGGAACTCCCCGGCCGGGATCGGCACCATCTCCAGGGCCACTTCAGCGCCGAGGGGCTCCTGCCAGGGCGGGCCCGCTTGGGGGGGGTCGGCTCGGGCTTTGAGAAGCAAACGGGCGTCGTACTTCCAGGGGCGCACAATTTCGGCCTTCAGCTCCCCGTGGTCTGGGTGGCGGGGATTGAGCAGCAGGTTGGTTTCCTCCGGCACGATCACTGAAGGCACCTCGGCGAGCAGCGAGTCGAGGCCCAACAGCCAATCATCGCCCCAGGCCCGGGTGTCCGCAAACTGATTCTCGGCGTGCTCAGGGGTGGGGGCGCTGTCCCAGCCGCTGAGCTCCTCGTTGGCAAACATCCTGCGCTGCTTCCAGTGGTGGATGGGGATGGTGATCCGCACCAGCTGGCGCGGAAATGGCAGCGAATCATCGCCGGCCAGATGCACCACCGTTTCCAGGCAGGCCAGGGCGATCGAGCTGGAGCTGTAGACGATGGGGCGATCGAGGGAGTTCCAGCGCCCCGGGTAGCGGGCGGCGCCGTTGCCGCTGAGGTCGTTCGCCTTCCAGGTGTGGCCCTCACTGGCGATGCGCCAGATGCTGATCTCCCCGCTCACCGCCGCCGCATCACATGTAGGAGCCCGCCGCCATCGCGCCGATCAGGCTGGAGAGCAAGGCCTCGCCTCCAGGCGTGTGCAGATAGAGCTCGGGGGCGGCGCCGCCGAGGGCATGGTTGGGGCGATGCAACCAGCGCTCCACCCAGGCGGCGGCATCAAACGGTTCGGTATTGCCCGACTCACGCAGCAGCAGCTCCACCTGCTTGATCAGTCTGGTTTCCACGGCCAGCATGTCTGCGCCCTCTCCCACAGAATCCTGATCGCGTGCCGCCTCGGCAGTGGAACTGGCTGTGCCAGTGGCACTGGCATTCGCCTGGGTGGTGGATTCAGCTGATCGGGCCATCCCCCCACTATGGCACTGGAAGCGAGTTGCCAATGGTGTGGTGATGGTATTCAAGTGCCAGCGGGGGGCTTGGCGCCAAGCCCGCGGGGAGACCCCCAGCATCCAATGCCCCGGTGGCTCAGCCAGCCCAGATCTTCTCGAGCTCGATCACCAAGCCGGGAAACTCCGCAGTCGCCTCCAGCCGGGAGGCATCACTCAGGACGCTGAACCGAGCCGCCTGGGTGGCTGGGTCCGAACTCCATACCTCCACGGTTCGTCGCCGCGGCAGCAGTAACCAGCCCAGCCGCGCTCCATTGCTGATGTACGACGCCATCTTTTGCCGCAATGGCTATAGCAGATCCGACGGGCTGGCAAGCTCCACCACCAGATCCGGGCAGAGGGGCGGGAAGCCTTCCCTTTCAGCCTCGCTCAGGGCGCGCCAACGATCCAGCCGTCGACGGTTCGGGCCCAGGACTGCAGCTGTATTGGCGGCACACACCTGCGCGAACTGATCTGGGGTGAGGCTGAGCGAGCGAGGCAGGGTGAGCATGGAAGCCCTGCGGAACGAGTGATCTGAAGCTAAAGGGTTCGGGGGAGATGGGCCCCTGCCGGCGGATCAGATCAAGTCAGGCCTCGAAGCAGGGAAGTTTGGCTGGGATCTTGCTGGTGAAGACTCGGGGAGAAATCTAAAAATTGCCGGCGCCTACGGCGCCACTCGCTACAGCCAACAGCCAACAGCCAAGAAACAGCCAAGTGTAAAGACATAAAGGGTTTAAGGGTAAAGAAATTAGTCCTGGGGGAGGCAACAGACGCGGAAACCGATGACGTAGACGCGGTTGACCGGGCGGTTGAGGCTGCGGTAGGCCGAACGGCAGCTCGCGGGGTGGTTGCGCCACGACCCGCCGCGCAGCAGCCTTTTTGCATCATCAGCGGCAGCAGGAATCAACCAGGGTTGATCATCGCCAGGGGCGAAGTTGTAACTGTCATGCCAGTGGTCTTCGCACCACTCCCACACATTGCCGTGCATGTCATGCAGGCCCCAGCCATTGGCCGGGAAGCTGGCCACATCGATGGTCTGCTCGCGATAAGTGCCCTTGGGGCCGTTTCCATAAACGTAATTTCCATCGTAGTTGGCCAGCTCCGGCGTCAGCGTGGCCCCGAAATGGAACGGTGTGGTGCTGCCGGCGCGGCAGGCGTATTCCCACTGGGCCTCGCTGGGGAGGGTGTAGCGGCGGCCCGTGCGCTGGCTCAGCCGGCGGCAGAACTCCTGCGCATCAAACCAGCTCACCTGCTCCACCGGACGGTTCGCTCCCTTGAACTCCGAGGGATCGGGCTCCAAGTCGCGTCCCCCCTTCTGCCAACCCGCCACCGCCCGCCACTGGGCTTGGGTGATCGGTGTCTGGGCCATCCAGAAAGCACCCAGCGTCACTTCGTGCTGGGGGCCTTCAACCTCTGATTGTTCCGGCTCTTCCTCAGGAGAGCCCATCAAAAAGCTGCCCGCCGGGATCTTCACCATGGTGAGGGCCACACCCTCGCCCAACTCCTCCCGGTAGCCCTCCACCTGCAGCGGGCGGCGCTTCATGCTCCAGCGGCCGCCCTCCTGGCGCAACAGGCAGGTGCTGGTGGCGAATAGCTGCCGTGGAACGGGGGCGGCAGTTGGCTCGGCCGCCTCGGGCTGGGCCATCTCGGGCTGGGCCATCTCGGGCTTGGCCGCGCCTGAGCGGGCCGTTGCAACGGCCTGCCGATCAGCGCCGGGAAGAACCGATGACCCGCTCTTGGGGGTAGCAGCCTGCTGAGGACCTCCGGCACTGTCGCCTCGTGTTTTCACTGCCGCTGATGGTGAATCCTGGCGGGGTGCGAGCGCCTTCTCGATCTCCTCGGCGATCTTCACCAGCGCCTCGTCCTGTTCCCAGTCTTCCATTTTAGCCAAAGGCCTGCCAGGATCCCCCACACCCTGATACGCAGCAATCTGCGTACGCCTGACAAGGCTATACCGCACGGGCACCCAGAGAATGCGCAGTCCTTCCTCCTCTGCCTCTGCCGCCGCCAGCAGCTGCGGCAATTCAGAGTTGGTCACAAACTCGGAAGCCAGGAAATCCGGGCTCACCAGCAGCAGCGCCACCTTCGCCGCAGCCAGCGCCGTTTCGATCTCTTCCCTCCACTTGTCACCGGGTTGGATCTGGGAGTCGTCCCACAGACGAAGGCCATGGCTGCGCACCAGCGGCCGAATCATCGTCTGCAGCCGCACCACCCACTCCCGATCGACGTGGCTGTAGCTGATGAACAGCTGATCGCGTTCGGGGGGTGAGCTCATCGCATGCCTCTAGGCGTTGGCCGTTCCGGTGCGGCAGGTTTGTGGTGGTGAGGGTAGGGCACCAGGCAAGGACTTTTGATGCCAGGGCCTCCACCATCCGATGGGGCCCTGTCAGAAACCCTGAACTGCCCCATCCACCTGATGCCGGGTTAGTACTGCATGGCGGAATTGTGCAGATCAGTTGCAGCAGGCAGCAGCGGGCGTTGTTCTGCACACCTTCGGGGAGGCAGCAAGGCCAGGCGGAGCTTAGCCTGGTCATCTGACCAACTCTTCAGGTCCCCCTGATGCATCGAATCAGCGTGGCTGCCGCAAAGTCCCGGTTTTCTGCCGTACTGGCCCAGGTAGAGGCCGGCGAAGAGGTGGTCATCACACGGCGAGGGGTTGCCATCGCCAGGATCGTGGCCGAACCAGCTCGCGTTGGCGACGGATTCGATCTGCAGGAGCTGTTCCAGTTCACCAACGCCCAACCGATGCATGAAGGGCCGGATGCCGGCAGCTTCATGGCTGAGCTGCGCCGCGCTGCCCGCTATTGATGGCTTGCTACTTGGACACCTCGCTGCTGGTGCCCCTGCTGATCCGGGAGCCCGGAACCCCAAAGGTCCAGGCCTTTCTCTCCGTCGGCGCAGCAAAGGCCTTGTTGATCAGCCCCTGGACCATCACCGAATTCTCCTCCGCCCTGGCCCTCAAGGAGCGCGTCAGGTCGATCAGCCGCCAGGAACGACGGGCCGCTCTCACCATGTTTGAAAAATTTCGCAGCCTGCGGCTGGAATTAGTGCCGATGGAGACAGCTGATTTCGAAGCAGCCGCCAGGCTCTGCGATGCCAGCGCTTCGCGATTGCGGGCCGGTGATGCCCTCCACCGCCCCAGATCAGAAACGTGGACCTATTTCTAGCATTTAACCAAGCCTCTGCACCCGTCTTCTGAATCTGAATGCTGGAAGGCTGTGATTAGCCAACTGCCTTAGCCAAGAAGTCCGGCATTGCAGCAACATCCCCCAGCATCAATGAAATGCCATTAAGCGGGACTTCAATTATAACGACAGTCTGCCTTGAGCGGTCAGCAAAGAATCTTTGGGCTTGCATATACGAAGCAGTCGACCGTCTCTACAGGGTAGAGTTTTATCTAGGCCAAGCAGATCCTCTCCGTCGTCTGTATGAAACTCGTCAACACTATAAAATAACGCCGTCGCTAGATGAATAGCGTCCATTTGCTTGCGTAGTCCCAATGAGGGAGTGGTTCTGTAGATCTCCCTAGCTTTGCGGGCAATCTGCTGATCAAGCTGGACAGTGCGGACATAGTCTTGAAGAAAGAGATTATCAACTTGTGCAATATTCGCATCGGGCCACGGACGCGGCATACCATCTTCAGATGGAACCTTGACAACCTCAAGGATTGTGATTGTCGAGATCCAAAGCTGAGCATCTCCCCTCTGCGCAGACTCGAAAATAGACTGTAGGTCCCCAAACCACCTTTCTTCTTGATTGATGAGCCCGATCCAACAGCAGGAATCCCAATAAACTTGCAATCCGTCGGTCATCGATTCTCAGTCCACAATCTTTTCAAGTGCTCATGAGGAGAAAGACCTTCGCTGAATTCAGGATCGTGAAGTTGAGATAGATTAACGGGGATTGGATCGATATCAATGATCTCTCCTTTTACTTCAACTTTGATCAACTTTCCACTTCTATCATAAAAGCAGACCCCTGGAATCAAGACCCTTCTGCTCTCGTAGACTTGGCTCCAGTTCCGCCTGCCGCAGATGGCATTGCGAATCACGGGATCTACAAGCACACAAGGTATTTCTCGTTTATCCAGAAGAGAGTAAATCACAATTGCAGGCTTGTTGTAGTACGACCGAAGACCTACAACCCTGCCTTCGACCGAACCAAGCTCGCTATGAGTGAAGTCAGTTTCCCTGAAAGTATGTACCGCTAGCTCGGACTGAAGAACCTCTTCCGCACGCTGTGCAGAGGCAGTCTCAATAAGCACGGGCTTATTGGAATCTGGCAAGTAGAAATCGGTTTGTCGGATTCCATTCTGATTCCTCTTCAAAAGACCATGCAATATCAATTGAGCCTCCGCATCCATCCAGTCTGGCGGATGATGTTCATACAGAATCTGATTTAAGCCTTCAGCCAGGAGAGAGGCCGAAGCAATTGCTTCGGCCTCTACCGATTTGCCTGGAATGGCAGAAACTGCCGTGGCTTCTATAGTAAATGGCGAGTTAGTGCTCGCGCTCAGCAGCTGCCATACAATGCCTGCAGATTTGCCACCATGCGCAGTAACGGCCTTATCGAGAAGCTTGAAATAGTCTAAAACTTGCTGCATAGCATCTGCAACAGTTAAGCTCTCATCGTCAGAGCCAGATGGATGAATCACCAGTTTTATGGATCCAGTTCTCATGGCTGCAACGCTGAGATCCTATTTTGCAACATGATTACAGGATAGCCATCAACCGGCCCTCACTGCGAAGTCTTGTCTCAAAAGAGTTAAGGTCGTATGATCCGCGATTGTTCCTTGCTGGGGACGCCTTCGTCAGCCACTCGGTAGGCGAAGGTCATGAATTCCTAATAATGTCGCTTCGTCCTTGCTGCAGTCCCTCTAACGCTGCTAAACATGAGCGGGCCGCTCGTCGGCCAGACCGCTCCATTGGCTTGATGTGCGGCAATCTAAGGCAATCTCATTAGGGTTTCTTGTGGCCGTCATTCGGAAAATTTCCATAATGGCTTGCCAGAGCCATAGGAACCTGGAAATTGCCATCCCATACATGTGGCACTGTCAATCACGCGGCATGCAAGATTGGCGGCATGCCTCTGAACTCTATCGATGTACTCCTTGTCCATGGCTGTAGTAACCACCTGCTTTTTACGGTTCACAAAGTGCGGCACTGAAGCGCCGACAGAGTTTGGCAATCCCCATGATCCATGGCATAATATATTCCTCATTGAATTTGCCTTTCGGAGATCAGCGAGAAGGACTTCAAAATTATTAATAGACTGTTCGTGGTGATCTAGGACTGCTTTTCCGTAGGTCTCGATCAAACTCCCGAGTGGATCAATCAAGGCACGCTCTAGCTTGGGTAGCCACGCCTCATAGGCCTTCTGCAACTCATCTGGGTCGTCGTAAACACGTGTTGCAGTAAATACATAGATTGCTTTGCCAAGCACTTCCTCCAAAAATCCAAACGTTGCAACCGCTCTGCCAAGGCTCTCCCAGAAAGAGTCTTGTAAATGATGGGTGGGGAACTGACGAGGCAGCAATTCCCGCGCGACAACACTGCACTTGAAATCATCCATAGTCATTGGAATCGAGGAAGGTTAATGCCCGCACAACGCTCCAGATCAGAAGCGGGCTGATCAGTCAAGGCAGGATTGGCACCCTTGGCTCCCGTCTTCTGCATCTGGTTGTTAGGCATCAGCAGCTGGCGCCTCTTCTCAGTTGTCATTGCGCACCTCCCATTGAATGAGAATGTCTCTCTCGTAGAGGTCGAGCAAGCGCACCGGTACCTATCAGGAAAGTTGTCCGCTCGGGGTGCTTGAACTGCGCACCTCTATGCAGCTTACATCAATTTGAGCCTTAGGGTGCGCGTGGTTCTGGAATGTGCGTCATTTAATTGTGGTCTCCGGC
>JBIKMU010000033.1:0-35798 GCA_044359075.1 Cyanobium sp. | reverse complement strand
CAGCCCTCGCTCATTGTTTTTTGACGGGACCTCACACCTTGCTGCTCTTTCGTCGAATCGGTCCCGGATTCCTCCAGTACTTCAACAGTATCGCTTGATACGTGCTGTATCCCTTGCCTCGACTAAAGTGACTTTAGCTTTAGAAGGTCATCCGATCCGACGCAGCAAAGGCGTCAGTTCCTAAACTTCTTTGATTGTCCAGGTTCTGCCAGCATCAGGTCCCTCTCGGGTCCTAGCTGGCTCGTCGCCTCTCGACGACTTTCAAACCCTACAGCATCGGTCGCTCGCGCTTCCGGGGGTTGTAGGCCGCACCGTTGGGCTTTCGCCTCAACCGCGCAGTCCAAAAATATAGCACCCCTAAATCCCCCTGGACCCCCCATCCAGGGTCCACTCTTGTTTTTGGCACGTGGTCCGATGCCCATGAAACCCAGCACCAATGCTTTGATTGGCTGCAGCAACTGGAATCTCGGCATTAAATTCAGGAAAGTCATGCCATGACCAAGACGGGCTTGAGCCTGGGAAGCAGCAGCGATTCAGACCAGGGACCAGATCACCCATTGGTAACTCCCCCTAACGGCACCTCTAAGAAACGGCTTTTCGTTAGTAGCCAAGACAGGGCGAACAAGCCATGGCAACAGCGGAGTCGAATAAACTCTACCTAATTCGCATCTAATTAGGATCGACGAATCTGCATTAATTTGCGAAATAGCATATTCTGCATTAAGCAGGAAATGCGGACAACATCGTTTGACAAGGATTAGGCACCGCAAAGTCCAGCCTTTCAAAGCTGGACAGCGCTTGGGAGGCTTCAGAGCGGTGCTTGAGTATCGATCTGGGCCATTCTCCGCTGGTTACCCTGGCGGATCCTAGCCTTGAGTCGTCGACTGAAGCGGTAGGCCGAAACTGCCCCGAGTAGGGGCAGGGGGGCGGGTACGGACTGGTTATTGTTAGCTGTGATGACGAGATTATCGATGCCCCAACCTTCGTCATAGATGTTTGGGTTTGATCCCCAGGTCACCGTGGGTGAGTAGCCACCGCCATAGCCCAGGATCTCAAAGGTGAGCGAACCACCGAGTTGAGTAAATGAGAGGCTAGATGCTGTTGTCATATCAACTATCGTATCCGAGAAGTGTAGGTAATTACTGGTGGCAATCACTGGTTTGCCTACTACAATACCGCCTCCGTAGGTCTGAATGGTGCCACTGGCGTTATTGCTGGTTAGTTTCATCAGGACGGGGCTGCCGTTGATAGAGATATCAAGATAATCCGGCAGTCCATGACCATCGCTGGAATCCCAGGATCCAAGAAAACCGAGAGTTAAATTGATGTCAATGGGGCCAGCTGGCACAGCACCCGTGAGACTCAAAATGGAGGGCGCATAGGTTTGATTGGCGTAGTAATCACCCGTCCACCATGGACTCAAGGGGATGGATGTCTGGATGAGGCCTGGAGTGAGGGTAGCGCTCACTCCGGCTGCCACGATAGGCGACGTGTCGAAATTGTTGCTGTAGAGAACCACGGCCCTGGCGGACTCGGGAGCGAGCGTGGCCATGGATACCACAATTAGTGCAGCGCAATACTGCTGGAATTGATGAACTAAAGCGCGCATGAGGAAGATGAGAGACTGACTTTTTCAAGTTACTTTAAAGTGAACAGCATCCGACATTTTCTGCCTTATTGCTTATGATCTATTAAGTAACTCTTAAGACGGCCCCGATTACTTGGGTGCCTCCTGGCTATGGACTCTGGCTATGCATCCTGGATGGCCCTGCTGCAGTTTGAGCCATGCGGGCAAACATCCACCATGCCCTCAATTGACCTGGCAAACGGCAGCAACTGAGCCGAGCATCAACAGGTTGTGGTTCAGACGTCCTAGAAATTGACAGCAGATTTTGGATAGCTAATGTGGGACCTCCGCTAGGACTCCCCTTGCTGCTGCCCATGCCTCGAAACGTTTTAGTTGGGTTCACTGCCATCGTCCCCGTCTTGATGGTGCTGCCGGCGGTGGCTGCCGAAGCTTCTCGGGACCGGGAGGCTGCGGCAATCGCGCCGATCACGCTGGCGGAAGTAAGGCTGGCGGAAGCGAACGCTACCGCTCCCATCGCCCAGCAGAGTTTGCCGCTGCCGGTCGAGCCCCAGCCCGTGCCAGAGAAGCTTCAGCCAGAGGCGGCCCCGCAGGCGCCCGTCTCCCCCTGGGCGGGGACCCTGGAGATCTACGGCTTCAGCCCACTGCGGGCCACGACCTCCGTAAGCCGCGGTGCCAGCCAGCGCGATCTGCCTGGCCTGCTAGACAAACTCAGCGGCGAGGGCAACCTGGACCTGCCGCCCGGCGTTACCGATGGTCTTGCCGAACGGTTCCCAGACCTAACGTTCCCTGATCAAGGTGGAGATCTACAGGGAACGCTGCCGCCAATATCGTTACCCAAGCAGATTGAGATTCCTGGCTTCACCGCCGTTACCGATGTGGGGCTCGGCGCCATCCTGGCGCACCTGACCGACATCTTTTCGGTGCGCGGCAGCGTGGAATACAAACGGATCGGCTTCCAGAGCGACCTGAGCTATGTGGGGCTGGCTGGGGAGACGGCAAAAAGCGTCACGCGCAGCCGCCGCTTCTTTCCTGATCTACCCGTGCCGACTCGCACGCTGAAGACCCAGTTGGCCGTAACCCAAGGCATCTACGACTTCGCCCTCCGCTATCGCTTCGGTGAACGGGAACGGGCGATCGGGACCCCGGGGTCGGTGACCGTGATCCCCTATGCCGGAGTGCGCGTGGTGGATGTGGGCGTCGAAACCACCAACACCTTCCAAGGTCCCCTGGGACTGCGGACCCGCGACTCCAGCTTCGGAGAACCGATCACCCAGCCCCTGCTCGGTTTGCAGGGCCAGGTGTTCGTGGCGCCCCGGTTGCGCCTGTTCGCCCGGGGCGACCTCGGTGGCTTCGGCGCCAATGGCGCTGTCGACATGTCCGGCAATGCCCAGGTTGGCGTGGGCTATGCCATCGGCAATTCCACCCAGCTGGATCTATCCTGGCGCTATCTCTATCTGGCCCGCGATAACGGCCAAACGCCGAATTCCGCCTATACCATTGATCAAAATGGTATTGAAGTTGGGGTGAAGTTCTTCTTTTGAGCCTGATGGGCGAGGGGCATGGCCGTGAGCTGGAGTCTGTCGGCGAGGAGGAAGGCCATGGGATCAGGAAGGCAGCTGCTGCTACCAGATGCAGTGAAGGTCTGGCAGTGCAAGGAGCTTTTCATCAGCGGTGATCAACGGCCAGCCACCGTGAAGCGCCGTGGCCGCGATCAGGCGATCAGCTGGATCGCCATGCTGAAACAGGTAGCTGCGTGAGAGAACAGCGATATCAGCCGTGATTGGCAGGACCTGCAAACGAAGGGCCTGCAGCAGCCGAGAGAGATAGTCAACAGGGCTTACATCGCCTGGAAGCTGAAGGCGGCCGCGATCGATCAGGAGGGCCAACTCCCACAGCGAGATGTCGGCGATGGCCAGCTGGCCCTCTTGCCGGCCTTTCTCTAGGGCTGCGGCGGCACTGACGCTGAGGCGCGACGGAGCATTGGCCCAGAACAGGGGGATGTGGGTGTCACAGATGATCCGCATCACCCCTCCATTCCACATCCGGGATCCCTTGAACCACATCGCCAAGGGAGACCCGATCACGCAAATCCAGCAGCCACTGGCGGGCATCTTCGGCGGGGTCCCGCTCCGGAGCAATGCGGGCAATGATCCGTCCGCGGGATGTGATCTGCAGCTGCTCGCCGGCTTGAACTCGCTTGAGGTAGGCGGGAAGGTTTTGCCGCAGATCGGATACGGAGACGAGGGACATGCCCAACACTCCTATATGTACAAAACGATTGTACACGAGCAGCGTGGTGATGGCCTGGCGCGAGGGGGTGGATCAATCCTGACCACGACCCACCTGGCCCGCTTCCGCCAATACGTCTTCGATGCGGCCGTGGCGGAGCAGCTCCAAGGGGGAGGATCCGCCGAAAACCGGATGGGGCTTTTGCAGCCAGCGGGCCTTGGCCAGGTTGGTGTCCTGCAGGGCTTGCAGCACCTGGGCCAGTCCGTCGATCACACCGTTGGGGCCATCGGCGTCGAACTGCCAGAGGGGGGGAAGCGCCATTTCCCCTGATCGAGAATCCCCAGCAGGGTGCCGGCCCTGAGGCGGTCGTGCACCGTCTGGCGGCTGCCGGCGGCGAGGAGCTCGTTCACCTCAGCTGTACCGATAGTGCAGGCCAGGTAGTGCTGGCCAAGAGCTGGTGGCGGAGGGCAAAGCTGCGCCGGAGTGCTTCGAACTCGAGCTGGGCGGCTTTGGCGGGGGGCTCTCCCAGCCATTCGGCGAGCGGATCCACCACGCTGGGCCTGCATGCCTTGGCGGTAGCTGCGGTGCAGGGCTGAGCCGCAGAGGAGAGCGCCTGCAGCAGAGCCAACTGGGCTGGAGGATCCAGCGGTGCACGACTAAGCTGATCGAGAACGGCAGCATGGAAATCTGTCTGCGTGTTTATTAGCTCCTCCAGAGAACACCACTGTACCCCGGACCGTAAGAGATGTAAGGGCAAGCTGCCATACTGCGGGGCAATCAGATGGTTCTTGCTTCACTTGTAGCCAAGAACAGGTAATCGTGGATGTTGGTGACGAGCAGCTAGACCACAGGGCTTCCCGCTCCTGAGCCATCAGCTTGTCTGCCTATTGCTGTTCGAGTGCCGCCACAAAGTAGGCGTCGAAGCCGGCTACCACGTCGATCAAGGCCTGGCTGTTGGCGTACATGAACATCCGGCTAGGACAAATGTCCTTGGCCGAAGTAAATAGTGTGTACAAGTCAAAATCGTTGTGATCGTCGTGGCGATGGATGGCTCGAATGGTGGCGAAACACCGGTGCTGTGCTAAACTTTGATCCATGACATACGGGACAGAAAAGTCATAGTCTTGGAAGTAAAACTGGACTCAACACAAGTCAAGCAAAAACTCAAGGAATATTTCGACTCTCAAGACACCCCCAATCAAAATGAATATGATATTTTTAATCATAAAACAGACGATAAAAACGAAATTTTAAGATTGATTTTGTGATAGCGCCTTATGCAGAGAAGGGATTTCGTGTCAATCGAATAAAGGAACACGATCGAATGAAATTTAACGAATGGACAGAGAAGCTCGATGACATAGTTCTTAGTTTAAAGCCGTACTCGTTGTTTCCCAGGGAAAAAAATTGCGTCGGCGAATGCTGGGAGTTCAAACACAATACAAATCCAATGGTGGGTATTGCGATTGAAATTGATAACACCTTGTCAAAATACTTTCTTGGCAGTCTAGCCGCTGCAGCCATGGCCGGCAGGTGGGGGATAGTGGTTGTCCCTAGTTGTAATGAAGCTAACAAATGGGTCGAAGTAGTAAATCGAATGATGAGCAAAGGATATGAAGGCAGAAGTCCCATACCATCAATTATTCTTGTATTTGACCGGCAGACCTTAAGCGAGCAAATCATTGCAACTCGCGAGCAGATGAGCTATCCTTCGCATACCAAAGAATATAGTCCGATACCCCCTCAAAGTGCTCAGACCCAAGTGGCATATTCTTCTTGGGGATGGTAACAAGGGAACAAAAGTTATCCGAGCCAAATACTTCATCCATCAAGGTTCGCAAAAGATGTATATTCTCATCGCCAATCTGGACAAAAATTGAACCTGAGGTTGCGAGTAGATCTCTGGAAACGGTCAGCCTATCCCGCAAATAGCTCAGGTAACTGTGAATGCCATCGCGCTAGGTATCACGAGCCGACTCGGGATTGAGGCTGTAGTTCTGGCGGCGCAGGGCCCGGCCCACCACCTGCTCACACAACAGCTGGGTGCCGAAAGCACGCACCCCCAGCACATGGGTGACCGTATTGGCGTCCCAGCCTTCGGTGAGCATCGCCACCGACACCACACAACGAATATCGGCGCCGAGCTTGCCGGCCTTGCCCACCGTATTCATCACCTCCCGCAATAGATCCGCATCGCTGAGCTTGGTGTCAGCACCACCAGCTCCCTGGCGCTGAATGATCTCGCGGCGGAACTGTTCAATCTCAGGGCCTGCCATTTCGCGGAAATTGGCATCCAGCGCTTCGCCGCTCTCCAGCTGTTCGCTATCGATCAGCAAGGTGCGGGGCCGGGGCAAGGGTTGGTCGTAGTCGTCGTAGTTGGAGAACAGCGGACAGGCACCCTTGCGGTGCTTGCCATCACCACGATCATCCTTGATCTCATAGCCAGAGACATAGTCGTAGACCAACTTGGAGGTGGAGGTGTTATTGCAGACGATAATGAAGCAGGGCGGCACTTCTAATCCAGCCTTCTGCCACTCCTCAAAAGTTTTCAGATAGTGGCCGTATAACGCTTCAATCGCCGTCTTCAGTTCGGTGGGCAGACTTTCCGGATCCCTGCTGCCGCCCTTGCCGCGCCCCTGCTTGGGCATCTTGCCTTTGATGTTCTTCCACAGTTCCCTATAGCGGGGCACGTCCTGGGCAATGTTGTCGGCTACAGGCACCCTTGGCAGCTTTCGGAAGTCAATTGGATCTGATCCCGCTCTTCGTCGCTGAGGCGCTTTTCCCGGTAGCAGTGATGGGCCTCGTCGTTGATCACCAGCACCTGCTTCATCCCCATCAATTCGCCCATCACCCGCTGCAGCATCTGGCCCTCGCTTTCGGTGGTGTTCATCTTTTCGCCCCGCCAGCCTTCTTGTAGTTGGCGCGTGACTTTGGCAACCTCCAGCCGCTCCCGCAGGCGAAAGGCGTGGTAGTTGGTGATCACGATCCGGGCCTTGCCCAGCTCCGGCACCAGATCCTGCGGCACCAGCTCCATGCGCTTGAAGCAGCTCTCGGTGTCGTTCGGCAGCAGCACCCGCAGGCGGTCGCGAATCGTCAGCCCCGGCGCCACCACCAGGAATCCCTTGCTGAAGCGGCTACTCCCCGGATGGCGGGCCGCGTTGATGGTTTGCCAGGCGATCAGCATCGCCATCACCGTGGTCTTGCCGGCGCCAGTGGCCAGCTTCAGGGCCATCCGCAACAGGTCCGGGTTGGCTTCGTCGTTGGCGCTCTCGAGCTTCTCCAGCACGTCTTTGCCGCGTTTGCCGATTTCCGGTGCCACCTCCGTCAGCCAGATCGCGGTCTCGGCCGCTTCGATCTGGCAGTAGAAGGGCCGGATCCCCTGAAACTCGTGGTGGCGCCAGTGCTTCAGCAGCCGGGCCGTCTCCGCCGACACCTTCCACTGACTCTCGGGCGCCTGACGCCACTCCTCCACCAGGGCCCGGATCGAGTTGATCTGCTGGGTTACCTAGTATTGCTGCTGCTCAGCTGTTAGCTCCTGGGCGCCGATCGCCAGGGACCTTTGCTGCACCTGCTCCCCCCCCTTGCCGCATCGCTTGCGCGGTTGCGGAATCGGCGTGATCAACCGCGACTCGCGCCGCCCCGCCACGCTCTCCTCCGTCGGGATGCCGTCGACCAGCTCCCAGTGCTGGGTGGGGCGCTCGTAGGGGGAATTGAGGATCGGATCGTTGAAAAACCGTTCGCTCATGGAGCGATCCCAGAAAGCAGCCGCACAGGGACCATGGCGGTGGGTGGATTAACAGCGCTCCAGCTTGTTTACTACATGGCTGAACATTTTGCCGCTGTCACTGGCGGACCCATGACTTTTGGGTCAGGCTTTATGCGGTTTTTGCATACTCATTCAGGGGTGTGGCGATAGAAAACCTGCCCCACCCGCTCAATATGATCCAGCAGGGGCGGGTGGCTGAGATCGCTATGGCGGGAGAGGTCGATCATCCAGGGAAGAAGCAGATCATCGAGCTCGGCATCAATCTGCGCCATGGTGCGCGAGTTGATCGCGGCTCCAACCAGGGTGAGATCGATGTCGGAGGCTTGGCGCTGGCTGCCTATGGCGCGGGAGCCATAAAGAATCGCCTGCTGCACTTGGGGGTGAGCGGCCAGCACCTGCTGGATGGCGCCGATCGCCGCTTCGGGCAGGCCGTAGCGCCCCGGTGTCTGGGGCAGGTGGGTGGTCGTCATCGCTGGGCATCAGCCAGGGCGGCAAAGTGATCCTTCAGCTCGCCAAAGGCCGGATGGAAGCGATCGATCACATCGCGGGTGATCGCCAGGGCCTGTTCTAGGTTGTAAGTGTGGGACGATTGATTGCGAGAGCGAATCATCTCCATCCAAAGTTCACCATCGACGATCAAGCCATTCTGAAAGGCCAGGCGAGTAGCATCACCTGATCCCACAATTGCGGCGATTCCCTGGTGGGTGAGGTAGTCCTTCAGCAGATTCCAGGCGAGCTCATGGGTGAATTCAAACCCTTGAATCAGTCCCTGCTGCTCTAGTTCGGTGAGCCCCCGAGCCCGGGCCAGCTGCACGCCCCGATCCAGCACCAGCAGCGCCCGCTGGTAGTTATCAAAACGTTGCAGCCAGCGCAGGTCTAAAGCTGTCATGGTGATTGATCGGCCCAACCCAGGCCCCAAGGGGCACCTGGTTTTTGAGGAAGCCCTTGACGAGACTTGAACTCGTGACCTCTCCCTTACCAAGGGAGTGCTCTACCGCTGAGCTACAAGGGCATGTGGAAAGGTGGGCCGGGTTGGATTTGAACCAACGTAGGCAGAGCCAGCGGATTTACAGTCCGCCCCCATTAACCACTCGGGCACCGACCCGAACCACACCCCCAAAACTTACCAGCCCGCCTGTCCCCTGCCCCCATGCGCCTGCTCGTGCTTCACGGTCCCAACCTCAACATGCTGGGCCAGCGGGAGCCCGGCCTCTACGGCAGCCGCAGCCTCGACCAGATCAACTCCGACCTGACGGCCCGGGCCCGGGCCCTGGGGGCCGAGCTGGAGTGCTTCCAGAGCAACCACGAGGGGGCCCTGGTCGATCGCATCCAGGCAGCCCGGGGCCAATGCGGGGGCCTGCTGATCAATGCCGGCGCCTACACCCACACCTCCATCGCCCTGCGCGATGCCCTGCTGGCGGTGGATATCCCGTTTGTGGAGGTGCACCTCAGCAATGTCCATGCCCGCGAGCCCTTTCGCCACCACTCCTATCTGGCCGACAAGGCCCTGGGGGTAATCTGCGGCTTCGGGCCCGCCAGCTACAGCCTGGCCCTGGAGGGGCTGGTGGATCACCTGCGGGCCTCGTCATGAGCCGGAGCGGCACCGCGCCGGAGCGGGTCAAGTGGTTGGCGGCCCCCTCGGGATCCGCCTGGCTGGAGCAGGCCCTGGCCCACCCCGACACCGTGCTGATCGACCACGCCCACTGCGAGCGCAAGGCGGCCGGTGCCGCTTTGCAGCTGATGTTTCGCTACCCCTCCGATGGCGAGCTGGCCGCCGTGCTCAGCCCCCTGGCCCGCGAAGAGCTGGAGCATTTCGAGTTGGTGCAGCGCCTGCTGATCCGCCGCCAGATTCCGCTGCGGCCCCTGGCCGCCCCGCCCTATGGCGCCGGCCTGGCCCGCCTGGTGCGGCGCCAAGAACCCCAGCGGCTGCTGGACAGCCTGCTGGTCGCCGGCCTGATCGAGGCCCGCAGCCACGAGCGCATGGCCCTGCTGGCAGCCCACAGCCCCGACCCGGAACTAGCGGCCCTCTACGGCGACCTGCTGGCCAGCGAGGCCCGCCATTTCGGGCTGTACTGGGTGCTGGCCGAGCGACGCTTTCCCCGCCCCCAACTCATAAACCGGCTGGAGGAGCTAGCCCAGGACGAGGCCGCACTGCTGACTAACCTGCACCCGCAGCCACGCATGCATAGCTGAAATCAGGCGCTGATCAGCTGCTCGCCCAGCAGCTCGTCGAGCAGCGGGAAGTTCCGGGCGATGGCATCACCGGTGAAGTTCGCCACCCAGCCGTCTGGATTGGCGAAAAAGCGCAGGGCGCAGAACTGGGGCTCGGCACCCATGTCAAACCAATGGCGGGTACCGGCCGGCACCGCAATCCAGTCGTTGCGCTCGCACAACACCTGCAGCACCTCCTCGCCGACATGCAGGCAGAACAGCCCCCGCCCCTCGACAAAAAAGCGCACCTCGTCCTCGCTGTGGGTGTGCTCGGCCAGAAACTTCTGCCGCAGGCTGGCCCGATCGGGGTGATCCGGCGCCAACCGGATCGCATCCACCGTGGGGTAGTTGCCGCTTGCCTGCACCCGGGCAATCTCGGGCCCATAGGCCGCCAAAATCGCCTCCTGGTCGGCCTCGGCCGGCAGATCCAGGGCCGCCGACCAGCGCTCGAAGCGGATGCCGCGGCCGGCCAGTTCTGTCTTGATTTGGCCGGCATCCGCCGTGCGCATGGCGGGGGCTGGCGGTTGACCCGCCGCAGGATGGATCACAAGCAGACTCATGGCGGCGGGGGCGAGAGGGCGACGGGGGCTGGGAAGCGAGGAGCGGGGAGCGGGGAGCGGGGAGCGGGATGGGAGTCCCGCTTGGCCTGGGGAAAAGCTCAGCGGCAAGGGAGTCCCCCGGGCCCTGGCAGAAGCCCAGCCTAGAAAGGGTGGCAGCAACTGGCCTCCGCCATCAACCGCTTGCTTGTGCCAGCTGAAGCGACCAACCCGGGCCTCACCCTGGTGGGCGTGGGTCCTGGCGATCCCGACCTGCTCACAGTCGCTGCGGTGCGGGCCATCGCCGCCGCCGACACCGTCGCCTACCCGGTGGCCCGCCAGGGCGCCGAGGGCATGGCCGCCACGATCGCCAAGCCCTGGTTGCACGACCGCCAGCGGCATCTGCCCCTGCTGTTGCCGATGGTGGCAGAACCCGCCAGCCTGCAAGCGGCCTGGGCACTAGCCGCCGATCGCATCGCCGCCGAACGGGCCGCAGGGCGGCGGGTGGTGCTGCTCTGCGAAGGCGATGTGTCCCTGTTTGCCAGTGCCAGCTATGTGCTGCTCGCCCTGCAGCAACGCCATCCAGCCCTGGAGGTGCGCCTGATCCCCGGAATCACCTCCGTGGCGGCTGCAGCTGCCGCCGCCACCTGGCCCCTGGCCCTGCAACGCCAGGGCCTGCTGCTGCTGCCAACTCCAGACACCGCCGCCGAACTGGACCAACTGCTGGCCCAAGCAGCCAGCGGCGGCTGGGTGCTGGCCCTGCTCAAGCTGGGCCGTCGCTGGCCCTGGGTGCGGTCCTTGTTGGAGCAGCGGGGCCTGCTGGAACAGGCCCTGTTCGCAATGAGAGTCGGTTGGCCCGACCAACAGCTCCAGCCGGCAGCAGAGGTGGCGGCCCTTGAGGCCTCCTACTTCTCCCTGTTGCTCATCCGCCAGGGCTGGCCCGAGGTGCTTCCATGACCCCGCTTCTGCCACCGCCCTTGGCACCCCAACCACTTTCGGCCCTGCAGTGGCTCTCGCTGCTCCACCCACTGCTGATGGTGCTGTTCGTCTATCCCGTCATCGGTGCCACGATCCGCATCGGCATCCACGTGCGGGAGCGGCGCTTGGGTCAATACCCCCTGCCGGCCTCGGTGGGCCCCGAACACCTCGACCACGGCCGCTGGCTGACCACCGCCATGGTGCTGGCGGTGCTGCTGGCCCTGGGCTGGTCCTTTCTCCACGCCGGTGCCATAGGCACAGGTCCCCTAGGCACAGGTGCCACAGGCACGACTGCCCCAGGCACGGTCCCAGGTGCGAACTGGCCCCAACGGCCCCTGGCCCTAGCCCTGGGGGCCGCCGCGGCCCTGGCCTCCTGCCTGGCCCTCTGGCGTGTCAAACGGCCCTGGTTGCGCGCCTGCTTCGCCCTTTCCTGCTGGCTGGCCCTGCTGGGGCTGGGACTCCAGCCGGAGGTGCCCCGCTGGAGTGACAACCCCCTGGATTGGACCTTCTGGCGATCCCATTTCTGGGGCGGTTGGCTGCTCTGCGGACTGTTGCTCTTTGCCATGGCGGCGGCGCCGGAAATCCGCAGCAAACCGCTCCTGCGACGACTGCACCTGGCGGCCAATGTCCTTGTCGCCCTGTTGATGGCGGTGCAAGCAATCACCGGTTGCCGGGATCTACTGCAACTCAACCGCTGATGCGGCGTCCCCCCTTCAAAATGGCGCGGCTATCACCCTGCGCCAGCCCTTCTTGAGCCTGGTTTCGATCCCCGCCGTCTGGCAGGCCAGCAGTACCAACCCCGCCGGTTTGCCCCTGCTGACCCTGCCCCAGACCCACAGCTGCAACGATCCGGTTCAGTTCGCCGAGAAGCTCCGAGACCTGTTGCCGGTGCGCAGCTGCGATGCTCTCAACCGGGATCGGCCCTTCCAAGTGATGAGCGGGGGGATGCGATTCGGCGCCGTCACCGTGATCAGCAACTGGGGCAGTGGCATTTTGGGCCGGGTTGAGGGCATGAACGACGCCCAGCTGATCGTCCCGTACCAGGGAGTCGGACACTTTGATCTCGGCGGCTGGCGACTGGAAAATCGGTCCGGTGCCACGGTGTTGTATCTGCCAGGCGGGGATTGGCGGGTCAGCAGCGATGTGCTGGCCGGTGTGGTGCTGCGCTTGCCCCGCAACGCCATTGCCAAGGTGCGGCAGGTGATGGCGGGCCCTGCGGCCCCCAGGGAGCTGTCTGTCCTCCTGGAGTCCCCAAAGCTTGTGCATTACCACCAATCGCAACAAGCGGCCCTGTTCCCCAGCCTTTACCGCGCCTTGGCCCTCCTCAACTCAACCGTCGTGGCCAGCGGCAGCCTGCCCGCGAGCCTGCGGCTCGATGACCTGCTGCTGCGGCTCGTGGGGCTGTTGCTTGGGCCCCTGCCCAACGAACCACCACTGCGCCCCTGCGCTGGGGGCGGACCCTTCGAGGTCCTGATCGACTGGATCGAGGCCAACTGCCATCGCCCCCTCAGCCTCAGCGACCTGGAAAACCAATCCCATTACTCCCGCCGCAGCCTCCAATACGCCTTCCGCCAACGCTTTGGCTGTGGGCCGATGCAATACATCCGCCGCCAACGGCTGGCGCTGGCAAAGCAACGTTTGCTCAACCCCCGACCAGGAACCACTGTGACCTCGGTGGCCCAAGAATGCGGTTACCTCAGCGTGGCCAACTTCCGCCGCGACTATCAACAGCGCTTTGGGGAGACCCCTTCCGGAGCACTGCGGCGCCTGCGGCCTTGAATCCCCTCCCCAGGGCTCCTTGCCCCCCCCCTCAGCCCTGATCCCCAGGGGCCAGACCCCCCAGGGGCGGGGCGGGTGTCTGCAACTGCCATAGGGCCAGACCACCACCGCGGCCCCGGGCCGCCAACCAGCCAGGCCCCTTGCCGATCAGGGCAAAAAACGGTTGGCGCTGGGCCGCCGCTGGCGGCAAAGACCGTTGCAGCAACACCTGGCTGCCAAAGCGCAGCTGCAACTGATCAAAGCCAAACCAAAGCAACGGCCGCGAACCCGCCAGCCGGGCACGCCCCACAAAGCGCAATTCCAGCGGGCCCAGTCTCACCGCATTGACCAGCCCCAGCTCCCCCTCCCCCAGCTCCCCCTCCCCCAGGCCCGCGTCCGCCAGCGCCCCTGGCCTGGGGATGGCCAGGTCGGCGGCCGGGACCCCGCTGGCGTTGATTTCCAGACGGGCCCCCAGGCCCCGCAACAGCGCACTGCTTGGGCCCGAGGGCTCGCCGCCCTGGCGGGGCCAGACCCGCTGCAACCGCCAGATGCCGATCAGATCGGCCGCCACCAAACCCGTTCCCTGGCGCCGGCTGACCTGTTCCAGCTTCAGCAGTTCGGCACTAGCGGGCAGGGGAGCCATGGGCAGCAAAGGAACAGCAACGGAACAAGGATTTCAGCAAGCATGGCCCAGGCTCCTCCTGGGGCAGCATGGGCCCAAAGGCGATGGGGCCCGATGTCGATCACCGAGATGGCCGAGCCCTTGCTGCTGGACCTGGCCCGTACAACCCGCCTGCTACTCGAGGGACTTTCGGTGATCACCGTGCTGGTGGGGCTCCTGGTCACCCTCAGCCAGCTGCGGCCCAGCCTGGTGCGGGGCCCCTCCCTGCGACCCTCCACCCGGGCCAGGTTGACCTTTGCCAGCTGGCTGGCGATGGCCCTGGAATTCCAGCTCGGCGCCGACATCGTCAGCACCACCACCAGCCCCTCGGAGCGCAATCTGCTGCAGCTTGCGCTGGTGGCCGTGATCCGCACGTTCTTGAATGTGTTTCTGGCCAAGGAGATTGAAAGCGAACAGCGCCTTGAGGCGGAGAGAACCGCTCCGGGCCGGCTACCGCCCTGGTGGCCCCAGCCGGGACCCGACGATCGCTAATCGCCAGCTGCCAGGTGTCTTTCCTGGCCCTCGCCCCCTGCCAGGTGACTGCCCGGACCGCCGGCCCTGTCGACCCCAGACCCGCGCCGGGCCCTTGGCGCGGTTGCCAACCCCTTGCCCCTTGATGTTTCCAGGATTTCACCCGTGGCTCAGCTGATCTTCAAGCTCCCGGTCTTTGCTCTGATGTTTGCCCTGGGCCTGGGCTTGAAAGGAGATGCTTTAGCCATTTTCCGCACTCGCCCTGGCCTGATTGCCAGGCTGCTTTTTGGTTCCTGCATCCTTGTGCCCTTACTCGCCCTGCTGGTGTTGAAGGGACCCCTCGGTGCCGCGATGGCGCCCCCCGCCCGGCTGGCGATCGCTCTGATTGCGGTCTGTCCCAGCGCACCCCTCACCTTGCGCAAGGCGAAAGAACATGGGGGCAATTGGAATCTGGCCGCTCTCATCCAGGTGCTGGCGGCCATCACGGCGATCGTATCGATCCCGCTGCTGGCCGATCTTTACAGCAGCAGCTTTGGAGTCCAGGATTGGGATATCAAACCCCAGCAGATCGCCAAACAGATCATCTCAGTTCAATTGTTACCCCTGGGGTTGGCCTTACTAGTGCGTCGCTGGCGCCCTGATCTGGCAAACCGATTCGAAGGTCCTATCGAGAAGCTGGCGGGCCTGTTGCTGATGTTGTTAATCGTGGTAGTGCTGATCAAGACCTTCCCCCTGCTGGCGGGTTATGTCCCTGCCAACGGACCTGCCCTGCTGGCGATGGCGTTAGTGGTGCTGGGTTCCCTGGTCGTGGGTTATGGGCTGGGGGGGCCAGGCAGGTCCCATCGGGTCACAGGGTCGTTGTTAACCTCAATGCGCAATCCCGGGCTGGCCCTATTGTTCGCGTCCCTTTATGTCCAAACCCCAGAACCGGTAAAGGTGGGGATTCTTTGTTACCTCTTAATTAATACGCTTCTATCCATCCCCTTCCTGCGCTGGCTGAGGAGCGAGCCGGCGATCGATTCGTCCTCAGCGGGTGCGAAGGCCTGAGGCGTCAGCTGGCGTTGCCAAAGGCCACCTGACAGGCGGAATTCAGCAATTCCGCCTCCGGGGCACTGGCGGGTTGGATACCGTTGAGCGTGCCGTTATTGCAGTCGGCTGTCATCTGGTAACTGACGTTGTTGGCCGTCATTACAAAGCTGACTCCGGTGGTGCCATAGGGCTGCACCGTACCGAATTGCAGCTGATATCCGGTATTCGGTACCACGATGTAGGTCGTGCTGTTGGCCACGGCGTTATCGACGGCGGCATTGATGATCGCTGCCGTCGCCAGGGTGCTGACCCCCCAAGCCGCCGCCGAGGCCCCCCACCAACCCCAGCTTGGGGTAGCCCAACCGCCATACCAACCGTAATTCCAGGGACGGGCATAACCCCAGCCAGGACGCGCCCACCCCGGGTTGAGATTCACATTGTTGATGTTGACGGTGCGGTCCCAGTTGCGATTCACCTGACCGTTGAAGTTTCTATCGCCCGCGTTGTAACGGCGATCTCCCGTATTGAGAGTGCGATCTCCCGTATTGAAGTTTCGGTCGCCGCTGTTGATGGTGCGATTGCCGCCGTTGATGGTGCGATCACCCAAGGTGGGTGATCCGGCCGGCCGGTTTGAGCCCAAGCCCCCTTCCGGCCGTTGGTAGCCGCCGCTGGGCCGACTGATCGGCTGGCGATCTAGGGAGGGGCCGCCGCCCGCGCGCGTGCCGCGGCTGTTATCGGTCCAGCCCCCCTGGGGCCGACTGGAACCCCGATTGAGCCCATTGGCCGAACCGGCACCACTGAAGCCGCTGTGGCCGCCGCCGCCCGAGAAGCCACCACGACCGCCACCGCCACGGCCACGGCCACCGCCGCCGCCACCCCGCCCCCCGCCGCCACGGGCGATCAAGAGTGGGCTCGCCACAGCAGCAGCGTCTTGAGCGTGAGCCAGGGCCGCACGCGAGGGCAGCGCAGGCATGGCCAGCACACCGGCCATGACGAGACAAAGCTTGGCGAACCGCTTCATGGCTTCACCAGGGCACAGGCGTCGTCGTAGCAGGAGGCATCAATGCGTCCTGCCGCATCAAAGTGAACCTTGATCAGATCCCGGCCCCGGAAGCGCCCCTTGAGATCGTCCTGGCGGATGCTGTTGAGGTAATTGGGATTGATCACGCAGAGCTCGCGATCGTTGAAGCACACCGTGTTGGCGGAGAAGCGCGCCGAAGCGTTGCGCAGCGTTTCCCATTTCTTGGCCGACTCATTCCACAGGGTCATGGTCACCGGGTCGTCGGTGATGCGCACGATCTGGGTGTCCTTGCCAATGCTGTGGCGATAGAGGGTGCTGGTGCCTTCATCCACCGCTTCGACACTGCAATTGACGGGCGGCGCCCCTGCCAAGGCACAGGTAGTGGCCAACCTGTAGAGCAGCGATGGACCCGGGGCCGGAGCGGCGGCCAGCAGGGGCAAAGGCGTCAGACTGCTCAATAGCACAACGCTACCAAGCCAGGAACAAGCTGCCCCCGCTCGACAACCGCTGCGACGATGGCTTTGGAAAGACGGCATGAAAAGAAATCTCAGGGACAAAGTCCGGATGGTTGTCAGGAATCCCGACAGAGGGCCGCCATCGGCAGGACTTTTTAACAATCTGCCCGGCCCTTGCCCCCCTTGGCAAGGGGCGGGGCAAGTGATACAAATTGCTATACTGATTACTGCAATCTGATCACATTCGCGCAATTTGATCCTGGCAGCGCTGGCACCCACCGGACCAGCTCCCGCAAGGGCGCTTCTACGGCCTGGTCCAGCAGAATGGCACCCAGGGAAACCCGCCAGTCAACGGTCATGACTCCTGCCCATTCCTCCAGCGGCGATCCCGCCAACCACCGCTGCATCGACTATGCGCTGCGGCTGCGCAGCCTCTGGATTGCCTATCTACTGGCGATGTTATTTCATGTTCAGCTTGGCTTGATGCCGCTCTTCCACGGCCTCTCCGTAGTCATCGGCAATACCGTCAATCCGGCACGATTGACATTGGTGTATTGGTCCATGATGGGTTATTTTTTGCTACCGCTGGCGGCCCTCCTGATGATCAGCTGGGCGGCCAGTGATGGCCGCGGTGATGGACCCTGGCGCCCCTGGCGCCGCTGGCATTTCTGGCTGAGCGTCCTTTATAGCGTCACCAACTTAATCCATTTGATCGCAGATATTGTCATCCCCGATTCCCGTGGTGATCAGGTGTTCTTGATGGCACTTTTGCTCCTGATTGGGCTCTTGATCAATCGCCAGGCCTGGCTCTGGTGGCATCCCAGGTTGGCTGCGATGCAAACCTGAAAGACATGGCCGTGCAAAGGTGAGTATTGGCTCGCCTCGTTGGGGCCGCAGTTTTGCCTGTCATGTCCATGCCCCTGGTTGTCTCTGGATCGGCCCCTGGCCAACAGCAGGCCCGTACCGAACGGGAGTCCAAGGGCTTTGGCGGCGGCGGCAGAACCAAGGCCAATGCCAAGGCCAAGCAGACCGGCAACAAGGACGGTGCTGGCCGCAAGCGTCGGGGTAGTGGTTTAAGTGCCGCCGACCGTTCCCCCTTGGGCCGCAGTCCCGATGTGGAGGCGATGCAGGCCCGCCATCGTCTCGGCCTAGCCCTCGCCGGCCGGCTGCGTGAAGCCGATGTGACCCGTGCCTGGAAACTGGCGGCGGCCGAGCACCACCCCGATCGCGGCGGTGCCCATGACACCATGCAGGCGATCAACGCCGCCCGAGTCCTGCTACTGGGTCTCGATAGCGACTAATTCCAAGTCACCACCAGAATTCAGGTTCAGCGTCGACATAGCCCTCTTCCACAAGAGCCGTGACTGTGATGGTCACATCTCCGCCACTGCCCTCTCCTCCGGCGCATCGCCACAGATCATGGCCTCGGCGAGACAGCAATCGACCAGCGTCGGCCCAGAGCTATCCAAGTGCCAGATCTTGACCTCGGCGTCGGCCGGACAGGCGAAAGTCAACAATTCGAAGGGAAACACCACCCGCTCCAGAAAAAAATCCCCAGGGCCGCAGCAGCGCAAGATCAGCAACTGGTTGCCGAGATTGCGATAACAACAGAGCAGGGAAGTCATGGGACATGGAATCCGTTCTCCTATCCAGCCACCAGGTTTTGGTTGACGTAGTCGCCGCCATGACTCTTTGAAAGCGGTGAGTATTTCCACTCAGCCCGACTATCGAGGCGGAACCGGCTCCTTGCCGAAGCGATGCCCAAGGACTGGGGCCCTAAGGCCGGGGAAGATACTTCGCCGGGTCCACCGCCACCTGGGTGGGCCCCGTACCGCTCCTCAGTTCCAGGTGTAAATGGTCCGTGCTGGCGCTGCCACTCCGGCCCACCCACCCCAGTTGGCCCCCCGCCGGCAGCACCGTGCAGGGACGCACCGCCACCGCCTGCAGGTGGGCATACAGGCTTTGCCAGCCATTGCCGTGGTCCACAATCACTGCAATTCCGTAGCCGCCGATGGTGTCAACCCGGGCCACTTGGCCCGCCATCACCGCCAACACCGGCGTTCCGGGTGGGCTAATCAGATCGATGCCGGTGTGTAGGCGCCAAACGGCACGGGCAGTGGAATAACGCCAGCCGAAAGGGGAGATTTCCCCGGCCCAGCGGGTCAAGGGGTAACGCAACCTGGCCCCGGCCACCGAGCGCCGGCCCTGGGCCATCGATGCAGCCGGACAACGGCCTGGCTCCGCCCCACCACCGAGGCTGGCAGGGGCCAGGTTGGCCACCACGGCGGCCGCGGCAGGGGCGGGTCGCACCAGCGAACCCTGGAGCGCTTCGTTGGTTAGCGCCGGTGGCAGCGTGAGCCATGGCAGCCCAAAGCAAGTCCCAAAAGTGACATAGCGGCGGCGGCAGCGTCCTTGCTGAAATGTCTTGCCCCTGGAGACGCCAAAGCGGCCCCTGCCTTGCCAAGCCATACAAACCCATTTCCTGGGAGTGTTGTACCGACGAAGTAGCGGGGTACAAGGAGATCCGGCGCCCCAGGCACTTAGAACTCGTCAGCCGCCTCGTCCTGGTCTGCCTCGGCGGGGGGCCAGGCCAGGTGCGCAACAACCGGCGCGTGGTCACTTGGCTGGGGGTTGCCCCGCAGCCGTTGGTGGATCACGCAGCCGGTGGCGAAGTCCAATAACTGATCATCGCAATAGATGTGGTCAATCCGCCAGCCCCGGCCCGTCTCCCAGGCGCCGCTGCGGTAATCCCACCAGCTCCAATGGCCGCTGGCTGGTTCAAACACCCGAAAAACATCCTTGAGTTCAGGCCCCAGCGCCTGCCTCAGGGCCTGACGTTCGGCTTCACTGGCCATTATTCCGCCCCTGAGGCGCTCGGGCGCGTGGATATCCCGGTCCTCAAGGGCGATGTTGAAATCCCCCACAACCACCAGCGGATCCCCTTGGCACCTGAGGGCATCCAGAGCCCTCTCCAGGCAGGCCAGCCATTCCAGTTTGTAGGCGTACTTAGGAGATTTCAGCGAGGCACCATTGGGAACATAAAGATTCACCACCCGAACCCCATCAATGAGGGCACTGATGACGCGCTTCTGATCGGCCAAGCCCTCGGCCTCGGCATCGTCGCTGAGCAATCCATCAAAGCCGATGCGAAGGTCCTCCAAAGGTAGACGGCTGAGGATCGCCACACCGTTGTAGGCCTTCTGGCCACTAAAAACAGCCCTGTAACCAAGGGCCTCGATGGGCTGCAAAGGAAAAAGGTCATCACTCACCTTGGTTTCCTGCAGGCAGAGGACTTCAGGACTCTCCTCCGCCAACCAGGCAAGCACCTGGTCCAACCGGATTCGCAGCGAATTGACATTCCAGGTGGCGATCCGCACGCCGGGCTCTCCGCAGGCACCAACTAGCATCTATGAAAGCCAACCTTGGCCGTCGGCACTCCGCCAAACCATGGCCCGTTCTGTTCTGACCATCAGCCTGCTGACACTCCTGCCTGCTCCGCTGGCCCTCTGTGGGCCTGCCGGCGCCCAGGTTGCCGGCTACGGACAGACCATGGGCACCAGCCCCCAGGAACGCCAGATTTATGACGGCGGTCCCTCCAAATCCTCCGTGTTGGATGCCACCAATCCCATCGACCTGATGAATCGGTTGCGCCGCAGCACGGCCATGGATGACGCCACCTCCCCTGACCAAGCGGTTGACAAGGCCCTCAAGGATTTTGATTCCCCGGCGCCGGCTGCGACCCGGCCAGGGCTGGCTGGACCGTAGGCGAACTGGCCACCCCGCCCCCTTGCTTTGGTTTTGCTGCACTCGATTGCGAGCGCGCCAACAGCATCGACCATTTCGCCGCCAGTTGGTCGAGCACCGGATCGGCATTACCCGTCTTGCCACTGCGTTGCTTGGCGTTGGTCAGGGCCGTCAAGGCAGCGGGGGTATCGCCGCTTTTCTGCAGCAACACGGCCAGGGCAACCATCGGGCGTGGATCCTGGGGGAATGAACTCGCCAACTGTTGATAGGTGGCCTTGGCCTGCGGCGTCTGCCCGATTCGGTCTTGAATCTCGGCCAGCAACAGCCCCAGGCCCAAGGCTTGGGGCTTGATTCCGGGGGTGGTGGCGGCGGTGAATGCCGCCTGGACCTGGCTCAGGGCCTGGCTTCCCTTGCCCTGTTCAAGTTGCAGCAGGCTCATCAACTGCAGCGCTTCCACCTGGTGGGGTTGGCGACTCAGGATCTGACGCAACTCCCGTTGCGCTCCGGTCGGATCACCGCTTTCCCTGCGCAGTTCGGCCAGCATCAACCGCAGGGACCACCGTTCCGGTTCCCGATCGGCCATGGGCTCCAGCAGGGCGATGGCTTCCTGCTGACGGCCTAGACCCACCAGCAATTCGAGCAGGCGCTGGCGATCGGTATCACTGGACTCGTGGCGCTCTTCCCGCTGCACGAGCACGTTGATTTCCTTCTCCAAGATGGTTTGGCGCGGATCGCCCGCCGACCGGTTGGCGCCGCTGCGCTGGCCCAGCCACCAACCCGCCCCCATCGCCAGCAGCGTCAGGGCGATGGCGGCGGCAAGCCCATAGGCTCCAAAGCGGCGGGGCTGGGTCAACATCCGGAACCAGAAAGGGCATGGCCCGTAGGGAGACTACTGTTCACGCTCGCTACATTGACCTCACCGCCGCTTGGGGGCTGCTGCGCTGCACCCAAGCCCCCCCCCACCATGCGTCAGCACCCCATTCCCCCGGTCACCGAACCGTTGCAATACCGGGCCATCGGTGTTGTCCGTGGGGTTTACGAACCCAGCGATCCAACCGTGCTCACCCGTGGGGCGATCCGCACCGCCGATGGTCAAGCCATTGAAGCGGTGGTGTTGGGCCGGCTGCTCACCTTGATGCGCCGGCACCTCGATTTATCCCTGCCCCATCTCTGGGTGGTTTATCCCCGCTCCCGGGAAGAGGGTCAGTTGCATCTCCAAATGGTGGGCGTCTGGGAGCCGAGCACCCTGGCCCAAGAGACTGAAGAGTCGGGCGCCAGCGACGGACTCCCCGAAGGAGACGATTACTTTTCAGTGCGCGGTGAATTGATCTTCACCCGCCCCGAAACCCAGGATTTTGTGGTCAAGGTGCGGCAGTTGCCCCGCCCTGACGGCGAAAGGCCCATTCCCTTCAAACTGCAGCTGCGGGGCGAGATCCCCCTGGCCCATCTGCGCCATTTCGTCTCCCTCGATCTGCGCCGCCAGGAGCAGGCCCTGCAACTCGAACGCCTGGAGGTGCTCAGTCCCATCGCCCAGCGCGGCAACCGGGGCGGCAAGGGACGCCGCCCGGATGGCGGCAGCCGCAGCCCGGAGAGTTCGCGCCGCAAGGATGATGCCTCCTTCCAGCCTGGCCGCAGCTCGGACAACCGCAACCCGCCAGCGCGGATTACGGATCCTCAGGAGCGTTCCCTGGACCCTCGCGCCGCAGCTGGCAGCCGCAGCCACTCGCGCGCCGTCAGCCGTCCGCCTCGCTAAGCGCTTGATGGCCTCGGACCTCACTGCCCTCACTGCCGGACTGGCTGTCCTGACCATCTGTCTGGCCGCCGTGTTCGGACCCTTCCTGGGAATCTCCCCTTGGTGGACGACTGTTTTCACGGCCTTTGCCCTGGGCGCCCTGGGCCTGGATGCGGCCCGTTTCGGAGGCCGCGGCGGCCATCTGCTGGCGGAGACCCTGCCTGGGGGCAAGGCCCGGCTACGCCGGATCGCCAGCCACGAGGCGGGCCATGCCCTTGTGGCCCAAGCCGAGGGGCTGGCGGTGCGAAGGATCCTGGTGGGCAGCTTGGCGGCACTCCAGGCGGGTTTGGCCTGCGGAGGCAGCACGGAATTCGATCCCCCCGCCACGGCCAGACTCCCAATTGAGGACCTGCGCCGTTGGAGCCGCGTACTTCTGGCGGGCATGGCGGCTGAGGATTTGCTCTATGGCGAAAGTGTCGGTGGGGCTGATGATCGCGCCCTGCTAGGTCGCCTCTGGGGTCTTTCCGGCCAGGACGTGGCCACCGCCCAGCTGGAGCAGCGTCGTGCCCGCCGCGAAGTGGCCCAGTGGTTGCGCCAGCACCAAGGCGAACTGGAGGCGGAGGCGGAGCAATTGCTGGAGCGAGCCCCGCGGCTGGGACGCCCCATGGCGGCGCTCGGCTCGTGACCCTTCTACATATCGACGCCCCCACTGGCTTGGCGGGCAACATGTTGCTGGCGGCCTTGCTGGATCTCGGCGTTCCGGAGACCGTCATCCACGGGCCCCTGGCGGACCTCGGCTTGGCTGGGAGCTACCGCCTGGAGGTGGAGGAACGGCGCAGCTCGGGCCTGAGGGGCCTGCACCTTGAGGTCCATTGCCTGGAACAGGATCCCCACCATCGCCCTTGGGGCGAGCTGCGCGATCTGCTGATGTCTGCACCCCTGGCCCCGCCCCTGGCGGAGCAGGTGCGGCAGGTTTTTTTGCTGCTGGCCGAGGCTGAAGCCAGGGTCCATGGCCATGCCCCGGAAGCGGTCCATTTCCATGAGGTCGGGGCCCTCGACTCCCTGGTGGATGTGGTGGGCGTCTGTGCCGCCCTGCTGCATTTAGGGGTGAGCCAGGTGAGTTGCGGTGTGCCACCCGCTGGCCACGGCAATGTGCGCACCGCCCATGGCCTGCTGCCCCTGCCGGCCCCGGCGGTGCTGGAGATCGCCCGGCGGCGGGGGCTGGCCCTGGCCGATAGCAGCCGCTTTCCGGCGGCCGAACTCACCACCCCCACCGGCCTGGCGCTGATGGCCTGCTGGGCCCATCGCTTCGGGGTGGCGCCGGGGGGAGTACCCGAGGCAGTCGGCGTGGGCCTGGGCAGCCACTGCCTCGATCGTCCCAACTTGCTCAGGGCCCTGCTGCTGCGCCCCTTGGCCGCAGCTCCGGAGCCTGGTACCCAGCCACACGCCTGCGAACTGGAGGAAACCCTCCTGCTCCAGGAGGCCCAGATTGATGACGCTACAGCCGAAGACCTGGCTTTCCTAGCGGCAGCCCTAAGACATGCGGGTGCGCTGGAAGTGTTCAGCACGGCGATCACCATGAAGAAGGGACGCCAAGGCACCCTTGTGAGCGCCCTGGCGCCTGCGGCCCTTGCCGCCGACCTGCGACTGGTCTGGTGGCGCCATGGCACCAGCTTGGGGGTGCGCGAGCAACTGCAACGGCGCTGGTGTCTGCCACGGCAGATCGATTCCCGCGCCACTCCCCTGGGCCCCGTTCGTATCAAATACGCCCAAGGGCCCGATGGAGAGTGGCGCGCCAAAGCCGAACATGGGGACCTGGCCCATCTGGCCCGCCTGCATGGGCTATCCCTGCGGGAGGTGCGCCGTCAAATCGAACCTTTCATGCAACCCCCGGCCGCCTACCCCACTACCCACCCCATCCCTGAGCACCTTGGGATGGAACTCCCCTGATGGCCCGTCCTGTTTGGCCATGGCCCTGGCCGCGCCTGGGGCCAGGTTCCCTGACATTGAAGTTTCCAAACCAGGGCTGGTGGCGTCGCTTGCGCTTGCCTGCAGGGGGACTACCTGGTGGTCTGCGCCCCCTGATCACCTTGGTCAGCCTTGGCTTCGTCCTGGCGGCCCTGTTGCAAAACGGACGCCAACTGATCCAATACCGTCCAGACACCCAGGGACTGTTCTGGCTGACCCTCGGGATTGGCCTGAGCCTGCTCAGCCTGGTGGTAAATGGACTTTCCTGGGCCGTCATCCTGCGTTGGCTTGGACTCAGACCGCGGCTGGAGCCCTTGGTCCGCCTCTATCTGGCCACCAACATGGGCAAATTTCTACCGGGGGGAGTGTGGCATTTAGCCAGCCGGGTACAGGCCCTCCGCCTGGGTCATGCCGCCTTGCCAAACAAAACCAGCACCCCGCTGGCCTTGATGGCGGTTCTGCTCGATCCGGTGATAGCAGCGGCGGCGGCCCTGGCCCTCGTGCCCTTGGGGGGCCTGGAACACGGAATCGCGTTACTGGCACTGGTGCCCTTGCTGGCCCTGTGGCCCCGTTGGCTTAACCCACTGCTGCAGCGGCTGGAGCGGCAGCGGGCCCGCCAGCTCGGCCTGGAGGAGGCCCTGGACCAGGACCTGGCTGGCGCCCTGCGGCTGCGGTCCTATCCGTGGGCGCCGCTGCTGGGCCAGTGGGCTTTTGTGCTGATGCGCTTCGCCGGCTTTGCGTGCTGCGTCTTGGCCTTCGATTTGCAGCATGCCCTGGATTGGTGGCGTTGGCTCTCGGCTTTTGCTCTGGCCTGGACCGTTGGCTTGGTGGTGCCGGGTGCGCCTGGAGGCCTGGGGGTCTTTGAGTCGGTTCTGTTATTGCGACTTGGCGCTGCTCTACCGGATCCTGCCCTGCTGGCAGTGGCCTTGGGCTATCGATTGGTTGTGACGACGGCGGACCTGTTGGCGGGTCTGATGGCTTCCCTCGATGGAGGAGGCTTCCCGCAGGCCCACATGACAGCAGCGACGGGAGCTGGTGAGCCTGGCGAAGGCAGGCCGCCGTCGACCTAGCCTCTCAATAAGGTCTGTTCTTGCGACTCAGGGCAGACCGCTCTGGTTTGACTGCCCCGTCCCCCAATTCCCTGCCTGCCCCCTCATCCCCATCAGGGCAAGCTGCCGCTCCCCCAGCGGCGTCGCGGGCGGGCCTGCGCAGCAGCCTGCACAATCGGGGACAGCGCCTGACGGCCCAACGTCAGCGGGTGCTGGAACTCTTCGAGCAACTCGGCGAAAGCAGCCACCTCAGCGCCGAAGAGGTGCACCAGCGATTGCGGGGGGGCGAGGAGCGGATCTCGTTGGCCACCGTCTACCGCAGCCTGCGGTTGTTGAGCTCCATGGGGCTGCTGCAAGAACTCGAACTCGCCGAAGGCGGACGCCGCTTCGAGCTCAGCGGTGAAGCCCACCGCGACCACCATCATTTGGTCTGCGTGCGCTGTGGCCGCACCGAGGAATTCGAAAGCGTCGCGGTGCTCCAGGCTGGAGAGGTGGCGGCCAGCAGCAATGGGTTTCGACTCCTGGAGTGCGTTCTGAACGTGAGGGCTCTGTGCCCCGCCTGCCTGAGCCAGGAAGGGGTCCATGGAAGCCAATCCCCAGAGATTCGGAGAGCCACACCCCTAAACAGGTAACAACCTGTTACGCTTAGTTCACACTTCGCAACCTCCCCCGATGGCTGCTCCTGAAACCCGCTTCGGCTTCGTCGCTTTTGCTGAAACCTGGAATGGTCGTCTGGCCATGCTCGGTTTCGTCATTGGCTTGGCCACCGAGCTCCTTACCGGCCAAGGCATCCTCAGCCAAATCGGCCTCAGCTGAGTCCTCACCCATTTTGATTTGATTGCAAACCCAGGGAGATGTCTCCTTGGGTTTTTGCTTTGTGCGAGAACTGGCTAATGATCTTTGACCACCAGCCTTTGGCTGGCTTGAGCCAGGACCTCAGACCAGGACCTCAGGCCAAGGCCCCACCGCAACTTGAGCCATCGCCTGCCGTACAACCGAAACAGTGGTCTGCTACCGCAATAGACGCACCTGCCGGATCGCACTTCAGTAGATCGGACAGAGCGGACAAACCAGGTGATCTTTTGCCCAGCATCTGGTTGAAATCACAGTCGAAAAGCTGTCCCCGCCAATCAACACTTATCAGCTGGCGACACATCACATGATCCAAATGGGCAGGATTGTGATGCTCGCGCAACAAAGAGAGGTAGGGCTCAAGTTCGCCACTGAGCCGCAAGCTGGCGGCAAAACGTTCTATCGGCATATTGGCAAGCGTCAGCAAACTGTTGAAAACAACCCCATATCGCTCGCCCAGGTTGCGCCGAAAATCCTCCTCCAGGGCCTTTTGGGGAGGCGGCAAGCTGGGCCCCTGGGGGTTGTAAACCAAATTGAGCTCCAGGTTGGAGCCACTATGGCCATAGCCCATACTGTTTAACCGACGTAAAGCTTCGATACTGGCGGTAAAAGCCCCGGCCCCCCGTTGGCGATCCACATTCGCCTCTAAATAGCAAGGTAAAGAAGCCATCACAACAACCGATTCACTAGCCAAAAAAGCTGCCAAATCCTGTTGATCAGACTCAAGCAGAATGGTGAGATTACAGCGATCTATCACCCGCACCCCAAGCGCCCGGGCCTGTTGCACCAACGACCGGAATCCTGGATGCAATTCGGGCGCCCCACCCGTCAGATCCAATTGGCCGATCTGGCGGGCGGCCAGTACCCTGGGAACCAGGGCCAGGGTGGCGGGTTCCATCATCTCGGTGCGCTGGGGCCCCGCCCCCACATGGCAGTGGCGGCAGGCCTGGTTACAGCGATAGCCAAGGTTCACCTGCAAGGTGGCAAGAGGACCACGACGGAGGGCAGGGAAGGGATCGATGGCAATTGCCGCTCGGCCCTGGCTGGGATCCGGATCGGTCTGGGGCATGGGGGGCATGGACGCGATGGCACGAACCTCGGAATGAACCTCTGGCGACTCCATCAAGCAGGCGCCTCGATGAACTCCATGAACAAGGATGCCAATCGGGAAGCCAGAGCGGCGGATGGAGCAGCAGGATGGATCCCAACCCATCCTTGCCCATGGCCCGCTTTCTGCTGGTGCTCAAGCCCCGGAAACCGATCGAGTCCAAGGATCTGATCGCTGGCCTTGATCGTCTTGTCGACCAGCTCGATGCCGAGGTTGATCACCGCACCCCAGCCCATCTCAGCGCCATGCTGCGCGGCGGATTGGAACATCTGCGCCTGCAGCTTTTCGCTGATGTGCAAGCCAAGGCCGCTGGCCCAGTCCTGGAGCTGGTGCTGATGAGTCGCGAACCGATGGGTCGCGGCGCCCCCCAGACCCGTGAATGCTTCGAAGATCTGGTCCGCAAAGCCTCCGAATCGATGGCCAACCTTGAACTCGTCTTCCGCTCTGATCGGGACGGGCCCTTGCCCCGGCAGGAGTGAAAGGCCATCTCCTCCCTCCGTCCGCGGCACCCCCTGCTCCAAGCCAACAGCCTGGAGCAGGGAGCGGCCCTGACTGAGGGGCGGCGACCACAGTTTCTTGTCGCTCCCGTGACAGTTTGAATCTGTCACATGGGCGAGGATGGGGATCCTTCGCAAGAAAGTTGTGTCTCTTTCCATGGCCGCCAGCACCAATGTTTTTTCGATCCGTCCCAGCGGTCCCGTAATCCGTTCCTACCGCTTGGTCGACCAATACGGATCTCCCCATCCGGTACTCGACGACCTCTACGACTCCCTGGAATCCGCCTGGAGTGAGGCCACTCTTTGGTGGCAAGCCCAAGCTTCGGGGACCCCAGAGCCCCTCGGCATCGGAGTCGAAGTCAGCACCTCCACCGGGAATTGGCGCACCGTGCGCCATCCGGCCTGCTAATTGATCAAGTCCAGGTTTCAGGCCACCTGCACACCCTTCCAAAAAGCCACACGGCCCGCAATGGCGCTCGCCGCTTGCTTTGGTTCCGGATAGGTCCAGGCCGCGTTGGGGTTCTCAGCCCCCGCAACCACCACATCAAAATAGTGAGCTTCGCCCTTCCAACCACAGGTGCTGCGGTGATTGGAAGGGCGAAAAAACTCAGGCTTCAAAGAGGCTTGAGGGAAATAGGCATTGCCCTCCAACATCACGATGTCATCGCTACTGGCGATCGTTTGGTTCTGCCAACGGGCTTCCATGGTTCTGGACGAATGGGCTGCCACCATCCTGCAGGGCCTGGGAGGGTATCCGCGAGTATCGACCTACCGCCAAGGCTGAACCGACCTCAGACCAGGTAGTCCTCCCGGGCCTGGTGCACAAAAGGGGTCGGATCCTGATCCAGCCGATGGTTGAGCTGGAGAGGCGCCCCCTGGGCCCAGGCATCACTGCTGTCGAGCCGGGCAGTGGCTTCCAACGCCCGGCGCAGGCATCTTGCGGCATCAAGGGGCATGTCCCTGGGCACGCTGATGCGGTCGCGCAGATACCTCAAGCCCCTCGCTGAGCCAGCCTCGGGCCTGCAAGCTTCGCCCGTGGCCAGCAGGGTCAGGGCGGCACGCAAGGGTTGGTCGAAACTTTCCGGCCCCAGGGGATTGCGTTGCAGCAGGGTTTGGTGATGGCGACAGACCCTTTCCAGGGCCCTCAGGGGCGCCTCGGCGGATTCGGGTCGGCTGGTTTCCGGATCCGGCTCACCGCCGTCGCTGATGGGCCAAGGGCCTGCATCAATGCGCTGGGCCAGGGCCCGCTGCTCCTGGCTGCCGTTGGCCTGGCAGCACCCCATCTGGGGCGGCAGGTCATGGGCGTGGGTGTGGAAGTCACTCTGGGTACCGAGGTAGGTGGACCGTTGCTCCCAAGCCTTGAACCAGCGGTCGATCAGAGGGTGCGCCTGGCGCAGTCGGTAGCCCTTGTAATAAGCCAAGCTGGCATTCATTCGTTCCAGATAGGGCACAAACACCAGATCGACCGTGCCCGGGGACTCACCCAGCAGGAAGGGACCGGCGCTGTCCCCCAGGGCCTCCTCCAGGCGTCCCGCCATGGTTTTAAAGGCCTGGACCGCCCGATCCTCCTGGCCACTCGTGAGTCCATGGCGACAGAGCCATTCGCACCAGCTGGCAAAAAGACGCCGCTCCAGCCGCCTCAGAGCAAGCCCTTGGGGGTCGCCCATCGGAGCCCCCAGAGGACCAAAAGCCTCCTCCAGGGCCTCCAAAATGCGGTCGCTCTCCGTGATCAGGCGGCCATCGAGTTCGAGGGCGGGCAGATAGCCAGAAGGCACCAGCCGCCTGTACCAGGACTCTTTTTCGCCGTAACAAACCATCGTCACCTTGCGTATGCGGTAAGGAACCCGCTTCTCCTCCAGCCAAAGCCACACCTTTTGGCAGTAGGGACACCAGGCATGGTGGTCCCGGTACAAGGTCACCCGCACCGTCGCCTCGTCCTGCCCAAACAGCCGCAAGCGGGCCTGGGGATTGGTTGGTCCATTGACAAGGTCTGGCCGCCTGGGTGCCAGGCGCTCGAGGTCCTTCCAACTGAGGGGGTTGGCCCGTAGGGATCCCATGCCGCTGATCTAGGGGAGCCTTCATGGTGGCGCAAGCAAGCTGGCAGGCGTTGCGAGTGTCACCGACAGACCTGGCAGCCAATCTGGATGCTTTTGCAGCTTGGCAAAGCTTTGGTTTCGGTTGCTACATCTAAACCCACCCCTTGAAGGTCACTGTTGCTTGGAACTTCGCAGACGTTGGTCTTTCATGCCACCGCGTTTTCGATCGGGCCAAGGAGTCTCGACCATTGAGACCTTCAACCGCTTGAGAGTCAATCTTTTTGCTGGAGTCCAGCAACAGCAACTGCGTCGATACGGCATGGGCCTGATGGCGACTGGAGCCGGACTCCTACCCCTGATGGCAGGTTCGGCCCATGCCGCCCTGACCAAGATGCCGACCGACGGAGCCGACACCCTGTTGATGCTGTTCGGCTCAGCCTTGGTGTTGCTGATGACCCCTGGTCTCGCTTTCTTCTATGGCGGTTTTACCCGTTCGAAGAATGTGCTGAACACCATGATGATGAGTTTCTTTCTCATGGGACTCATCGGCGTTCTCTGGGTGGTGATTGGTTACAGCCTGGCCTTTGGCACCGGTTTCAAAAGTCCCTTCATCGGTGGCCTCGAAGCCATGTGGCTCAATGGGGTCGGTGGCGAGTACGGAGATGCACCACTGGCCGACGGATTTGCTATTTCTAGCAGCTCTTTTGCCCTTTTCCAGGGCATGTTTGCCATCATTACTCCGGCCTTAATCTCCGGTGCTTTGGTGGAAAGAATCAGCTTCAAAGCCTGGTTCTGGTTTTGTTTGCTTTGGAGCCTCTTGATCTACTCCCCCATGACCAAAATGGTCTGGGGTGGTGGCTTTCTTGGACCCTTCGGCACGATCGGCGCGATCGACTTCGCCGGGGGAACCGTCGTTCACATCGCTTCCGGGGTGGCCGCCCTTGTGGCAGCAGCCATCCTTGGTCCCCGCACCACTTGGCCCAGCAACAAGCGCCCCCCTCACAACGTTCCTTTCATTCTGCTCGGCGCCGGGCTGCTGTGGTTCGGCTGGTTCGGTTTCAACGGCGCCAGCATGTTTGCCTCCAAAACCGCTGGTTATCCCTTCTTGACCACCACCACGGCCGCATCGGCGGGCATGCTCACTTGGTGCCTGATTGAGTGGTTCAAAGACGGCAAACCCACTGCTGTCGGCGCGGCCACAGGAGCCGTAGCAGGCTTGGTGGGTATCACTCCCGCCGCCGGATTCGTCTATGTGGGCGCATCTATTTTGATTGGGGCTCTCAGCGCTTTGGCCTGCACGATTGCCGTACGCATCAAAGCTGCAGTTCAATTTGATGATTCCCTGGACACCTTCATGGTCCATGGCGTCGGTGGAACGGTTGGAGCGCTGCTAACCGGCCTGCTTGCTGTGAAAACGCTAGTGCCTGCCGACTATTTCCCCCTTTCTGCCAAGATTATGGAGGAGGGGGGCAATGCTGCCCTGTTCGTGGCCCAGTTAAAGGCCGTGCTGTTCACCTACGGCTTTGTTGCCCTTGGCACGGCACTGATCCTTTGGTTCCTGGGCCTGTTTATGAAACTTCGTGTTTCTGCTGAATCTGAAGATCGCGGACTCGACTTCGTGGCCCACGGCGAAGAGGCTTACGACCCCATGACCAACTGAGCCAATCACCATTATGAAAATGATCACGGCACTTGTGCGCCCCACAAAGGTGGACGCCATCAAACGGGCCCTGGTGGCCATCGATGTGATTGGCATGACCGTCAACGACGCCCGCGGTTTCGGTCGACAGAAAGGACAAGTAGAGCGTTATCGCGGCACCGAATACACCGTTGAGTTTCTGCCCAAGGCAAAACTGATGGTGGTTGTTCCTGATGACAAGGTGGAAGCAACTATTACCGCCATCGGTGATGCGGCCCGTACCGGTGAGATTGGCGACGGCAAGATCTTCGTCAGTCCCGTGGAAACGGCCATCAGGATCCGTACCGGTGACAGGGACGCCACCGCCCTCTAACCCCTAACCCCTGTTCAACGCGATCCAGCCCCAACGATCCCCACAACAAACTGGTGGGGTGACCCAACCCTTCGCTGCGGCGAAGGGTTTTTTCATGCTGCCTTGCTTCGACCAAGCCACCTAAGTTGCCCAAGGAACTGCCCGCTGAGTCATGGACGATTGCTTCGATCTACTCGTCATTGGTGCTGGTTCCGGCGGTCTCGCCGCCGCCAAACGGGCGGCCAGTTATGGCGCCCGGGTGGCCATCGTCGAGGGGGATCGGGTCGGCGGCACCTGCGTGATCCGGGGGTGTGTTCCCAAAAAGCTGCTGGTTTACGGCTCCGCCTTCGGGCACCTGGCCGAGGATGCCAGGGCCTACGGCTGGCAACTCTCCACACCAATACCCCAGGGCGGGGTGCTGCTCCAACGGGTGCGGGACGAAGTCAAGCGTCTCGAAGGAATCCACAGGCAGGGCCTGATCAAGGCCGGTGTCAGCCTTGTGGAAGGTTGGGCTCGCCTGAGCGATGCCCACAGTGTGGTTGTAACTGCCAGTGGGCAACCGGCCCGCACCCTGCAGGCGGAGCGGCTGCTGATCGCCGTCGGCGGCCGGCCCCAGCGACCCTCGATTCCAGGGCTTGAGCTGGCCTGGGTCAGCGACGACTTCTTTCTGCTTGAGGCCCTCCCCCAACGGGTGGTGATCGTGGGGGCAGGCTTCATTGCCTGTGAACTGGCCGGCATTTTGCTGGGGCTGGGGGTGCAGGTGTGTCAGCTGGTAAGGGGGAACCAGCTGCTCAAGGGTTTCGATCGCGAAGCCGTGGAGGTTGTGCAGGAAGGAATGCTGGCCAATGGACTGGAGCTGCACTTCCAGCAGCAGCCCATCGCCATCGAGGGGGAGCCAGGGGCCCTGACGGTGCGCACCCGAAGCGGTGAGGGCCTGACCTGTGGGGGGGTGTTGCTGGCAACAGGTCGCAGACCTTTCCTGCAAGGACTGGACCTGGAGGCTGCTGGAGTGGCCGTCGCCGACGACCACATCCTGGTTGATCGGGATCAGGCCACCTCCATCCCCCACATTTATGCCATTGGCGATGTAACCGACCGGGTAAATCTGACCCCGGTGGCGATAGATGAGGGCCGGGCTTTTGCCGATACCATTTATGGCGACAAACCCAGACGCGTCAACCACGACCTGGTGGCCAAGGCCGTATTCAGCCAGCCAGAGCTAGCCACGGTGGGCCTCAGCGAAGAGGAGGCGATCGAACGCTTTGGCAGCAACTTCATTGCGGTGCACCGGGCCCGTTTTCGGGCCATGGCCCAGGCCCTGCCCCAGAGAGGACCCCGCACCCTGCTCAAACTGGTCGTCCACCGCCCCGATCAGCGGGTCCTGGGTTGCCACATGGTGGGCGAGCACAGCGCCGAGATCATCCAAATGGCGGCGATTGCCCTAGGCATGGGGGCTACCAAGGCGGACTTCGACCGCACCATGGCGCTGCACCCCACCGTGGCCGAGGAGTTTGTCACGATGACCTGAGCATGGGTCTCACACCACCGCCAGCCCTTTCTCGTTGAAGACCCCTTCAAAGAGAACCGAACTCAGGTAACGCTCACCGGAATCAGGCAGCACCACCACGATGGTGCTCTGGCGAAAAGCCTCTTCCCGCGCCAACCGCAGGGCCGCCACGGTGGCGGCGCCGCAGGAGATACCTGCCAAGATGCCCTCTTCCCGAATTAGACGGCGCGCCATCCCAACGGCCTCTTCATCGGCCACGGTCTCGACCCGATCCACCAACGTGAGGTCGAGGTTCTCAGGAACAAAACCAGCACCGATTCCCTGAATCTTGTGGGGCTTGGGCTGCAAGGGTTGCCCCGAGAGGGTCTGGGAGATCACAGGACTGTTGGTGGGTTCGACAGCCACCGAGATCAGGGGTTTTTGGAGGGTGCGTTTGATGTAGCGGCTGACCCCTGTAATTGTGCCGCCAGTGCCGACTCCCGCCACCAGGACATCAATCTGACCCCGGGTGTCGGTCCAGAGTTCCGGGCCGGTAGTGTCGTGGTGAATCTGGGGATTAGCGGGATTGACGAACTGCTGCAGCATTACGTAACGATCGGGCGCCGTCTCGGCCAGATCCCGGGCGGCAGCTATGGCACCTCCCATCCCCAGCTTTCCTTCCGTCAACACCAACTTGGCCCCATAGGCCGTGAGCAGCTTGCGGCGCTCCAGGCTCATGGTTTCAGGCATGGTCAGCGTCAGGGGCAGGCCTCGGGAGGCAGCCACAAAGGCCAGGGCGATGCCTGTGTTGCCACTGGTGGGCTCAATCAATTCTTTTCCAGGTCCGAGTAGTCCATCTCGCTCGGCCTGCCAGATCATGGCGGCGCCAATGCGGCACTTAACGGAATAGGCCGGATTTCGGCCTTCGATCTTGGCCAGAACAGTGGCGCCACACCCTTCGGTGACCCGGTTGAGCCGAACGAGGGGAGTGCGACCAATGGTCTGGCTGTTATCGGTGTAGATCGCACTCGCACTGGTGCTGAGGGGCTCGTTGCCTTGGGTGGCACTCATGGAATCACTCTTGGGGCTCAGGAAATCCCCGTTTAGGGAGAGCCTAATCAGGGAGTGGGAAGGTCAGATCGGTACATGGCGGCCAGGGCTTGTCAAGTGATCAGCCGACATCGCCAAGCAGGTTGGCTCCCATACCATGCGTCTAAATACCTTGATTCAGGTTGGCTGTTCCAATCTCCGCCGCCCCTAATTCGGCGATTGCTCCTTTGGCGGGACTGCCCGCAGCAGGCGGAGACGGCCCCATCTCTTTGTTGCTATTGCTGCTCTCGATCGCGGTCGTCACCGTCAGTTTCGATCGCTTTCGCTATTGGCTGCAGTGGTGGCGCCAGCGCCGCCAGCGTCAAAACCGCTGGGAACAGGCCATAGCTGAAAGTCCTGATGCGATTGAAACCCAGCTGCTGGAGTGGAATTCCCAGATGGCTTTCGGGGAGCCCCTTCTCCAGGCAGCCGGAGTGCTTGGTCCCCTGCTCGGTCTGGTCGGAACCGTGATCGGTCTGATGCGGGTCTTGGCCAGTCTCGGCCCCCAACTGGTGCTCCCTGCTGGGGCAAATCTGGATAACTACGGCCAGGTGTTGTTGAGTACCGCCCTTGGTTTGATCATCAGTCTGATCGCCACCAGCAGCCTGTTCGCCAACCAGGGCATCCGCCAATGGCAATTGGATGGATTGCGCCGTCGCCTGCGCTTGCGGGCTCAACCAACGAAGCCATGAACTATGCCGTGCCTTCGTTAGTGGCTCTCACACTGCTGGTCTGTGGTGCAGTGGCCTCTTTGCCCCTTCTGGTCACCAGGACTGTGCCGAAATCCCAGCCCCCCCTCGCAGCATCACCCCTCGGCAGTCCCCACTGGATTGTCGAAGCTCCTGGAGATCGTTGGTTCGTCGATGGAGATCCCATCAGCCGCTCGGACCTCGCCAATCGCTTGCGCCTGGACGGTGAACAGGGGTTGCAGCACTTTCTCCCTTCCGCTTCCCTGTCAATGGGCGAAGTGAAGCGGTCGCTGCAATGGCTGCGCAGTCTCTCCCCCAATCCGGTTTTGCTCGATCTGCCTGAGGGGGGGCCTTCCTGATGAGACCGGCCCTTTGGCTCGATTCCGTCGCCATGGGGTTGGTCTCCATTGCCCTCTGTGCCACTTGCCTGGCCCTGGTGGTTATTCCCCAGCGCTTGGCCCAACGGGTGGCCCTCGATGGTGTCATCGCTATCCATCTCGATTCCCAAGGGCAACTGAGGGTCTGGAATCAACCGATTCGCCCCCGGGATCTGGGTCCCCTGCTCAGGCGGGCCCAAGCCCCGGGGACCCTGGCCACCGCCCCGGTGCTGCGACTGATTCCCGACGCCGGCGTCCCCTGGGGTGTCGTGCAACAACTGGTATCCCGTCTGGAAAACAACGGAATCGACCTGGAACTTCAATTGCCATGACCCTCCCCCGCCCCCAGCGGTCCTTGCCATCGTTGAAGACCCTGCGCGGCGGCTTTCCAGCCGCCGCTCCCCTGGGGCTCGCCCTGACCGCCGCCTTGGTGGGCCATGGCCTGCTACTGACCCACAACTCCTGGCGCCGCGGTCC